>JBGAGQ010000001.1:0-287212 GCA_044226625.1 Thermoanaerobaculia bacterium
CCTACGTGCTCGTCCGTCACAAAGTTCAGGATTTCGCGAAGTGGAAGCAGTTCTTCGACGCCGACGCCGGGGTCCGTGCGGGAGCGGGGATGCGCGACCATCTCGTGCTGCGCAACGCCGACGATCCGGCGGAGGTCGTCGCCGTATTTGAAACCGACGACCTCGCCGCCGCCCGCGAATTCGCCGTTCGGCCCGAGCTCCGCGAAGTCATGGAGAAAGCGGGCGTCGTCGGTCGCCCCGACATCGTCTTCCTCGAAGACGCTCGTTGAGGTCGGCCTTTCGAGGCTCGTTGCCGACGGCGAATCGGTTACCTCGGAAATGACCTCAGGCCTCCTCGACCGTAGCTCGGTCTCGTTCGTCAAGCGCTCGAACGATCCTGGCGCTGGTGACGATTTGCCCGACGTGCCTCTGCGTGTGCTCGGCCGCATGAAAGAGCAACCCGAGGACGGTCGAGGGGAGTTGAAGGCGGCCCACCCCTCGGGGTTCGAGAAGCGTCGCTTCGGGCGTCGTTCGAAGCTGCGCCAGCGCCAGGCTCACCTGTCGCTCGAATTCCTGCGCCAGGAGCTGCGCTGAGGTGGGCGGATCCCCAGAATTCCCTTCGTCCGCCAGGGCGGCCTGTTGCGTTGCTATCAGGCTCTCCCTTCGCGCGTAAGTGAAAAGACGATCCAAGCTTCCGGTCGCGTGGCGAACATGGAAGCCCACGGACGGGGCGCCCAACAGTTGAGCCCAGAGCTGCTTGTCGGAAAGGACCTCGACGGCACGCCGCACGTCTTCTACCGCCTGAAGGAGAGCATGAGCTACGGGCTGCAGGAGCCCCGGGATTTCGGGGACCGGGCCGCGGAGCCACGGTTCGGGAGGATGGTGGGGAATCACACCTTGATCGTAGCTCCTTTCGTCGTAGCTCCGCCTCAGAAGATCCCACGGCGACCTCGCCTACTGGAGCCGAATGATCGGTCGCGGACCGCGCGGATTCTTTGCAGCGCTATAATTGAGTCCTACAACAAACAATCGCCAAGGAGGACGTCATGATTGCGACCAAGTTCAAGGCTCTTCTGGTTGGTACTGCGATCCTCGCACTGTCGGCTCTGGCCATGGCCGTTTTCGCGCAGGCGGAGAGACCGACGGGACAGGTGGCGGCAACTATCCAATACAAGCTCGTGCCGATACCCAACGTAGCGACCCAAGCCCAGCTCCAGAGCATTTTGACTACCCAAGGCAATGGCGGCTGGCGGCTGCTCGGTCCGTACGCTGTAGGTACCGGACCGATTCCCAACCAGACCGTCTTGGCGTTCTCAAAGCCCTAGAGACTGATTTGAACCCCTGGCCCTCCAGAACGAAAGTCCACGGCTCCAGCTACGGTGCGAAGCTCTATGGCGACGTCGCCGTCGTCAGGAAGCGCATCCACTCGCCCCGGAGCGGAATCGTCCAGCGCGGTCCCGAGGGGCCGCAGACGGCGTTCGCGGGTCCCGCCGTCGGGGACTCGGGGGTGCAGCCGAGGACGTCGCAAATGGAGGCAAGGTAGCGCTCGACTTTGCGTTCGGTGAGGAGCGAGACGAAGCGGATCGGCCGGTTCTGCGGCCGGAAGAAATCGTCGTAGTGGCCCACCAGGACGTGACGCGGGCGTAGCGCTTCGAGGATCGCAGCCGGCTGGCCGGGCGCCTTGTCGTAAGAGGCGATGCAGAGGACGGCGAGATCGTACGGATGCCCATCGGCAAACGGCGGCGGCTCACCGACGCCCGCGAGGTTCGCGGAGTCCTGGTAGTAGATGCGGAACTTTACGGTCGAAAGATCGTCCGCCAGAAGATCGATCACCAACGCGAAGGTTCGGCCGACCTGAAGCTCGCGAAACCTGTGGGAGGGCCAGGGCGTCCGCCAGTCCTCGTCCACGCTCCGGCTCGCCCAAAGGTAGTGGTCGATCTGCGGCGCGTGGCTCGAGAGCACGGGATAGAAGCGGATCGGCAGTTTTTCGCTTCCGCGGGTGAGCCAGGTCCAACGGTTCGCGATGCCTTCGAGAGGTGTCGTGCGCGCGGCGGCGTAAGGAGCCAAGGTGTGGGCGGCCGATTCGTTGACGAAGACGTGCGCGCCGGTCGCGCGTTCGAGCAGGACGGGAAAGTCGCCGACGTGGTCGTAGTGGGCGTGCCCCGAGAAGAGCGCTCGGACCTCGGAGCCGTCGATTCCCTCGAGACCGCGCTCGATCGCGGAGCGGTCCGCTCGCCACCGGCCGAACAGGACCCGCGGCAGAGGCGGGTTCGAAAAGTAAGGCCCCAGCAGGATCGAGTCGCTCCCCCAGCGCACGTAGAGGCCCGCGGCGCCGAGGTATTTCACGTCCACGGCCGTGGGTGAGGGTTCGGCCGGGCGATCGGCCGGACGGCAGGGAGGGGCCGACAGGTCGAACCGCGAGCCGCCATGGTTCGGCGCCGTGCGCACGACATGGGCGTGGCAACCGAGACCCGCCGCAAAGACAACCGCGAGCCCGGCTACAGAAAGGAGACCGAGCCGGCGGCGCTCGAAGCCGCGCGACGCTCTCCCCCCGGAGTCGCTCTTTCGGATTCGCAAGGGTTCCATGGAACGCAGATTCTAAAGCCTCCGGAGGCTTCGGATCCGGAAGGGGCGTTTCGCAACCGTCTCGAAACCCGACCCCTACGGCTCGCTGATAGGACCGAGCCGGGAAATGCGCCATGGCGAGAGAACAGGCTGCACCTCTCAAGCCAAAGGAGCCCATCTTGAAACCCGTCGCCCTCTTCCTTCTCCTGCTGCTGACCTTCCTCGCCCTGCCGCACGGCTCGGCGGCGCAGTCCTCCTCGCCCGTACCCCAAATCCTCGGCAGCGACCACCGCCGCTTCGTCAAGGATGGCGCTCCATGGTTCCCCCTCGGGTTCTATGGTGCGGCGCTCAACATGACGAACGGCGAGTGGGATCACTACACCGCGACCTGCCAAGACGGCGGCCGGGACGTAGCGCCTCCCGAGAGGGCGGCCCGCTGCGCCTTCCAAACGTTCGTCGACCGACTCCAAGCGAACGGGCTCAACTACGTCCGAGCCTGGGCTAACTGGGGCGCGATTCCCGTCGGTTCGACCGCGGCAGAATGGGACTACCGGATCGTCCATCCGTACCAGCGCTCTTCGATCCCCGGTGCGATCGACGGCGGCAACAAATTCGATCTCGACGCACCGATCAATCCCGTCTACCTCCAACTGCTCAAGGACGAGGTCGACTATGCCGCTAGTAAGGGCGTAGTGGTGCAGATCGTCCTCTTCGACGGCTGGCACGTCGCGAATCAGGCGGGCCGGGACTACTACAAGGCGGCCAACAACGTAACGTCCGACGAGAAGGCGGGGCACGTCGATTGGGCCACCACCGCCGACTGGACCAACCCCACCCACGCGGTGGCGAAATATCAGAAGCGCCTCGTCGCCGCGGTGGTCGGCGCGCTGCGGAATCGGCCCAACATCATCTGGGAGACCTGCAACGAAGATCAGACGAAGAACGTCTCCACCCCCTCGACCGCCGTGTCCTCCTGGGATCAGTCGATCGGCACGGAGATCGCCCTCGCCGATAGCAATCCACCGCACCTGATCATGCCGATCGATCTGCCGGAGCACCGGACGGTCGCGGGGTACCGGACGCCGGCCCCCTCGAGCGCCGAATCGGTCGAAGCGATGCACAACCGGCTCCGTGATACGCAGCACGGTTGGGACCTGCCGTTGATCACCGACAACGACTGCTGCGATCCTGCGCTCGGCGACTACGGCGACATTCCGCGCGAGAAGGCCTGGGGAGCGCTCACCGCGGGGGCGCACACGAACTTCTTCATCGATCACATCGCGATCGTGAAGGATCTGATGAACAATCGGAGCGACATCGATCGCGGCATGCGGGAGGTGGGCAACGTCAACCGTTTCTTGACCTCGGCGGGCGTCGATCTGGTCGACATGGTTCCGTCGGACGACAAGATCGTCGGCGGCACCGGCGCATGGGCGTACGCTCGTCCCAACGACGAATTCGTGGTCTACCTTCGCAAGGCCGGGAACCAGGCTCCCTCCGTCACCCTCTCGGCTCTGCCGAACGGCTTCGTCGCGAAGTGGTTCGACCCGCGCGGCAGCACCGCTCCCTTCCTCGCGACCGGCGGTCCGACCTTCACCGCGCCCACCTCCGGCGACTGGGTGCTCCACGTCAAGGGCCAACCGCTCTCGATCTGCCAGCAACCGGCCGCGGCGAGCGCCTCTCTCGGCGGAAACGTGCTGTTCCAGGCCGCCGCTTGCGGCGGCGTGGCACCCCTCTCGTACCGCTGGCAGTACAGCTCGAACGGCACCTCCTATACCAATCTCGCCGACGGCTTCGGAGTCTCGGGCTCGGCGACGCCGTCGATGACCGTAGCCGGGGTGGGACCGAGCCGCAACGGGTTCTACCGGCTCCGCGTCACGGACTCGTCGCCGGGGGCCGCCCAGGTCTTCTCGAACGGCGCTCAGCTCATCGTCTCCACCACGACGACGCTGACGCTCTGCACGAACACCCCCGGCCTCAACGTCACCCCGGGCTCTTCGGGATCGCTTTCGGGCTTCGCCTGCGGCGGGAGTCCTCCCTATTTCTACCGTTGGCAAATCAGCTCGAACGGCAGCACCTGGAGCGATCTCTCGAACGTGGCTCCCTACTCGGGAGTCACCGGACCCACGCTTTCGATCTCTTCGATCTACGCCGGCCAGGTCGGCTACTACCGTGTCCGCATCACGGACTCGGCCACGCCGCCGGCGCAGGCGATCTCGGCTCCGGCCCCGGTCACGCTCACGGCCACCTGCACGCCCGGGCCGAACACGCTCTGCCTCCAGAACGGCCGCTTCAAAGTGGAAGGATCCTTCTTCACCGGAGGTCCGGAGCAGGCCGCCTTCGCGACCTCCTACAGCAATTGGGGGGGATTCTTCTGGTTCTTCAGCTCGAGCAACACGGAGGTGGGCGTTAAGGTGCTCCAGGGTCCCGCGTCGTGGTGGGTGTTCCACGGCGCGGCGACCGACCAGCACTACAAGCTGACGGTGACCGACCTGCAGACGGGCGCGCAGAAGATCTACGACCGCGCCGGAGGAAACCTGTGCGGCGGCCGGGACTACCAGGCCTTTCCGCTCGGGAACCTGAGTTTCGCGCCGAGCGGATCGGTGGCGTCGCAGGTCGGCCAATCCCCGGCGTCCGCAACGGCTAGCAGTCGCCCGTTCGGCAACGTCGCGGGCAGCTGCGTGCCGAGCGCGACGCGGATCTGCCAGCTCGACGGCCGGTTCCAGGTCGAGATCAAGCGCGGCGGCGTGCCGCAGCCGGGGCTCGCGATCAACACCAGCACGGGCGTCTACTGGTTCTACATCCAGGACAACGCCGAGGTGTTCATCAAGGTCCTCGACGCCCGGGCGATCAACCATCGCTATTGGGTCTACTGGGGATCGATGAGCGATCAGGAGTTCGACATCGTCGTCACCGATACGGTGACCGGTGCGTTCAAGACGTACCACAACGCGCTCGGCACCTATTGCGGCGGCGGCGACACGGACGCCTTCCCCGAATAGCGAGGGACGAAGTCTCGCTCGCGGGCTGCCTCCCGCGTGAAGAAGGGACCGGGCGCCTCGTCCCGGTCCCTTCTTTTCATTTCGAATAGAGCGAGATCACCGCGTCGAGCTCGCGCCGGCAGACGGCGCAGAAATCCACGTCGTCGCGGCTGAACATGACGCAATCGAGCTGGGGCCGATTGTAGATGTGCTCCTGATGGGCGGCCCCTTCGAAGGCACCGACCGTCGAGGGGTCCGCGGGCTCGCCTCCGCCGTCCGGCGCTTTGCCGTGGGCGAGCATCTCGGTCGATTTCTTCTTCTCCTCTTCCCGCGCGGCATCGAAGTCGGATTCCGGACGGTGCGCCTCGCGCATCGTCTTCAGTTGATCGCGGACGTCCCAGCCGACCGAGCGGTACGCGTCCTTCTCCCAAGGGGTATCGAGCGGCACGCCGGGGGTGAGCAGATCCCGCCATTTGATCGACTCCGGGGCGTCGCCCAGCGTGATGTTGCGCTGCCAGGGCTCGCCGTAGCTGAAGAAGCCGCCGCCCGCGTTGGCCCACTCCCAGGTGAAGTTTTCGACCGCGAGACCGGCGAGGCTTTGCCCCAGCTCGTGGGCGATCAAATAGGGCGCCCAGACGCTCTTGGCCGCCACCACCGCCGCGCCGTTGAAGATCCCGGAACCGCCGTAGACGTTCGAGTTCGAGAGGATCACCAGCGCGTCATACGGCGCGTTCGAGGCGATCGCGCGGAGATCGCGGTCGGCGAGCGTGGCGAGGTTCGACGGGATGTCGAGGACGTCGTAGGCGGTACCGAGCGGAGAGGCGCGCTCGATCCCCGCGGAGCGGCGGGTCACCCCGGCGTCGCGCGCCTCGGGGAGGAGCGCCCAGACGTTCAGATCGTCGCGCCGATCGCCGAACGGCTCGTGCTCGAACAGCGCCGCGGTGAGACGGCGCGCGTCGGCGAGAAACTCGTCGCGTTCCGCCGACGTGTAGCCGTCGCCCAGGAACAGCAGATCGAGCTTGCGGCTCGACGGCCCGCGCTTCTGGATCTCCACCACGCGGCCGGCCGCGGGCGGCGCGCCGCGCGCGATCGAGGGATCGGCCGGATCGATCACGAACGACCAGACCTCTTTGAAATCGACCGGTCCTTCGCGCCGCCGCACCCGCACGATTACCGGCTTCGCCGGCTCGGGAAAGCGCAGCGACTCCTCGAACGTCCGGTAGCGGCCGCGCGCGTCAAAGGTCGCCTGCCAAACGTCGAACCAGGTGGAGAACCCACGCGAGTAGAGGGGAACCTGCGTCGCGCGATCCGCGACCTCGAAGTAGTACTCGCCGAGTCCCGAGTCGTCGAGTGGACGCTTCGGGTTGCCCGGCCAGGGAAGAGGCTCGACCACGACGCGATCGAGCGCGAAGATCTCTTCCGCCCCGGCTTTTCCCGTGTGGTAGTAGTCGACGCGTAAGGTTCGCACAGCCGACGACTCGGCCCGCGCGCCGCCGGCGAGCAGGGCGAGGCCGACCAGCGCGAGCGCGGTCGCCTTCCCGATCATCCCTTGCATGGGGGTCTCCTCTTCGTCTCCCGAAATCCTGCCACCTTTTGAGACACCGCGGCGCCGTCGAACGCAACTAGGCTGGGTTTCGACCTAATCCCACGCTACCTTGCTTCCACCGAGAAGAACCTTGCCACGGAGGAACGCGATGACCACCGCCCCCACCAGCCCCTGCTGCCCGATCGTCGAGCTCCGCCAGTACACGATGAGGCCGGGACGGCGCGACGAGCTGATCGAGCTCTTCGACCGCGAGCTGGTCGAGCCGCAAGAGGCGACCGGGATGCGGGTGATCGGCCAATTTCGCGACCTCGACCGACCGGACTATTTCGTCTGGCTTCGCGGCTTCGCGTCGATGCCGGAGCGGCTCGCGGCGCTCACCGAGTTCTACTCGTCTCCGCTCTGGAAAGCCCGACGCGACGCCGTGAACGCACCGCTGATCGACTCGGACGACGTGCTGCTCCTCCACCCGATCGGCCCCGACTCCGGTTTTCCGGAACGTCCCCACGCGCGACCTGGCCTCGACAGCTCCGAGATTCCTGCGGGCGTTTTGGTCGGGACGATCCACCACCTCGCCGCGCCGGCCGACGAGGAGTTGATCGCCCGATGGGCAGGGCCGCTCCGTGAGGCTGCGCGCGAATGCGGCGCTCCGTGGCTGGCGGCCTTCGCCACCGAACAGAGTCCGAACGACTACCCAGGCCTACCGGTCCGAGAGGGAGAAAACGTCCTCGTCGATTTCGCCCTTCACGCCGACGCCGAAAGCGAGCGTGCAAGCCGCGAAGCGATGGCGCGCTCGGCGACCTGGAACGCCGCGATCGAAGCGCTGAGGCCATGGAGCCTCCGTGCTCCCGAGATCCTGCGCCTGACCCCGACCGGCCGATCGCGCTTGCGGGCGTCGGTTTAACGGCTAGCCCTCAAAACCTCCTCGACAACCCGCGGATCCGGGCCGTAAGGCGACATGGTGCCGAAGCAGGTCCAGGTCTTCTGGGGCGGCACCGCGCCGATCGGATAGAGGTCGACCGAGGTCGATGCGAGGCGCGCGGGATCCGAGAGATCGAACAACGCGATCTCGGCGCGGTTGCCGGTCCGGTCGCCGGGCGGGGCGTGGAACGAGTCAAGGCGCCGGCCGATCGCGCCGAGATATCCGAGCAGCATCCCCCGCTCGTCGAATCCGAACGGTCCGGAGCCGTGGGCCATCAAGATCCAGACGCGCGGCCGCCCACGCGCGACGTCGACCTCGCGCAGCAGCGCGCGCGGTTCGGCACGGTCGCAGGTCGAGCGCTCGATCCGGCCATGGAAAGGGATCGATTTCGAATACCACTCGAACGCCTGGCCCGCGCCGTAATAGACCCAGAGGGAATCTCCGGGCCGCGCGCGCGCTGCGACGTGGAGCATCACAGGCCGCAGATGCTCCGGCGTCCAGGGGGGGAGATCGCGCGCGAGCGCGACGACGGCGAGCGGCAAGAGCGCGAGAGGGAAGAATTCGCCGGCCGCGAAGCGCAGCCCTTTCGCCACGGTCTCCGCGCCCGCTACCACGGCGAGGAGGATCAACGGGAGAAGAAACAGTCCAAGGCGCGCGTTCGACGGGTAGAGGCGCAACGCCGAGGCGAGCAGCGCGAAGGCGAGGGGCAAGAACAAGATGAGCCCGGCCGCGAAGCGGCGAGTGACGAAGAACAGAACCCCGATTCCCAGCAGCACCGCCCAGAGCGCCGGCCACGGATAGTGAAGCGATCCGTCGAACGGATTCGGTCCGGCCGGGCCCGAAAACAGCTCGCGGAGCCTCGCCCATCCCCAAGCGAACGGAGAATCCGAGGAGATGAACCCGTCCGACCAGAATCGCTCCAGATAGGCGCGATCGGAAGCGGGAAGGATGGATCGTGCCCGCGCGACCACGGCGGCAGCCGTCGCCGCCCAGAGCGCGGCGAGCACGATCCGGCGCGCGCGATCGGGGACGCGGCCGGCCGTCGCGGAACCGAGGACCGCCACCGCGGCGCCCGCGATCACGAACACCGCCGCGTTCGAGAGCAACGCTCCCAGGGCGAACAGGAGCGCATGGCCGAACACGCTTCGTCTCGAAAGCGGAGATCGCTCGATTTGGAGCGCCGCGAGCGTCAGGCCGACGGCCACCGCGACGTCGGTCGAGTACGGCTTGAAGTTCGTCGACAGCGAGATGAGGGGAACGGCGAGCGCGAAGAGCGCGGTCGCTACGATCGCACCGACCGGACGTAGCACGCGGCGGGCTAGAACGGGAAAGAGCGCCAGGGCCGCGATGCCTCCGAGCAACGGGATCAGGCGGAGGACCTGCTCCGAACGCCCGAACAGCAAGGTCGCGACCTTCGCCCCGTAGAGGAAGCCGGGCGGCGCCACCTGGCCGTAATCGAGAGCGCCGGCGAGTGCGCGAAACCCGCGGTCGACGACGTTTCGGGCGAGGGCCGCCTCGTCCACCCAAAGGGAAGGATTGGCGAAAAATTGCCAAAGACGTAGCCCCAATCCCACCAAGCCGGCGAGGATCAGCCCACGGTGGAGCCACCGCGGCGAGGCCGGCTCGGGCGGCGGCGCCGCACCGGCGGACGGCAAGGGTCTGGCGATGGACATGGATCGAGTGAGCCTCGATCCTATTCTGACGGGTGCCGCGTGATTTCACCGCCGGCTCGGATCGAACCGGCGGTGAGCACTTCGATCGACGCTAGTTTCCCGCCCCGGCGCCTGGCTGGAAGCGAAGCTCCGGTTGGCAGCGGGCGTCGAGCAGGTAGGCCCGGAGGTCTTCGATCAGGGCCTCCGTCAACACCTCTTGCTGCGCCGCGTCGGTGAACAGCTTGAGCGCCGCGAGGGCCTCGCGATGGACGTCCTGCGAGGTGAAGGTCGGCAGCATCTCTTGAGCCAGCTCGCGCACCGCTTCGGACTGTCCCTGCTGGAGAGCTACGAGAGCGAGGTCGAGCGAGACGAGCGCGGCGTCGTAGCCCATCCGCGCCTCGACGAAACCGTCGCGAACGACCTGGAATTTCTTGCGCGCGAGCCCGAAATCGCGCTCGGCCATGGCGACCCGGCCGCGGATCCAGGGATAGCGGAGATGCGCGAGGGGCTCCCCCATCTCGGCATGCTGCGGCTCGTCCTGTTCGAGAATCCGCTTCGCCGCCCTCAGGTCTTTGAGGTCGCAGCAGGCGCGCGCGAGGTTGATGCGCGCCCAAAGGTAAAGCTTGCGATCTTCCGACACCGCCTCGGTGGCGAGAGTCTCCCGCGTGACCTTGAGGGCGCGCAGGGGCTCCGACGCTTCGAGGAAGAGGAGCGCGCGGGTGATCTCCACCTTGGCCACCTCGGACATCGCGCCGACGAGGCCGTAGAGGATCTTGGCGCGATCCAGAAGCTTTTCCGCCTCGGCGAAGCGCCGCAGGTTCAAGCTCAGCGAGGCCTCGAGATGGTCGATACGCGCGACGATCGAAGGGTCGGAGATGCCGCCGATCTGGATCAAAGCGCGACTGCGGTCGAGCAGCTCCCGGGCGCCCCGGGCGTCGGGCTTTACGCGCAGCGCGTTCGCCATTTCCGCGAGCGCGAGCGGCACCAGCCCCTGGGTCAGGTCCGAACCGGTCAACCGTTCGGCGACGTGAAACGCGAGATCCGCCAGATCGTAGGCGCAGTCGTGATCGAGAGGCACGGTCCGCCGCGACTCCGCGAGCAGCAGCCGGACCAATGCCGCGCTGCGGAATCCTTTGCGCGCTCGGACGACGCGAGACAGCCGCCGCTCCGGCTCGAGCTCCATCAAGGTTCTGAAATCTTCGTTCGCCCCCCGCTCCGCGGCTTCGATGCGTTTCAACTGCTCCGTCAGGAAACCCGGTAGACGCGACTCCAAGTATTGGCTCCGTTTCTCGGCCTCCCAAGCGTCCCATTCGGCCGCGCAGGTGGGACAGATACAGCGTAGATGCTCGAGACCAACTTTGACCAGCACTCGTGGCTCGACTTCACCTTTTGCGATCGCGCGCAACAATTTTCGGTTCAGGTGGATGTCTCGCATCCTCCGACCCTCCTGGCCACATTGAATATGCCTTACACCAACAGTGCGCCAAATCCGGCGATGGGGACAGGAAAAGAGCGGGCGGACGTAATCGGTTACGTCCGCCCGTTCCTCTCGCGCTCAGCTATCGCACTTGGGGGAATTGTTCGGGTCGATCCCGCACCCGGTATCGCCGGTCGGCGGTTTCTGAGCGTTCCGGTCGGCCCCGAAGAACACCGAAACGAAAGCCAGGAGGCGGCTCCAAGGGTTCCAGCCCGAGATTCCGAAGCCCGCGCCCCGAACCGGCAGCGCTCCGGCGGAGGCGGGGAGCATCAGAGCGAGGAGCAACAGCCCTGCGATCCAACGAAATCCATGACGCATAGCAAAAACCCTCCTGAGAGCAAGCGCGATCTCTCCCACCCCCCAATAGGGTGGAGGCCTCTTAGGAATTAGATTGGCTGCGCTCGCTGGGGGGCTACGCTACGCCTGTGTTGCCTCGAAAGGAAAGTATCCCGAGAAATCGAGCAAGAGCTATACCCGAAAGTTCCGTCCTTCCGAGAAAGATCACCAACGACCGCGCCGTCGAATGCGACGCGGTCATCCGTTTCGAGATCACTGTTTTAGCGAGTTAGGCGATGGCCGCTCGATCGAGCGCGTGCGCCAGCGCCTCGACGGCCCGGTCGATCTCCTCGACGGTGTTGTAATGCGCCATCGAGATCCGGACCACTCCTTCGCGGTCGGTGAGACTTAGCGCCTGGACCAACCGACGGGAATGGAAATCGCCGAACCGGACGCCGATCTTCTCGCCGTCGAGCGCCAATGGAATCTCGGAGGCGTTGCGATCCCTGACAGCGAACGAGACAGTCGCGACGCGGCGCTCGGGGTCTCCCGAAGGCTCACCGAGGATCCGCACGTCGTTCCGGGAGCGGAGGAACGCGAGCAGTCGTTCGGCCAACCGGCCTTCGTGATCCGCGATGGCATCGAACGCCGCGCCGAGCCGAGAATCCCCACCTTCGCCTCCCGCGCGCCGCCCCACTTCGTTCAGGTACTCGACGATCGCCGGGACCGATGCGGCGAGCTCGAAGCAGGGGCCTCCCGGTTGCAGCTTGTACGGGATCGCCTGGCGACCAAGGAAGACGTGGTTGACGTTGGCGAGCGATTCGAGCCAATCGCGTTTGACGTAGAGCGCGCCCGCGTGGGGACCGAAGACCTTATAAAGGCTGAAGACGTAGGCATCCGCGCCGATCGTGTCGACGTCCACGCGCCGATGGGGCGCGAACGCGACGCCGTCGACGATCGCCCGAGCGCCCGCCGCGTGCACGCGCGCCACGATCTCGGCCGCCGGATGGATCGTGCCCAGGAGATTCGAAACGTGCGGAAAGCAGACCCACTTGGTGCGCTCCGACAACAAAGGCTCGAGCTGCTCGGGGACCAAGGCGAGCGTCGAGAGGTCCGTCTTCCACCAGCGAATGACCGCGCCTTTTTCCGCCAAGCGCAGCCAGGGCGTCACATTGGCTTCGTGGTCGCAGTCGGTGACGATCACCTCGTCCCCCGGAACCAGATCGTCACCGATCGAGCGCGCAAGGTTCTGCAGCAGCTGGGTGCTCGAGGCACCGAGAACGATCTCACCGGGCGAGGCCCCGAACAGCGACGCGGCCGCGGCGACGCCCTCGGCGACGCGGGCCGCGGCGCGCCGCGAAGGCTCGTACGTCGCGCCCAGCTGGACGTTCGTCGTGAGCAGGTAGTCGCGCACCAGGTCGGCAACCGAGGCGAGCGTCTGCGAGCCTCCAGCGTTGTCGAGGAAGACCCAGTCCCCCGCCAACGCGGGAAACGAGGACCGGACGAAATCGAGGTCCAGCGAAGCGACGCGAGGCGTGGAGATCATGGTCGAAGGCTCCTTTGGGAAGGTTGGGAGTGTACCCCTTTGTGCCTCCAAACGCTGCCGGTTGTGGCCGTCTTCGCCCATACCCCAAGGGGCTGTGAAGCCGTGCGGAAGACGCGGCAAGGAAACGAGTTGCGTCCTCACCTCCGTTCGCGATTCCGCTTGACTTACGCCTCGATTACGCCTATCGTTCTCCCATTCCCGAGGGGACGCCCGAGATCGAGCCCGACCCTCGCGAAGGACCATCCAGCGGGAGATTTTGGCCATGAACGCGCGCTCTTCCCTCCTCTTCGATCGGCTCGGACGTGCCGTCCGCTGGCTCCGCGAGCGCCAGGGCAAAAAGCAGTACCTGGTGGCGGACGCGGCGGGCGTCACCAAAGGAATGCTCTCCGCCTACGAGACGGGGCGGCAGAAGCCCTCGCTCGAAACGCTCGAGAAGCTCCTCTCGGCCCTCGACTGCGATCTCCACGACCTTCACAACGCGATTCAGATCGTCAACGAGCGGCCCGAAGGAATCCGGCGCTCGTCGTTTCCGGCGGGAAGCCTCGGAGCGTTCGATCCCTATCCGTTCGGCGCCGCGGGGCCGCGCCTGGAGATCGCGGAGCCGCAGGACCTGCGGAGCGATTCGCTGGACGTCGGACGCCTTCTCGGCATCGAGCGCGAGCTGGAGGGCGAGGAACGGCGGGCGCTCGAAGAGATCGTCGCCGGCTGCCATCGGCTGGTACGCCACCTGCATCGAGCGGTCGAAGAACGGAGTCTCCGCGGCGCGAGCTGATACTCTCGCGCGGGGGCCTTTGCCATCGCGAGGTGTACATGCTTTTGCGCTTTCGAGATACCCGTCCGTCGTCCAAGTTCGTCCGAGCCGCGGTGGCCGCCGCAGCCGTCTCGTCGGCGATTGCGCTGCCGGCCGTAGCCGCCGACATGGGCAAGATTCTGCTCGGCCAGCTCGATCGTGCCGACGCGATCGTGCTCGGCAAGGTGACCGACGTGCATCAGGGGACGGCAGACGATTCTCCCGTCTCGCTCGTGCGGTTCGCGGTGAGCGAGAAGATCCGCGGCGAGGTCGGAGGGGAGATCGAGGTCGTCGTGCCCCGGACGTTGATCCAGAAGGGCCCCCTGCTGCTCGAAACGGGGTCCCAGGAGGAGCCCGCGCTCGGCCTCGGAGACGAGTCGCTGTTGTTCCTGACTCGCTATCCCGGCCGGGACGGCTCCTACTCGATCACGTCGGCCGACAACGGCAAGTTCGTGGTGACGACGACCGCGGAAGGGGAAAAGCGGGCCGATCGATTCATGCTGTCCAGGCCGGTGGTGGGCGGAGTGCCCCTCGATGCGCTGCTGGGCCAGATCCGGAAAGAGCTGAAGATTCCGGTCCCGTCGGCTCCCGGCTCTCCCAAAGCCGACGTGCCCTCTTCCCCGCCAAGCCCGGAAAAACCGCAGGCGCCTCGGGGCTAGCTGGCTCCTTCGAGGTTGCCGATCGCCAGCCCGAGGAACGAGTAGATCCGGCGGACGTAGCCGCGGGTCTCGCGGTAGGGGGGAATCCCGCCGTAACGCTGCACCGCCTGTTCCCCTGCGTTATAGGCCGCGAGGACGCGCGCTAAGTCGCCGGGAAACTGCTCGATCAGGAACTTGAGATAGCGGACGCCCGCTTCCAGGTTCTGCTCCGGCTCGAACAGCCGGTCGGCCCGCACCCCGAAGCGCTTCGCCGTCGCGGGCATCAGTTGCATCAGACCACGCGCGCCCTTGCGCGACAGCGCGCGCGGGTTGTTGGACGATTCGGCGCGGATCAGCGCCGCCACGACGGAGGGATTGACCTGGTGCTTCTTCGCCGCGGCGAAGATCTGGGCGCCGTAAGGGCCGACGGGAACTTCCTGGGTATCTTCGAATTCCAGGGCGACGCGGGCTTCGGCCGGCTGGTCCGGAGGCGCGGGGGGCCCCACGGCGACCACCGGCAGCTCGGGCTCTTCGACCTCGTCGTCTACGACTCTCTCGATCCGGTCGATCGGCAGGCTCAGCCGACCGCCCCGGGGGAACACGAGCTCTGCCCGTTCGTCTCCCCCGACGCCTCCGACCTCGAAGGCTTCCACCTTGAGCAGACTGCCATCGGTCAAAATGACCAGATCGGCGCGTGCCCGTACGGCACCCGCAAGGAGGGCGACGGAGAAAAGGAAGAGCGCTCGGATTCCTGGCGACGTCACAGCAGGACATTCTACGGGCGAACGGGCGAAAACGTCACGATTTCGCCGTCCCCTCGGTTTCGGCGGCGTCAGCTTGACGAAAATCTTGGGACCGCGCTACCTTCCTCACCTCTCGTGCTCCGTCGTTTCCATGTTTAGTCGTCGAATGCCAAGAGCCTTCGCTTTCCGCCTGCTCCTCGGGCGAGGTTCGACCCCCTGATTCCCCGGCGCGAAGACCTCGAGCGGCTGTTGCGCAGTGCCGAGGGGCGGATCGAAGAAACGCCTTTCGCCGTCCTGCTGCTCGCCCACGCCGTCCACTCTCACACCGCGGTGATAGAGCTCCGCCGGCCGCCGGTGAGCAAGAAGATCGTGCTCGAAACGGGGGTGCCGGTCGATTGCCGCTCGAACCTGGCGAACGAGACGCTCGGCCGTTTCATGGTCGCGGCCGGCCGGCTCAGCGACGAGGAGTTCCATGCCGCCCTCGCCCAGACGGCGACGCAGGGCGCCCAGCTCGGCGAGATCCTGATCGAGCGGGGGCTGATCGGCGGCGAGGAGCTGTTCCGCCTCCTGCAGCAGAATCTGGCGAAGAAGCTGCTCGATCTGTTCACCTGGCGGCAGGGCGAGTTCCGCCTCTCGGGCGAGGCGCCCACCGCGGAATCGTCGCTCAAGGTCAAGGTGCCGCAGCTGATCGCGACCGGCATCATCCGGTTCGCCCCGCAGGAGGAGGTCGACGCGGCGATCGCCCCCCTGGTGGGCAAGCATCTCGCGCTCTCGTCCGAGCCTTTCTTCCCCGCCTCCGAGCTCAAGCTCACCCCGGCGCAGCAGCGGCTGTCCGACGCGCTCCGGAAACCGCGCCAGATGCATGAGCTGGTCGAAGCGGCCGGGATGCCGCTGGACGAGATCGCCCGGCTGCTCTACGCCCTCTCCCTACTCGGTACGGTGACGGCGCTCGACCGCCTCCCGAGCCCGCGGACCGGAACGGTTCCGATCCAGCCGGCGGAGGCGGCCGCGGCGAAGCCTGGCCCAGCCTCGGGGGCCTACCCGGTCTCGAATCCCGCGCAAGCGCAGGCTCCGCCGGCGCCGCCCCGGCCGGCGGCGCAGCCGGCGGAGCAGCTCCATACCCGACGGGTCCCGATCGTCAAGCTGCCCGAGGCCGCGGGCGCACCGGACGCCGCGCCGAAGCGGGCTCCGGGCGCGAGCGAGCAGCGGCGCAACGAGCTGATGCAGACCTACCTCTCCCATCGCCGGCTCGATCCGTTCGACCTGCTCGGCCTCGCCGAAGACGCCGCCCTGCCCGCGGTCGACGCCCGGTACCTCGATTTCGCCGAACGGACCGCACCCTGGAGCTTCGCCGGTACGGATCTCGAGGACAAAGCGCGCGAGCTGTTCGTCGCCGGGGCACGCGCCTACGCGCAGATCGTCGACGCGGAGAGCCGGGGAACCCTGTTGTTCCGGCGCAAGAGGCTGCGCGAGGAGCGGGAGCGGCGGCCGGATCCGGATCGGTTCAAGATCAAGACCGACCTGCTCGACCCGGAAGCGCAATTCCGCAAAGGCATGGCCCAGCTGGAGGCGGGACGGACCAAGGAGGCGATTCAGCTGCTGGAATTCGCGGCCGATTGCGATCCGGGCAACGGGCTCTACCGCGCCGAGCTGGCCTACGCCCGCTTCCATGCCGCGCCGGAGGCACCGTCGGTCGCCCGGCGCTCCGCGCTCGACCTGAAAGAGGCGTTGCGGGTCGATCCGCGGTGCGGCGTCGCGGCGCTCTATCTGGGAGAAGTTTCCGGCGCCCTCGGCGAGCTGGACGACGCCGAGGCGGCGCTGCGTCAGGCGACCCGGCTGATGGCTCCCGACCGGCGTCCGATCGACGCGCTCAAGGCTCTGCAGAGCCGCCGGAAGCGCTAGTCGCTTCCGGTTCGGGCGCGATCGCGCGGTCGCGATCCCCCACCAGGCTGCTCGAGCGATAGACGTAATAGAGCCCCGAGGCGAGGGTGAGCGCCGCCGTCAGGTAGATGAAGAAATCGGCGAGGAAGTCGAGAGCCACGGCGAGTCGCAGCGCCTCCTTGGCGGCGATGCCCGCGAGCAGGACGACGACCACGGTGGCCACCTGCACCACCGTCGTCACCTTGCTGATCACCGTCGGCGGGAAGTTGCGCACGCCGAGCGCGAGGTAGAGCACGAGGGCGACGATCACGATCAGCAGATCGCGCGAGATCACCAGGATCGTCACCCAGAGCGGCACCGGCGCGGGCTGGGCGATGCTCGGAATCGCGAGCACCACCCAGGCCGAGGTGAGGAGCAGCTTGTCGGCGATCGGATCGAGGTAGGTCCCGAGCAGCGACTGCTGCTTCGCCAACCGCGCGATGAAACCGTCGAGCGCGTCGGTGATCCCTGCGGCGAGGAAGATGATCATCGCCTTCTTCGGCTCGCCGTAGCGCACCGCGATGATGAACACGGGCACCAGAGCCATCCGGAGGAGCGACAGCAGGTTCGGGATGGTCAGGCTCACGAGGCTCCCAGGGCCTTGAGCGCCAGGCGGATCATCTCGACCGCCTCGGCTCCGGAGACGGGGTCGCGCGGCCGGCAGTCGTCCGGGGTGCGAAGCAGGCCGCAACGAGCGGCGGTCGCGCAGGTCCCGCCGTCGTCGCCGAGACACGACAGCCCTCGCCCGAAGCGGGTGAGGACGCGCACCATGGCCGCGAGCGCCCCCTGCCGCCGAGCCGAGCTCGTGGGGAAGAAGCGGTGCAGGTCGCCGTCGACGTCCATCAAGCCGAGGTTCACCACCCGGATGATCTCCTCCTGCCGTGCCTGGTCCAGCACGTCCGCCGCGATGCGGCCGGCCGAGGGCTTCGCGTAGCGGACGTTCGGGACCAACCAGTAGAGCAGGACGGCGAGCTCGCCGCGCGTCAGGCTCTCCCCGCGCGCGAGGCCGCGGACGTCCGGCGGCAGCGCCGAGAGCCGCCAGCGGAACTTGGTGACCTCCAGCCGGGCGGCGACCGCGGGATCGCGCGGAAAGCGCTCGGAGAGAGAGGTCACGATCTCGAGCCCTTGGCTCGGCTCGCCGACGTCCATCTCGAGGTCGGCCCGACGCTCGAGCAGCGACCGGTCCTCGGGCTTCCGCTCGGTGAGCCGGCGTAGAGCGGCGAGCTCCGCCTGCGGCTCGCGCGCGGCGTGCGCGACCGCGGCCGAGGCCTCGTAGGTCGCGATTTCGGTCGGGGCCCATTGCTCGAGCAGCCGGAGCTGCGCTTTGGCGACGTCGATCTCGCCGAGACCGAGCTCCTCATCGACCCGCTTGCGCGTGACGCTGAGGGCCTGGGCATGGAGCGATCCGGTGCGGCCGAACGCCGTGGGGCTGCGCGCGGCGATCGCGCGATAGGCACCGTAGGCGAGCGGGATCTGGCCGCTCCGTTCCGCCGCGCGGCCGATCAGAAGCTGGCAGGCCGTGTAATCCGGCGCGCAGCCACCCTGGGCGCCGGAGGCTCCCGGAGCCGCCGAGGCGGTTGGCACCGAGGGTTCCGAGAGCCGGCGAAGCACCGAAGCCAGGTCGCCGCGCGCGAAATCCACCTGCGCGGCCAGTACTTTCGCGGGGGTGAGGCCGGGGTCCGCGGCGAGCAGGCGGTCCGCCGTCTCCTCGGCCCCTTCGAGATCCCCTTCCCGCATCAAGCCTTCGTGCGCGACAAGGATCTCGTCGTGCCGCTCGGCGCTGAGAACCCCCGGGAAGCCGGCGGCCGGCTCCACGAGAAACGCCTTTTCCTCGGCGGGAAGGTCGAGCGCGCGAACCTCCGGCTTCGGGGCCGGCCCTTTCGGAGGCGGCGCCGAAGCGCAGGCGGCGGCGAGCAACGTCAAGGCGAGGACGCCGAGGGTCGCCCCCGGGCCTCGACCGACGCGCTCAGGCGGCGGCAGGGGCCGTCGCGATCGTGGCGATGGCATGCTTATAAATCAGGATCTCTTTCCCTTCGGCTTCGAGCACGACGGCAAAGCGATCAAACCTCCTCATCCGTCCGAGGAGCTGGCGTCCGGTAATCAGCTCGAGGGACATCGTCTGCCCCTCCTTGAGACTCTGGAAAAGATAGCCGTCTTGAATGTTGATGTTGTGCTTCGGCATGGTACCTCCAGCCGGTTCGGGCGAATTCAAGGACAGAAGGTACGAGTCGTTCGAAGGAGTCGGCCGCGAACCAGGTCACCGACGGCTCCTTGCGGAACCAGGTTTCCTGTCGCTTCGCGAAACGGCGCGTCGCGCGAATCGTCTCCTCGATCGCCTCGTCGAGGGGCATCTCCCCTCGTACATGGAGGACGAGCTGGCGGTAGCCCACCCTTGCTCGACCATTCGGGCCACGCGACCTGCGATCCGATCGTACAGGACGCTTCGAGGAAGGGTCAAACCGATACGCAAAGCCGGCAGCGTCTCTTCGCCGAACGGCCGCTCGGCGATCCACTCCGATTGCGGCCGGCCCGAGACGAGCACCACCTCGAGCGCGCGCAAGATGCGCTGGGTGTCCCCCGGCATCAGGCGCGAGAAGCTGACCGGATCGAGCCGCTCGAGCTCCGCACGGAGGGCGCCGAGGCCCTCCTCCGCCAACCGGACGCGGAGCCCCGCGCGAACCGCCTCGTCCCCAGGGGGAATCGGGCTGATCCCGGCGAGCAGGGCGCGCAGGTAGAGGCCGCTGCCGCCGACCACGATCGGGCGTCGCCCGCGCGATTCGATCTCCGCGATCGCCTCGCGGGCCTGACGCGCGAACTCGCCGGCCGACCAGCGCTGGCGCGGCTCAAGCCGGTCGATCAGATGGTGCGGAATGCGCCGCCGCTCGTCCAAGCTCGGCTTCGCGGTCCCGATGTCGAACCCACGGTAGACCTGGAGCGCGTCGGCGTTGACGATCTCGCCGTCGTGCGCCTCGGCGAGCGCCATGGCGAGCGCGCTCTTGCCCGTCGCGGTCGCGCCGAGGACGATGAGGAGTGGAGGTTGTCGCACGGGCGAGACGATCGACGTTCTCTTCTTCTTCCCGCCGAGCGGAGGACGGGGCGCGCCGGCCGCGAGAGACCAGCCCGACGCGCCGCGGGGATTCCGCCTAGAACCCTTCGAGCAGGTCGCCGACCATCGCCTCGGCGAAGCGCTTGGCGGCCTTCTGGATCGCCTCGTCCTCGCGGTCGACATACGCGGCGCTCGACGCCTCGAGGGGATAGCTCTCTTTGAAGGTGTATCGGTCGTTCGACCAGATCACCTTGTTGTCGGCGAGGTTCTTGAACTTCACCTCGACGGCGATCGAGATCTCGTACGCGGTCGCGCGGCCGTTCTGGTCGAACGTGACCGGGGTGACGCCGAAGCCGATGACCGTCCCCTCGATCTGCGCGTCCGCGCCCGTGGCCGAGGAGGCGAGCGAGAAACGCTGCCGGGTCACCAGCTCGTCGGCGATCGCCCGGGTCAGCTCCTGCTCGACCTGCTGGCGCGGCGTGCGGTTCGCGAGCGGCTGGAGATACACCGATTTCACACTGGGCGGCAGGTTGCTCGCCCGGCCGACCAGGGCGTAGCCGCAGCCGGAGAGGAGGATGGTCGCGAGGCCCAGACAGCCGAGCAGGCCGAAGACCACCGCGGAGCGCAACGGGAACGGGAATCGGACTCTCGCCAGCATCTCTACCTCCGGGTCACCAGGTTGATCAGACGGCCGGGCACCACGACCGCCTTGGCCAGCTCGCGCCCCGCCATGTGCTCGATCGCCTTTTCGCTCGCGAGCGCCGCGGCGCGGATCTCCTTCTCATCGGCGTCGGCGTCGACCTCGACGTGCCCCCTGAGCTTGCCGTCCACTTGGACGACCAGCTGGATCCGCGCCCGGCGGATCTTCGCCTCATCGTACTCCGGCCAGGTCGTGTCGAGCAGCGACTCGACGTGATCGCGCTGCTCCCACAGCTCCTCGGTGACGTGCGGGGCCATGGGGTGCAGCAGCTGAAGGAGGCTGTCGAACGCCTCCTCGCACGCGAAGCGCGACGCGGTCTTCTCCTCGAGCGCGCGGGTGAGCGCGTTGGCGAGCTCCATCAACGCCGCCACCGCGGTGTTGAACGCGAACCGCTCCATGCATTGCGTCACGCGCTGGATCGTGGCGTGGCGCTGACGCTCGAGCTCCGCGTCGGCCGGGCCGATCGGCGGCGCTTCCGACAGCCGCTGGCCGATCCGCCAGACGCGGCTCAAGAACCGGTGCGCGCCCGAGACCGCCTCGTCGCTCCATTCCGCCTCTTTCTCCGGCGGGCCGATGAACAGCGTGTAGACCCGCTCGGTGTCGGCTCCCATCTGGTCGATCAGCTCGTCCGGGGAGACCGAGTTGCCGCGCGACTTCGACATCTTCTCGATCCGGCCGCTCTTTTCCGAGAAGCGGGTGATCATCCCTTGGTTGAACAGGTTGACGAACGGCTCCTCGAACGGCACCAGACCGAAGTCGTGGAGCACGCGGCAGACGAACCGCGCGTAGAGCAGATGCAGGATCGCGTGCTCGATGCCGCCGATGTACTGGTCGATTGGCGCCCATTTCGCGGCGATCGCGGGATCGAAGATCTTCGCCGAGTCGTGCGCCGACAGAAAGCGCAGGTAGTACCAGGAGCTGTCGACGAAGGTGTCCATCGTGTCGGTCTCGCGCCGGGCCGGCTTGCCGCAGGTCGGGCAGGTCGTCTCGACGAAGCTCGCCGCGCGGCCGAGCGGGTTCCCCTCGCGCCCGGTGAACTCGACGTCCTCGGGAAGGACCACCGGCAGCGACGACTCCGGCACGGGGACCGCGCCGTGGTCCGGGCAGTAGACGATCGGGATCGGCGTACCCCAGTAGCGCTGGCGCGAGATCAGCCAGTCGCGCAGGCGATAGGAGACTTTGGCGCGTCCCACGCCCCGCTCTTCGAGCCAGGCGATGAAGCGGCGGATCGTCTCCGGACCCGCCTCGGCGCCGTCGAACGGCGCGGCGTTGCGCACCTTCCCCTCGTGGAGGATCGGTTCCGTGAGCGTCGCCGGATCGCGCCCTTCCTCCCAGTTTTCGGGTGCGTAGACCAGCCGGATCGGCAGCTTTTCCTGGCGTGCGAACGCGAGGTCGCGCTGATCGTGCGCGGGTACCGCCATGATCGCGCCGGTGCCGTAGCCGGGCAGGACGTAGTTGGCGATCCAGATCGGGATCGCTTCGCCGGTCGCCGGGTTGATCGCGAAGCTTCCGGTCGGGCGCCCTTCCTTGGGGGTCCCCTCCCCTTCGCGCTCGATCCGCGGCGTGTTGCGCACCTTCTCGATCCAGGCTTCGAGAGCCTCCCGGTCCGGGTTCGCGGCGATCAGCTCCGGGACGCGCGGATGCTCCGGCGCGAGCACCAGGAACGTGGCGCCGTGGATCGTGTCCGGTCGGGTGGTGAAGACGGTGAGCTTGCCCGGGTTCGGATCGACCTCGGCGGCGCCACGGGCGATCGCGAAATCGATCTCCGCCCCCTCGGAGCGGCCGATCCAGTTGCGCTGCATCACCTTGACCTTCTCCGGCCAGCCGGGAAGGCCGTCGAGCCCGGCGAGCAGCCGGTCGGCGTAGTCGGTGATGCGGAAGAACCACTGCTCGAGATCGCGCTGGACGACCGGCGTGCCGCACCGCTCGCAGGCGCCGTCCACCACCTGCTCGTTGGCGAGCACGGTCTGGCAGCTCGGGCACCAGTTGACCGGCGCGTTCTTCTTGTAGGCGATCCCCTTCTCCAGCATGCGCAGGAACAGCCACTGATTCCAGCGGTAGTACTCCGGCGTGCAGGAGGCGATCTCCTTGCTCCAGTCGTAAAGGATTCCCCAGCGGCGGAACTGCTCCTTCATCACCTTGATGTTGCCGAACGTCCACGGCGCCGGGTGGATGCCGCGTTGGATCGCGGCGTTCTCGGCCGGCAGGCCGAAGGCGTCCCATCCCATCGGGTTGAGCGCCCGCTTGCCGTTCATCCGCAGATAGCGGTAGAGCGCGTCGCCGAGGATGTAGTTCCGACCGTGGCCGACGTGCAGCCGGTCGCCGGAGGGATAGGGAAACATCATCAGCATGTAGTACTTCCGCTGCGCGTGGCGCAGGTCGACCTCGGCGGCCCGCTGTTTCTCCCAACGGTCCTGCCATTTCTTCTCGATCGACTTGTGGTCGTACGGTGCCATCTGAGGGCTGTTCGCTTCGTCGGTTCGCCGCATGTCGCCGTGCCTTTGGTCTGTCGCGTTACTTCAAGCTGCCGGGAAAAGAGTGGGTCTTGAGCAGGCCGTCCAGCAGCCCGTTGACGAACCGGCTCGACTGCTCCGAGCCGTACTTCTTCGCCAATTCGATCGCCTCGTCGACCACCACCAGTTTGGGGATGTCCTTCTCGTACAACATCTCGAACACGGCCAAGCGAAGGATGTTCCGATCGACCGCGGGCATCCGTTCGAGCCGCCAGTTGTCGGCGCGGGAACGGATCAGCTCGTCGAGCTCCTCGGAGTGCTCGGCGACCCCTTGGACGATGCTCTTGGCGTACTCGAACGCCGCCTCGGCCTGCCGTCGCCGTTTGGCGTAAACCGCCGGCGAAGGCGCCGGCTTCGCGGCGCGTTCGGCGCGGACTGCGCCGTCCTTCTTATCGGTCTTATCGTTCTTATCGTTCGCTCGTTCGGATCCGGGTTCGGAGTCGTCGCGTTCGGGCGAGAGGTACTCCGTGAGGTCGAACCCGGAGAAGATCTGCGGCAGGCTGCTTCCCCCCAGGTCCCGCTGGTAGAGCATCTGGACCGCGATCTCCCTCGCCGTGCGCCGCTTGCCGACTGCCATGTTCCGCGCCTCAAAGATCCTGACGAAAAGAAGCGAGGCTCAACGAGCGCCCGCTTCGAGCGTTTTTCGCGATGTACGACTCAGGGTTGGGGGTCGATTTCGAGAATCAACGGAGAACCGACCGGTTCGGCGCTGAATGATAGCTCAAACCGTACACGCCGCGGAGCCGCCCGTTCAGGCGCGGAGCTGCTTTACGAGGTCGGCCATCTCCAGCGCGGCGAGCGCGGCGTCCCAGCCTTTGTTGCCCGCCTTGCCTCCCGCCCGCTCCTCCGCCTGCGCCGAATCGTTGCAGGTGAGGACGCCGAAGCCCACCGGCAGCCGGTGGCGCTCCGACACCCCGGCGATGCCATTCGCGCAGCCGGAGCAGACGTAGTCGAAGTGGGGGGTCTCGCCGCGGATCACCGCACCCAAGGCGATCAGCGCGTCGACGCCGCCCTTCCGGGCAAGCTCGTCGAGCGCGAGCGGGATCTCCCAGGCACCGGGGACCTTGACCACCTTCACGTCGGCGGCCTCGGCGCCGTGGCGCACCAGGCAATCGACGGCCCCGTCGATCAACCGATCGACGATCCGTTCGTTGAACCGCGAGGCGACGATCGCAAACTTCTTCCCGGCGCCCGAAAGGCGTCCGGCGACAGGGGCTTGGCTCATGGCGGCGGATGCTATCGCAGGACGGCGACCGGGCGGGAGCGCCGCCCTCCTTCGTGGCCGGCTAGCGCGGCTCGCCCTCCGGACCAGCGGATTCTTCAATTGCGCTCCGCTTGACGCTGCCGAGATGCAAGCCTATGCTGCCGCCATAGGCCAAATCGAAGAAGGAGCGACCATGGCGAAAACCATTGCCCGAATCTTTAGGAACGGCCGAAACCAAGCGGTTCGAATTCCCATCGAGTTGAGCTTCGAAGCCGATACCGTCACGATCGAGCGCCACGGAGAGTCGCTGATCCTGACCCCACTAGCCAAGGGTGGCTGGGCACAATTCTTCGCCGATCCGACCCTGATCTTGCCCCCCGAATTCGAGGTTGCGGAGGATCTGGATCCACAGGAGCGCCCTCCCCTGTGATGTACCTGCTCGACACCGACATTTGCAGTTACATCATGAAGCGGTATTCGCCGAAGCTCGTCGCGCGCGTCAGCGAGTTTGCGACGTCCGACCTCAAGGTCTCTTCGGTCTCCGTATTCGAGTTGGAATTCGGCATTCTTCGCAGCGAACATCCGGAAAAACTCCGCAGGGTCGTCCATGCCTTCTTGGACAACGTCGAAGTCCTGCCTTGGAATCGAACGGCGGCGGCACACGCGGGTGCGATCCGAGCTGAGCTTGCCGCGCAAGGGAAACCCATCGGTGCTTACGACCTGCTGATCGCCGGTCACGCCCGAGGCTTGGGTGCAACCCTCGTGACCCACAACGGACGAGAGTTTTCCCGCGTTCGGAACCTCGTCTGGGAAGACTGGACGCTCGCCTGAAGGCTGAAACCGGGCCGCGACCTCAAAGCGCTTTGCGCGGCGGGACCACCACGTTCGAGACCAGGAGCCCCGCGACGAGGGCTATCGCGACCAGGGTCATGCGAAATGCCGTCTCGATTCCCGAAACGACGTCGCTGTCCAGGAGCGCGGCGAGGCTCTTGAAGCCGATGCTCCCCGGGACGAGGAAGAGGATACCCGGCACCTGGGTGACCGCCGCCGGCCGGTCGAGAAACCGGGCGTAGAGGTTGCTCCCCGCGCCGACCGCGACCGCTCCGGCGAAGGCGCCGAGCTGCGGACCGAGCGCTCTCGCTCCGAGGCGCACGCCGAAGTAGGCGGTTGCTCCGGCGATCAGGATCCACGGGATATCCCGCGGGCTCGCCCGGAGCAGGACGACGAAGCCGAGCGGCGCGATCAGCAGGGCGACCCATTCGGTCCAGGCCGGCAGCGGCACCGGATGGACGAGTGCGGTCGCGGTCGCCCCGTCGATCCAGAGCGACGCGAGCTGGCCGCCGAACGCGACGCCGAAGGCGAGCGCGAGGAAGATCATCAGGGCGTTGGCGAGCCGGGCGCTCCCCGAGGAGAGATCGCGGGTCGAGAGCTCTGACATCGCAACGGTGAGGGAAAGGCCCGGCACCAGCGTGATCAGAGCCGACAGCGTAACCACGTAGACCGAGATGCGGCCGCCGTGCGCCGCGGCGAACGTGGCGAGAAACGAGGCGAGCGCCGCGGCCATCGGCTCGAACAGCCGAGAGAGCCACGGGCGCGGTCCGGAGTACCTGCCGAGCAGGCCGATCAGGAGTCCCAGCACCGCCCCCGCCACGACCTCGCGCCAGCCGCCGCCGAAGAATCGCGCCGCGGTCGCCGACGCCATCGCCGAGGAAGCGAGCGTGAGGAACCGGCCGTAGCGCTGCGGCGCGGTGTTGATCGAGGCGATGCGCGCCGCCGCCTCTTCGACCGGGACCTCGCCGCGCATCACCTCGGTGGCGAGCCCGTCGAGCAGCGCCAGGCGTTCGAGATTCATCGCCTCGGGCTGGACGCGGATCAGGACCGTCTTCGCCTCCTCGCCCGGCAGGCCGGCGGAGAGGAACACCGCTGTCGGCGTCGAGAAGAACTGCGCCTCGAGGCCGAGGCGATGGGCGACGCCCTGGAGGGCGTTTTCCAGGCGATGCGCGGTGGTGCCGTAGCGATGGAGCGCGCGGGCGAGGTCGACGATGAAGCGGATCGCCGCGTCGGGCGAGCGGCCCGAAGTCGGAAGGGACGGCGGCTCCGGAGAAGAGGTCTTCCGCGGAGCCGGCGCCGGGGCGGAGGGCACCGGATCGACTCGCTATCTCGCCGCGGGCTTGGCCCCGAGCATCGACCGCATGACGTGGCGGGCGATCTCGGGATTCTCGCGCAGACGGCGGATCGAATAGGGGTACCAGTCGCGGCCGTACGGCACGTAGACGCGGAGCCGATGTCCGCCGTCGATCAGGATGCGGCGCAGCTCCTCGTCCACGCCCAGCAGCATCTGGAATTCGTAGCGGTCGCGCGGCAGACCGTGCTTCTCGATCAGGCCGAGCGCCGCGCAGACCAGGTACTCGTCGTGGGTCGCGATCGCCGGATAGACCCCTTGCCGGATCAGCTTGTCGAGCGCTTGCACGTAGTTGGCGCGGACCGTCTCGTACCCCTTCCACGCCACCTTGCGGGACTCGATGTAGATCCCTTTGCAGATGCGGATGTTCACCCCGGACGGTGGGAGCGCCGCGATGTCGTCGAGCGTGCGCCGCATGTAGGCCTGGAGGACGACGCCGACATTGCCGTACTTCTCGAACAGCTCGCGAAAGATCGCGAGCGTCGCGTCGGTCGTGGTGGCGTCCTCCATGTCGATGCGGACGAAGTTGCCCAGGCGCTTCGCGGCGCCGACGATCCGCTCGATCGACTCACGGCAGAAGCCGAGGTCGATCTTCAAACCGAGCATGGTCGGCTTGATCGAGACGTTGGCGTTCAAACCCTCGGCCTGGATCCGCTCGAGGATCCGCACGTACTCCTCGACCGAGGCGATCGCTTTCGCCCGCTCGGCGACCTCTTCGCCGAGCAAGTCGAGCGTCACCATCGCGCCGGCGGCGTTCAGGTCGCGGACGGTGCGCACGGCGGCGTCGAGCGTCTCTCCCGCCACATAACGGGCGGCGACCTTGCCGACGATCGCCTTGGGCACCAGGGGGAGGCCG
This sequence comes from Thermoanaerobaculia bacterium, assembly GCA_044226625.1. GTDB lineage: Bacteria > Acidobacteriota > Thermoanaerobaculia > Multivoradales > UBA5704 > DASYKS01. Next base: position 27,534 of record JBGAGQ010000001.1, read on the forward strand.
GTGACGATCAACCGATCGAAGAGCTTCATCGCCCCCTCCCCTCTCTCGATGAAACCGACGGTCGGCCGATCACGCGATGGCCACGACCGGGGAATCCGTCGGGTCGTCGACGACCCAGCGGACGGCCTTCGAGCAGGGGCAGGCGCCGCCCACCCGACGAAGCGTCGGCGACTTCGCCGCGGCCGCTTCGGCCGTGGTCTCGCCGCGCGTCACCTGACCGAGCAGATCGAGGTAGTCCTTGAAATCCCGGTTCGCGAGGTACGACTCGGGCAGGTGCCTCGAAAGATGCCGGGAGTATTCGACCAGGTCGTCGAACTTCTCTCCGTCGCGCCCGATCATGGTGAACGCCGAGTTGCCGCGCCGCCGGAAGAAATCGGCATGCGGCAGGCGCAACAGGTCGTCCCGCTCGATGCCGTGCAAGACCTCGCCCGCGAGGATCGAGTCGAGCGTCGACTCTGCCTCGCCGATCGTGAGGCTGGGCACCCGCGCGCGCAGGTAGCGCAGGTTCAGGTCGCGGACCAGCTTGCCGACCTCGTCTCGATACTGCTGCTGCGCCTCGTAGTTCTTGAGCGGCTTCAAGCCCATCTTGACGTTCGAGGCCCCGCCGCGCTCGTCGCCGAACATCTCGAGCCCGCGCTGCAGCCACTTGTTGATCGTCTTTTGGAGCGAGGAGACGGTGATCGTCACGTCGCCCGCGGCGGCGCGGGTCACCCAGCGGCGCATTGGCACGACGCCGGCCGCGAGGTGGAACGCCTCTTCCTGGAGCATCTTCGGCATGCTCTCGGCCATCGGCTGGTAGGCGCTCACCTTCTGCATCGAGAGCTGGTACTTACCCACGCGGTCGATCAGGCCGCAGAAGACCACGCTGTCGACGAACGAGTCGAAATCGATGTTGAACGCCGACAGGACGTGGGAACCCGTGTTCATCGAGAGGATCCCCTCGATCAACTGCTCGGTGCTCTCCGAGGTGACGCTCGACCAGTCGTCCTCGGCCAGGAGATGGAGCATCTGGTAACCGTGGCGCAGCTCCTCGGCCATCATCCGGAGGATCCAGAACTGCTCCTCCTCGTTCTGGGCCCGGGCGAGCGTCAACCGGTGCTGCTGGATCGACCCGAATTCCGTCGAGGCCTGGGCGCGGATCGCGCCGAACAGATGATGCGCCGTCTCGGCCGGCATCTCGGAGGCCTTCAGGTATTTCGGCTTGCCCTTATGCTCGCCGCATTCGATGCTCGAGCACATCCCCATCTGGCGGAAGGCGCAGAGCTCGAAGCGCGGCTCGGTCGGGAAGAACTTCTCCCAATTCTCCATCAGCAGGGGGAAATCGGGAAGGAACATCTCGCGCCACTTGATGACGGCGCCATGGAACTTGTTCGGGAGAGTGTCGGTTCTCAGGCTCATCGTTCGATCTCGAGTTCGGTCAACGCTGCGGTCAGAGGTTCCTCACCAGGGCGGTGAGCTTCGCGGGCTCGAAGCCGACCGAGCCGAAGAATTTCACCAGCTCGGCGCGATCGTCCTCGACCAGAGTACGGACGCGCGTCGCGCCCCGCGAACGGAAGCGCGCGAAAAGCTCTTCGGCGAGGTGCCGCCCGACGCCCAACCCTCTTGTCCGCGGGTCGACCCCCACCACCTCGATCCAGCCGGTCGGCTCTTCCAAGCCGAACTCCCCGGAGCGAACGTCGCCGAGCATGAAACCCACGACCTCGCCCTCGTGCTCGGCCACGAGCGCCGTCTCCGGGTCGCGCCGAAGGTGATAACCGATTCGGCGCTCCCAGATTTCCGGCCGGTAGGCGCCGCCGATCCGTTCGTCGATCGCCACCACCGCCGAGATGTCGAGCTCGTCGATCTGGCGCACTGTCACTTGGTTCTCGCTGCCCATGTCCACGCCTCCTGCAGCCGATCTCATGTCATGGAAACCAGAGGAGGGCTCCTCGTTCGAGCCGGTGTCGGAGTCGCGCTCGACTCGGGAACGCCCCGGGAATTGTATCGGCACCCCACCCGCCGCGCTAGCCGGACCCGGGGTCCTCGGCCCTGCTAAACTAATTCTCCATCCCCGGAGGAATCCGCCTTGGAAGTGACTCCTTCAATCCTTCGCGACCAGGAGGAATGGTCTGCCGTCCAGCGCCGGTTCGCCGAGTATTTCCTCGCCGAGCCCGAGTGCCGCGACGAGGCCGCCTTCGCCGCGCTCGCCGAGCGGGACGCCTTTCTCCGCTTCCACCTCCAGCGCTGGCTCATGTTCCTCGGCCCCCGGGCGAGCGAGGAGCTCGCACGCTCGACGGTCGACGTCTGCCGCCTGGTCTGCGAGATCCCGCAGCGGGTGTTCCGGCTCGATCCCCAGGGGCTCGCCGAGTTCTACTCGATGCCGCGCGAGATCGCGCAGCTGATCGTCGAGCTGGTCCAGAAGACCGACTTCCTGCGCGACACGGTCTCGCGCGCCGATCTGATCTGGACGGCCCAGGGCTTGAAAGTCTGCGAGGTGAACGCCGCCGGCAACCTCGGCGGCTGGGAGGTGGGCGGCTGGCACGGCCGCTACCGCCGCGTCCCACCGCTCGCGCGCTTCCTCGATCGCGAAGCGGAGCGCGTCCGCCTGATCGATCCGCTCGACGAGTCGTACGCCCATTTCATCGACGTCGCCCTCCGTCGCGGCCTCGCCGGCTCGGGCGAGCTCAACCTGGCGATGACCAGCGTCGAGCGGATGAACGACGCATTCAAGGCGTTCGTCGATCAGGGATACCAGCGGATGCTCGCGGCGAAGATCCCCGGCGCCCAGGGGCGCGTCGTGGTCTGTCGAGCGGAAGAGGTGACCGAGCGATCGGGCCGGCTCTCCGTCGGCGACCTGCCGATCCAGCTCGTGCTCGACGCCTCGCCCGACCGCTTCAACCGCAACGTGTTCACCGCCCTGATGGCCGGCACCGCCTTCGCCTGGAACGGCCCGCTGTCGACCCTCCTCTCGGACAAGATGAACCTCGCGCTCCTCTCCGAGCTGGAGGCAAACGGCGAGCTTGCCCCGGCCGACGCCGAGACCGTCCGCCGTCACTTCCCCTGGACTCGCCGGGTGGTGGGCGACTTCACCGACTTCCGCGGCGAGCGCGGTTACCTCCCCGACCTCCTCCTCGAGCACCGCAACGACCTCGTGCTCAAAGCCGGCCTCTCCTCCTCCGGCGTCGCCGTCCACCTCGGCCGCAACAACGCGGAGGGCGCCTGGCAGACCCTGATCGACCAGGCGATCGACGAAGGGGGATGGATCGTCCAGGAATTCGCCGACTCCCGCCCGTTCCTCCTCGGCGACCTCCAGGGCAACCCCGCCTGGCAGGACATCGTCTGGGGCACCTTCGACTATGGCGGCAAGTACGCCGGAGCGTTCCTGCGCCACAAGCCGTGCGAGCAGGAAGGAATCATCAACGCCGCCCAAGGGGCGACGATCGGCGTGTATTACGAGGCGACGGAGTAGGGAACCTCCTTCCTACCCCGCGTCCAGCGCCCCCACCCGCTTCCTGACTCTCGCTTCGATCCGCGCCCGGAGGGAGGCGAGCTCCGGGTCGTCCCAGCGCTCGAGCAGCTCTCGGGCGTCGTCCCGGGCGCGGGCGAGCCACTCTTCGTCGGCGGCCAGATCGGCGATGCGGAACAGGGGCACTCCCGCCTGCCTCGTCCCGAGCAGCTCGCCGGGGCCTCGGATGGCGAGGTCGGCTTCGGCGATGCGGAAACCGTCGGTGGTCTCGGCGAAGACCTCCAGCCGGCGGCGCCCTTCTTCGGACAGTCGACCGTGGATCGCGACGCAGGAGGAAGCGGCGCTCCCCCGTCCGACCCGGCCGCGGAGCTGGTGGAGCTGGGCGAGGCCGAAGCGCTCGGCGCTCTCGATCACCATCCAGGTCGCTTCGGGCACGTCGATGCCGACCTCGATCACGGTGGTCGACACGAGCAGCCGGATCGAGCCCTCGGCGAACGAACGGAGGATCGCCTCGCGCTCGGGCGAAGGGAGGCGCCCGTGGAGCGCCGCGCTCGGCACGTCCGGAAACTGCGAACGGACGAGCTCCCCCAGCTCTGCGACCGAGCCCGCGTCGACCTCTTCGCTCTCTTCGATCAGCGGAAAGACCACGTAGGCGCGCCCTCCCGCCGACAGCTCGCGGCCGAGGCGGGCGTAGATGTCCTTCCTGCGCGCGGCGGCGACGACCTCGGTCGCGATCGGAGAGCGGCCGGGCGGAAGCTCATCCAATACCGACAGATCGAGGTCGCCGTAGAGCGCGAGGGTGAGCGAACGCGGAATCGGCGTCGCGGTCATCACGAGGAGATCGGGGCGCTCGCCCTTGCCTTGCAGCAGGCGGCGCTGCGCGACCCCGAAGCGATGCTGCTCGTCCACCACCGCGAGACCGAGACGGGCGAAGCGGATCCCTTCCTGGATCAGCGCGTGCGTTCCCACCGCGATCTGGATCTCGCCGCGCGCGAGCGCCTCGCGCCGCGCGGCGCGGTCGGCGGCCGAAGCCGAGAGGAGACCCACCCGGTAGCGCCCGCCGAGCAGCCGCTCGAGGCTCGCGAAATGCTGTTCCGCCAGGAGCTCGGTCGGCGCCATGAACGCGCCTTGAAAACCGTTCTCCGCGGTGATCGCGAGCGAGAGCGCCGCGACGATCGTCTTGCCGCTCCCGACGTCCCCTTGCAGCAAACGGAGCATGGGGTGGCCGCCGGTGAGGTCGGCGGCGATCTCCGACAGGGCACGCCGCTGCGCGGCGGTCAGCCGGAACGGCAGGATCGACCGCGCGACCGAGCGGACGCGGTCGTCGATGCGGTAGCGGTGGGCCCGCGCTTCCTGAACCCGGAGTGCCCGGAATCGCGCGATTTCGAGCTGGAAGGCGAGCAGCTCGCCGTAGATCAGACGCCTCTGGGCGGGGGTGCTCCGGGCGGCCAACGCCTCCGGGTCGGCGTCGTCCGGAGGGCGATGGAGGAACGCGATCGCCTCGCCGATCGAGGGCAAGTCGTGGCGGGCGCGGAGCGTGTCCGGTAGATGCTCGGGAATCGCCGCGAGGTCGAGCCGGTCGAGCGCGGCGTCGAGCAGTCGCCGCAACAGCGGAGTCGACAGCCCCGCGACCGCCGGATAGATCGGCGCGATGCGGCCGCCGTGAAACGCGGTCTCGGCCCGTTCGCAGGTGGGATTCTGGAGCTGGATCGCCGGCCGGGCGTCGCCGCTTTCGTCGGGATCTCCCGGGTCGCTTCGCTTGCCTTTGGCCGCTCGCACCGGCTGGAGGGAACCCCAGAGGAGGTAGCTCTCCCCGGGGACGATCTGACGGTCGAGATAGGGCCGGTTGAACCAGACCACCGGCAGCTCCCCCGTTTCATCCAGGACCACACCGCGAACGAGCGAGAGGCCGCGCTTGCGCACCCGCACCGCGGCGAGCCGCTCGATCCGGCCGACGATCCCGACCGATCCGCTCCCCGGGCCGGCCAGGACGTCGGCGACCGTGGAGAGACTGCGGCGGTCCTCGTAACGGAAAGGAAGGTGGAAGAGGAGATCCGCCACCCGCCGGAAGCCGGCTTCGGCGAGGGCCCGCGCCCGCGCGGGACCGATGCCCGGGAGCGCCTCGATCGGCGAGGACGAGGTGAGGTTCTTCAGGAGCCTTCGGGAAGCTCGAACCGGAGGGCGACCACACCCAGCTTGATCTCGTCGCCGTGCTTGAGCTCGGAGGGGACCCCTTTTTCGAGCCGCCCGCCGTTCAAGAACGTGTTGTTCATCGTGCCGATCTCTTCGCCGAGGAAGAACTTGTTGCCCTGACGGTAGATCTTGGCATGACGGCGGGAGACGGCGCGCTGGCTGTCGACCGGGGTGAGGTCGATGTCCGGGTAGATGCCGGTGACCGGATCGCGCCGGCCGATCGACGTCTCCGGGCCGGTCGAGATCGGGAACTCCATCCCCGAAGGGACGTGAACCACGCGCTCCTTCGCGGTCGATTCCTCCGTCGGCGGATCCTGCTGCGGCAGCTCGCTCGCCTCGCGGCTCTGGCCGACCTGCGCGAGCGCCTCGACCAGGAGGGCGTCGGCTTCGCGCAGCCGGCGCGAGAGCTTGCGCATCATGCGCACCGCGATCTCGGGGTTCCGTTGCAGCATGCCCGAGAACATCGTGCCGTTGATCATCACCAGCTTGACCGACGTGAGGGCCCGGATCGACGCCGCCCGCGGCAGCTCTTCGAGCAGCGACATCTCGCCGAAGAAGTCGCCCTTCTCGAGCACGGCGATCTGATGCTCTTCCTCGCCCGCGCGGTTGAGCACCTCGACCTGCCCCTCGTGGACGATGTACATCTCGGTCCCGAGCTCTCCCTCGCGGAAGACGTAGTCGCCCGCCGCGAACTCGACCAGGAGGTCCTCGCCCTTGCGCGCCACACCCTCCGCGGGCGCGGGGCCACCGGTCGTCTTGAACACGGGTTTCGACATTGAGGTCAGCTCGCTCCGAGAATCAATCGAGAGCCCGCCGCGTCCAGGATCGCGGGCAGCCCCAGGGGCAGCGTCCAGTTCGGGCTTCGGTGCCCGCTATTATGGCCGATCCCGACCGGCCCCGGGAAGGCGCCGAGGGCATCCGCCAAAACCGCCCGCCATTCGCCGTCCGAGGCGAGGGGGTGGTTGCCGTCGTCGAGATGGCCGAACAGGAGGCCCGCCAGCCGGTCGAGCTGCCCGGACAGGCGCAGTTGGGCGAGCATCCGGTCGACCCGGTACGGCGGCTCTCCGACGTCTTCGAGCAGCAGGATCGAGCCGTCGAGGTCGGCCGCGTAGGGCGTGCCGAGGGTCGCCGTGATCAGGCTCAGACAGCCGCCGAGGAGCACGCCGGAGACCGGCTCCCGCTCCGCCCCCCCGTCCCGATTGGGGAACAGCGAGCCGCCGAACGCCTGGATCGCCGGGTAGCGCCCGGCGAGCGCCCCCACGAACGACGCGCGCTCCGCCTCGTCCTGGCCGCGCGCGAAATCGGCGGCGACCATCGGTCCGTAGAACGAGACCAGCCCCAACCGGCGCACGACCTCGAGCAGGAAGGGCGTGAGATCGGAAAAGCCGACATAGGCACGCGGGTGGGAGGCGAGCAGCTCCCAATCGATGCCGGGCAGGACGCGCAGCAGCCCGTGGCCGCCGCGGGCGAAGACGATCGCCGCGATCGAGGGATCGGCGGCGAGCTCGTGGAACGCCGCGAGGCGGAAGGCGTCGTCGCCGGCGAACATCCCCCACCGGGTCGCGAGATTCGCCGCGGGAACGGGCACGAAACCGAGCCGCTCGAGCGCGGCCGTGCCGAGAGCGAGACGCTCCGGGTCGATCGGCCCGGACAGCGCGGCGATCCCGATCCGGTCGCCGGCCAGGACGGGGGGAGGGAGTTGGGCGGGTGCGATCAAGCCTTGAGTCTATGAGAACTCGGCACGGGAGGGCATCGAGGGATCGAGCCAGGCTCCGCACCGGAGCCCGAAGGTTTCGGAAAGAGAAAGGAGATAGAGACGGCCGGAGCGCACCGTAAGCCGAATTCTGTCTCCCCGCGGCCGGAGCCGCGGTTCGCGGTCATTCCTCTCGGTCCGACGTTGCCGCCGGCTTCGAGCAACCTACCCGGAAGCGGCCCGCGCCGGCCCGAGGGCCGGAACGGAGCGGGACGGGCGGCCCGCTAGAATCCGCTCCCCTATTTGGTCTTGCTCCGCAGGGGGTTTGCCGTGCCTCGTCCGTCGCCGGCCGAGCGGTGCGCTCTTACCGCACCGTTTCACCCTTACCGGCCCCCGAAGGGACCGGCGGTCTGTTCTCTGTTGCACTGGTCCGTCGCGTCGCCGCGCCTCGCCGTTAGCGAGCCTGCCACCCGTGGGAGTTCGGACTTTCCTCTCCGCGTTCGGCCCGAAGGCCGTCACGAAGCGACCGCCTGTTGCGCTCCGGCCGTCGACACCATTGTACCTCGGTCGGCCATAGCCCTCCTCGGCTTCCACCTCGGCACCCTCTGATAGCATGCGCCGGTGAAGCTCTCATCGAGGATCTCCCGCGTCGGCGAATCCGCCACGCTCAAGGTAGCTCGTCGCGCTCTCGCTCTGAAAAAGGAAGGGATCGACCTCGTCGACCTCGGCGCCGGGGAGCCGGACTTCCCCACGCCGAAGGTCGCCGTCGAGGCCGCCCGCGCGGCGCTCGCCGAAGGGTTCACCAAGTACACCGCGGGCAGCGGCATCCCCGAGCTGCGCGCCCAGGTCGCCGCGTTCCACCGTGCCCGCTGGGGCTCGCCCTGGACGGCAGCCGAGACCGTGATCTCGGTCGGCGGCAAGGCGGGTCTGTTCGAGGTCGCGATGTCGATCGCCGAGCCGGGCGCGGAGGTGATCATCCCCTCCCCCTGCTGGGTGAGCCTGCCGGCGCAGATCGAGCTCGCCGGCGGAACGCCCGTGCTCGTGCCCACCTCACCCGAGAACGGCTTCGCGCTCCACGCCGAAGCGTTGCTCGCGGCGGTCACGGAGCGGACGCGGGCGATCCTGATCAACTCGCCGTCGAATCCGACCGGGGGCCTGATCTCGCCGGCGGAGCTGCGCGCCCTCGTCCAGGGCGCAGCCGAGCGCGATCTGCTCGTGATCGCCGACGAGACCTACGTCCGCCTGGTCTACGACGGCGCTCCGATGGCGACGGTGGCCGCCGTCGCCGCCGAGTTTTCCGACACCGTCGTCCTCGTCGGCTCGTTCTCGAAAAGCTACGCGATGACCGGCTGGCGCGTGGGCTACGTGCTTGGCCCGCCGCCGCTGATCAAGGCGGTCGAAGGGGTGCAGAGCCACGTCACCTCGAATCCGACCTCGTTCGCCATGGTGGGGGCGCTCGCCGCCCTCGAGCACGCCGAGCCCGAGGTCGAAACGATGATCGCGACCTACCAGGAGCGGCGGGATTTCCTGATTCCGCGGTTGAACGCGATCCCAGGCCTCTGCTGCGCCCCGCCGGGCGGGGCGTTCTATGCTTTTCCCAAGGCGACCGGCGCGTTTCGCCCTGGCCGCTCCGACTCGGTTTCGCTCTCCGAGTTCCTGCTCGAAGAGGCGCGGGTGGCCGTGGTGCCCGGCTCGGCGTTCGGCGCCGACGAGCACGTTCGGCTGTCGTTCGCGACCTCGATCGAAGAGCTCGAACGCGGCCTCGAACGGATCGACGCGGCGCTCCGCCGCGTCTGAGGCGGCACGGCCGCCCCGCTCGACGCCCCCTTTTCACCGAAATCCCTCCAAGGAGGACACCGATGCTCCACCGAAGCCCCCTGGCCCGCCGGGTCTTCGCCCCCGGCCTGGCACTCGGCCTGTTGGCGCTCGCCGCCGGGCCGATGCGCGCGGCCGAAGCCCCGCCGACGGTCGACGAAGCGGTCCGATTCGTCGCCGAGGCCGAACAGCGCCTGACCGAGCTCGGCCTCGAAGCGCAGCGCGCCGACTGGGTCAAGCAGAACTTCATCACCGTCGACACCGAGATGATCTCGGCCAAAGCCGGCGAGCGCGCCGTCACCGCCGCCGTCGAGTACGCGAAGAAGGCGCCCCGCTATGACGGCCTCGCGGTGCCCGCCGACGTGCGGCGGAAGCTCGAGTTCCTGAAGACCTCGCTGGTCGTTCCGGCGCCGAGCGATCCCAAGAAGACCGCGGAGCTTTCGCAGATCACCGCCTCGCTCGACGCCGACTACGGCCGGGGGAAATACTGCCCGCAAGGCAAAGAGTGCATGGACATCGAGAAGCTCTCCGACGTGATCGACCAGAGCACCAACCCGGCCGAGCTCCTGGAGGTCTGGAAGGGCTGGCACGCGATCGCGCCGCCGATGCGGGAGCGCTTCACCCGCTACGTCGAGCTGGGCAATGAAGGCGCCCGCGAGCTGGGCTACCGCGACATGGGCGCCCTCTGGCGCTCGAAGTACGACATGCCGGCGGACGACTTCGCCAAAGAGGTCGACCGCCTCTGGAACCAGGTGAAGCCGCTCTACGACCAGCTCCACTGCTACGTGCGCGCGAAGCTGGTCCAGAAGTACGGCCCCGAGCTGGTCAAGCCGAACGAGCCGATTCCGGCCCACCTGCTCGGCAACATGTGGGCGCAGGACTGGACCAACATCTACCCCATGGTCGCCCCGCCGACCGCCGATCCGGGCTACCTGCTCACCGACCGGCTCAAGGCGAAGGGGACCGACGAGATCGGCATGGTCAAGTACGGCGAGGGCTTCTTCACTTCGCTCGGCTTCGCGCCGCTGCCGGCGACCTTCTGGGAGCGCTCGCTGATCGTCCAGCCGCGCGACCGCGACGTGGTCTGCCACGCCTCGGCCTGGGATCTCGACAACGAGGACGACCTGCGGATCAAGATGTGCACCCAGGTCAACGCCGAAGACTTCGGCACCATCCACCACGAGCTCGGCCACAACTTCTACCAGCGCGCCTATAAGACGCAGCCGCCGCTGTTCCGCGACAGCGCGAACGACGGCTTCCACGAGGCCGTGGGCGACGCGGTGGCGCTCTCGATCACCCCGGAGTACTTGAAGAAGCTCGGTCTGATCGACGCCGTGCCCGATCCGTCGAAGGACGTCGGCCTGCTGCTCGACCGCGCGCTCGACAAGATCGCCTTCCTGCCCTTCGGCCTGATGGTCGACCAGTGGCGTTGGAAGGTCTTCTCGGGGGAGATCAAGCCCGAGCACTACAACGAGACCTGGTGGCAGCTGCGCCGCAAGTATCAGGGCGTCCAGCCGCCGGTCGCGCGCACCGAGGCCGATTTCGACCCGGCCGCGAAGTACCACGTCGCGGCGAGCGTGCCGTATACCCGTTATTTCCTGGCGGCGATCCTCCAGTTCCAGTTCCACCGCGCGCTCTGCCAGGCCGCGGGGGTGACCGGGCCGCTCCATCGCTGCTCGATCTACGGCAGCAAGGAAGCGGGCGCGAAGCTCGACAAGATGCTCTCGATGGGCGCGAGCCGCCCCTGGCCCGACGCGCTTGAGGCGCTCACCGGCAGCCGCCAGATGGACGCGACCGCGATCGTCGACTACTTCCAGCCGTTGCTCGACTGGCTCAAGGTGCAGAACAAGGGCCAGACCTGCGGTTGGTGATCTAAGCCCTGCCCCGGGGCCGGTCCGAACGCGGTAGTCTTGCCGCAATGTTCCGGACCGGCCCCGTCGTCCTCCAAGCGCTTCTCCTCGCTTCGGCCTGCGGGCGCACCGAGCCCGGACCGACCGACGAGTCGGCCGCGGCCCGGGCCGGGTCGGCCCAACCGAAGCTGGTCCGCAGCACCGTCGCCTACACCCTCCGAGAAAAAGACCTGATCCCCGAGGGGATCGCCGCCGATCCCGGCACCCACCGGCTGTTCGTCGGCAGCGTCGAGAAACGGAAGATCCAGGTGATTTCCTCCGAGGGCAAGGAGAGCACCTTCGTGCCGAGCGGCGCCGCGGGTCTGGGTCCCGTGATCGGCCTGCGCGTCGACGCCGAGCATGGCCGCCTTTGGGCGGTCTCCGAGCCGACCGGCCGGCCGAAGAGCGACCCGGCCACGTTTCGCGGTCTCTACGCCTTCACCCTGTCCGACGGCTCCCTCGCGGCGAAGATCGAGCTGCCCCGTTCGTTCGGCTCGGTCCACGCGCTCAACGACCTCTGCCTCGATTCCCAGGGCACCGTCTACGTGACCGACAGCGATCCCGGCTCGCTCTATTTCGCGCGGCCGGGGGAAAAGAAGCTCACCGCGCTGCCGCTCGCCTCGGAGGCGAAACAGGCCCTCCGCTTCGCCAACGGCATCGCCTGCGCGGGTGAGCAGAACCGCCTCTACGTCGCGGTCGCCGCCGGCATCGCCGCGGTCGATCCGAAGACCGGCACCGCCCGCATCCTCACCGCCCCACCGGGCGTCGCCGCCAACGCGCTCGGCGGCTGCGACGGGCTCTACCGCCAGACCCGCACCACCCTGGTCGCGATCCAAAACGGCCACGGCGCCGAGCGCGTCCTCCGCGCCACGCTCGACCCAACCGGCCTCGCGATCCAGAAAATCGAGACCCTCGAGATCGGCCAGCCCCACTTCGACATCCCCACCACCGGCGCGATCCTCGACGGCGCCCTGTACTTCATCGCCAACAGCCAGGTCGGCAACTACGACAAGGTGGGAAATCTCGACCGCCGCGGGCTCAAGCGGCCGGTGATCTTGCGGCTGGGGCTGTAGGGGTGAACCCTAAACCCCTGCACGGAGCGGAAGACCACCCGCTATCCAAGCGGATGAGGGCCTTCGGCTGTCCGGATCTCATCCCGCTCGATCAACCGCTCTCTAGTCCGCAACAGATCGAATACCTGGATCTCCTGCCCAAGAAGGGCGCCTCCTCCGCACCTCTCGTGACCGGCGTCGCCGAGCACCAGGGAACGGCCCTGCTCTACGTCTTGGACGCCGGTGGCGAAGGTGAGAGCGCCGAGAGAATCGCCGAGATCCAGCGCCAGCTCGCCAACCGCAGCGATCCCGCCTGGCTCGGCGTAGCGCGCCCCGGCTCTCTCGAACTCTTCCCCATCGGCTTTCGAGAGACGGCCACCACCGCGCCTCTCCGGGTGATCTCCGAGAAGGAGGGGACGGCGCCGCTCTTTTTCCAGAGCCTGGTCCACGGCTCCTTCTCGGAGGGCGAGAAAGTCCAAGGCGCGGACTACGTCTTCAAAAAGATCTTTGACCTCTTGACGCAAACGATCGATGAATACGTTGGAGAGGGCGCCAAAGGGCACGAGATTCAACCGCTCGACGTTCTTTCGATGGCCGGGCGCGCGCTCTTCTTTCGCTTTCTGATCGATCGAAAGATCGTGCTTGCCTCGGAACGAGAGGAGATCTGCCCGGCGGCCGATGGATTGAAGGACGCCTTCGCCAACGCCGAGAAGGCCGCGCAGACCTCCGCCTGGCTCGACGAGACCTTCAACGGCGACTTCCTTCGGCTGATCGACGAGTCGATTCCGGCCACCGATCGCCCTGCCCGCCAAGAGGCGTATCGGCATTTCTACCGGCGAATCGAACGTCGCGCAGGCAAGAACTTTTTCAATCACCTCCACGCCATCTTGAACGGTTGGCGGGGCACCGGAGGTGTGTTCCAGCAGGAGCTGGACTGGAACGATCTCGACTTCGCCCACATCCCCGTGGGGGTCTTGAGCCAGGTCTACGAGAGCTTCAGCCACCGGGCCAATCCCGTGACGGCCCGTGAGACGAGCGTTCACTACACTCCGCGAACGATCGCGAGGCTGATGGTGGACCAAGCGTTTGCTGCGATCCCGGATCCCGCGCGAGCGATGGTCTTGGACCCTGCCTGCGGCGCGGGAATTTTCCTCGTTCTCGCCCTACGTCGCCTCGTGAGCGAGCGCTGGCAGGCGGACCAAAAGCGCCCTAATACCCGGACGATTCAAGACATCCTCTATAGCCAGTTACGCGGCTTCGATGTCAGTGAGTCGGCCCTGCGCCTTGCGGCTCTTGCGCTATACATCACGGCCATCGAGCTGAACGGAACGCAGAGACCGCCGAACGCGTTGAAATTCCCCAAGGATCTTCGAGAAGGGGTGCTTTTCCACTTCGGAAACGATGCGCCGGAAGAGGCGGCTTTCTCTCTGGGCAGCCTCGGGCCGCGCGTCCCTCCCGAGTTCGATGGCGTCTTCGACCTCGTGATCGGCAACCCGCCCTGGAAGCGCCTACGCGAGGAAGAGTTACAGAGAACGGCTTCTAAGAGCGAGCGACGGAAGACGACCCAGACGGCCGCGCTGAACGCAGAGTTCACACGGATCGGCCAGCGCGTGCTACGGGAACGAGGATTCGGCGACCTGGCGAAACGTTACAAGAACCCGGACAAGGACCCTGATCTTCCTTTTCTCTGGCGGGCCGCCGAGTGGGCCAAGAAGCCCTCCGGCGTCATCGCTCTCGCCCTGCCCGCCAGGTTGATCGGGCGCACCAGCGGAAAAGGTCACGAGGCTTGGATGGCGATCCTGAAAAGCCTCTCGGTGACAGGTCTGATCAACGGTGCCGACCTGCGAAAGTCTGCCGTCTGGGAATCGATGGATCTACCTTTCTGCCTGCTATTCGCGCGCAATTCCGCGCCACCGCCTGACCACCGATTCATCTTCGCGGCTCCTCTCCGCGAACCCGAGTTGAATCAACAGAGCCGCTTTCGCCTCGACTACGAGACGGCCAAGCCGGTGAGCGTCGAGCGGATCGAGCGTCAACCTTGGATTCTCAAGACGCTGTCTCTCGGCACATGGCGAGACGTGGCGGTGATGGAAAAGCTTTTGCGGGCTTTCCCGCAGAGCTTGACGACGTTTTGGCGGGGGTGGAATCCCAAAGGGGATAAAACGGGAAAAGGTTTCGATATTTCGCCGAACTTAAAACAAAGTCCCGCTGACTTTCTGGCTGACCTTAAGGTCTTCGCACTACCTGACGATCGCAGCGCCCTAGACGTTCGGGATCTGGAAACTTTCTTTGAGCGCTATGGCCAGAGGACCGCGCATATGCCCCGGACCCAGAATCTCTTTCAGCCTCCGCTGCTCATCGTTCCCCAGGCGCCTGGCGCCGATCCAGAGCGCAGCCGCGCTTACCTTTCGCGGGAGGCCCTGGCCTTCTCCCAGAGTCACTACGGGTATTCGTGCGCCGGTCACCCTGAGGAGGAGACGCTGGCGGCGCTTCTCTACCTGGTACCTCACTCGACACTATTTTCATACTTCTGCCTGATGTCCAGCCGGCGAGCCGGCTTTGATCGGCAGACGATCAACAAAGAAGAGCTCGATGCCCTGCCATTCCCCGATCCTAGCTTGCTCTCGAAGCCGGAGAAGTCCACGATTCAAAGGCTCGCAAGAGAGTTGGAAAGTGGCGCGAAGGGAGCCCTATTTGAAATCGACTCGTTCCTCTTTCGCCTCTACGGCCTGGACGATGAGGAAGGTCAGACTCTTCGCGACACGCTGTTCGCCGCCATGTCCTATCGCCGGCAAGGGTGCGCGGCCCTGGAGCGCACAAGCCAACCGGATCGCGATCCGTTCCGCCAAGAGCTGTGCAGCCTTCTGGCGCCGTACTTCACTGTTTGTGGCGAACAGATCTTCGTCCAAGAAGCGAGCGATCCACCGGACCGGCGGGAGCAGCCTTGGTTTTTTCTCGCACTCTCGCTAGCGCCGGAATCGGTGGCTGTGGGCTCTGCCCTGCTGCGTACAGCCATGCAGGAGGCCAACGAGCGTTCGGCGAGCCGGATCTTCGTCCGATTGCCCGGCAAGCGCGGCCTGCTTCTGGGGCTGCTCAACGAGCGTCGTTGGTGGACGATCACCCGGGCGCGCCTTTGCGGCCAGGCGATTCTTCGGCAGCATCTCGACGCCTTCGGCCTGCCCGAGACGGTATGAGTCGAGCGCCGGTCGACGGCTACTTCACCCACGGCGTCCGGCCGGAGGATTATCGGCTGCCGCACCCGCGGCTTGGACTGCCGGTGATCCTTCTGGTCCGCCGCGTACTCGTTCGAGCGTTCGAAATCCTGTCGGAAGGGTTAGGTTCCCCGGCGGCGCAGGACGAGGACGGCGTCACCATGGCGTTACGGAACGTGATCGAGAACCATCTGCGGCACCGAGGTGAAGTGCCGGGGTTCAACCGATCGACCTTCGAGACGGTTGACCGCCAGGCTCAGGTGGAAAATTTTGACGGCTCCAAGCGGGGAAAGGCGCCGGATCTGTGCTTCCGGCTACGCAACGACGACGAGGAACCGCGCCCCGTCCTCTCCGTGCATGACGCCCTTTTCGTAGAGTGCAAGCCCGTGGACAAAACCCACGCCGCAGGGAGCAGGTACTGTGACGAGGGTCTGTGCCGGTTTGTCGACGGCGACTACGCCTGGGCGATGGAGGAGGCGATGATGCTCGCCTATACCCGGGCGAACCGGACCCTCGCCAAACATCTGATCCCCGCAATGCAGGAGCGCCAACGCTTCGAAGCCCTGAAGACGGTCGAGCTACCGCGGCCTGTTCTCGTGACCGAAGCGGCCCATCAGCCCGACACCGAGGCGCTCCACATCAGCCGCCACCGGAGAGGCTTCACCTGGCTGGACGGCAAAGGGCCGGCGACCGATATCTGGATCTACCACTCCTGGCACCGGTGCGATTAGCACGCGCGGGAGAAGTTTCACCCCTGGCTGGAGGATGAAGTGCTGGCAGCGGACTATGCAGCGGGGGTGCTGGATGTGGAGGGGGCCAGGCCTTCGGCAATCGTGAAATAGATTGAAGTGTCGAACCGCCGAGGATCTTCAGGGCTGCCGCTCTGATAGGCTTTTGCGCGGCTACTCTTCCACGATTCCCCCTCCTCAAGGAGAGGCACCATGGGCTCGTTCCTGGATTTCCTGGCGGTCCACCGGATTGGCTTGGCGGCCGCCACCCTCCTGGCGGCGGGCTTGGTGGTGCTCGTTCAGTGGCTCGCTTGGATTTTCGCCATGGGTCGTTTCAAGTCGGACCCGGATGCCAAGCCCACCTCTCCTACCTCACCGCTTCGCTTCGTGATCGCCGATTTCCTGGTCCGGCTGATCAACGACTTCCGGCACCTGCTGGCGCTCGTGCTCCTGCTGGTTTTCGCCGCGACCTTGGCGGCGGTTCTTACCTGGGCGAAGGACTTCGCGCAGGTGAAAGAGGGGTTGCAGATCGTGATGGCAACGCTCGGAGGCCTCCTCGGCTCGATCATCGGCTATTATTTTGGCGAGTCGTCGGCCCGGAAGAGCGAGGGGGCCGGAGGCGCCCCGATTCCTCCGGCCGTGTCGAACCAACCGCCGCCGACGCAGAGCGAATCCCCTCCCCCGCAGCCCGCGCCGAAGCCGCCGGTCTAGGGGTAGGATCAGGGACGGAGGCCGATGCTCATGAATCCTCTCGAAGTCAAAGACTCCGTCGTCGATCCCGACTCGCACGACCGAACGATCCGCTACCAGCCGTTGCCCCAAGGCGACGATCGAGCGCTCTACCGGGTTTTCATCTACCTCGAGGGTCCCGCGCTGCCGTTCGTCGAGAGCGTTACCTACACCCTCCATGAGACTTTCCCGGATCGGGTTCGCACGATCCGGCGCACGCCCGCCAACCCGAGCTGCAAACTGGAGATTCGGACCTGGGGAACCTTCGAGGTGATCGCCGAGGTTCTGGAAAAGAGCGGAAGCTCCTTCCGCCTGACCCACCCACTCACCTACGACCGAGAGATCCGGCAAGCGATCGAACGCAACGAAACCCAGAGATTCCAGGCCGTGGCCTGATATCGAGCGGCTCGACCGCTGCGTCAGACTGTTTGAGGTGAATCCCACCCTCGGAACAGCTTGCCGTAGTCGCGGATGCGCGTGCCGCGGCCGATGATCTGCTTGAACTCGGTCCTCGAGGCTGTGGCTTGAAAACGAAGGGTGATTCTAAGCGGCTCCTTCCGGATGCCCGTAGAGCTTCAGCCAGGACTCCAGCCTCTCGACCCAAGAACGAAACAGCGGGCATTCTCGCCGGATGGCGTCGATCAGCAGGCGGGACATGGGCTCACTCCGCCCCGGGACGGCCGCCCAGCTCGTTCTTTTCCCAAAGCTGGCCCAGGCTATAGTCCTCCAGCCAGGATGCAAGCTTCGCGGGGTCCAGCCGGGTAAACTGAGTACCTCCGTCCACGCGGTCGGCCACCAGCACGTCTTCCGGCTGGAACTGGTCGAGCAGGAACGGCGATTGGGTCGAGACGATCACCTGCGTCTCGATCGAGACCTGCTTGATCAACGAGCCCAGCAGCGTGATGGCATACGGGTGCAGCCCTAACTCAGGTTCGTCCACCAAGATAACCGAGGGGCGCAAGCGTTGCGGCTGAAGGAGCAGCGTCGCCAACGCGATGAAGCGAATCGTGCCGTCGGAGAGGGACGACGCATCGAAGTATGCGTCCGACCCTTTGTGCCGCCACTCCAGACGGATCGTTTTCGTATTCAGCCTCTGCGGCTCCAACTGGAAATCGTCAAAAAAAGGAGCCGCAAGCGCAACGGTGCGTCGGATCAGGCTGTAGTCGTCCTCGTGCTTCTCTCTCAGAAAATAAAGGAAGGCGGCCAGGTTCGAGCCGTCCGGACGCAGGTAACGGTTGTCGTTCACGTCCGCTGTCTTTTTCATCGGCGAGGTCGAGCTGGTGTCGTGGAAATGGTAGAGGCGCCAGCTGTCGAGGTGCTCGCGGACGTATTTTTGAACCCCTTCGGACTTCGGTGAGCTGATCCCAGCTTCCTTACCGATGCGCTCGATCGGTCCTTCCCATGGATCCGGGTGTTTCGCCTGATCCCAGAAGAAGACCCGCTCGGACTCCGGAACGAGCTCGTCGGCGCTGGTCGGCTGCAAAACGATCTTGTATTCGTTCACCTTATTCCGGAAAGAAATTTGAAGTTCCAACCTGTCCGTCACCTTCGACCCAAAATGCAGCACCTTGTCGGCACCACCCGCCTTGAGGACGTAGTCCTGCAATCGCCCTTCTCGAATCTCGCGTAAGAACGAGAACACCCCGATGAAGTTCGACTTCCCCGAACCGTTCGGGCCAATCAACACGTTGATCGGCGCGAGCTTCAGCTTCTCGATCGAAGCGATGCTCTTGAAGCCTTTGACGGTGATGGTGTCCAGCTCGGACATGGATCTCTTCTCGTCGAATTCGAAAGCCGGCGGGCTCGGCGGTTCTGAGCGATAGTATGACGCACCGACGAGTGAAGTTTGGCCACTTCGGCCGATCGACGGGCGCGCCAGCGCAAGCTCCAACGGTGCAAGTGAGGTGCGGTGCGAGAAAGCGGCTTAACGCCCTGACGCGTGGCGATGCAGACCGTAACCTCGCCATTCACGCCCGAGACCGTCCTCCAGCCCCAGGAAGTCGCTTCCAGCCCCAGGAAGTCGCTTCCTGAGCTGGGAAGTCGCTTCCTGCGCTGCGAAGTCACTTCCCGGCCCGGGAAGTCGCTTCCTGCCCTGGGAAGTCACTTCCGGGCCTGGCAAGTCTCTTCCTGATCCGGGAAGTCACTGCCTGGACTGGGAAGTCGCTTCCTGAGAGGGGAAGTCACTTCCTGGCCTGGGAAGTCGCTTCCTGGGCTGGCAAGTCGCTTCCTGGACCGAGAGGTCACATGCTGCGCCGGAAAGCCGCTTCCCCGGGCGTAGAGCGGGGTGCCGAGGTGGGAAGCGGCTTGCGGAGCCGGCGAGCCGCTTCCGGCGCGGGGCTTCCGCTCGGGGACCGCGCCTTTACTCTTCGCTCTCGAACGGGCAAAATCGCGCCTCTAAGCAAGCCGTCCGGTCCCCCCGGGCTCTCCCACCAGATCTTCTCCTTTCCTGGATACCGAATCATGGGCCGCATCTTCGAAACTCGAAAACACACGATGTTCGCGCGCTGGGACCGGATGTCGAAGCAGTTCAACCGGATCGGCAAAGAAATCACCATCGCGGTGAAGGCCGGCGGTCCGGACGCGGCGAGCAACCCGATGCTCCGCCGGGTCATCCAGAACGCCCGCGCGGTCAACATGCCGAAGGACAAGGTCGATTCGGCGATCAAGCGCGCCTCGGGCCAGGATGCGACGACCTACGAGGAGATCATCTACGAGGGGTACGCCCCGAACGGGATCGCGATTCTCGTCGAGACGGCGACCGACAACCCGACGCGCACGGTGTCGAACCTTCGGACGCATTTCAACAAGGGGAACGGCAACCTCGGCAGCTCGGGCAGCGTCGCGTTCCTGTTCAAGAAGATGGGCGTCTTCCGCCTGAACCCGAAAGGGATCGACGCCGAGACGCTGGAGCTCGATCTGATCGACTTCGGCCTCGAGGAGATGGGCGAAACGACCGGCGAAAAGGGCGAGCCCCAGATCCTCGTCCGGTGCGCCTTCAACGACTTCGGGAACCTCCAGAAGGCGCTCGAAGACCGCGGCATCACGCCGATCTCGGCCGAGGCGGAGTTCATTCCGACCACCCCGACGGAGCTGCCCGAAGACAAGGCGACCGAGGTGCTCGCGCTGGTCGACCGCCTGGAGCAGGACGACGACGTCCAGCGCGTGTTCCACAACCTCGCGTAGGGCGCGGCGCGTCAGCCGGCCTGCCGCCGGGCCTTTTCGCGGCGGGCCAGCTCCTCGTGGGACACGTCTTCGATGTGGGTGGCGATCCACCACTGGTTGCCGACCGGGTCGGTCACGCCGCCGTGGCGGTCGCCATAGAACATGTCGGCCGGCTCCTGGATCGCTTTCGCCCCCGCGGCGATCGCCTGGGCGTAGAGCGCGTCGCAATTCTCCACATACAGGTAGATCGCGCACGGCATCGCCGGCCATTGAGGCTGCGACCCCGACAGCATGAGGCGCGAGTCGCCGATCTGGAGCTCGGCGTGGCCGACCTCGCCGGTTTCGCGCAGCGAGCGGAACAGGACTTTGGCATCGAACGCCTTCTCGAGGAACTCGAGCAGACGGTGGGCGTCGGCGGCGATCAGGTACGGGGTCACCGTGTGGTACCCCTCGGGGATCGGGCGCACGGTTTCGTTCATCGCAAACCTCCAGGATCGTCGGGGCGCCGGTAGCGGCGCCTCTCAGACGTATCCTCCCCCGTCCTCGCCCCCCACGTCTTGGAAAAAAGGTCCCCCGCGGGAGATCTCGGCGGCGGCCTCCGGCCGGGATCGCCAACGCCGTACCGCGGCCCCCCAGAACTACCAGAGCTTACGGAAGCAGAACCACTGGTAGGGATCTTCGCGGATCGTCGCCTCGAGCTCGGCGATGAAGCGGCCGATCGCGTAGCGGACGTCGGCGTCCCGGTCGGCCGTCCGAGGCACGTGGATCGGCGGACGGACCTCGCTCCGATAGCTTAGGCGGCCGACCCGGCGGATGAACACCGGCAGCAGCGGCACGCCCGCCGCGCGCGCCAGGCTCGCCGGGCCGATCGGCAGTGGGAACGGCCGTCCGAACAGCGTCCCCTCGGTCGGCTTGCCCCAGCTGCGCGGCCGGTCCCCTTGGAGCGCCACGATGTCGCCGTCGCGCAGCGCGTCGAGCAGGAGCATCGCGAGGCTCGGGTCGTTGTCGGCGAAGTGCGTGGTGTACCGGCCGTCCGACTGCTTCTCGATCAACCCGCGGATGAACGCCTGGGCGCGCGGATCGACCTCCCCCTCGCGGACGACGTGCACCCTCCGGCCGGTCATCACCGACGGCACGAACGAACCCGCCTCCCAACTGCCGTAGTGCGCGGTCACCAGGATGAATCCGCCGGGCGCGTCGGTCACCTCGCGCCAGGAATCCATGCCCGAGATCACCGAATCGGGCTGCCGCTTGCCCGCGAGGTTTTCGTACCGCTCGGTGAGGCACCACGAGTAGACGTGGATCAGCCGGAAGATCCGCCTCTCGCGCTCGAGCCAGCCGCAGGGGCCGAGCACCCCTTCGAGGTTGCTCGCGATCGCCCGCCGGATGTTCCACAGGGTGGCCCAGAAGAAGATCGTGAACACGAGGATCGCCGGCCCGATCAACCACTCCGGCAGGATGCGGATGCCGAACAGGTGGAAGCGGAACCAGAACACCCCGGTGACGTAGAACGGCCCCAGGATCCGGCGCCAGATTCCCGCCTCGGGCGCGTGCGGCGGGTTGTCCGGGGTGTCGGCCGCGACGCTCATCGGGCCTCCTCCATCGCGTCCGCGGCCGGCCGGCGGAAGAGCGCGTCGAGCGCGGGCAGCACCAGCAGGGTCGAGACGAGGCAGGCAAGGCCGCCGATCGCCACGATCAGCCCCGCGTTGCGCAGGCCGGGAATGCGCGACGCGGTCAAGCTGCCGAAACCGATCGAGGCGGTGAGCATGACGAGCGTCATCGCCGGCCCCGACTCGAGCAGGACCGCGCGCATGCCGCCCGGCGTGTGGCGCGCGCCGACCACCGCGTGGACCCCCAGGTCGATGCCGGTCCCGAACAGGACCGGCAGCGCCGCGACGCAGACCAGGTCGAGCGGGCGCGCAAGGGCGCCCCAGAGCCCGAAGGTCCAGAGGCAGCCGAGCAGGAGCGGCATGCTCGCGAGGAACGAGGCGCCGACCCGTCCGCCGAGGGAGACCAGGACGACGATCGCCACCAGGAGCGCGGCGAAGCCGCTCGATCGGACCAGATCGCGCGAGGCAACCCGGCGCAGCTCGCGGCCGACCCGCGGCGCCGAGGCGAAAGCGGCTCCGGGAACTTCCTTCTCGATCTCTCCGGCGAGCGATTCGGCTTGGCGCTCGTCCAGCGAGCCGATCGGCACCCGCACGTGGACGGCGACCGCCGCGCCGCTCCCTTTGGGCCCGGAACCGGCGGCGTCGGAATGCACCAGCTCGGACATCCAGTCGGGCCACCCCGCAGGCTCGGGGGCTCGCGCGTCCTCGCCGCGGGCGAAGCCGCGTAGGACGTCGAGCGAGGATCGGAACGGCTCGACGCGAAATCCGACGGCGAGAAGCTCACGCTCGAAATCGCCCGCCGCCCGCTCGAGCGGCAGGGAGCGGAGCTCCGCGAGGCGCCGGGCGCGCCGCGCGCCGAGGACGATCCAATCCGACGGGCTATCGACCGCCGCCTCGGGCCCGAGCCGGCGAGACAGAACTTCGCGCACGCGCGCCGCCGCGTCGAGCGCCGCGCCGAGATCGTCGCGCCGAACCACGACCGTCGAGGTGTCGAGCCCGAGCCCGAAGCGGGTATAGGCGGCGGTCTCGAGCGCCTGGAGCGGCGTGTCCGCCGGCCGCAGAGCGCGCGGATCGACGTTGATCGCGAGGCCCCGCAGACCGAAGAGCGCGGCGAGCGAGAGCGCGGCGGCGACCGCCAGGACCGGCAGCGGCCGGCGCGCCGCGAAGCCGGACGTGCGCAGCAGGAGCGGCTGCCAGAACGCCCGCCAGAGGAGCGCCCGCGGCTTTCGCTCCGAGCGGCCGAAGACGAGCAGCGGCGCGGCGATCAGGACGGTCGTCGCGAGCGTCGCGAGCACCCCGAACATGAGCAGCAGGCCGAGCTCGCGGAGCGGCCGAAAGTGCGCGATCGCGAGCGCTCCGACCGCGACCGCCGAGGTCGCCGCCGAGGAGACGATGCCGGGGCCCGCCTCGACGCAGGCGGCCCGGAGCGCCTCGGCGCGCGAGAGCCCCGAGGCCCGGGCCAGACGAAAGCGCGAGCCGCCGTGGATTCCATATTCGACGCCGAGACCGAGCAGCGCCGCGGCGAACCCGACGCCCACCACCGTGATGCTCCCGAGCGCGAGGCCGCCGGCTCCGACGGTCCAAGCCACCCCGGCGATCACCGCGAGCGTGATCGCCACGGGGATCAGCACCCCCTCGAACCCGGCGAGCAGCACGAGCGCCACGCCGAGCGTCGAGCCCGAGATCGTCGAGGCGAGATCGGTCTTCAGGATTGCCTCGTCGTGCGCGGCGTAGATCGGTCCGCCGATCGCCTGGACCGAGAGCTTGCGGCCGGTCTCCTTCTCCGTCGTCCGTTGCGCGCCGGCGATCGCCGCGAGGATCGCGCGCCCGGCCGCCGGATCGAGCTCGGCGCGCGCCGGGGTGATCACCACGAGCGCGGCGCCGCCGTCGCGGGAGACGAACGCCCCGGAGAGCGGATCGATCGGCAGCCCGGCGGGCGCCGCCCCGAGTAACCCTTCCGACAGGCCCAGTGGATCGGCGGTGAAGAGAGCGCGCGCGACACCGCCCATTGGGCTCCGCATCGCCTCGCGCATCGTCGCCACCCGCGCGTGGATCGCCGCCGGCTCGAGCCGGGCCGCGAGATCCTTCTTCCAATCCGGAGCGCTCACGAGGAGCGGCAGGCGCGGGGCAACGTGCTCGAAGAAGAAGCGCTCGTCCTCCTCTTCGAGCCCGGCGCGCGCGGCGCGGACCTCCGGGCTCTGTTTCAACAGCTCGGCGATTCGCCGCGCCGCCTCGGGCAGGGCGCTCTCGTCGGCGTCCTCGACGTGCTCGGCGTCCTCGGCGGCGCCCGAGTCGGCTCCCGCCTTTGCACCTGCCGGAGCGGCCGGCGGGGCGAGCTCGACGATCGCGAACACCTTCTCGAAGCCGCCGAACGTGCGGAGGAAGGTCCGATAGTCCTCGGCCGCCGGAGCGTCGTTCGGCAGCAGGTCGGAGAGGTCGGTATCGATGCGTAGACGCGACGCCGGCGCGAGCGCGAGCAGCGTGATCGCGAGCCCGAGGGCGAGCGTCCGTCCCGGGCGGGCGCCCACGAGGCGCGCGATCCATTCGAGCAGGCCGGGCATCGTTCCGCCGTAAAGGCCCTAGGCCGACGCGCCCGCGTCGATCACCAGGGTCTGGCCCGTGATCGAGGCGGCGCCTTCGGACAGGAGGAAGGCGACCGCCGCGGCGACCGATTCCGCGCGCACGCCGCCCGGCAGGCACTCTCCCGCGCGCAGCCGGTCGACCTGCTCCGGGGAAAGGTCGGCGGTGAGGTCGGTCGGCACGAAGCCGGGGATCACGGCGTTCACCCGGACGTTGCGCTTGCCGACCTCGCGAGCGAGCACGCGGGTCATCGCCAGCAGCCCCGCTTTGGTCGCCGCGTATGCCGCCTGGCCCGCGACGCCGTGGAGCGCCGACAACGAAGAGACGTTCACGATCGAGCCGCCGCGGCGCGAGACGAAACCGCGAAGCGCCGCCCGCGCGAGACGAAACGAGCCCGAGAGGTTCTGGTCGAGCACGGCGTCCCAATCTTCGTCCGAGGTGAGCGCGAGCAACGCCTCGCGCCGAATGCCCGCGTTGTTGACCAGGCCGCCGAGCGGGCCGACCTCGCGCTCCACCTCGGAGATCAGATCGTCCGGCCGCGCCCGGTCGGCGAGATCGAAGCGAAACGCCCGGACCGCGACGCCGTGCGACTCGGAGAGCCCGGCCGCCAGATCCCGCGCCGCCCCTTCGTCGCTCCGGAACGTCAACGCGACGGGCCGGCCGGCGGCAGCGAGCGCCTCGGCGATCGCGCGGCCCAGACCTCGGCCGCCCCCCGTGATGAGCACCGCCGCCATCGAGCTGGGTGAGCTCATCGGGCGCGCCTCTCGAACCGGGCGCCGATCACCGCGCGGGCGATCCGCAGGCTGTCCACGAGCGGCCGGTAGTGGCTGGTCGTCCGGCCGTCGGCAAATCCGAGATGGACGGGCGTCGCCACGATCGAGAAGCCGCCGCGCGCCGCGCGCACCACCACCGCGCTCTCGGCCTCGAACCGATCCTCGGGGAAGCCGACCGCTTCGATCAACCGCCGCGAGTACCAGCGGAAGCCGGTCTGGATGTCCGGCACGGGCTTGCCCGCGGCAAACGAGATCGCCCGCGACGAAAGCCGGTTGCTCAGGCGGCGGACGCGGCTCATCTCCGAGAACAGATGGTCCCTCACGCCGAGCGCCAGATCCGCTCCGGCTTCGATCAGCGGCAGCAGCTTCGGAATCTCGCTCGGCAGGTGCTGCCCGTCGGCGTCGAGCGTGATCACCCCGTCCGCGCCGCGCTCGAGAAGGTCGGCGAAAGCCCGCCGCAGCGCCGCCCCCTTGCCCAGGTTCTTCGGCTGGACGAGCACCCGTGCGCCCGCCTGCCGCGCGGCCTCTTCGGTGCGGTCGGTCGAACCGTCGTCGATCACCACCAGCTCGCGCAACGGCCGCTGCGAGGTGGGATCGCCCGAACCGTCGGCGACCAGCGCGAGCGTTCCCGTCACCACGGCGCCGATCGAAGGAGCCGCCTGATACGCCGGGATCGCGACGCCGATCGCGAGCGGTCGGTTTCCGTTCATCGCGGTCACGACGCGGCCTCCGCCCGAGCCGGCGCTTCGAGCGCCAACCACGCCGCGGCGCCTCCCGCCGCGAGCGCGGTCGCGAGCACGCGCCGCGGTGCCACCAGCGCTCCGCCGTCGTGCGGCCGTAGGCCGAGGGCCGGATCCGCTTCGGCGAAGCCTGCCGTCGCGCCGAACGGCGCGCCGGAGAGAGCGATCAACGCCGAGGCGAGATGGGCTCCGCCGTACTCCCCGGCGACACTCTTCGGCGCGAGGATCGGCGGCAGGGGCCGGTCGCCCCAGGCCGCGGCGAGCACCTCCGCCTCCAGCCGGTCCCCTTGGACGGCGCCACTCGCGCCCGAGACGATCCGATCGAAATCCGCCGGGCCGAGGCCGAATCGCCCGATCCCGCGCAACAGGCCGCGCGCGAGCACCGCGCCGCCCGTTCCCCAATCCGTCGGCGGGGCCGAGGCGTCGAACGCGCTCGCCCACCCCGCGATCCGGGCGAGCGGCTCGACTCCGCGCGCCGCGGCGTCGGTCGCCCGCTCGAGCACCAGGACCACCGAGCCTTCCGCCGCGAGGAAACCGTCCCGCCGCCGGTCGAACGGCCGGGCGACCTCCCCCTCCGTCGCGGTCCCGCGCGAGAGCGCGCCGAACCGGTCGAGCAGAGCGTGGAGCAGCGGCGTCATCTCCTCCGCCGCCCCGACGAGCGCCCGGCGGGCGCGGCCGGAGGCCACCTCGGCGGCTCCTTTCGCCACCGCGAGCAGCGGCCCCGCTTCGCGCTGGACGACCGTGACGTTCGCTCCGCGAGCGCGCGCGGCGATCGCGATCTGCGCCGCCGGGGCGTTCGCCACGCATTCGGTGAAGTAGAACGGCGAGGCCGCCTCCGGGCTCTCGAGGAGGATCTGGCGCATCAGGTGCTCGGTGAACGACGACGGACCGAACGCGTTGGCGAGGAACACCGCCATCCCCGCGCCCCCCTCCGCCTCGCCCGACACTCCTTCGTTCGCGATCCGCCCGTTCGCATCCCCGAGCCCCGCCATGGCGAGCGCCTGCCGCGCCGCGGCGACCGCAAGCTTCGAGGGCGGGCTCATGCGCCGCGCCTCCGCCGGCAGGAGCCAAGGAGCGAAGCTCGAGAGACTGACCCGGGAGGCGAGATGGGCGCTCGGTCCGGCGCGGTGGTAGCCCTCCGGGCGATCGATCGGGGCGAGGCGCGGTCCGCCGGACGCCAGCGCCTCGCGCAGCTCCGCGAGGCCGAGCCCGAACGCGGTCACCGCGCCGACGCCGGTGACGACGACGGGCGCCGAGCCCGGCGCGCCGCTCATCGAGAGCCCGCCCGCGTAAAGACGAGCGCCGCGTTGGCGCCGCCGAACGCGAGGCTGGTCGACAGAGCGCTCGCCGGAGCCTCGGGACCCGAGTCGAGCGGCCGCGGGCGGTCGAGCACGAGATCGACGTCGAGGTCGGGATCGACCTCACCGCCGGTCGAGCAGGGATGGACCTCGCCGCGCGCGAGGCAGAGCACCGTGGCGACCGCCTCGAGCGCCCCCGCCGAGCCAAGCAGATGCCCCACGAGCCCTTTCGTCGAGGTGACCGGGATCTCCTTCGCCCGCTCCCCCAACGAGCGCGCAAACGCCCGCCACTCCGCCGCGTCGTTGAGCGGCGTGCCGGTACCGTGGGCGTTGACGAACGCGATCGCCTCGGGGCCCACGCCGGCGTCCGCGAGCGCGGCGGCGATCGCCGCCGCGGCCCCCGAGCCCTCCGGCTCCGGCGCGGTCATGTGGTGGGCATCGCACGAGGCGCCGGCGCCGGCGAGCACCGCGAGCGGCTCCGCGCCGCGGCCGAGCGCGCGCTCCTCCGACTCGAGCACGAGGACCGCCCCGCCCTCGCCGATCGACAGCCCCTCGCGTCCGGCGCGAAACGGCCGGCAGGGATTCTCGTCGACCGAGCGGAGCGAATTGAACCCGGCATAGGTGATCTGACAGAGCGAATCGGCGCCGCCCGCGAGGGCGACTTCCACCTCGGCCGTGCGGAGCGCCTCGAGCGCGGCGCCGAGCGCGAGCGCCCCGGAGGCGCAAGCCGACGACACCGTCTCCACGGGACCCGTGATCCCGAAACGCCGCGCCACCGCGTCCCCCGGACCGTTCGGCTGCTGCGAGGCGAGCGCCGAGACGCGCGGGTTCGCGCGCCGCGCGAGCAGGTCGGCGAAGAACTCCTCGCCCTCCCACATGCCACCGGTCGAGCTACCGAAATAGAGGCCCACGGCGAGGTCCGAGAGGTCCTCCGGCAATCCCGCCTGCGCGAGCGCCTCCGACGCCGCCGCGAGCGCGAACCGGTCGGCGAGCGAAAGGCGCAGGCCGACCCGGCCGTTCCGCCCTCGGCTGCGCCGCGCCCAGGACGCCTCGGGCGCCGGCACCTCCGAGGCCAGGTGCGTGCGATGCCTCGCGTGGTCGAAGCGATCGAAATCGCCGATCGCCACGCGGCCCGCGGCGAGCCCCGACCAGAGGGCGTCCCGCCCCCAGCCGAGCCCGCTCACCGCACCGACCCCGGACACGACGATCCGCGCCGGGCTTGTCGCTCGTTGCGCCATCCCCAGGAAACGGCTCCTCGAAACGACCTCTAGAGCCGACCCTCGACGAAGCTCGCGAGGCTTGCGACCGAGGCGAACGACTCCCGGCCCATCTCGTTGCTCTTGATCTTGATCCCGAACTCCTTCTCGAGCGCCACCACCAGCTCGAGCGCATCGACCGAGTCGAGACCCAGCCCTTCACCAAACAGCGCCGCATCATCCTCGATCGACGCCGGATCCGTCCCGTCGAGATGCAGACTCTCGACGATCAGCCGCTTGATTCGTTCCCTGAGACCCGCTGTCACCGCCGCTTCCGACATAAGAAGAAATACCTCAAAAATTCGCCCCGGAACAGACCGGCAGGCGCTCGATCCACCTCCATGCCGTCTGCACGTTTCCCGCCAAGGCCTCACACCTCCCCCAACTCCCCCCCACCGAGAGGCCACAAGCCGCGGAACCGTCCGGGAACCGAGACAGAAGATCGTACTGTGAGGAGGGCGGGGGCGGCAAACGGGGGGCGGGAGGGGAGGAGAGCGCCGAAGCCCCGAGCCGATTCATAAGCCGCAGCTCAAATTTCCGCCTTGTGCTTTCGGGTCGCGGAAGTCCGAAGAGGAATAACCGATCACCTCGAACGACGCCCACGAGAGGACCGAGCGGGCCAATGGGTTGCGGCTCCTCAAGGCACAAAGCTGTGCTTGGCGCAAAGCGTCGGCAGCATCCGCACCCGCCGCGTAACTTCGATGAAACTCGGCGAGCAACCTCGAGGATCGGTCGTCTCCCACGCTCCAAACGCTCGCCAAAATGCCCGGCGCTCCCGCCGCGAAGATCGGCCGCACCAGCGCCCCGATTTCGACCTGACCGCCGGGATGCCCTGCGGCGCTCGAACAAGCCGCGAGCACCACCAGGCGCGTGCGGGCGAGGCGAAGCTCGGAGAGCATCTCGCCCGCGGACAGAAAACCGCTGCGTCCTTTTCCCGGGGCGAGCGCGAGATAGCTCCGAATCGGCGAGAGGATCACCGCGTGGCCCGCGTAATGCACCATCCGAGCCCTGGTGGAATCGGCGAGGAAGGCTCCGGCGGTCGCGTTCTCTTCTTTCAAGACGATCGCTTCCCGACCGTAAATCCGCCGGAGGATCCCCACCTCGTGCGAGGCCCCAGCAAGCCGTTCCAGCCCCGCCGCCTCCGGCGCGGCCGGGTCGAACGCCGGATCGCCCACGAGCAGCGCGGACGGCCGGACGGCGCGCCCCATCTTTCGATCCCGCAAGAGGCAATAGACGAACAGAGTCGCGCTCGGTGCGGTCGACACCACGAAATTTTCGACCAGATACCTGCCCGTGCGAACGTCCAGGAGGGCCGCCATCGGCACCTCGCGCAAGGGACTGTCCGGTACGATCACGATCCTTTCCGCGTGGTGACGCAGGAGTCGGTTTCGAATCGATTCGAACACGGCTCGGTCCAACACCCCGAGCGTCTCGGCGGCCTCCCTGCCCAAACGCTTAGACACTTGCCGCTCCAATCGACGCGTCAGCTCGACGAGAACGGCACGATCGATCTTCTGAATCACGACCTCGAACCGGTCGTCTTGAACGAGCCACGCGACCACCCGATTCTCGAGGACGGCCAGCTCGACGACGACGGTTCCCCGCGGCAAATCGCGCTGGACCTCGTGGAGCCGCAAGGGAGCACCGGTCTGTGCCAAGAGGCGGACCTCCCGAGGAGAGAGGCTGGCCCCGCGTAGAAACGAGAGGGGCTCGAAGACGCGGGACCGCTCGGCGACCTCGAAGGCTTCGCGATAGAGACCTCGATCCAGCAGGAGAGAGAGATAAAGCTCATAGGAACGGCGAAATCGAGCCAGATAATCGGCCAAGAAATCGGGCCCACGGCGCGCGTCATCCCCCTCCGTGCGCGCTCGTTCCCGGTGGATTTCGGCAAAACCTCGCCGGAGATCCCCCTCCACCGCCACGCTTCGCCCGGCACGCTCCAGCGCTCCCGCCCGTTCGAAGGCCAACGTCGCCCGCAGCGTTCCCACCTCGCCCTCCGGATCGAGACGGAGCGCGTCGGTGAAGCGCTCGATGGCGCCGACGGGATCCGAACGCCAGAGGCTCGGCGCCTCGAGCCCGCGGATTTGGCCGGCCGCGCGCCCCAGTCCGTCCGGATCGGTTCCGAGCAGCCTTTCCGCCTCGGCCAGATCTCGCATCGCACTGGGGAAATCCCCCAGATCGGACTCCAGGGCGGCCCTTTCCTTGAGCGCCACGCCAAGGATCGCTTCCCTGCTCTTCCTCGTGCTCGTCGGCGAACGGAGCAAACTCTCGCGTGCCAGCCGCGAGGCCTCCTGCTGCAGCGCAAGCGCCACGTGGGGCGCGCGCAGCGAATGGGCTGTCAAGGCGGCTTCGCCCAGCAGTAGCTGGTAGACGGGCGGGGCCGAGGAGCGGGAGACTCTCTGCAGTAGACCAGCCGCTTCGCGCCACGCCGATTCGGCCTCGCCCAGGTTCCGAAGTATTCCCATCTTCCGAGCGGCGATTCGAAGGATGGCTTCGTCATCGCCTTCTCCCCGCTCCAGCTCCGCCGCGTGGTCGAACGCCTCGAGTGCTTCGAGGGGCCTTCCCAACCACTGCAGACAATAGGCGCGATGCGCCCGGGCTTTTGCCTCCAGATTGCGGTAGCCGCGAAGGCGTGCCAGCTTCTCGATGCGTTGGAGCCGATCCAACGCGGCCTCAGGAGGGATGAGCCGTCCCCGAGAAAGCTCTACGATCGATCCGAGCTCGGCGCTCCAAGCGATCGGGCTCGCGACCGAACGCAGCAGGCCGCGCGCCCGGCGAAAGGCCCGCGCCGACGCGCGCGAGCGCAAGGCTTCCTGGGCATCGATCCCTTCTCTGAAGGCCCGCTGCCCCGCGGCAAACGTTCGCGCTCCGCGAGAGCTTCTGGAGATACGCGCCAATGAATCGACAACCGCCGGCAGAAACGTATCGCGAGTGAGCCGTCGATGCTCCTGCGCCAGCAGCCCTAAAGCCGTGGCGGTACGCCGAGCCGAACGGAGCCGGCCGGCTTCCATCTCGTCAGCCCATCGACCGAGAAGCTCGTCTTCGCAAAATTGGCGCACCTGTGATGGAAAGCGATGGGCCGACCGTAGAACCTCGGCACGATCGCCGAGCGTTAGGGCTCGCTCCAACCGGGATTTGGCAGAAGACCACGACCGCGTCTGGTCGGAGACGTAAGATTTTCGCAGTTGCAGAGCGCGTACGCGCGCCTGCCACCCCCGCTCCGAGCGCGAATCCCCTTCGACGTACGATCGCCACGAATCCTCGGCGAGGCCGCGCGGCATCACCGCGTCGTCGGCGAGAGCTCGAGTGAATCGAGCCTCGGCGGAACGAGGATCGAGCGCGAGAATCCGACGCGCCTCCTCGGCCGCTCGGAGCAGGTCGACGGGCGGACCGGCGGACCGTTCCCGTGCGGAATAGACGGCTCCAAAACCGAACAGGCTCGTCATGTCCCAGGCCTTGCTCCGAGCCGATGAGTCCGGCGTCTCGCGCTTCGGCCCCCCCGCTCCCGATTCCGGAGAGTTGCAATTGGCCAACAACAGGACACAAGAGAGGGTCGCCGCCGTCTCGCGGGCGCCTCTCCAAACGGCAATCGGCATAATTTCTCTCAACGAGCGACAGAACGTTTGCGAAGTACTGCGGAGCCGAAAAGGAAGGTGCGGTGAACACGGGATTTGTGTGACCTTGATATAGGATGAATATCCTAATTCAAGGCCCACATGACTCGGGAAGAAGACTTTTCCAGGCTCTATCGCACCTATGTCCGCGGAGTGATCGCATACCTCCGTCGGTTCAGGTTTTCTCCCGAGGAAGCCCGAGACCTGGCACAAGAAGTATTTGTCCGCGTCTATAAGAGAATGGGAACCTGGCAAGAGGAGGCGGAGTGGGCGTACTTGAAAAAGACGGCCTTTCACGTCGCCCTGAACGAGCTTCGCCGCCGCGACTCGCAAAGCCGAACCGCCAATGAGCAGTCGCTCGACGAGCTACCGGCCGCCCCCGAAGATCGCGGTCTTTGGGAGGGCGAGTCGAAATCCCCGGAAGCGGAGCTGATCGACCTCGAGGAGTCCCGATCGCACCGCAGGCATCTTCACCAGGCGATCGAAGATCTGCCCGAGCGGCTCAAGACCTGCCTGCTCCTTTGGCTCGGCGGGCTAAAGTATCGGGAGATCGCAAAGGTCTTGGGCGTTACTTTGGACACCGCAAAAACGAGGATTCACGAGGCGAAGAGTCAGCTCGCCCTCGCCCTTCAGGAAACCTCTCGAGGCACCCGTGTCCGTCGGCCCGGGCAGGAGGAACGGCCATGAGCGTCAAGCCGGATTCCTGGATCGAGGCGTATCACGAGATCGTCCGCGAGGAACGCGGCCGGGGCGACGAGTGGCCGACGGAAGAGAGTCTGTTCGCCTTTTCCCGGCAGGAGCTCGAGCCGGCCGAAGCCCGCAAGGTACGGAAGTTCCTGGTCGCCTATCCCGAGATCGCGGCGGCGCTGGCCGAGCTGGACGAACCCTTCTCGAGCTCCGCGAAAGGCCCGGAGGGCCTCACGGATGTTGAAATCGAGCAGGACTGGTCCCGGCTCATGACTCGTCTCGAAAAAGAGGCGACCTTCGCACCCCCGGCAGCTCTCTCCGAGCCGAAGCGACCCAAGAAGCCTCGCCAGCGGTCCCCTGTCGGCTGGTGGCTCGGCACTCTGGCGGCATCCGCCGCGGCCTTCGCCCTGGGCTCCCTCCTGGCGGTCTCGCCTTTCTCCGAACCGTCGCCGCCAATCGCCCTCCGCAGCCGCCTCTTGATTCCCGATGGGCAGCGAGGCACGACGCAAGAGCCCATACCGGTTGCGTCGGACGAGGGGAAGGGAGGGATGCTGCTGAGCCTCGGTTCGCTCGAACCGAGGCCGTTCGACGAATACCGCCTCTCGATCCATGAGGTCCGCGACGGGCGGGAGATCGAGCGCTTTCACCAGGGCGGTCTGCGGCGCAACGAGGCGGACGCATTCGACCTCCTACTCCCCCCAGGTTCCCTCTCCCCGGGACTCTATCGGCTACGCCTGGTCGGGAACGCGGGGGGCGCCAACACCCTTCTCGCAACCTATTCCATCCGGTTGAGGTAACCACCAACTCGAAGCCACCTTCGGCCGTGCCGGGTGTCCCTCTTTCTCAAACGGCGAATGAACGCCGAAGAGGAGAGGCTCGTCATGAGACGTCGCTCTTGGCTACCCCTTTGCTATCTTGCCACCGGATTCACGTTCTGGCTCGCCTTCCTACCCGACGCCGCCTCGCCGTCGGCGAATCCCGCCGCCGGCCCTCCATTCGCCGTAACGGATCGTTCCGCTCCAAGGCGTCTCGCGCTGTTGGTGGGAATCGATGACTACTCGGTTCCTCCCGGATCGCCGGTCACGCTCGCGCCGTTGCGCGGCGTGAGAAATCTCACCGGCGCCGTCCGGGATGTCCAATCGATGGCTCGCTTGCTGGTCGAAACGCAAAGCTTCGTTCCTGAAGACGTTCGCGTTCTCTCTGACCGGCAGGCGACCCGAGAGGCGATCCTCAACGCGATCGAGACCGATCTGATCCGCCGCGCACGCCCCGGAGACATCGCGCTCTTCTACTACTCCGGGCACGGATCCCAAGTCCTCAACTCGGCTTCGAGCGAGCTCGACAAGCTGGACGAATCGATCGTCCCCGCCGATGTCCGGCTCGGCGCTCGAGACATCACCGACAAGGAGCTTCGCGAACGTTTCCTTCGAATCCTCGACCGCGGCGCCCTGTTGACCGTGGTGCTCGACGATTGCCACAGCGGCTCCGGTGCCCGCGAGGGCCTCCTTACCGCTTCGGTGCCCCGCGGGATCGAGCCGGATCTTCGCGACATCAACGATGGCTCCCCGGTGGGTCCCCTCCCGGAGGACCGAGGCGCGTTGGTCCTCGCCGCCAGCCAGGATTTCCAAAGCGCCTGGGAAAGCACGGACGAGCGCGGCAGATCCCGAGGCGCCTTCTCGCTCGCACTGGAGCGGGCGATCCTGGAACGCACGGAGGGAGAGCCCGCGTCCCAGACCTTCGCCCGCGCCCGGGCTCGGCTCAAGGCGGAACGCCGAATTCAGGAACCCGCGATTTCGGGCTCGCCCGAAGCGATCGACCGCCCCTTGTTCGGTTTCTCGGGGGGAGCAGGAAAACGGCGCCCCCTCCTCGCGGTCGAGAAGAGCGGCGCCGACGGACTGGTCGAGCTGCAAGGTGGGCTCGCCCTCGGATTGACGGTCGGCTCTCGGCTTCGTCTGGAGGGATCGGGAACCGAGCTCGAAGTCGTCCGCCTTGAAGGCTTCTCGCGCTGTACCGCCCGGATCGTTGCTTTCGGGGCAAACCGGAATCTCAACGCGATCCTCCCGGGTACTCTCGCCGAGGTCGTCCAATGGAAGGCTTCCCCTGGATTGCCCCTCCAAGTCTGGCTCGCCGAGAGCGACGGGTATCTGAAGTGCATCGAGATGGCGCGAACCTTGGCCGCCAGAGCCTCCAGCCGAGGGATGGGCTGGGTGACCGACCCCACCGAGACGCCCCCGACGCACGTCCTGCGCTGGCGCAAGGGAGGCTGGGAGCTTCTCGCGTCGGCCGCCGCCCCGCAGTCACTGGGAACCGCCATCGGTGCGGACGCGCTGCTCGACCGAGTGGGCTCGGCCGGGAGCCTTTTCGTCCAGCTTCCCGCACCTCCCGGTTACCTGCGGCGATTCAAGCTCGGTCCCGGAACGCCGAACGACGGAGTCCAGCCGGTGTTCGACCCGGAGCAGGCGGATTACCTGCTCGCGGGACGGTTTCACGACGGCAAGATCGAATACGCCTGGATCCGTCCGGATGGCGCGGCCGACCGTCGGGCGAAGTCTCCCCTTCCGGTCCGAACCAGCTGGCGTCCCGCGGGCGCGCCCGATCCCGATAGCGAACGAGACGCCGCCGAGAACCTCGAGGCGAACCTCCTCCAGATTGTGAAGATCCGCGCGTGGTACCAGCTCTCCGGGCCGCCTGGCCAAGAGTTCCCCTACGACCTGGCGCTCCGCGGCCTCAAGAACCACCTCGACGTCGCTCCGGAGGGTTCGCTCCTCGGCGGAGAAAGGTACCAATTCGTCCTACGCCACAATTCCCGGCCGACCGGTTCGATCGTCCGGAGGTATGCCTACGTCTTCACCATCGACAGCCAGGGAGACAGCTCGCTCCTCTTTCCTCTCCTCGGCAGAGAAAATCACTTCGAGCCCGACTCGCAGACTCTCCGAGAGATCGTCCTTCCGCAGACGATGACGATCTCCGCCCCTTTCGGGCGCGATACCTACTTTCTCCTGACCAGCGACGAACCGATTCCGAATCCCGGAATCCTCGAGTTCCGCGGTTTCCGTCGCCGGGGACCTCCGGGCGCGACCTGCCTGGAAGAGCTGCTTTCTCAGGTGGGGGGAACCAGCCGCAGCGACCCGCCCGCGACGACGATCGGATGGTCGATCGACCGATGGAGCTTCCAGTCCGTGGCACCGGCGGCTCCAGCGGTCCAACCCTGAAACGGGGAGATTCAGCGGCTCAGAACGAAGCCGCCCGCCTGAGACACCGCCCAGCGGAGGCCCTGGGTGGATCTCAGGTCTCGCAGGCGGGCGACCTGGGTTTCGTGAAAAGCAGAGGCGGGATCGCGCGTCGCGAAAAGCCGCTCGTAGAACCGCTCCATGAACTGAGCCGTCGCTCGGTCGTCGACGGACCAGAGCGTGAAGAGCAGGTTTTCGGTCCCCGCCAGGGCGAATCCCCGTCGTAGGCCGAGCACCCCCTCGCCGTCTCTCGCTTCTCCGGTTCCGCTACGGCATGCGGACAGAACGGTGAGCCATGTCCGGCTAAGGTCGAGGCCCGCGGCCTCCTCCGCCGTCAAGATTCCGTCCGTGGCGGCCGGGGGCACCGATCCACGGCTCCACGCCTCGAGACTCCGCGCCGCGCCGCCCAGCAGGACGTAGCCGCGGTACAGCGGCAAACGGCTCAAGCGCGTCTCGACCTCGGAAGTGAGCTCGCCCCGCATCTCCCCGCCATGGGTCGCCAGATGGAGGATGCCGGGGCTCGGCCGCGCAAATAGCTCCCGCTCCGTGGCTTGATCCCCCGTGAGGACCGTCGCCTCCCAGCCCTGCGCTCTGGCGAGCCCCGCGAGGTGCCGCGTTTCTTCCCGCGCGTAAGGCAGGTTTCCGGTGCCGTCCGAGAGAGCGAGGACGCTCGGCATCACCGAGTCGGATCGAGGGCGAAGCAGATCGCGGCCTGAGCCTACGAGGGAGATCCGCCAGCGTTCTCCCAAAAACCGCTCGTCTCCATCCACCAGCGCAGCCCAGGGAACGAACTGGAGCGCTCCGTCCGGGCTGATCACGACGTCTCGGGTTCCCTCCGGAAACCGGGCGACGAGCGGACGCCAGAGCAGATCGAACAGCTGCTGAAGCGGGGCGGCCGGGAGCGCTAAATCCTCCCCGGGCAGATCGGGCCGGGCGCCTCGGCTCCGACCCTCCAAATCTTGCCGCAAGCGGGCGATCGATTCGTCGATCGGGCCGGCGGAGCCCAAGGGAACCCAAATCGGGGGCCCGGTCCGCGGCAGGACGACGGCACCGTACCGCGGATCGAGCCGCTTTCCACTCTGATAAACATGAAATCGTACCCACTCGACGAGAACCTGCCCTTCGGCGAGCGCCTTCCGGATTCGCGCGAGATCGAATTTCGAACGCTCCGCACGGAGGGGCAAGGCGGCGGCTTTCGCCATCGCCGACTGCTCCGTGTCGATGGCGCGCGTCAAGTCCTCGCTTCGCTCCCGATCTTCGACCCGGCCCCGGGCGAGGGTCTCCAAGGCGGCGAGCTTCAGCCCGTGGATTCGGTCGAGGCGTTCACGGTCCTCTGGACGGATGCTCCGGCGGGCCAGAAGGCGCTCCGAAAGAAGGGAGTCCTCGATCGCTCCCTTCATCCTCAACACGGCCTCCAAGAGGAGATCGGCGTCACCGAGCTCGGCGAGGTGGTCGTAATTCAAGAGGGTCCTTTGGTACGCGAGACGCTGCGTCTCGGAGCCGAACGCAAGGACTCGATCGAGCACCTCGCCTTTGAGGTCCAGGGCAACCCGGCCCAGCTCGAGGGCCTTCCTTCGTTCGCCGCGCCGAAGCGCGACCAAGGCGAGGCCTTGGTTGACTTCCGAAAGGAGAGATTGGTTCGGGAAGGCCTCTTTGGAAAGCACGGATTTCGTGTCCGCGAGGAGCGTTTCGGCCAGGCCGAAGTCGCCCTGATAGAAAGCCACGGTTCCCAAGGTCGCCCGAAGTGGGAAGTTCGAGGGGGCCCCGGGCTCGCCCGCCGGTTCGAGCCACGCCAACGCTTCTTTCAGCTCGTCTCGTGCCTGGTCGAGCTTTCCCATCTCGAAGTGGGTA
Organism: Thermoanaerobaculia bacterium; assembly: GCA_044226625.1. Classification (GTDB taxonomy): domain Bacteria; phylum Acidobacteriota; class Thermoanaerobaculia; order Multivoradales; family UBA5704; genus DASYKS01. The sequence continues at coordinate 65,091 of JBGAGQ010000001.1, forward strand.
GCACCCAAGCTGGAGAGGGCCTGTCCTCGCGCCCGCCCCCTCCCGGCAAGCTTCAACGCCTCGACGAATCGCGCTTCGGCGTCGTCCAGCCTCCCGAGGCATCGCAGCATGGCGCCGAGATCGTTGACGATCAAAAAACGCGTCGAAACGTCCTCGACAGGACCTCGCTCCAGGAGACCCTCGAGAATCCTCTGGCCGGACTCGCAAGCGCCGGTCGCCCCGTAGAGCAGGGCCAGATTGTTGCTGGTCTCTTGAAACACGCGGCTCCGCCGCTCCCCCAGCTCGCGGAGGAGGTCGAGCGCCTGAAGGTAGGCACCCTCGGAAGCCTCCACGTCTCCGAGCAGGTGGTACATGGTCGCCAAGTTCTGGAGCGCAATCGCCCGCGATTCGCGCGCCCCGCGGTCCGCCTCGCCTAAGGTCGCCGCAACGGCGGCTCGGAACGACACCGCGGCTCGGGCAATGCTCCGGGCCTTCCACCGGTTCATTCCCTGGTTGTTGAAGAGCCAGGCGCGACTTCTCCATGCGTCGCTCCGGTTCCCGAGAGTGAAGAGCGCCTGCCCATAGAGCTGCTCGGCTTTGTCGAAGCGTCCCAACGAGGCATAGAGCCCGGCAAGGTATCCGACGCGAAGCGCGTCTGAAACGGGATCGTTCCCCGGAACCTTCCGAAGGAGGACCACCATCGTCTCGACGATCGGGATTGCATCCTCTACTGACTTCTCCGGCAGCGGGAACGGGAAAGGGGATCCGGGAACGGAAACCCAACCGCCAATCGGCTCTCGAGGCAACGTGCCGAGATCGGGCGTCAGGAGTTGCGCCTCTTCCGAGACGATTCGTTGCTCGTTGACGTTCCGATCCGCTCGACCGCTCGGACCATCCGAAAGCAGGCCCAACATGGTCATCGAGAGAAAAAGGCCCGTTCGAGGGTTCCAAGGCATCCGAGGGCTCCTTTCGCCTTTGCGGACCGACGCGATCAGCGCGCGAGAACGAAGCCGCCCGCCTGAGCTACGGCCCAGCGGATGTCTTCGTGCAGATCTCTCAATTGGCGCAGGCGGGCGACCTGCGTCTCGTGAAACGCAAGGAAGGGGTCCTTGGCCGCGAACAATCGCTCGTAGAACCGCTCCATGAACTGCGCCGTCGCCGCGTCGTCGACCGACCAAAGGGTGAACAGGAGATTCCGGGTGCCCGCCAAGGCGAAGCCGCGCCGAAGGCCGAGCACCCCTTCGCCCCCCCTAGACTCACCGCTGCCCGTTTGGCACGCGGAGAGCACGGTCAGCCAGGTGTGGCTGAGGTCGAGCCCGCTCACCTCTTCGGCGTTCAAGATCCCATCGGAGGAGGCCGCTGGAACCACTCCCCGACTCCAGGCCTCGAGGCTCTGTCGCGCGCCGCCCAGCAGCACGTAGGCGCGGTACATCGGCTGGCGGCTCAGCCGCGTTTGGATCGCCGATTTCAAATCGGCGCGAAGCTGTCCGCCGTGCGTCGCCAAATGGAGGATCGTGGGCCCGGGCTCCTTGAAAAGAGCCGGCTCGGAGGCTTGATCTCCCGTCAGAACCTTCACCTTCCAGTCGTTCGATTCCGCGGTTTTCGCCAGCGTCTCGGCCTCCTCCCGGGCGTAGGGAAGGTTGCCCAGGCCGTCGGCGAGCGCGAGCACCGTTTTGCCTTCCGGAACGGGCGAGGACCGCAGCAGGTCTCGGCCTGAGGTCACCTGCGAGATTTGCCAGCTTTCCGCCACGAAAACGTCCCGGTCGTCAATCAGCGCCGCCCACGGTACGAAATGCAGCGCGCCGTCGGGGCTCAACAGGACCCTTTTCGTGCCGGTCGGGAACTCCGCCGCAAGGGGCGTCCAGAGCCGATCGAACAGCTTGCGAAGGGCATCCTTCGCGTCGCTGGCGCCCCCCTCGGGCAGATCGGGTTTTGCGCCGCGATCTCCGCCATCCATCGCGCCGACGACCTTCTCCGCGAGGGCATCCATCTCTTCGGCCCGGGCGAGGGGAATCCAACAGGGCCTACCCGAGTGGGGAATCAGTACGGCGCCGTAATGGGGTTCGAGCGTTCCTCCCTTGACGGAGAGTCGATAGCGCATCATCTCGACGAGAACCTCGTCCGATGCGAGCGCTGCCTGAATCTTCGCCAGATCGAAGGGGGGGCGTTCGCCGCGGAGCGGCAGCGAGACGCTCCGTGCCAGCGCGGTCTCCTCCCGCTTGAGTGCCCTCGCGATCTCTTCGTCCTTGGCCGTGCTTTCCAATCCGCCACGCGCGAGGCTCTCCATCACCCGAATCTTCAGCGCGTGGATTCGGTCGAGGCGTTCGCGATCTTCCACCTTGACCGCCCGCCTCGCAATGGAGCGCTCGGCGAGCAGCGAGTCGAGAACCACCCCTTTGAGACGAAGCACGGCCTCGGCGAGAAGAGGAGCGTCGCCGATCTCGGCCAGGTAGTCGTACAGGTACGCGTTGCTCTGATAAGCGAGCCGTTGGCTCTCCGACCCGAAGGCGAGAATCCGTTCTAGCTCTTCGATTTCCTGATCGAGGGCCAAACGGCTCAGCTCCAACGCCCGCGCAGGCTGTCCTCGCCTCTGGGCGACCAATGCCAGTCCTCGATTGAGGTCCGACAGGAGCCACCGGTCGCGCCTCGTGCCGCTGGCAAAATCACTTTTCGATCGCACCCATCTCGCCTCGGCCGACGCGAGGTTCCCCTGCAAGAGATCGAGATTTCCCAGAGTCGCTTCGACTCCCCCCAGGAGGCGCCGGTCCGTCCGATCCGATTTCAAAAGCAGACCGCGGGCCTCTTCCGCCTCGGCGCGCGCCTTGTCCAAGTCGCCGGAGTCGGTGTGAGTTGCCGACAGAGATAAAAGAATCAAGACTCGGGAAGGACCGTTCCCCGCAAACTTCAGGGCCTCGCCGAGCCTCCGCTCGGCTCCTTCGAGATCCTTGACACCACGGAGCGCTTCACCCGAGTTCATGAGCAACGCCAAACGGAGGTTGGGGTTCCAGACTCCGCCTCGAGCGATCAGAGCGTCGAGCTGGCGACGCGCCCTCTCGAAGTCGCCGATCGATCCATAGAGCACCGCCAAGTTATTGACCGTCGCCTGGTATGCGGAACTGTCCTCTCCCGTCCCGCGAAGGAGGTCGAGTGCGAGGAGGTAGGCCTCTTCCGAGGCTTCGGCGTCACCGAGGAATTGATAAGCCGACGCAAGGTTCTGCCAGACGATCGCTTGCGGCTCGCTTTCAACGCCGCCCTTCTCGCCGATCACCGCCACGGCGGCCCGAAACGACTGCGCCGCTTCGGCATACCGCTCCGCGTTCAAGCGGGTCATACCTCGGTTGTTGAGAACCCACCCCAGGTCGCGCCCCGAGGCCTTGTTCCGCTCGAGGATCGTTTGCGCCTGGGCGTACAGATCCTCCGCTTTGGAGTAGTTGCCCGTCCCGCCATACAACCCAGCGAGAAACCCGAGGCCTCGGGCATACGCGGGCCCTTCGCCGCCAAACGTACGAATCCCCTCGAGAATCGATTGGTAAATCGGAATCGCATCTTGCACAGCTCCTTGAGGGACCGGAAAAGGGATTCCGGGAACCGAGATCGATCCGCCGATCGGCACGGGCTGCCATCTCGATCCGTCCGAGAGGGAGCGCGCCGATACCGGCCCGACGCACAACGGAAGGAGGACGGCGACGACCGCCGCCGTTCGGAAACCGACGTTTGGCGATCGCCGCCTTCTCACGATCTAACTCCTCTCCTTCTGCGGCTGGACCCCCATCCCCTGCACGATCTGGTCGCCGTTGCCTCCGGTGACCGAGCAAAACGAGGTTCGCTCCGTGACGTTCGTGACTTTCACCCGGGCGCGCTCGTGGACGACCTCGTCGAGCGTCTCGCCGGTGTCGGGATCCGAAATGATTTCCGACTCGCCCACGACGAACTCATCCCCGACCGAAACGCCTTCGCGCGAGCCCCGATTGAGGATGATCTTTTCGCCATCCACCTTGACGACCGAACCGCGCCAGGGCACCGAGGGGAGCTGCTCGACCATCCAAGGGATCACGTCTTTGATCGCCGTCTGCAGGGCCTCGTGTACGTTGTCCTTCTTCCCCGTGGTGATCGATCCCGCGTTCCCCAGTTTGTTCAGACCGAAGGAGATACCGTGTCCCTGCGCCAGTCCGACGAAATCCTTCGCGGCCACCAACGCGCCGGTCGTGGAGTCGATCATTTGCAAGGTGGCCCGAATTTCCGTCTTCGCTCGGTTCGCACCGATCTTGAACTGACCCAGATCGATTCCGCCCCCCTGGTTCGAGGCGTCCTTCTCGAAGTGGGTGATGACCCCTTTGACGAGAAGTTGTGCCGGGCTCATGCGACTCCGGACCGCCGTCTTCTTTCCCTGCACCGTCACACCCGACGCGCCACGTGCCTGCTCGTCGAGCGCGCTCTTCTGCATGTCGCTCTGCGCGACGACGATGAAATCGCCGCTTTCCTGGAGGGCCGTCGTCAACTCCGTCGCCCAGTCGTACCCGATACTGTCCGGAGCCTCGCTGTGGTTCTCGAACTTTTCGACGAAAACCGTATAGCGGAGCCCTCCGCTCGTACGGGCCCAGGCTGGTGAGAAGTGAAATGCGATTCCGAGTAGCAGACCAAGGCTCACGCTCTGAAGTCTTCGTTTCGAGTACATCGTGGTTCCTCCTTGAATAGGGATTGAGGGGTCCAGCGGGGACTCATAGGTGAACGTCTCGCGAACGCAGAACCGCGAGCGTTCCGGCGATCAGGAGAAGCGCCTGGGCCGTGAGGACGAAAAGCAAGGTACCCGGGCGGGTTCGGTTCTTGGCCGGAAAATAGAACTCGGCAAACCCTTCCTGCTCGCTGTTCAAAACGGGAAGTTTCGTCTTCGATCCCGCCTTGGCCGGCTCCTGCCGCACGATCTCTTCCATGGGCCGTCGCTTCTCCTCGGCGTCGACCGCGAGCTCGAGAGCCCAGCGCGAGGGCATCAGGTGGGCGATCGTTCGCGCGGTTTGTTGCATCTCGTGAACTGGACGCAGCATTCCGCCGAGCATCACCATCGGCAGGATGGCGATCGGCACGAGGGAGATCGCGACCTCAGAGCTCCGCGCGAGAGCCGAGAGTGTGAGACCGATCGACGAGCCAACGAGGGCGCTCAAGAACAGGCCGGCGAGCAGGCGCGGCCATGGCGCCTCGATCTCGCAGCCGGCTCGAACGATCGCCAGCAACAGGCCGCACTGCACGAGGCCGATCAAGCCGAGCAGCACGAGCTTCGCCCCAAGGTACGCCACGAGGCGCAGGCCGACCATCCGTTCCCGGGCGAAGACCGGGCGCTCGGCGACAATCTCGCGCGCCGCGTTCGAACAGCCGAACCAAAGGGCGGCGATGTTGGACAGGAAGAGGACGGAAGCGACCGAAGGCCACGCCATGGCCTTGCTGACCCCTTCCTCCGGCCGAGTCGCGGCGCCGAAAACTAGGACGATCAGGAGCGCGATGATCGGTGCTTGGACCATCAGGATCACGCCGTTCCAGCGGTCTCTCGCCTTGAGCACCAGCTCCCGTCGAGTCAGGAGGATCAATTGGCGGAGTGCCGAGGGGAGCTTGCGGGGCCGCGGCTCCGTCGCGACCTGCACGTCGCTCTGACCCGCCCGCTGGTCGACGAATCGGCTCTTGATCGCGGAGCGTTCGTACCGGTTCGACCATTCCGCCGTCGACTTCTTCGCGAGACCTCGAAGCACCCCCTCGGGTGAAGGCTCGGCGGGCAAGGAAAGGTCCGGATTGAAGAATCGAATCGCCTCCGGATAGGCCGGGCCGTAATAGACCACCCGGGCGGGATTGCGGGTCTCAACGTCGCGCGAGACCACGACCAGGTTGTCCATCAGGCGGAAGACCTCGCGGCTCGGCTGATGGATCGTGAGCAGGATCGTGCGCCCCTCCAGCGCGAGCTCGCGGAGCCCCTCCATCACCAGCAGGGCGTCCTCGGACGACAGGCCCGAGGTGGGCTCGTCGAGCAGCAGGACCGGTGGATCGGTCAGCAGCTCCATCGCGACGTTTACCCTCTTCCGTTCACCGCCACTCACGACCTTGCGCGTCGGCGAGCCGATCGCCGAGTCTCGAATGTGGGCGATGTGAAGCTGGGACAGCACACGGTCGATCCGCCGCTCGATCTCGTCGCGGCCGGTATCGCCGGGGAGCCTGAGCTTTGCGGTGAAGTACAAGGCCTCACGCACGGTCAGGTCGCCATGGAGAATGTCGTCCTGGGGTACGTAACCGATGCCGAGCCGGAATTGATCGAACTCGGCGTACAGGTCGCGGCCGTTGTAAAGCACTCGCCCGGCGCTCGGCGGCTGATAGCCGTTGAGCGCGGTCATGAGCGTCGTCTTGCCCGCACCGCTCGGCCCCATCAGGCCGACCAGCTCTGAGGGCAGAAGGGTGAGCGACACGCCTTCGATCAATCGCCGCTTGCCCGCATCGATCGCGACCCCTTGGGCCTCCACGCGGGTGTTGCCCCGGTAATCGCGCCGTTCGAGGAATTCGTCGTCCAAACGAACCAGGCGGCTGCCGCCCAGGTCGACGATGTCGCCGATCTCGAGAGGGGCGGTCGCCGAAAGGCGGGTACCGTTCAAAAAGGTCCCGTTGGTCGAACCGAGATCGGTCACCGTCCAGCGCGCACCGGAGCGCTCGATCCGCGCATGCCGACGCGAGATCAAGGGATGATCGATCGCCAGGTCGTTCTCCGACGTCCGTCCGACGATCAGAGCGGCGGAGGAGCCGAGTTGCAGGCGGAAGCCGGGAGGAGGAGCGGCCGTCATCTCTTCTTCTCCTCTCCTAGCGAGCGCCAGCCGCTGCGCGCAGCTGGCTCCAGTCGTCTTGAATCGCCTGGATCACGTCGGCGGTCGGTCCGATGAAGGCGTTCCGCGCCTTCCCCTGGGCGGAGAGCTCCGTGTATTCGAGCGTCTCGGTCCATCCCGAGCCCAAGGTTCGACTGGTAGGCAGCATGTAGGCGTTCATGCGTATGCGCGCCGGTGTGAGCGAACCCTTGAGGCCCTTGAACCTCACGGTCTGGCGCTCGCCATCCTCGACCCGCAAGAGGACCAGGACATGGAAACCTTTCTGAACGAGCTCCGCGCCAAGCGCCTTTTGCGAAACTTTCGCGCCCTTTTTTTCGAGCATCTCGTCGATCTCCGGCTCGCCATGCTCGTCGACTACCTGGAATCGGCGCGACAGCCTCCGCTCCATCTCCTGTTCGAGCGGCACCGCGAGAACCGGATCCCCCCCGGCGAGCACCGCCACCTGGGGCCGATCGGGAAGCGCGCCCATGGAAGGAGGCATCCCAGGGGGAGCTCCCGAGCCGGGAGGCATTCCCGGGGGCATGCCAGGCGGCATCCCCGGCGGCGCACCGGTCGTGCCGGGGGGGATCTGCGGAGCGCCCCCGTTCGCCGCCTGCGGCCAGCCCTGGGGCAGGGTGGGAGGCGCCTGGTTCGGATTGGCGTTCGGCACCGGAGGAGCCGGCGTCATTTGGGAGCCCGCCGTTGAGTCGTGCGGATGGAACTTCGCGAGATTCCCTTGCGTGCCCCCGTTTCCCACGTCGTCCGTCGACCCTTTCGAATCGGGCCGAGCTTTCCCCGTGCCCCCGACTTGGGAGGCGTCCTCCTTCTTCGAGACTTCGGAATCCGAAGACTCACCTTCGTCGTCGGTCTTCGACGCTTGGAAAGCGAACAGGCCGGCGACTCCTAAAAGAAACGCCGCGCCGACGAGCATGCGGCGGCGAAAGATCCTGCGGCGGATCGCATTGAACTCGGCGGCCGACATCGCCGGGATCCTGCCCACCGGAGCGGGCGGTGAGGCGGGCCGCGGACTTGCCGCGCGGATCGTCGGATCTACGCCGAGGGGAGCCACCGACGCGCCGGCCAACGGCATCACGCTCTGCCGGACAGTGGCATCCACCATCGGCTCGTACGAAAGCCTTTGGCCCGCGGGGGCGAGGTCCGCGGTTTCCAGATCGCGCGCCATCGTTTCGCAATCGGGATAGCGGTCGGCGGCCCGCTTCGCGAGGGACCGCATCACGACCGCTTCGAGGGCAGGAGAGACCTCGGGCGCGGCAGACCGTAGAGGCGGCGGAGTCTCCGAAACGTGGGCCTGAAGGATTGCGAATTGGGAACCCGAATCGAACGGCGTGCGCCCCGCGAGGAGCTGGTAGAGCACGACTCCGAGGGAATAGATGTCGGCGCGGCTATCGACCGCGTCCGGAGTCAGAATCTGTTCGGGGCTCATGTACTGGGGCGTGCCGACCGCGATACCGGTCGTCGTGAGGCCAGGCGACGCATCGGCCCTGGCGATTCCGAAGTCGGCGACAACGACCTCGCCGCTCTCGTTTAACAGCAGGTTCGCGGGCTTGACGTCGCGATGGACGATCCCCTTCTTGTGCGCAAAGCCAAGCCCCGCCAGAGCCTGGCGGGCCCAGAGCAGTGCCTGGGACCTCGGCACGGACCCGGCCCGCCGTTCCAGGACCTCGGCCAAACTCCCGCCGTCCACGTATTCGACGACGAGGAACCAACGCCCTCCGTCTTCCAGGTAGTCGAGGATGCGGGCGATGTTGGGGTGCCGCAATTGGGATTGCAGCTCGGCCTCGCGACGGAAGCGCTGGCGAAAGGACTCCACCGATTCCAGGCCCGGCGATAGAACTTTGACCGCGGCTCGAAGCATCAGAGAGGCATGGCGAGCGAGATAGACCGAGCCCATGCCCCCCTGCCCCAACTCGCTTTCGAGCATCCAGCTGCCCACCTTGCGACCGATCAGAATCTCTTCCGCCACAGAACCTCCGAGCCTTGGGTTTGTTTTAGTAGACACACCCGAAAAGGTTTGGTGGATTGCCGAACAAAGAGAGGCTGGCCGCGGGGGACGAAAAACAAACGCTTCCACGCCGTGTCTCTCCCAAGGAAACCTTTCCGAGGGAATCGATGCTCTACGCGGCGACTACCGAGTGATCCGATTTCGTGTCGAAATCCAAGCCGTGGCGAGCGGCTTTGCGGTGCGAGCCTCCTGCCCGCGAGGGGAGGGCCGCTCCCAGCTCGTTCTGACCACCCCGATCTCGGCGGTACCTTCTTCCAACGGCGAGCACGATCCGAGAGCGATCGGAGAAGAGCTTTTTAGCTCGCTGCTGATGGGAGAAACCCTTTCGCTCTACGAGCGCTCGATCGACGACCTCGAAGCCGACCCCGACGGCATGCTCAGGATGGAACTCAGCTTCGATCCGCGGGACCCCGACGTGGCGGCTCTTCAGCGCCTTCCCTGGGAGCTCCTGAACAAACCCGGCTCCCCCGATCTCCTCGCGCTCGACCGGAGGAGGTCGATCGTCCGGTATCTCACCGTACCCCAGCGGATTACCGCGGCCCCAAAGCCCCAAAAACTGCGCATCCTGGCGGTCACGTCCGATCCCCGTCTGACCGGAATGCGTCCGTTGAACCTCGAAGGCGAGCTTCAGAGCCTTCGGGACGCCATCGGAAATTCAGGCACTCTCGAGCTGATCGAGCTAAGGAACGGCACCCTCGCCGCGCTCCGCGAAAAGCTCGTCGAACAGGAGTTCCACGTCCTTCATTTCCTCGGCCACGGGGTTCGACACCCAGCGTCCGGTGACCAGGTGCTCTATTTCGAGGGGCCTCTTCGCCAAGCCGATCCGGTGAGCGGTTCGGACCTGATGAACAAGCTTTCCGGACGCCCTCGCTTGCGTCTCGTCGTGCTCAACGCCTGCGAATCCGGCGTCGTTCCCGAGGGATCGAAGGAGATGGAATTCCGGCCCCTGGCGAGTGTTGCGACCTCGCTCGTACTCGGGGGCATGCCCGCGGTGATCGCGATGCGCAAGCCGATTCGGGACTCCGCGGCGGTGGCTTGGGCCCACGGATTCTATTCGCGCCTGGCGGCGGGCGACACGATCGACGCCGCCATGGTCGAAGGGCGCCAACAGGTCCATTCGAGAGACCGTGCTGGCGACGAATGGGCGACGCCGATCCTTTTTCTTCGCTCGGCGACCGGCGAGCTCTACCCCGAGCGGGAGCTACCGCCAGAGGGGGTCACCCGCTGGCGCCTCGGCCGCCGCTTCGCGATTCTGGTTACCCTGCTTCTCGTCGCCGGTTTGGCCTGGCTCGGCCGGAGAGAGTGGGTGGATCAGCGGGTCCAGCGCCTCTGCGCGGAGGGCGCCGCCAAGGTCACCGCCGGAAACTGGAACGAGGCACGCGAGCGCTTCCGGACCGCTCTGAAGCTCGCTCCCCGCTCGGCCAAGGTGGCGACAAATCTGGCCGCCGCCGAGGAGCAGTTGGGCGACGTGCGCGCGGCCGAGGATCTCTATCGCGAGGCCGCGCTGCGGGAGCCGGAATCCGTGGATCGGCTCTACGACCTCGGCCACTTCCTAAACGATCACGGCAACCCCGTCGAGGCTTACGGCGTCCTTTCCAAGGCTGTGACGTGGCCCGCTCCCTCGCCGCGAAACTCCGAGGTCTACGCCGAGCTGGCGCGAGCCGCCCTGTCTCGCGGGCTTTTCTCCCGCGCGAGAACGAACATCGCCGTCGCGTTGCGGCTCGACCCGGAGCGCGCCGAGTACTACAGGCGCCTCGGCGAGATCGAGCTGGCGAGCGGCTCTCCCGCGGCGGCGATCGCTCCGCTTGAGAGGGCTCTCGACCTCTTCGCCGTCGGCGATCTCGGGCGCATCGAGACGCTCGCCCTGCTCGCGCAATCCGAAGACCGGCTCGGCAACGCCGCCGCCACCTGCCGTCGGGTCGACGACTTCCGCCTGCTCGACAACCAGGGGATCTCGCCCTGGGCCCCGGCGGTGGAGGAAATCGCCCGCCGCCGGGCTTGCCCTGAAAGGACCGACGGATGACTCAGAGCTTTCTTCGTTCGGGATTCCGCGCGGCCTCCCGGCTCGCGCTTCTCACGGCCCTGCCGGCTGGCGCGCTATCTGCCCGCCCCGAGATCTCCGCTCGGCTCACCCAGATCGGCGGCGCGGTGGAGGTGGCAGGCCCAGGGGTCCGGAGCCTGCCCGCCGCGAACGCCTGGCAAATCGTTCAAGAAGGAGCCCTGGTGCGCGTACCCGCCGAGGGGTTCGTCGGCGTGGTCTGCTCGAACCGCCGCTACGTCCCGCTCAAGGGACCGGCCGTTTGGAAGCTTTCAGAGAGGGCATGCAATACCGGCCGGCTCCTGACCGAAGCCCAATACGCGCTCGTGGCGCCGCGCGCCGGCCGGTTCGAGGTGGTGGAAGGGATGATGGTCATCGACCGCGAGCTGCGCACCATTCGGGGCGAGAACCCTTTCGCGCCGACGGTCTATTCGCTTCGGAACTGTGTACTGCCCTCGCTTCGTCCCACCCTTTGGTGGCTCGCGGGCGAGAGCGCGGAAGAGTACCGGGTCGAATGGCGACGAGGCGACGTGACCGAGCATCGCTTCCAGATTTCAGCGGCCGAAGCGACCTGCCATCGAGATCCGGACGGGCTCGACCTCTGCTCGTACCCTTGGCCCGCGGAGGCTCCGGATCTTGCCCAGGATTCGGAATACCTCCTCAACGTCTCGGCTCGAAACGGCGTCTCTCCAAACTGGTTCGCCGACACGCCGGTTGACGCGCGAACGCCGCGGCCGGGGGACGACGCCCAACTTCGAGCCGCACTGGCCGAGCTACGGAACGCGGGCCTCGTGGGCGACGATCTGCTGACGGCAGAGGCCGGGCTCTTCGCGAGGCGACGCCTGTACTCGCAAGCGATCCCGATCTATCGACAGCTTCGCGCCAGTAATCCATCCCCGGAGCTCGCCGTCACCCTCGCCGACCTCTACCTCGTCACCGGCCTCGACTTCCTCGCCGAGCCGCTCTACCGCGAGGCGCTCGCGGGCGATTCGAAAGCCGTTCGAGCGGCCGCCTACTTCGGGTTGGGCCGGATCGCCTACGAGGGCCAACGCTATTGCGACGCCGTCGGCTCTTTCGAGCTGGCGAGGCAAGTCTACGACGAGCGAAGTCTCACCCAAGAGGCCGAGGCGGCGAATCGAGCGCTAACGCGAGCGGTGCAGGAATCGGCGAAGTCTTTGGAAAAGTCGCCGTGATGCACCTCGGACCCGCAAGCGCAGGTCGCCGAACGCGCGAGCGATGAGGAAGACGCGGGCGCCTTGAAGCTCGGCCGGCGGAACCCGACGGGAAAGCTCGACCACCGCGCGCTCCGCATCGCTCTCGACGATGCGGCCGAAAGCCAGACGGGTGACGGCGTTGTCTCGTTCAGCACCGGCCCGATGGACTTTGACTTTGGGGGCCGGAGCGGAGGAGGAGCTCAGCGAACTCGGCGGGACACTTCACGGTCGTTTGGATTCGGAAATCCTTTCGGATCGGAACAGCCTTTCCGTCGAAGTACGGGGGTCTCCGGTGTACGCGTAACCGGCCCAATAGAAAGGCGCCCCGTATTTCGGGTGAACGATCATCTCGCTTTGCGCCGCGCGTAGCGCTTCCGACGCGGCTCGGCCCTCGACGAGGTGGCGGTAGAGAGAATCGATCAGCAACGCCGAGGCCTCGTCGTCGATGCTCCAGAGGGTTGCGACCACGCCCCCCGCACCCGCGAAGAGAAAGGCGCGAATCATCCCTTCGATCTCGTCGCCCCCGGATCTCTTGCCGAGGCCGCTCTGACAGGAGGACAGCACCACGAGCGGCCGTGCGGGCAACCGCAGCTCGTCGAAGATCTCCCCCATCTCCAGACGGCCGTCCTGTTCGGCGTCCGGCGCGAGGGCCAGATAGCTCACCCTCGGCCGTTTCGAATCCTGCTCACCGTGCGCCGCGAGGTGGAGCAACGAGAGCGACGCAGCCTGCTTTCGCAGGATCGATTCCCGCGCCTGCGCTCCCACCTTCGCGGTCACGCCCAGGAGCCGCGCGACCCCTTCCGCCTCTCGCCGGGCCGCTGGCAAGGGCGGAAGGTCCGGGATTTCGGTCGCAGGATCGCCGAACACTAGCGCGCCGGCAGCAGCAGATAGCGACGGCTCCCCGGGCCTCGCGTTCGCCTCCGCCACCAGCGCACCGGCCGCGGGGAGCAGGCTCAAGGCGTAGTCCTGGATCAGATACCGCCCCGTGCCCGGCTCCTGGAGCGCGCCCCAAGGCAACCGCTGAAGGGCATCATGGGGGACGAGCAGCAGGCGCGAGGCCCGCAGATGGGGACGCAAAGGGGCGATCAACGATCGATATAAACCCTCGCTCACCGAGCGGAATGTCGTCAAACCGGGATCGACCACCTCCACGCCCCGCTCGAGGAGACGATCGGGCCGGACGCCCGAATACCCTTCGGCCGGGATCGCCGAACGAAGCCTCTCGACGTCCCGGGCTAACTGCCCGCGGGAGGGCGAAAGCTCGAACGAGGCCAGGCCTTCGCGGTCGAGAACCCAGGCGATCGTCTTGCCCGGCAAGGTGAAGAAGCTCACCAGAGCGGTATCCTCCGGAAGCGCCGCTCGGATCTCCGCGACGGTCGGGGGTCGGCTGACCGGCAACTCGGAGTACCCGGGTTGCAGCAACTTAAGCCGGAGCAGCAGGTCGTCCCTCGAGCCGCGCAGTTCTTCGACCTTCGCCAAGCTGTCCCGATCGTCCGCGGGCTCGAGCGTCTTCAAACGGGCGTTGATCTCGTCGATGCGGGCGAGAAGGTCCGGATCCCCTTCCGCTCGGGGGTCGGATCGCGGCCCCCCCAACCAGCGAAGGAGCGTCGACGCTCGGGCGCGTTCGGCGCTCGCGAAAGCGTCCTCCGTACGGCCCGCGGCGACTTCCAGCTCGATCAGGGGCTCGAAGCTCTTCGCCGTTTCGCGCGCGACGTTCAGGGAGAACTCGTCGAGACGGAGATGCTCTTGGCGCTCCTCGGCGGAGTCCGCGAGCTCTCGGGCCGCCGCGATCGCCTCCTCCGGTTTGCCCTGGCTCGCTAGCAGGCTCGACCGGAGGGCCAGGATCACCTTCCGATCCGGGGCATCCTTCGCCATCGCCTCGGCGGGGAGATTCGCGAGCTCCTTCAGCCTCCGTCGCCAGGGGGCCGAAATCGGCCGTCGGATCGTCGCGAACGGCCTCGAGCAGCCGTCGCGTGTTGGTCATGCCTTCCGCCGGAAGTAGATCCTCCAGCGCCACCCCGAGCTTCCCGAGCTGAGCGAGGCTCACGGGCTCCTTCTCGTCCATCGCTGCAGCAGCCTCGAGGAGCGCGCCAACTTCAGGAGAGATGTCGGAAATCAGCTCGGCCAGCTTCCGAAAGGCCTTCACCTTCTCCGGCCCATCGGCTTGCTCTCCCAGCGCTACAGAGAACCAATGCAAGGTTTCTGCTTGCCTCATGTCATCCTCGGTGCCGGCCTTTTCCCGCGCGACGTCCGCCGCGCGCCGGCTTCGTTCCGACGCTCCCAGGTCCGAGAACAGGATTGACTCCAGACTATGAAGAAAGGAGGGCAACGAAGGTTCGAGCTTTTGGGCTTCCGCCAGGAGCGCCACCGCCTCCTCCGCCCGATTTGCGTTCCGCGCCAGGAGCGACAACACCGCGAGCACCTTCGCTCGATCCTCGGGCTCCATGGCCGCGGAGAGCAGCTTCTTACCCTGGACGAATAGCTCCTCGGCCGCGGGCGATCCGAGCGGAACGCCGCGCCGCTGCGATTCCTCCAGCAGGGCCACCACCTTCCGCTTGGGGTCGCTCTTGGACTTTTCGATAAAGGCCAAAACCTTACGGGCCGGTATGCCAAGGGACGTTTCCAGACCCGATGAAAGCTCGAGGACTCGGTTCAGCTCATTGTTCGCCTCATCGAAACGGCCATGTCCGACCAGAATCTCGGCCAGGCTTCCACGCGACAGCCCTTCCAACAGGGCGGGAATTCGTTCGATCTTTTCCGCCGGTTTCCAGCCGAGCTTCGCAGCGAGCCGCAAAGCCCAGAGGAGCTTTTCGATGCCGTCGACGGGCTTCCGAAAGACGTGATTCAGAGAACGGGGCATCGCCGCGGCCAGCTTCGCGGCCCGACGCAAGAGCGTCTCCGCCTCGGCATCGTCGTCGCGCTCTTTCGCCGTAAGACCGAGGCTCAGTGAGAGGACTGCGGGCGCCAGCCGATCGCCCGCTTGCACGTACCGCTCCAAGGCCTGCTCGAAGTACGCCCGCGACGTCGCTTCGTCCTCGAAAGTGGAGAGCCCGAGCAGGGTGAGCGCGTTCGCCTCCTCGCCGAGATCTCCCTTCGCTTTCGCCTCGGCGCGCTGCTTTTCCAGTTGTTCGACGACGAAGTGGCGGGCCGAGCTCGTCAACTCTCCCGGTTTGAGCGAGGTTCGGGCTTCCGCTTCTCCGAGTCCGGCGATCGTCAAAGCCCAGGCGAGGAGGATGACGAGGCGTCGGCGCACAGCCCCCCTTCCAGCTTCGGTCTGCGTCCTCTCGGTACCCGGTCTGGCCACGTTCGAGCCCTCCTTCTTTTCAAAGACACTCTTGATCGCTGAGAGGGGGCGACTGTTCAGACGGAGAGGGCTCGGAATCACGGCGGGCGTGTCATCGAAGCGGCGCGGGCTCCCTTGCCCTGCCCGTCCCCGATCGATTGACGCTTATAGCCCGTTGGTGATACCTTCCTCAGGTCCAAAAGGAGTGGTCATGGTCACAGTGCGATTCGGCAAGATCCTGTTGGCTGCTGGAATGTTCGCCGCGAGCCTTTCGGCTTCGGCCCAAACCGGTCCCTTTCAATTTCACGCGATCTCGCCCTGCCGTATCGCGGACACCCGTTCGGGCTTCGGCGGCATCATGACCGCCGGTGCGACGCGCGACTTCACGGTGCAGGGCGTTTGCGGCATCCCCTCCGGAGCGGCCGCGGTCGTCGTGAACGTGACGGTCGTCGGCCCGACCGCGACCGGATTCCTCACGCTCTATCCCTCGAACCTCGCGAGCCCGCCGCTCGTCGCCACGCTGACGTTCAACGCGGGCGAGCCGGCGCTCGGCAACGGCGCGATCGTGCCGCTCAAGGCGACCACCCCCGACCTGCGGGCGGTGTACGGCATCGCCGGCGGCTCGGCGACCACCCACGTGGTCATCGACGCCACGGGCTACTTCCAGTAAACGGCGAGTAGAACCCGCTCGCACACGAGCGATCGAGGGCCGCTCGGCAGCACCTGCCGGGCGGCCCTTTTGCTTTGGGACGAGAACCGCACCCTCCCCGAACCGCCCCCTTGAGTTCCCCACTCCGACCGCCCCGGCCGCTCGTCGCCGCGATCCTGCTCGTCCTGGTCGCGAGCTTGTCGATGACCCTGTTCGAGCTCCGGGGCCGCGTCCCGTTCAGCTCCGACCAGTCGATCATCGGCCTGATCGGGCTCGACATCCTGAACCACGGCAAGCATCCGGTCTTCTGCTACGGCTCGGAGTACGGCGGCACGCTTGAGCCCCATCTGCTCGCCCTCACGTTCGGCCTGTTCGGCGCGTCACCGGCCGTCTTCCGCGTCACCCTCGCCGTGCTGGTCGTCCTCCTCGTCCTCGCCGTCTGGGCGTTCACTCGGCGGGCGTTCGGCGAGGGCGCGGCGTTCGCGGCGGGGCTCTATCTGGCGATCGCCCCGTCGTTCTTCCTCTACAAGGGGCTTACGTCGGACGGCGCCTACACTTCGCTCCTCCTCCTCTCGGCGCTCGCCCTGCTGTTCGCCCTGCGGGTCGACGACCATTTCGAGTGGAACCAAGTTGACGGACTGCGGTCGCCGGCCCAGCCGGACACCAGGAAGACGGCGCTCGATCTCCTCGTCCTCGGCGGCCTGCTCGGCATGGCCTGGTGGGTCCATCCGCTGTCGATCTTCCTCGGCGCGCCAATCGCGATCCTCGCGTTGACGGGCCGTTGGCGGCTCTGGCTCGGGCCGAAGAGCCTGGCTCTGCTCGCCCTCGGTTTCCTGGTGGGCGATTTCCCCTGGTGGTGGCACAACGTGCGCCACGGTTTCCCGAGCTTGAAGGCACCGGAGATGGCCGCGGCGACCTCGGCGCAAGGGGTCGATCCCCTATCCGAGCGGCTCGGCGACCTGTTCCGCCTCGGTTGGAACGACGTGCTCGGCGGGCGCTCGACCTGGGCGCACGGAACGACGTTTCCCGGCTCGACCGCGATCGCGATCGTCCTGCTGCTGGTCCTGCTCGGTTTCGGCCTTTACCAGCTGCGCGCCGCCGCCGGGCGGGCTCGCCGCCGACACGCGGCGATGCTGGTCTCGATCCTGGTCGCCGTGCCGGTCCTGAACCTCGCGATCGCGCGCACCGATTTCGTCGATCCGCGCTATCTGCTCCCGACCTATCTCGCGATCGCGCCGCTCGCGGGGCTCGCGGTCGTCTCGCTCCGGCCGCGGGCGCTCGCCGCCCTGCTCGCCACTGCACTTCTCGGCATGAACCTCGCGAGCCAGTGGACGGCGCCCCAGCTCGCCGGTCGCGAGGGGGGACGCTTCGACGTTTCGGGCGCCCGTCTGGTCGCCGAGATCCGCGCGCGCGGCATCGATTCGCTCTACGCCTCGTACTGGACCGCCTACCGCATCGCGTTCCTCTCAGGCGGCATGATCGCCGCGAGCCCGTTCGGCACGTCGACGAACTCGTTCGTGCGCGATCTCGACCTGCGGGCGAAGGTCGACGCCGATCCGCACCCGAGCTTCCTGCTGAGCGGCGAGGACCGGCGGCGCCTCACCGAGCTGCTGGAGCGCCGCGGCCTCCCCTCCAAGCGCGAGACGCTCGAGGGGTACACGCTGTTTTCCGACCTCGACCCAGACTTCGCGGGCAAGCTCCGGGCCTGCCACTGCATTCCGGCCGCGGCAAGCCCAGGCGACATCGAGTGGCTGAAGGCCGAGGGCCCGACGGAGATGCACCGCGGAGAAAGGGCGATCTTCACGGTCGAATTCCGCACGTTCCTCCTGATGCCGTTCTCGAACAACGTCCACCTCTCCTACCGCTGGCGCCCCGCCGACGGCTCCGCCGCGGTCGAGGGCGACCGGGTGATGCTCGTCACGAAAGCGATGCGCGGCGCGACGGTCGAAGCCGAGCTGCCGGTGGTCGCCGACCTGCCGCCCGGCAAGCACCGCCTGGTGATCGATCTGGTCGAGGAGAACTTCGCCTGGTTCGAGGATTTGGGCCTGCCGCCGAAATCGCTCGACGTGGCGGTGGTGCCGTAGGCCGTCGTCCACGCCCGCTTGTGGGGTCGAAGCGCGCCTAACACCAGGGCCGGCCCCTGGGGGTCTTTGCTGCCATCAACCTCGATGGGAGACCTCCATGCCAAGACGTTTCGGTCGCCGCCTCCTCGCTCTCCTCGTTTGTGTCGCCTTCGGAGCCGTGGCCTCGCTCGGGCAGCTCCAGCCGCGAGTGCCGTTCGCGAAATCCCTGCCCGGGCCTCCCTCCGGGTCGGCCATCGACTCCGTGATGGTCAAGTTTCACGAGGGGACGCGCATCCGCTTCCGGGACCCGGATTTCGTGATCCTCGAACGCTCGCCGCGCGACGAGGATCAGTTGGCGACCCGAAAGCTCGACGACAAGCAGGTGGAGACCGATCTCCAGACCTTCCAGGGGATCCTCGCCGCGTCTCCCCTCGTCGTCGGCGTCGCGCGGACCTTCGACGCCAGCGAGCCGGTTCTCGAGCTGCGCCGCGCCGCCGGGGAGAACGCGGCGGGAAGAGAGTTGGCCGACCTCGACCTCTACGTCAGGATCGAAGTGCCCTCCGGCACCACGGCCGGCGCGGTCGCGGGCTTGATCGCTGACCTCGACGACCTCGCGAGCGTCGAGGTGGCTTACGCCGCGGCCGTACCCTCGCTGCCGACCGACCTGCCGCCGACGACTCCCGATTTCACGGTCCTCGGCTTCCAGGGCTACCTCGAGAGCGCGAGCCTGGGTGGGATCGACGCTCGCTACGCCTGGACCGTCCCCGGCGGGAAGGGGGACGGCGCCCGGGTGGTCGACGTCGAATACACCTGGCGGCTCGCGCACGAGGACTTCCCCGCGGTCTCCTATCAGGGGGGTGCCAATACCGGCAACGGCACGGAACACGGCGACGCCGTGATCGGCATCCTCGCCGCTCCGGACAACGGTTACGGAGTGACCGGCATCGCCCACCACGCTTCGATCGGCCTGCAGAGCGTGCTCGGCGTGGGGCTCGCGAACGCGATTCACCAGGCGGCTTTGAACGCCGGCCCCGGCGGCATCGTCCTGATCGAGCAACAGGTCGGTTCCACCCCGCCGCCAGGCTCAACCTGCCCGTGCCCGCAGGGCTTCTCCTGCATCTTTAGCCTCGTCCCGGTCGAGTACGAGCCCGCGAGCTTCGACGCGATCCACACCGCGACCGCGAACGGGGTGATCGTCGTCGAGGCCGCCGCGAACGGCTCCAACAACTTGGACGATCCCCACTACGGCGGAGCGTTCGATCGCCAGGTCCGGGATTCCGGAGCGATCCTGGTCGCGGCGAGCACGGGCGCGCCGCGCGTGCCCGTCTGCACCACGAATTTCGGCTCTCGCGTCGACCTCCACGGCTGGGGCCGTACGATCACCACGCTCGGGTACGGCGACCTCTTCGGCTCCGGCGATCCGAGCCAGGCCTATACCGCCCTGTTCGGCGGAACCTCCGGCGCTTCGCCGATGGTGGCCGGCGCGGCCGCCGACCTGCAAGGCGCCGCGCTCGCCCACAACCTGCAGGCCCTCTCGCCCGCGGCGATGCGGCAGCTGCTGCGAAACACCGGGACGGCGCAGGCGGCGGATCCCCGGCAGATCGGTCCTCTCCCCAACCTCCATGCCGCGCTCGATCAACTGATCGGCACGACGACCGACAATCCGCCCAACCCACGCCTTTCGGTGACCTGTGCCGGTCTGTACTGCCAGGCCAACGCGAGCGGCTCGACGGACGATTTCCCGGGCATGACGTTCAGCTTCCAGTGGGAGACCGGAGGGGCGGCGACACCGTTCTCGAGCGTCCCGAACGCCAATCACACGTACGCGGTTCCCGGGGTGATCTATCCGATCACGGTCACGGTCAAGGACAGCGCGGGCCAGACGCGGGCCGCCTCGGTCTCCGCCTGGGTCGCCGGCACGACGCCGATCGATACGGTCGGGCTCGCTCCGGCCGACCCTGCGGCGATCGAGCTTCGCCTGTTCCACGCCGCGGGCCTCGGCCAGAACCTCCAAGTGCAGATCTCCGGCGCCACCGGCGTGGGCGTGAGCGGCGACTGGAACGGCGACGGCATCGACACAGTGGGGCGCTACGATCCGGTGACCTCGACGTTCACCTTGCGCAATTCGAACTTCTCCGGCGCGCCGGACGTCACGTTCTCCTTCGCCGCGGGGAGCATCCTCCGGACCGACCCGCTGATTCCGATCGCCGGAGACTGGAACGGCGACGGCCGCGACACGTGCGGGCTCTACGATCCGGCGACCGGCTGGTTCTACCTGCGCAACGCCAACACCACCGGAGACGCCGAGATTTCGTTCAAGATCAACGCCCTGCTGGGCACCGGCAGCTCGGTCCGGCCGGTCGCGGGAGATTGGAACGGCGACGGCATCGACAGCGTCGGCCTCTTCGACGCGACGAGCGGCGTCTTCTTCCTGCGCAACGAAAACAGCGCGGGTGGCCCCGAGAGCATCTTCAACTTCGGTACCCCCGGAGGCGGGCTCCTGCCCGAGGCGGGGGACTGGGACGGCGACGGCTGGGACTCGATCGGAGTTTGGAATCCGGCGACCGGCCAGCACCTCCTGCGCAATCTGAACAGCGCGGGCGTCGCCGACCACCAGTTCGTCTTCACCCTCAATCAGGCGAACACCCTGCCGATCGCCGGCGATTGGGACGGAGACTTCTAGCCGGCCCCCCTCCGCCCCCTTCGGGGCGCGCCTCGGACCCTTCCCCCTCGGTCCGGGGCGCGCCGCTTCGCCGTGACCGCGCACCGTCCGGCCTGATATCTTCCGCCGCGGATTCATCGCCCTCGCAATGCGCGTAACCCTGCTCAAGCTGCTCGACGGGCTCACCCGCTCGGTCGACCTGCCGGAACCGATCTACGAGTTCGGGGCGTTTCGCGTGCCCGGGCAGCAGCACCTGCCGTACGTCCGCGATTACTTCCCCGGCAAGCGCTACGTCGGCTGCGACATGCGGCCGGGCGACGGGGTGGACGAGATCCAGGACCTCCACCAGCTTTCGCTCCCCGACGCCTCGGTCGGCACCGCGATCCTGTTCGACACGATCGAGCACGTCCGCGAGCCCTGGCGCGCGACCGCCGAGGTGCTCCGCTGCCTGAAGCCGGGCGGGGTGATCCTGATGACCTCCGTCTGGTATTTCCCGATCCACGCCTACCCCGACGACTACTGGCGCTTCACCGCGAGCGCGTTCGACGCGCTGCTCAAGGACTACCACCCGATCGCGACCGCCATGTGCGGCCTGGAGAAGCTCCCCCACACGGTCGTCGGCCTCGCCGGCAAGGGGCCGATCGATCCCGCGTTCGAGGCCGAGATCCGCCGCGTCGTTGCGGCCTGGAAGCGGCACGGCGCCACGAGTTGGAAGGAGCGGGTGCTCGACTGGGCGCCGCCCGCCCTGTTGATCCCCGCCTACGGGCTCTTCCTGCGCGCGATGGCCCGAAGAACGCCGAAGCGCGCCCAACCGCCGCAGGACGGATGACGGCGCCGAGCCCTCCCTCGCCGTTCCGCGGAGAGCCCGAACCGCTCGCCGCCCCCTCGATCGCACATCCGGTCGCCCTCTCGATCATCATCCCGAGCCGCGACACGAAAGACCTCACCCTCACCTGCCTCCATTCTCTCGGCGATCTGCCGGCCGACGTCGAAGTGCTCGTGGTCGACGACGGCAGCACCGACGGCACCGCCGAGGCGATCGCCGCCGATCCCCGGCTCCCGTGTGTGCGAACTCTCCGCTCGGAGGTGGGCACCGGCTTCACCCGCGCGGCGAACCGCGGCCTGCTCGCCGCGCGCGGCGACCTGCTCCTGCTGCTCAACAGCGACACGGAGGTCGAAGCCGGAGGGATCGCGGTGCTCCGGGCCGCGTTCGCAGCCGACCCCAAGCTCGGCATCGCCGGCGCCGCCCTCTCGTTCCCCGACGGCCGGCCGCAATGGAGCGGCGGCGGCGCGCCGAGCGACCTCTGGCTGTTCGGCCTCGCGAGCGGCCTCCCCGCGTTCATCGGCCGCCTCGCTCCGTATCGCAGGGCGCGCCCGCTCCGCCGGGCGGGCGAGGTCGAATGGGTCACCGGCGCCGCGCTCTGCGTGCGCCGCGCCGCGGTCGAACCGATAGGGGCCCCCGGGCCTCTCGACGAGCGCTATCGGTTCTACGCCCAAGACCTCGACCTCTGCCTGACCGTGCGAGAGCGCGGGTGGAAGGTCGCGATCCTGCCGGAGTTCCACGTCCTCCATCACCACGGCGCCACGATCCGCCAAGACGGCGGGACGAGCTCGGACCAGAAACATCCGGAGCTCTTGCTCACCGACCTCCTGCTCGCCGCGGCGAAGCACCGCGGGACTTCCGGAGCCGCCGCCGCCCGCCGCGCCCTGCGCGCGGGAGCCGCCCTGCGCGCGCTCGGTCGGATGGTCCACCGTCCTTTCGTCCGCGCCGCCGACCGCGCCGCCTGGACCGCCGACGACGAGGCGTTTCGCCGCGCCCGCTGCGCCCTTTCCGGCGCGCGAATCCCATAGAATCCGCGCCACTGCCCCGGCGGCTCGTTCGTATGCCGCTCGGCCGGCCTGTCTTTTCCACGCCGGTTTCCACTTTCGCCCCCCGGGAGGCTCCAATGAAACATCGGGTCGCGTTCGCCTTGCTCCTTGCGCTGTCTTGCCTGCCGGCCTCCGCCACGTGCGGCGGCGGAGGAGGGGGCGGCGTCGGCGGCATCGCCCCCGCGCCGCAGGGCTTCCCGCAGGACGACCTCGCGACCTATCGCGTGCCGTGGAAGGTGCTCGCTCCCGGCGATCCCGCCCCGGAGGGGACGTGGGTCCTCTACTGGTTCCCGATCTCGCCCGAGGAAGCGCGCGGCTCGGAGCTGCAGAGCTCCCGCATCCTCACCCTGGCGGCCGGCCGCTGCGTCGGCATGGCCCTCGTGCCGGCGAACCTCGCGGATCTGCAAACGCGCTTCCAGGTCGCCGGGGACACGGCGACCGCGGTGCTCGCCGGCGCCGACGGCAAGGAGATCGCCCGCGCCTCGATCCGCCCCGGCCAGCCGCTCGGCCGCGCCGACGTCGAAAAGATCGTCGACAAGGCGCTCTCGCAGCGCGAGGACGAGCTCGACGCCCAGCTCGACGCGGCGAAAGCGAAGGAGAAGAGCGGCGACAAGGACGGCGCGGCCACCCTCTACCAGCAGGTCTGGGAGCAGCGCTGCATGGTCCCGAAGCTCGGCAAGAAAGCCGCCAAGGCGCTCGACAAGCTCGGCAAGCCGGTGCCGAAGGACGCGCGCCTCGACCTGCCGTTCGCCGATCCGAGCCGTTCGACGGAGACCCGCGTCGCCAGGGCGCTCGCCATCGGGCTCCGCGCCGAGGACGCCCTCGACCTGCCCGCCGCCGCCAAGGCCTACGAGGCGGCGCGCCGGCTCGATCCGGGCGATCCCGTGCCGCTGCGTTACCTGGGCGAGCTCTACCGCCACCACACCGGCGAGTGGGACAAGGCGCGCGCGGCGTTCCACCGGCTGCTCGACCTCGGCGGCGACCCGCTGTCGCGCGCCGTCGCCCTCCACGGCCTCGGCAAGATGACCATCCACGACGGCGAGTTCCAGAAGGGCGTCGACCTGTTCGTACAGTCGGTCGCCACCTTCCCGCTCGCAATCACCTACCGCAACCTCGCCGTCTACTGGAACTCCGAGGGGCAGTTCGACAAGGCGTACGGCTTCGTCCAGAAGGCGATGGCGCTCGATCCCGACGACACCTACAACCAGGTCTTCGCCGCCACCTATCTGGTCAACCTCGGCCACCCGGACGAGGCCGCGCGCATCGCGCGGGAGAACGAGTCGCTCCTGCCCGCCTCCTACAACCTGGCGGCGATCTGGGCGCAGCTGGGCCAGAGCGAGAAGGCGCTCGAGCTCCTCACCCGCCATTTCTTCCGCTACGAGCGCGTCGACGCGGTGCGCGCCAAGGAGATGGAAGAGGCGCGCGTCGACGCCGTGTTCGTGTCGCTGCGCGAGAACCCGAAGTTCGTCGACCTGATCAAGAACGCCGACCACGCGACCGGGATGCGCTGACGCTCCCTCCGAGGAACGAGGCGACGACAAGCCGAATGACCGAGCTTCTCCGCTACCGCGACCTGATCCGCGTTCTGGTCGAACGCGATCTGAAGGTCCGTTACCGCCGCTCGGCGTTCGGCTTCCTCTGGACGATGCTCCAGCCGCTCCTGATGATGCTGGTCTTCACCATGGTGTTCTCGTCGATCTTCGGCTCGGACCGGCCGGGGTACTGGATCTACGCCCTGGCCGGGATCCTGTTCTGGAACTTCTTTTCCCAGTCGATCGTCGCCTCGATGAACAGCCTGCGCGGCAACGCGCAGCTGCTCCAGAAGTTGCCGGTGCCGAAGGTGGTCTTCCCGCTCTCGACCGTGATCTCGGGCGTGATCAACCTCGCGCTCGCGTTGATCCCGCTGTTCCTGATCCTGATCTTCTCGGGCCACCGGCCGGGATGGTCGATCCTGTTCCTGCCGGTCGCCATCCTGCTCGCCGCGCTGTTCACGCTCGGCGCGGGGCTGCTGCTCTCACCTCTCGCCGTTTTCTTCTCCGACGTGGTCGAGCTGATCGGCGTCCTGCTCACCCTGCTCATGTACCTCACGCCGGTCATCTACCCGTACGAGATCGTTCCCGAGCACGTGCGCTGGATCGTCCGGTTCAATCCGCTGCGCTCGATCCTCGAGATCTTCCGCGACCCGATCTACCTGCAGAAGGTCCCGCCGATGACGCACATCGCGGTCTCGGCCGGAATCGCGATCGTGGCGCTCGGCATCGGCATCTGGGCGTTCCGCAAGTCGAGCGACCGGATCCCGTTCTACGTCTAGCGTCGTCGAGCCTCGCCGAACGAAGCGTCCGCCATGTCCAAGACTCCAGGCTCCGACCTGCGCATCCGGCTCGACGACGTGTCGCTCTGCTACCGGCTCGCCAAGCAGCGCATCCCGTCGTTCAAGGACTACGCGATCCACCTGATGAAGGGCGCCCTCTCCTACGAGAAGCTCTGGGCGCTCTCCGGCGTGAGCTTCTCGGTGCGCGACGGCGAGACGGTCGGCATCATCGGCCGAAACGGCGCGGGCAAGAGCACCCTGCTCAAGGTGATCTCCGGCGTGCTCAAGCCGAGCGCCGGCCGCCGGGAGGTCGACGGCCTCGTGGTGCCGATTCTCGAGCTCGGTACCGGCTTCGACCACGAGCTTTCCGGACTCGAAAACATCTACCTGAACGCCCTGCTGCTCGGGCGCAAGCGGCGCGAGATCGACCTCGCGCTCGACCGGATCATCGAGTTTTCCGGACTCGGCGATTTCGTTCGGGCGCCGATCCGCAACTATTCCTCCGGGATGGTCGCGCGGCTCGGATTCTCGATCGCGACCGCCTGGCTGCCCGACGTGCTCATCCTCGACGAGGTGCTCTCGGTGGGCGACGCCGCGTTCACCCGCCGTTGCGAAGACCGAATTGCCGAGTTTCACGACGCGGGAACGACGATCCTGCTCGTCTCGCACAGCGAGGCGGCGATCCGCCGCAGCTGCGGCCGCTGTCTCTGGCTCGATGCCGGCCGCCTGCGCGGCGACGGACCGACCGACGAGGTCCTCGCCTCCTACTCCGGCGACTCCCAGGGAACCGAGCCGGCGGCGCGCGAGGTCGGCCAGCTCCACCCCGAGGAGCTGCCGCGCGGGTAGGATCCTCGTCCAGCTCAGGAGGAAACCCATGCCCCCCGAACGAATCAACGTCCCCGGCCTCGGCCGGCTCCCGGCGTTCTGCCACGCGGTGATCGCGGGCGATCTGATTTACGTCTCCGGCACCCTCGGTACCGTCGGCGACACCTTCGATCTCGTCCCGGGAGGAACGGGACCCGAGACCGAGCAGGCCCTGCGCAACGTCGAGCGAATCCTCGCCGCCTGCGGCGCGACGTTCGCCGACCTGGTGAAGGTGAACGTCTACCTCCATGACATCGGCACCTTCGCCGAGATGAATGCCGCCTATCTCGCCCTCGTCGCCGGACCCGGCGGCGAGCCCCCCGCGCGGATCACCGTCGGCGGCGCCGTCCTCGCCCTCGGCGCCGCGGTCGAGATCGACGCCGTCGCCTTGAAGCCCAACCGTTGAGGAGGCCTCGCATGCGCAACCGGTCGCTCCCCTCGCTTCGCTCCCTCCGACCCACGCTCCCGCTCCTCGCCCTGACCCTTGCGGGCGCTTTGTTACCGTTCTCCGCAACGTCCCAGGCTGCGACGGCCAAGGGGACCACCACGTTCGTTCTCGTCCGCCATGCCGAGAAAGCGACCGACCATCCCACGGATCCCACCCTCTCCTCCGCGGGCGCGGAGCGGGCCCGGGATCTCGCCCGGGTGCTCGACGGAGCGGGGCTCTCGGCGGTCTACGTCACCGAGTACAAGCGCACGAGCCTCACGGCCGAGCCGACGGCCCAGCACTTCGACCTCACGCCCGTGTCGCGGCCGCGCGCCCAGATGACCCCCGAGGCCTACGCCGCCGACCTGGCGCCGAAGCTGGTGAAGAAGCACGCCGGCCAGGCCGTGCTGATCGTCGGCCACAGCGACACCGTGCCCGCGCTGGTGAAAGCCCTCACCGGCCAGACCGTGCCACCGATCGCCGAGACCGAGTTCGACCGGCTCTACCTCGTCGAGGTGCCGAAGACCGGCGCCGCGCGCGTGATCGCCGCGCGTTACGGCAAACCGGCCCCCTGAGGCCGGGACGGGCAGGCCAACGTTAGACGCCCGAGCTTCGTAACGCCGGGCCCCTTCGGGGATCGTTCTCCTAGGAGCGACGGCCGCACGCCGCGCCCGGGACCCATGATCGACTTCTCGAGCCTGTTCCAGACCTACGCCCCCGACCTGCACCGGTTCGCCCTCTACCTCTCGGGCAACCCCGCGCTCGCGGACGACCTCGTGTCGGAGACCTTCGTCCGGCTCTGGAATGCGCAGAAGCGGGTCGACCTCGCGACCGTGCGCGGCTACCTGTTCGCCATCCTCCGCAACCTCTATCTCCAGGACCTCCGGCGCTCCTCCCGCGCGACCGAGCTCGACGACAGCGCCCACGATCCGGCCCCCGGGCCCGACCGGCAGGCCGAGAGTCGCGCCGAGCTCGACGCGGTTCTCGCGGCGCTCCAGGAGCTTCCGGAGGTCGACCGCTCCGCCCTGCTCCTGCGCGCCCAAGGGAACATGCCCTACGAAGAGATCGGCGCCGCCCTCGGCCTCGCGCCCGCTTCCGTCCGCGTGCGCGTCCACCGCGCCCGCCTCAAGCTCGCCACGGCCCGACGGGAGGGGCGCCTCCACTCCTCCACGAGAAAGGAACGAACGTCATGAACGTCACCCGCGACGTGGTGAAAGACCTGCTCACCGTCTACCTCGCCGGAGAGGCGAGCGCCGACACCCGCGCCCTGGTCGAGGAATACCTCCAAACCGACTCCGACCTCGCGGCCGACGTCGCCGCCGCCCGCTTCGAAGCCCTCCCCCTTCCCGACGCCTCGCTCCTGCCAACCGACGCTGAGAAGGAAGCGCTCGAGAAGACCCGCCAGATGCTCAAGTCGCGCACCTCGACGCTCGTCGTGGCGACCCTCTTCTCCGTCCTGCCGCTGAGCTTCGTCTTCCACGGATCGAAAATCACCTTCCTCTTGATCCGCGACGCCCCGGTCGTCGGCCTCGCCTGGTGGGCGACGGCCGCGGTGATGTGGGCCTGGCACATCGCGGTGCGGCGGCGGCTCAAGGTTTCGGGGCTGTAGACGAGCGCCCGACTCGATCCGGGGCGATAGACTCCGCTCCTCCAAGTCTTGAAGCGACCGGCAGCGAGGCGACCGATGGACGCTCCCAACTTTCGCGTGACGATCCACATGGTGGCGAGCCTCGACGGCTTCGTCGCCCGCAGGGACGGCAGCACCGATTGGCTCGAAACCGCCGACGAATTCGCCGACGGCGAAACGCTCGACCCCGAATTCGTGGAGTCCTTCCTCCGCTCGATCGACTGCTACGTCATGGGCTCGCGGACCTACGAGACCGCCTTGGGCTTCGAAGCGAAGGGGTACGGCTGGGCCTACGGCGACAAGCCCGTCTTCGTCCTCACCCACCGCGACCTGCCGCGGACCCGTGAGACCATCGAATTTCACGCCGGCGATCTCGCCTCGTTCGTCAACGACCGCCTCCGCCTCGCCTACCGCTCCGTCTGGTTCGTCGGCGGAGGAGCCCTCTCCGCCGACTGTCTCCGCTCCGGCCTCGCCGACGAAGTCCGCTACTCGATCGTGCCGATCCTGATCGGCGACGGAATCCCCTTCTTCGACCGCCTCAACCGGGACGTCCCCCTCCACCTCGCCGAAGTCAAAGCCTACAAAAGCGGCATGGTCGGGCTGCGGTATGAGGTCCGGCGGTAGGAAGCAAGGGTCAGATCAAAAAAAGCAGGGCGACGATAGGGGCTTCCCGCGCGTTTGCCGCGGGTGACTGTATGGGATCAAGCGACGCTCAGGCTCCCAGGCACGGCGCCGTGTCGACTCCTTCTCTGCTTCTATCGCATATACTCTGCGGGTCGCCCCACCTATCCAGCATCAACCCGTCGCCGCAGATCCCTGCGCTGGCGTTCGCAGGAGTTTTTATCTCCAACCCCGGGGAGAAAGCGCTTGAAATTAAAAGATATAGGAGGCCACATCGTATCGGGCGTGATCGGAACGGCGATCGGCTACTTCATCACGCAAATTACATCGAAAGACATCGGGCAGGTCGTGGCTGCACTTTGCCTGACCTTGGTCATCGGTCTGATCGCGCTCGCCGCCGGGAAGGGAGCCTCGCAAACCACCGAGATGCTGAACATGATGCGAAGTCAGGCTCCGCAGATCGCAATCTATTGGTCGACCTCCTTGGAGCGAGCCGAGATTTACGAGGCATCCTTCAAACTGATCAATGAGGCGAAAGAAAGCATCAGGATCGTGAGCTTCCACCGGAGTGAATACATTCGTTCTTCTTCCCGGGATTCCTACTTCGACCGCCTCGAAGAGATCCTGCAACAGAAACAAGCCAGAAATCAGAGATTCTTGTACCAGAGAATTTTCCAGGTTCCGGACGAAACCTCGGAGCCTTCGGAATCGCTGCTGGGAAAGCGCGAGTTTTCACACTACGAGAAATTGAAGGCCCTGAGCGTCAAAGGATTCCGCGCTCCGACCAAGATCCGCTTCTCGATCAGCAGCGCCAAGGTCAACACGTCCATGATCGTCGTAGACGGACGTGCGGCATTGATCGGCATTCTCCAAGCGACCGAAAGCGGGCTGATTCTTTCCATGGCCATCGAGATCTCGGACCAGACCGGACGATTGATCGAGCCGTTCACCGAGCTTCTTGACTCGATCGAGAGAGAAGCCAGAGCGCTTCCTTGAGCGAGACAAGCGATCGCTCCTCAGCGGGCGATCCCCCGGCGCAACGGCGAGGACTCTCGGATCCCAACAAGCGCAGGTTCGAGAAATCGAGGGGACGGGCCGAGCTCTAAGGCCATCCCGATCGATGAATTAAACGCTGTCAAGAATCCTTCCACGAAAGCGAATGCCCTTTGTGCGAGGGATTCACCCTCGCGGCTTCGCGAGCGATGTAGCGGCTTCTAGAGCCGGCTCCACGCTGGAACGCAAGGAAGGAATCGTATGGCTATCGCCGGCCGGAATCTCACCCTTCATCAGATCGAGAGCGAGCTCAACGAGCGCCTCGATCGCACGTTGGCAGAACCCTCGTCGATTTCACCCGCCGAGATCCAGGAAAGGGTCCAACGAGCGGCTCGGGATCTGGGGCTGGATGCCGAGACAAGAGTCGAATTTCGCTTCGAACGGAGCACTTCGACGAGTGGCGGTGAAGTCGCACGTCAGGCGCCCAAGACGGTCGTCGTCGTGGTCGTCGTGGTCGTCGTCGTAAGGTAGGAGGAGCTCGTGCGAGGGCCTCGGCGTCGGCCGAGCGCCCTCTTTCAGAAGCGCTCGAGCGGAACCACCCGATGGACTCAATTCGCGGAGCTCGGCCCTCGCCGCCCCAGTCGATCGACGCCGTCGCCTACAAACCGGCTCGCTGACGCTTCAATCGAGCCCACTCGAGGTCCTCAGGATCCGGCTCCGTGGGGGACACGATCGGCAAAGGTTCGAGGCGGATCCGTTCCTCCTCCCACCTGCCGAACCGTCAAGACTCAACCGACCCCGGCAAAGCAACTTTCCGAGCTCGAAAACCGTCCCCGAAGGCGCATTTCCGTAGGAAGATCCTGGAAGTCGCTTCTCAGCATGGGAAATCGCCTCCCGGGTCGGCGAGCCTCTTCCTGTGGCAAGAGGGCGCTTCCTGGGCTGGGAAGTCACTTCCTGGGCTCGCACCACCCCGACGAGTCGCGGAAGCCCCTTGCGGTGGCGCTACGCCGCGATCTAGGCCCGCCCGAGCCTCCCAGGATCGTCCCACGGACCCGGCGTCCCCATTTTCAGGCCCGCGGGTCGAATCCGAAGACGCGTAGCTCCTGCTCGCATCGGCAGGCTTTCGCAATCCGCGCCGCCCAGGCGACGGCTTCTGCGCGCGAGTGCAGCTCGAACACGGCAAAGCCGCCGTTGAGCGGCGGCGCCCAGGGGTACCCCCCCTCGGCGACCGAACCGTCGCCGGAGACGAGCACGGGCGGCACGGCTTCGTCGATTCCGCCGGCGAAGACGTAGACGCCCGCAGCCTTCGCCTCTTCGACCACGGCGGCCGCATCGTTCCCCACCGATTCCAACTCGCCTTCGGGAACGACCATTGCCGCGCTGGGGAAGGAGATCAGGTATTTGGCCATGGTGTGCCTTTAGGGAGGTTGGTTGGACGATGCCTCGATGGGCCTGCAACTGGTGAAGCGACAGGCTGAGCCTCTGCGGCTCAAAGCCCTCTCCTAGTTTGCATCATAGCGCGAAGCCTCGACAGTTTCCGCCGGACCCTGTACAGTCTCCTGTACGGAAGGAGCACCAGAGATGAACACGCTCTCCTACACTCAGGCTCGGGCGCAGCTCGCAAAAACCATGGAATCGGTGTGCGATCGGCACGAGCCGGTGATCATTACCCGCAATGGTGAGGACTCCGTGGTGATGCTGTCGCTCGAGGACTTCAAGTCTCTCGAAGAGACGGCCTACCTCTTGCGCAGCCCGAAAAACGCCCGGCGCCTTCTCGATTCGATCGCCGAGCTTGAGCGGGGCGGCGGGGTCGAGCGCGAGCTGGCCGAGTGAAGCTGGTCTTTTCGGAGCAGGCCTGGGAGGACTATCTCCACTGGCAAAAGACCGACCGACATCTGCTCGAGCGGGTGAACCTACTAATCCGCGAGATTCAGCGCGATCCCTTCCGCGGCCTGGGCAAGCCCGAACCGCTTCGGCATGCCCTCAAAGGGTATTGGTCGCGGCGGGTCAATGACGAGCACCGGATCGTCTATCGCATGGAGGGTGATTCCGTGCTCATCGCCCAGGTGCGCTACCACTACTGATCGGGCACGAACGACCGCTGGACCAGCCTCCGCGACATCGCTGCGACGGATATCACTTCCGTTTCCTGTGCGGGCTCCGCCCCTACTTCGCTGGCAGACAGCTCGGCGAGCCCGGGGAGAGCCCGCTTTCGATTACCGCAACATACTCCGCGCAATCACCAGCCGCTGCATCTCGCTGGTCCCTTCGTAGATCGTGGTCACGCGTACGTCTCGATACAGCCGGGAGATCTCGTAGTCGGCGTGGAAGCCGTTGCCGCCGTGAATTTGGAGGCTTTCGGCGCAGGCTCGGTTCGCGGCTTCGGAGGCGTAGAGCTTGGCTTGGGCGGCGAGGCGGCCGGCTTCGTTTCCGTGCTCGATCGCGGCGCGGTAGGTGAGGGCGCGGGAGGCGGCGAGCTCGGTGGCGATCTGGGCGATCTTCCATTGGATCGCTTGGTGCTCGGCGATCGGACGGCCGAATTGGACGCGCTCTTTGGCGTAGGAGACCGCGAGCTCGAGGGCCCTCTGGTGGATACCGAGCGCCTGGGCGGCGATGCCCACGCGGGAGTGGTCGAGGGTCGACTTGGCGATCGCGAGGCCGCGGCCCTCTTCGCCGAGCAGGAATTCGGACGGGATGCGGCATTGATTGAAGGTGATCGCCGCCGTGCGCGAGGCGCGGAGCCCCATCTTCTCCTCGGGCTTGCCGACGCCGAAGCCCGGCGCGTCGGCCGGCACCGCGAAGGCCGAGATGCCTTTCTTGCCCGCGTTCGGGTCGGTGCGCGCGAGCACCACGTACCAGGAGGCGAAACCGGCGTTGGTGATCCACGCCTTCTCGCCGTCGAGCACCCAGGCGTCGCCGTCGCGCTTCGCGGTCGTGCGCATCGAGGAGGGGTCGGAGCCGGCGCCGGGCTCGGTCAAGCCGAAGCCGCCGAGCTTGCCGCTCGCGAGGTCCGGCAGCGCGCGGCTCTTCGCCGCTTCGCCGCCGAAGGTCTGGATCGGCCAGGCGCAGACGGAGTTGGTGACGCTCATGGTCACGGCAACCGAAGGGCAGACGCGCGCCAGCTCTTCCACCGCGATCGCGTAGGTGAGCACGTCGGCGCCCGCGCCGCCGTAGCTTTCGGGGATCATCATGCCGAGCAGGCCGAGCTCGGCCATCTCGGCCATCACGTCGCTCGGGAACTCGTGGTCGCGGTCGCGCTGGTCCACGCCCGGCCGGATTCGCTCCTCGGCGAATCGGCGCACCTGCTCGCGCAGCAGCTCCTGGTCTTCCGAGAGGCCGAAGTCGATCATGCCTTGTTGATCACCCAATCCGCGATCACCATCTTCTGGATCTCGCTCGTGCCCTCGTAGATCTCGGTGATCCGGGCGTCGCGGAAGTAGCGCTCGACGTTGTATTCCTTGGTGTAGCCGTAACCGCCGTGGATCTGGAGCGCCTTGTTGGTCACCCGCTGCGCCATCTCGGCCGAGAACAGCTTGGCCTGCGCGGCCTCGAGCGTGAACCGCTTCTGGTTCTCCTTCGCCCACGCGGCTTTCCAGACCAGCAGGCGCGCGGCGTCGAGCTCGGTCGCCATGTCGGCGAGGTAGAACTGGATCGCCTGGAACTCCGAGATCGCCTGGCCGAACTGCTTGCGCTGCTGGGCGTAGGCGACCGCCTCTTCGAACGCCCCCTGGGCGATACCCACCGCCTGCGCGGCGATGCCGATCCGGCCGCCGTCGAGCGTCGCCATGGCGATCTTGAAGCCGTCGCCCTCTTCACCCAGCCGGTTCGCCGCCGGGATCCGCAGGTCCTGGAACGCCAGCTCCGTGGTACCCGAGGCGTTCACGCCGAGCTTGAACTCGTGGGTGCCGTGGCTGTAGCCGGGGGTGTCGGTCGGCACGATGAAGCAGGTGATCCCCTTGTGCTTCTTCGCGAGGTCGACGCTCGCGAAGACGAGCGCGATGTCGGCGTCGGTGCCGTTGGTGATGAAGACTTTGTTGCCGTTCAGGACGTACGAGTCGCCGTCTTTCCGCGCGGTGGACAGCAGCCCGCCGGCGTCGCTCCCCGCGCCCGGCTCGGTGAGCGCGAAGCAGCCGAGCTTCTGGCCCGCGGCGAGGGGGGTGAGGAACTCCTTCTTCTGCGCCTCGGTGCCGAATTTCAAGAGCGGATCGCAGACAAGGGAGTTGTTGACCGAGAGGATGACGCCCGAGGTGGCGCAGACGCGGCTGATTTCTTCGATCACGAGCGTGTAGGCGATCGTGTCCATGCCGGCGCCGCCGTACTCCTCGGGCACCGCGACGCCGCCCAGGCCCAGCTCGCCCGCCTGGTCGAAGAAGCTGCGCGGGAACTCGCCCGACTCGTCGATCTCCTTGGCCCGCGGCTTGACGACCTCCTCGGCGAACCGGCGAATGTTTTCACGCAGTAACTGCTGCTCCTCGGTGAGCTCGATCTTCATGCGCGTTCCTATGGCGAATCCTGCACTCGCGGAGGGAGAGAAAAATCAGGGAGAGACGGAAGGGCGAACGCCCGGGAACCGACCCGGATCGTAGCAACCGGGCAAAGAGAGGGTCAAGGAACGATACGGGACGGGTCCCCGCCCCCCTGGGAGACCGCTCGGCATCTCCGGGGTGCGTGCGCCTATAGGAAGAAGGAAAGGAGGCCTACGCGGTCGCCGTGCGCTCGCCCGACATGATGCGCCAGCCGATGACTTTTTCATCGATCTCGCGCAGCCGGTTGGCGATCAGGCGGCAGAGTAGCTGGAGGAACTCGAGCGAGGCGTGGGGGTCCATCGCCAGGACCTCGCGCACGGTCGCCTGGTTGAGCGCGAGCGCGGTCATCGGTCCGCCGTGGGCGCGGGCGTCGGCCGAGCGGGGCTGGCCGTCGATCAGCGACATCTCGCCGAAGAAGTCACCGCGGTCGAGGATCGCGAGCGCCTCTTCCCCGCCGCCCGGGATGAACTTGCTGATCATCGCCTTGCCTTCGAGGATGACGTACATCTCGGCGCCCTGGTCGCCCTCCTGGAAGACGTAGGCGCCCGCGGCGTAGCGCACTTCCTTGGAGAAGGTGGCGAGCGTCATCAGCTCGCGGCGCGAGAGCCCTTGCTCGCGGAACAGGCGAATCTTGTCGGAGCTGTCGACCGTCACGGCGCCCAGGACCGCGGCGTTCGCCGGCTGGCGGCGCAGGCGGAGGAAATTCTCCGGCTGCGACTCGGCGTTGAAGAACCCCTTGAGCTGCTCGTTGGTGCCGCGCAGCTTCCGCGCGAGCGCATGCCAGAGGATCCAGGCGAACTGGCTGCCGAGCTCCGGGCTGTCTTCGATCAGCGAATCGAGCGCCGAGGCGTCGATGCGCAGGACCTGAGTCGTTTCGGCGGCGATCGCGTCGCCGGTGCGCGGCTGGCCGGTGACGTAGCTCGCCTCGCCGAACATCTCGCCCGAGCCGTAGCTGCCGAGCACGAACGTGCCGTACGAGGTCGGACGCTGGATCGCGACCTCCCCGTCCTCGATCAGGTAGAGGTCGCGCCCCTCGTGCTGGTGGGCGAAGATTAAGCTGCCGGCTTCGAACGTCTCGGATTCGACCGCGCGGGTGAGCTTGAAGATCAGCTCGTCGGGCAGGTGGGCGAAGAGGCGGATGCGGCGCAGGCGCGTCGCCACCTCCAGCTGCCCCCCCGGCATGCGGCGCGGCATGGCGCCCGGCCCGGCGACGCCGCGCGGCAGGAGACCGTCGGCTTCGAGCTGTCGCTCGCGGTGCCACTCGAGGCGGTCGAACGCGACGTGGAGCGCGTCTTGCCGCTCGTGGAACTGGAGCGCGAGCTCGCGCGTTCCCCAGCCAAGGATCTGTTTGAGCGTCTGGATGCGGCGGCGCAGCCGGTCGCTGCCGTCGTGGTCCGCCTCGTTGAGAAGCAGGAAGGCGTGAATCGTCGCGCGCAACGCGTCCTCGTGCCGTTGGCGCTCGAGCTCGGCGCGGCCGAGGATCTCGGCGGTCTCGCGATCGAACGGGTTGAACCGGAGCGCCTGTGCCAGCTCCTCCGCCGCCGCCTCGTACTCCTTCTTGCGGAAGTGGAGGCGTCCGAGCAGCTTGTGGCGGGACGGCCCGGCGTCGTCCTTCGCCCGCGCCATGTCGAGGCATTCGAGCGCGCGGGCGCTTTCGCCCTTCTCGGCGTAGAGGTGGGCCAGGCCGACGAACTGTGCGGCGTCGATCGAGCTACGGCGATGCTCTTCCCGTAGCCGTTCGCGCAGACCGCGCGGCGGCTTGCCCTGGCGGGCGGCCTGGCGCTTCCTCACCTCGGCGAGGCCGAGCTTGATTCCGAGGTTCGCCGGCTCGATCCGCAGCGCGACGAGGAACAGCTCGGCCGCCTCCTCGAACTGCTCCCGCTCACCGAAGCGGCGCGCGAGCTCGAGCAGCGTTTCGAGATCGTTGTGCGGTTCGATCGCCATGAGAAAAACTCTACCGTAGTGTAGCTCAGTTCGCGGCCGGGCCGGATCCGCTTCCGCAGGCCCATCCCTTTTTTACACGCGCTCGCTCCCATGCTCTAGACCGCAGCCCAACGGGTCGGTCCCCCGAGAGCGAACGGCGGGATTGCAACGTCAAATAGATTCTTGTACATTTTTCCGTTAGATGAGCTCGTGGATCGGCGGTTTCGTGGCCACGGGGCGTTCGCGCGCCGTGCGGTCGCCGGAGTACCAACAGGCGCTCCAGGGGATCGAACAGTGCCGGCGAGGCGACTGGAACGAGGGCATCGGCCACCTCGCCAAGGCGGCGGCGAGCGCCGAGCGCGGCTCGCTGCCGGGGCTGGTTTTCTCGTTCCTGGGGTACGGGCTCGCGCTCAAAGAGGGGCGGGTCGACGACGGGCTCGCCCTCTGCCGCCACGCCCTGCGCGTCCAGCTGTTCGAGCCGGAAAACCATCTCAACCTCGCGCGCACCCAACTGCTAGCGGACGACCGGTCGGCCGCCTATCGCACGGTGCGGGAAGGGCTCCGCGTCGACCGCAACGACAAGGAGCTGCAGGCGATGCGCCGGCAGCTCGGCGTACGCCGGCCGCCGGTGTTCTCGTTCCTGGCGCGGCACCATCCGCTCAACCGCGCGTTCGGCCGGCTGCGCCACGCCGTGATGTCGGTCTTCAACGCGGAGCTCGAAGCGCCCAAGCCGCGGGCGCGCCCGGCGAGCAACGTGGCACGCGCAGCTTCCGAGGCCGCGCCGAGCCCGGCGTCTCCGACCGCTACTTCCGCGTCGAGTCCGACGCGGCCGGCTCCCCCGGGGCCGAAATCACTAGTTGCATCGCGGGGTCGAGCGTCATGAACAGCCGCCGCGCTTCGTCGGGCGCCAGGTAGAGCACGATCCGCCGCGGCACCGGCTGGCCGATCGCCCGCCGGCCGATCCACTGCCACCCTTCATAGAGCCGGAACCGGACCCGCCAGAGGCGCGCGAGCGCCGACTCGTCGGGGGCATCGACGCCACTTTCGCCGCGGATCGAGACCTCGAGCGCAGGCTCGAAGCGCAACCGATAGTGCGTGGGCATCTGCGCCATCGATTCGGCGCGCGCCTCGGAGACTGCGAGGCTGCTCGAGCCGGCGCCGGCTCCCTCGGGGGAGCGGATCGGGATCAGAGGCCGCTCCGGCTCGGGCAGCTCCGTGGTCAAACGGAAACGGGCGACGGGGAGCGCTCCGCGGTCGCCGAAACGGGGGCGCCCGAACAGGCCGCGCTCGACCTCGAAGCGGCGCAGGAGCAGGCCGTCCACCTTGAGATCGAGATGCCCGGCGCGCGGGTCGAGAGCCCAGTAGATCGCGTGGGTCTTCGCCGCGGCGACCTCGGCGGCGAGCGCCGCGGCCTGCTCCTCGGGGCTCGCCGGCGCGGCGGGAGCCACCGCTCCTGAGGGAGCGCTCCCGAGGCGCTGGGGATCGCTCACGAAGTTCCAGGCGACGCCCGCGAGCACGGCGAGGGCGAGGACGATCGCCGCGCGTCTGCCCGGGCCACGCAGATGCGCGAGGCCCTCGAAACGCGAGCGCTTGAACGCGCTCCCCCCGTAGCCCCGGCTCACCGGGCCACCCCGTCGCCGCGGCGGCGAGCGAGCGACGGCCCGGAGAGATGGTAGTCAGAACGACCCGGCCCGGCGAAGCTCAATAGATGTAGACCCTCGCCCCCACCGGCGTGGCGCGGAAAACCGCTTCGAGATCGTCGTCGCCAAGCCGGATGCAGCCGTGGGTGACACTGCGGCCGAGCAGCCGCTGGTAGAGCGTGCCGTGGATCAGGTAGCCGCCGCCGAGATAGAGGGCGTAGTCGCCGAGCGAATAGGGATCGAGCCGCTCCGCCTCGGACTTCGGGATCGGCGCTCCCTCCTCGACGAACGCCCAATCGGGCTTGTTCCACACCGGATCCTTCTTCTTGTCGAGCACGCGGTGGACGCCGTGCGGCGTCTCGAACACCCAGCGCCGTCCGGACCCGGGATCGATCAGCAGGCCGCCGGTTCCGGTCGAGCAGACCGCCTCGCGCAGGGTCTTCGTCCCCAGCTTGAGGAAAAGGCGATTCGCGATCGTGTCGACCTCGATGAACACGCCGCGCGGGGCGCTCGCGGCGAGCTTCTTCTCCGCTCGGGCGAGCGCTCGCGGGCTCGCCGCGGCGAGTGTCGGATTTTCCGGCAGCGGCATTTCGCCGAGCTCGCCGTAGGAGAACCCGAAGCCGAGGCCGAGGGCGACCGCGGCGAGCAGCGCGACGCCGATCCAGGCGACGAGCGGGAGGAAGTCGGCGACGTGGAGGCGGCGCCGCGCGACCGCCGCCCAGCCCTGGTCGGGAGAGAGCGCCGCCGCAGGTCCCGCAAAAGTTCCTGAGGAAGGGCCTGGGCCGGCGCCCGCGGGCTCGGCCGGGCTCGCCACCCCGTCCGGATCGAACACCTCGGCGATCGAGCGGAGGGAGGCGCGATCGCGGTCCGGCGCGGCGCCGGGGCGGAGGAACCGATCGGCGCTCATCGGCTCGTCGCCGCCTCCCGGAGGATCGCGGTCGGGACCAGCGTCACGGGCGTCCCCACCTCGACCTCCGGGAACAGCCGGTCGATGTCGTCGTCGTCGAGCGCGACGCAGCCGTTCGTCCAGTCGAGGCCCCGCCCGCCCGCGCCGTGGATCTCGATCAAGCCGCCCGGGCCGCGGCGGGTCGGCACCAGGCCGCGTCGCACCGCCTCGGCGTGGTCGCGCCGATCCTCGGCGTTCGGATAGTCGAGCAACAGCGCGCGGTGGAACCGGCTCGATCCGAGGTCCTTCTTCGCCGTGACCGAGTACCGCCCTTCCGGCGTGGCGCCGTCCCCTTCCCATAGCTTGCGGAACATGCCCCGGGTGCCGAGCTCGACCGGAAAGCCGAGGACCACCCGGCCACCGCGGATGAGGAAGCCGCGCCGGCGGGCCTTGTCGACCACCACCGCCGCCCGGTCCGGCAGCGTGCCGGAGACCGTCTCGTCGACCCAGGTCTGCCAGCGCCGGCGCCAGCCGAGGTCCTCCAGCCGCTCCTCGCGCAGATCGAGCCGCCGGTCGAGCTCCGCGAGCGCTTCCGAGGCCGAATCGAGGAGGGGGCCGACGGCCCCAAGGTCGCCGCGGCGCGCGGCGTCGGTCGCCGCCTCGATGTCGACTCGCGCGGCCTGCGCCGAGGCGCGTAGCTCGCGGTCGCCCGCCGCCGCTTCCTCGGCCACGGCGAGGCGCTCCTCCATCTCGCGCAGGCGCGGCGCGATCTGATTCTCCGAGCGCGCGCGGTCGGCAGCGATGGCCTCGCGCGCGCGCCGCGCGGCCGCCTCGGTCTCGGTCGCGAGCGAGGCGATCTCGTCGTTCCGTTTCGGCCGCCAGCGGACGGCGGCCTCCTCGGCCCAACGCGATTCGAGCCGGCGCGCCGCGTCTTCCGCCCGCGCGAGCTCGGGCGAACTCTTCCCCTCCGCCGCGACGCGCGCCGCTTGAAGCGCGGCCCGGGCGCGCTGGACGGCTCCGAGCGGCAGCGGCGAGCGCGGAACGAGCGCGCTGCCGAACAGCACGCCGAGCCCGAGCAGGCCGAGCGCGAACAGCCGCTCCCCCCAGGACAGGAGCGAGCGCACCCGCGGGGGCGAGGGGGAGGAAGCGCTGGGAGCGGTGGGCTCGGTCATTCGCGGGAGGGTTTCGCTCAGGAGGTGACGCCTCGTCGTTGCCGAGGAGTCTCTACCAGGAAGAGCCTGGCCGCCAAGGGGCGGAACACCCAGGCCTGCGGCCCTGCTCCTGAAAAGCAAGAAAGGGCGGCCCGGATGCACGGACCGCCCTTCCTGCTCTGTTGCCTACCGCTCGCTCAGCTCAGCGAGAACTGCACCGTCAGGTTGAAGAACACCTTGACCGGCCGGCCGTTCATCGTCGCGGGCGAGAAGCGCCACTTCGTCACCGCGTCGATCGCCGCCTGCTGCAGGCCGAAACCGAGGCCCTTGACGATGGTCACGTCGATCACGCGGCCGCTTTCGTCGATCACGGTCCGGAGGATCACCGTTCCGCCCTGGCGCGCCCGGCGGGCGCTCTCCGGGTAAAGCGGCTCGACCCGGGTGATGATCACCGGCTTAGCGATCGCGCCGGTCAGCGTGTAGGGCTGATCGCTGACCACTCCCGGGCCGCTCGCCTCGGACCCGTTGCTCGGACCGTCCCATCCGCTGTCCGGGCCGTTGCCGGAACCGGAAATCCCCATGTTGCTCGTGCCGACGTTCGCGGTCGAGGCGACCTCCTGCTGCGACGCGCTCGGCGACTCCTGCTCGGCCGCCTTCGGGATCGTGTCGGAGACGTCTTGCGGTTTCGGCTGCACGGACTCATGGTTGGGCGCCGTGGGCTTCGGCGGAGCCGCCTCAGGCTTCACCCGATTGCCGCTCGCGGGCGGCGGAGGCGGTAGAGCCGCCTGAAGGTAGAAGACCGCGTTCTCGATCGGCTCCTTGACCGGACCGATGGTCCAGTAGGTGGCGCTCACGGCCGCGACGGCGATCGCGAGGTGCAAGCCGGCGGAGGTGGCGAGGACGCTCTTCGGGGTGCGGCGGGGTTTCTGGATATCGATCAACGAGGTCTCGAACATGGGAACCTCCTTCCGAATCGTTGGACACCCACCCCGCTCGAAACGAAACCGGCGCGTGCCGCGCGGGCGTCCCAAGGTGTCGAGGAGTTTGGACCGGAAAGTGGGTCGATCGGTTCCCGGGAACGAGCTGGCGATCGATCACGCGGCTCGGGACGGGCTCGCCACCCGTCCCGGTTCGGGTCTACTTGCGCGCGAACTTCTCGCGCGCACGGGCGATGTCGGCGTCGATCGCTTTCGCCTGCTCGAGGATCTGGTCGGCCTTCTGCTTCGCCGCCGCATAGTCGCCGCCAGCAAAGGCGCTCGTGGCGTCGGAGAGGGCGGTGTCCAGCCCGTCGAGATCGCCTTTCATCGCCTCGAGATCGGCCCGGCTGTCCTTGCCCACCGGCGCGGTCGAGAGGGAGGTGCGGGCGGATTCGATCGCGAGGCGCGCCTGGTCGAGAGCGGTCTGCGCCTGCCCCTTGTACTGCTCCTTGCCCGAGACGGCCTGCATCTTCGCGTTGTTGGCGTCCGTGCGCGCCTGGGAGATGAGGGCGCGGGCCTTGCCGTAGCTGCGCAGCAGGGCGAACCGGCCGTCCTGCGCCGCCACCTCGGCTTTTGCCTGATCGAACGTCTGCTGGGCCTTCGTGTACTCCTCGGCCGCATAGGAGTCGGCGCCCGCGCTCTTCGCCTCGCCGAGGCTGTTCTGGGCCATCTGGAGGTCGGCCGTCGGCGGCTTCGCGCAGCCCGCGGCCAGGAGGAGCGGAAAGGCGACGAGGTACGAGAGACGGAACGCGGAACGGAAACGGTTCATCGGCAGGGCCTCCGGAACGGAACGCAGGGTTGAACTTGGGCGAGAGCTTATCAGGAAGGATCTATACGATGAGGCGGGCCGACGGAACGGGCTTCGCTTCGCCCGCGGAGCGACGGGGAGCGCTGCAGGCGCGCACACGAAGGAGCCGACGTTCCCGGAAAAGCGAACGGCCCGGCGGGGTGGCCGGGCCGAACGTTGGACTGCTTTAACTTCCGCCTGCTGGTGATTCCGCCGGACGACCCTCCAGGTCCAGGAGGCCGTCCGGAGTCGAAACCCAAGAAAAGTAGCGGTGGACGCTTTCTCTAGGTCGCGCCGACCGCGGTCGCCGCGGCGCTCGGACCGTCGAGGTCGTCGAAGACGATCCCGAGGTTCTCCGCGCCGCTGTCCCGGCACATGTCCATGAAGTCCGCGACCCGGCCGTACTCGAGATCGCCGTCGGCCGCGAAGAAGATCACCTTCGACGATCGGCCGGTAAGCGCTTCCTTGAGCTTGCCCGGGAACTCGGGGAGCGACACCGCCACCTTGTTGATGTAGGTGACGCCCTTATCGTCCATGCGGACGATCAGCTGGTCGCTCGACGGCGGCGGCTGCGCCGACTCGACCTTCGGCGGCACCTGCACCGGATAGCCCATCTGGATCAACGGCGTGATCACCATGAAGATGATCAGCAGCACCAAGACCACGTCGACGAGCGGCGTGATGTTGATGTCGCTTCGAGGCCCCCCGGAGGGGCCGACGCTCATAGCCATCGCAAGTACCTCGTCTCTTCGGCCCCCAGTCGGGAACCGGTCAAACCCGCCTTAGGCCCCGGCCGCCTGCTTGCGCTCGGTGATCAAGCCCACGCGCGTGAACCCGGCCTCGTTGATCGTCTGCATCAGCTTGCGCACGTCCTTGTACTTCAAACGCCGGTCCGCCTTGACCACGACCTCGCGGTCGTTGTTGCGGCTGTAGATGTCCGCCAGCATGTTCGGCAGCTGGTTGTCCGGAATCCACTTCTCCTGGACGAAGACCGTACCGTCGAGCTTCAAAGCGACGTTCAGCTGCTTCTCGTTCTCCGGCATCTTGGTCGGCGAAGCGGTCTCCGGCAACTGAACGTCGACACCTTTCTGGAGCAGCGGGGTGACCACCATGAAGATGATCAGCAGCACCAGGCAGACGTCTACCAACGGGGTGACGTTGATGTCACCCCGGACGTTCGAGTCGTTGATCGGATGCCACTTAGCGCGTTTGTGCAGCATGCCGAGACCTCTGCCGCTTCATGAAGAAGTCGACCAGCTCCGACGAGGAGTTCGACATCTCCACCTGCAGGCGCTCGATGCGACCGGTGAAGTAGTTGAACATCCAGGCGGCGGGAATGGCCACGAACAGGCCGAACGCCGTGGTGACGAGCGCCTCGGCGATACCGGCCGAGACCGCGCCGATGCCGCCCGAGCCGGTGGCCGCCATGCCCTGGAACGCGTTGATGATGCCGATGACGGTGCCGAACAGGCCGATGAACGGAGCCGTCGTGGCGATCGTCGCGAGGCTGCCGATGCCGCGCTTGAAATCCGCGGTGGTAAGCAGCGCCGAGCGGTCGACGGCGCGGGTGGCGGCTTCGACGACCTCCGGATCGGAGAGCGGGCTCGTTTCGCTTTCGAATTGATAGGACTGTAGACCGGCTGAGACGACGCGGGCGAGGTGGCTCTGCGGGAACTTCGCCGCCGCGTCGATCGCGGCCTGCGCGCGATCATGCTTCATGTGATCGGTCGCGAGCCGGGCGAACGCAAGCGACTGCTTGCGCGCCTTGTTGAACAGCAGCAGGCGGTCGAACGCGATGTACAGCGACCAGATCGACATGATCAGCAGGATGATCGCGACGCCCTTCGCGATGACGCCCATCGATTCCCAAAGTGCACCGGGGGAGAGATCCATTCTTTGTTCTCCTTTTCTCTTCTCGGATTCGACTTAAGCCTTGGCGAAAGCCTCGATTACTGGACCTGGAAGTTGACCGTTAGAACGTAGTAGACCTTGACCGGCCGCCCCTGGAACATGGCCGGCTTGAATTTCCACTTCTGGACCGCGTCGACGGCCGCCTTGTCGAGCCCCATCGGCAGCCCCTTGAGCACGCGCACGTTGGTGACGTTGCCGCGCTCGTCGATGATCGCTTCGACGATGACGGTGCCCTGGAGCCGAGCGCGACGCGCGATCTCGGTGTAGACCGGGTTCACGCGGGTGATGAACTCGGGGCGGGAGACGCCACCGCCGACCCGCAGCGGTGCGTCGTCGACCACCGGAGCGACCCCCGTGCTGCCGAGCACGCCTCCGGGGACTCCCCCTTCGACGCCGCCCGCCACGCCACCCGGGATGCCGCCTTCAACGCCCCCTTCGACGCCGACCGAGGCCGAGGGCTCTTCGGTCGGTTTCGGGATCTCTTCCGGAACCTCGACCGGCTGGACCGGCTCCGTCGGCGTGACCACGGGGGCCGTCTTCTGGACCACCGGCTTGGGAGCGGCCGGAGGTGGCGGAGGCGGCGGAGGCGGCGGAGGCGGCGGAGGGGCCGCGGCCGACATGAACACGACGTTGATCGGCGGTTCGGGAACCGGCTCGATCTGCCAGTAGTGCATCACCAGATAGACGGCCCCCAGGACGAGATGGAGACCGACCGCTATCGG
Organism: Thermoanaerobaculia bacterium; assembly: GCA_044226625.1. GTDB lineage: Bacteria > Acidobacteriota > Thermoanaerobaculia > Multivoradales > UBA5704 > DASYKS01. The sequence continues at coordinate 109,067 of JBGAGQ010000001.1, forward strand.
CACGAACAGATAGCGGTACTTACTGAAGATTCGCGTCTTGTCCAGGTCGATCAGCGAGTTCTCAAACATCGCTTACCCTTCTGCCGGAGGCTTCGGCTTCTGCTCGTTGGCCGCTGCTTTCTTACGCAGCTCGATCGCTTTCTGCATCCACTCGGTCGCCTTGTCGAGGAATTCCTGACGCTTGGCGGGGTCGGTGGTCATCTTCGCCTTCTCGCGGTAGAGAAGGTTGTAGTACGCCATGGCTTCAAAATAATCGGGCTTGATCTGGAGCGCCTTGTCGGTCGCGGCGAGACCGAGGTCGACGATGTGCTCGCGATCCGCCAGGCTGTATTTCGGATCGTTGTACGACTTGTCCCAAGCGGAGACGCCCAACGTATAGAGGATCTCCGGCGCCTCGGGCCCTTCGAACTTCATCCCCAGCTGGGTCGCCTCTTCGAAGCGATCGGCCTGGTTCAGGATGTTGATGCGGGTGCGCATGAAGTCGCCGGCCTTCGTCGGATCCTTCTGCGCCTCCTGGTCGATGAAGGCGAGCGCCTTGTCGTAGGACTTCGAGTTCAGGTACATCGACAGCAGGTAGTCCTTGACCTTCTGATCGTCGGCGTACTCCGGATCGGCCAAGTACTTTTCGAACGCGTCGGTCGCGATCTTGCCGAGCTCGACGTTGCCCGGGCTCTCATCCCCTGGCTTGAACAGCGCCAGCGCGGAGAGACCGACCGAGCGCCACGCGAACGTCGCCTCCGGATCGTTGTTCAGTCCGTCCTGGAAGGAGCTCAGAGCCTCGCGATACTCCTCGTTCGCGTAATACTCATTGGCCTTCTTCATTTCCATCCGGGCCTTGACCTTGTGGCAGCCGGCCGCCGGAAGCATCAAGAGGGTTGCTGCGATGGCGATCGAACACTTGTGCATGAGAGCCGCTTCCCCGACGTGTTAGAAGGGTGAGACTGCCGTTTGGTTCCCGGGTTTGAGGACAGGAGGGAAATACAAACATTCCGGCGAACGCTCCATGAGCCTGCCTTTCGATCGTCGCGCGGCCTGCGAGCGCATTTTCCCCCCGAGCTCAGGGCGGGAAGTCTACTCGGCCCCCCGCTCCTGTCAAGCCCGAAAGGGCTCGCCGAAAGCCGGCCTATGAGCCATAGATTCCAATGCTTTATCCGCGCGTGAACGGTCTCGTGGGACGGCCTTCCGAGGCCCGGGACGAACGGTCCATGCGCCGGGTTGGGGATCTGAAATCGCGAGGGGCCGCCCGTGCGAGGCGCCCAGCAACGACCGCTGCTGCGAGTTTCGAGATCGTTTCGCTTCAAGTTGGCTCCGAGTCCGCGGATGGTATGCGAAAGCCGCCGACGAGGCCAAGCGAGAGGTCAACCCGATGCTGGGTCATCTCGGTTCGGCCCGCCTCCTTCCAGGGCGCCCCTGGGCGCCGCCCCTCGCCTCCACGGTTCGCACCGAGCCGGTTGCAAACCGGAAGCCAGCCTGGGCGCGCCGGCGGGCGAACGGGTCCCTTGCGATTGTCTCGGCCTCCGGACGCGCGCGCCGGACGGCGCGCGCGCAAAATCTGCCGGATTCAGCGGACGGCGAACACGTCGTCCGGGATCTCGCGGCGAATCGAGGTGTCGCGCCGGATCACGTCGGCGAGCCGCGTGTGCGAGATCTGGTTCGCCCAAGCGGGCGGAAAGTAGTTGAGGTAGAAGAAGCGGTCGCCGTCCCGCAGGCGCGTGAACTGGTCGGTCAACACGCGGCGCAGCAGCTCCCCCACGAGCCCGGGGGCGACCGGCCGCTCGGCGAGCCCACCCACCCACGGATCGATTCGGTCGACCGAGCCGTACGCCTCGGCGAGGCGGGCGGTGATCGTCGGATTCCCCGGGTTGACCGAGGCGATGTCGGGCTTCGGCGCGAGGCCGAACGCCTGGCGCACCTCGTTGTAGCTCGGCAGGCCGTGGTCGCGCCCGCGCTGGATGTTGAGCGAGGCGAGGTCGAACCCGCCTTGGCCCGGCTGGCCGAACAGGAAGTTGCGGACGTCGTCGACGATGAACGGATCGACGTCGTTGGCGCGCTGCCGCGCGGCACCGCGCAGGAACGGCTCGATGCCGCCGCCGGCCACGAGCTCGGCCGGGTTGAAGAAGGCGTCCCGCAACGGCACGCCGCCGCCCGCGAGCGGACGGAGGTGGGCATCGAGCCGCGACAGCTCCGACGTGAGCATGCTGTGGCCGAAGCGATAGGCCGCGGTCGAGAAGGTGGCCGAGATCGTCGGATCGAGGTTCGGGTGGTAGCCGGTATAGCGGCGGAGCGCGTGCTTGCCCAGCAGGGCGGGAAGGAACTCGTTGAACGTGATCGCCTGGATCTCGCCGGTCACGAGCGCTCGGGCTCGGAGGTAGATCTCGTCGCCGGACAGCGCGGCACCCGCGCGGGTGTGGCGGATCTGGTTCGCCCAGTAGTTGTGCTCGCGCACCCAGAGCGTGTGCAGCGAGGTGAGGGCCAGGTTCTCGTTCGCGCGCACGTCGCCCGCGAGGTACATCGAGGTCGGATCTTGGCCGGGGTTGCTCGCGTTCGGCATGCCGAACGTGTTGTACGGCATCATGACGCGGCCGCCCGGACCGGCCTGCATTTTGAGCCGGCCGCTGCCGTCCGTCATGCGCAGTGCCGCGGAGCGCGCCGAGTCGGAGCCGTAGACGTTCGAGGCGTCGATCCACGCGGTGATCACGTTGTCCTGCCCGCGCGGATTGCCGGCGGCGGTGCCGGTGCCGGCGGTCGCGAGCGAGCGGCAGAGCGCGATGGTCTGGGTGCCGGTCGAGTCGGGATCGAAATACGGATCGCCCGCGGGCACTTCGACGTCGAACGGCTGGTCGCAGCCGGTGTTCGTGAGATCGAGGTCGTGGTCGACGAATTGGCCCCAGAGCCAGACGAAGTTCGACGGACCCGTAGGCGAAAGCGTCGTCGCGGGCTGGGCGACGACCAGATTGCTGATCCGGCGCGCGCTCGGCCGGTCGGCTCCCGAGGGGGCGTCGAAGCCGTCGTCGTAAGCCGGCTCCGCCACCCGGCGCAGCTCGGCGCCCGCCGCGCCCCAGCTCGGATGCGCGAGGTTGTGACCCGTGCCGTCGATCGACGAAAACTCGTGCAGAACCAGGGTGTCGAGCGGCGGGCGGGCGAGCGCCGGGGCCGCGAACGTACCGAGCAAGACGACCCAGCCGAGCAGGACCGAGCCGAGCGGCGAGAGGCTCGACCCTGCGAAGGTGGGAGTACGGAGCCGAATCCGGAGGGCGAGACCGGGAAGGTTCCGGGTCGTGGGCATGGGTGTTCCTCCATGAATCCTTCGTTCGCCGGGTGCCGTACCGTAAGAGGACAGGTGAACCCGGGTGGTTCAGTGCAAAGGCGGTCGGATGCGGGAAGGGGCGGGAGAGTGAGTCCTCCAAAGTCTAAAGATGCGGCCGAACGCAAGCCATCGGCGCACTGATCGATTTCTCCTACATCGAGGGATCTAGTGCCTCGAGGCGCGCGGAGACGTATCATCGATCGCGCCGAGGCCCTCTCGATTCATCGATCCTCCGATCCGGACGACGGCGCTCTCGGCGGGCCGCCATGGAACGCCTCGACTTTCCGCATCAACGCGCCGAACGGCTGATCGCGGCCGGTCGCGTGGCCCTCTCGCTCGCGTCGCTGTTCGCGATCTGGTTCGATCCCACCGAGCCGGTCGAGCGCGCGCGGATCGCCTACGCGCTGCTCTTCCTCTACGTCGCCTATTCCACCGCGATCGCGACGATCGTCTTTCGCGCCGACTCGACCTCGCCACTCCAGCGCGCCGTCACCCACGTCTTCGATTTCATCTATTTCTCGGTCTTTATCTACTTCACCACCGGGCCCGCGAGCCCGTTCACCGCCTACTTCATCTTCTCGATGGTCTGCGCGACGTTGCGCTGGCGCTGGCGCGTGGCGCTCTGGACCGCGGTGGCCGTCCTGTCGACCTACGCGGTGCTCGGCGTCGTTTTTTCCGAGGTGCTTCACGACCCGACGTTCCATGCCACGCGGTTCATCCTGCGCGGTACCTACCTCACCGCCATCGGCGCCCTGCTCGCCTATCTCGGCGCGCACGAGCAGCGCACGCGGCGCGAGATGGCCGCGCTCGCCGCCTGGCCGCACGCCGTGCCCAGCACGCTGTCCGAAACGTTGGTCGACCTGTTGACCCAGACGGCACGGACGTTCGAGGCGCCGCGGGCGGCGCTCGCCTGGTGCGAGCCGGAGGAGCCCTGGCTCTATCTCGCCCACTGGTCGGAGCGCGGGTTTTCGCTCGAACGGGAGCCTCCCGACCGCTTCGAGCCGCTGGTCGACGGGGCGCTCGCCGAACGGAGCTTTCTCTGCGCCGAGCTGCACGGCCGGGATTCGTCCGTGCTCGCACGAACCGATCAGGGCTTCGAGCGCTTGCGCGCGCTCCCCCTGCACCCCGATCTCGCCGAGCGGTTCGCCTCGCGCTCGATCTTGAGCCTGCTGCTGCGCGGCGAGTGGTTCGAGGGGCGGCTGTTCGTGCTCGATCCGCCCGATCCGAGCTCCGACGAGCTGTCGCTCGGGATCGTGGTCGCCGAACGGGTGGGGGCGCGGCTCGATCACTTCTACCTCGCCGAGCGCCTGCGCCAGAGCGCCGCCACCGAGGAGCGGATCCGTGTCGCCCGCGACCTGCACGACGGCGTGCTTCAGTCGTTCACCGGCATCGCGCTGCGGCTGGAGTCGATGCGGCGCCAGCTCGCCTCCGGCGCGCCCGGCGCCGAGGTGGCCGAAGGCGCGCTCTCGGCGTTGATGCGCCAGGTGGCGACCGACCAGCGCGACCTGCGGCTGTTCATCCGCGAGCTGGGACCGGGCGCGATCGCGGAGCGGGCGCCCGCCTTCGACCTGTCGACCCGGCTCGCGGACCTGGCAGAGCGGCTGGCGCTCGAATGGGGCGTGGCGATCGAGCTCGAAACGACCGCAGCGGTCGAGACCGTAGAGACCAACGCGGACCTCGAGCCCGCTTCCCCGCCGAGCCTGGCGCCGGAGATCGCGCGTGAGGTCTACCTGCTCGCGCGGGAGGCGCTGATCAACGCCCTGCGCCACGGCGAGGCCTCGGCGATACGGCTGCGGGTCGACGCGCGCGACCGCGGCTCGATCTCCGTGACCGTGGTCGACAACGGCCGCGGCTTCCCGTTCGAAGGGCGCTTCTCCGGACCGGAGCTCGCGGCACGCGACCTCGGGCCGCGCTCCTTGCGCGAACGGATCGCCGCCCTCGCCGGAACCTTGGAGCTCGAGTCGAGCCCGCGCGGTAGCGTGGTCGACATGCGGTTGCCGCGAAAGGACGCCGCCTAAGCCATGCCGATCCGTATCGCGATCGTCGATGACCACCCGATCGTCCTCGATGGGCTCGCCCAGCTGTTCCAGCTGGAACCCGACCTCGAGATCGTCCACCGCTGCAGCGGCGGCGAACAGGTGCTCGATGCCCTGCGCGAGCAGGAGGTCGACGTGCTGCTCCTCGATCTCAAGCTCCCCGGCATGGACGGCCTCGCGGTGCTCGGTGCGGTCCGCGCCGCGGGTCTGACCGCCAAGGTCCTGCTGCTTACGGCGGCGATCGCCGACGACCAGCTCGCCCACGCCTTCCATCTCGGCGTCTCCGGCGTCGTGCTCAAGGAGGTGGCGCCGCGAGTGCTGATCCAGGCGGTGCGGACGGTCCAGGCGGGGGGCCTGTGGCTCGACGAGGGGTTCGGCGGGACGATCGACCAACTGCTCAAGAAGAGCTCCGCGGCGCGCGAAGCGAGCCAACTGCTCACCAAGCGCGAGCTCGAGATCGTCCGGATGGCCGCTAGCGGCCTGCGCAACCGCGCGATCGGCGAGCGGCTGTTCATCAGCGAGGCGACGGTGAAGATCCACCTCCACAACATCTACCAGAAGCTCAAGCTGAACGGCCGCCTCGACCTCGCCGCCTTCGCCCACCGGAGCGGCCTGGTCTGAGCGGAGCGCCCTGCGAGCGACGCCGGGCACGCTTCGATAAACTCATCGAATGATCCCGAGCCCCGAAGCCACCGCCGCGCGTCTCTTCCCGACCCAGCTATCGAGCTATCCCCCGGCGTCGCCCGACGGCCTGTTCGCGACGCTCGCCGACCGGGTCCGCTTCGATCCGTGGAACGGCGTGGCGACGCTGATCTTCGCGCTCGCGATCCTTCACACCTTCGCCGCGGCCCGCTTCACGAAGCTCGCGCATTCGGTCCAGCACAGGCACGACGAGCGGGCCCATCGCGAGAAGCGGCCGGCGCGGCCGAGCGTGCTCGCCGAGCTTCTCCACTTCCTCGGTGAGGTGGAGGTGGTGTTCGGGCTCTGGGCGGTCGTGCTATTCGGAACGCTCACCCTCTACGACGGCTGGGACGTCGCTTCGGGCTATCTCGACCACACGGTGAACTTCACCGAGCCGCTGTTCGTGATCGTGATCATGGCGCTCGCCTCGACGCGGCCGATCGTCGGCCTCGCCGAAAGCTCGCTCCGGCGGGTGGCGCGGCTCGGCAACGGGACGCCGCTCGCCTGGTGGTTTTCGATCCTCACGCTCGGGCCGCTGCTCGGCTCGCTGATCACTGAGCCCGCTGCGATGACCATCTGCGCTCTCCTGCTCGCCCGGCAGTTCTACGATCTCGAGCCTTCGACCCGTCTGCGCTACGCGACGCTCGGCCTGCTGTTCGTCAACGTCTCGATCGGCGGCACGCTCACCCACTTCGCGGCGCCGCCGATCCTCATGGTGGCGCGCCCCTGGGGTTGGGGGTCTGCGTTCCTGTTCGAGCACCTGGGATGGCGGGCGGTGATCGGGGTCTTTGCAGCGACGAGCCTCTACGCCCTCGCTTTCCGCCGTGAGCTGCTCGCGCTCGCCCGGCGGCCGGCGGTGCCGGACCGGGAGATCCCCGAGCCCTCCGACGACCCCGCGGAGGCGGCGACCGAGCCGGTCCGAGACCTCCTGCCGGTGCCCGCCTGGATCACGGGGGTGCACGTCGCGTTCATGGCCTGGACGGTCGTCAACGCTCACCATCCGGTGCTGTTCCTCGGCGCGTTCCTGTTCTTCCTCGGCTTCGTTCGCGCCACCGCGCACTACCAGTCGGTGGTCGACCTCAAGGGTCCTCTGCTGGTTGGTTTCTTCTTGGGCGGGCTGGTGATCCACGGCGGTTTGCAAGGTTGGTGGATCGCGCCGGTGCTCGCGCACCTCGGGGAACAATCGCTCTTCTTCGGCGCGGCGATCCTCACCGCGTTCAACGACAACGCGCTGATCACCTACCTCTCGACTCTCGTTCCCGACCTGCCGCGAGCGCTGCAGATCGCGGTGGTCCAGGGCGCCGTCACCGGCGGCGGCTTGACGGTGATCGCGAACGCCCCGAACCCCGCCGGCCAGGCGCTGCTCGGCCGCTTCTTCGGCGACGGGATCTCGCCGCTCAAGCTGTTCCTGGCGGCGCTCCTGCCGACGATCGTCGCGACGCTCGCGTTCCGATTGTTCTAGAGGGCCCGAGGGGAGGCACGAGCCGATGACCGACGAGGCGCCGCAGCCCGAGGTCGAAACCGCGGCGGAGCTCGGCATCACTCCGCAGGACGTCTCGGGCGAGATCCGCGACTTCGTCAAGCGCCAGGAGCGACGCCGGCGGCTGGTGCCGCGCGCGGCGCTGGTGGGGCTCGCGGCCGGGGGGCTCGCGATCGCCTTCCGGTTGGCGGCGTGGGGGCCTGGGGCTACGCGCTGCCGCCGCTCGCCTTGGCGGGCGCCGCCGGGCTGTCGCTGTTCCTGGTCCAGCGTTTCGCGCCCGAAGCCGCCGGGAGCGGCATCCCTCACTTGAAGGCGGTGCTCCACCGCCTTCGCGGCCTGCGCTCGAAGCGTGTGGTCCCGGTCAAGTTCGCGAGCGGTCTGCTGTCGATCGGCGCCGGCCTGGCGCTCGGCCGCGAGGGCCCCACGGTGCAGATGGGAGGCGCCTCCGGCCATCTGCTCGGCGGCTGGCTCGGCGTCACGGCGCGCGAGCGCCAGGTGCTGATCGCGGCCGGTGCGGGCGCGGGGCTCGCCGCGGCGTTCAACGCGCCGCTCGCCGGGGTGATCTTCGTGCTCGAGGAGCTACAAGGCGATTTCGCCCCCGGCGTGCTCACCTCGTCGTTCGTCGCCTCGCTCACCGCCGACCTGGTCTCGCGCCTGGCGCTCGGCCAGCTGCCGGTGTTCCACCTCGCCTCGGCGCCGCTGCCGCCGCTCGGCAGCCTCCCCGCCTTTCTCCTGCTCGGCGCTCTTGCAGGGCTGCTCGGCGTCGTCTTCAACCGCTCGCTGCTCGCCGGCCTGCGGGGGTTCTCGCTGCTGTCGCGCTGGCCGATCGGCCTGCCGGCGGCGATCGTGGGCCTGCTGATCGGCATCGCCGGCTGGTTCCTCCCCGGAGCGCTCGGCGGCGGCACGCCGTTGCTCGCCGAAACGTTCGCCGGGCACCTTACGCTCGCGCCGCTCCTCGGCCTGCTCGCGCTGCGCTTCGCGATGACCATTCTCTCGTACGGCACCGGCGTCGCGGGAGGGATCTTCGCTCCGCTGCTCGTGCTCGGCGCGCTGCTCGGCCAGGCGGTGGGGCTCGGCACCGGGAGGCTCGCCGGAGGCTTTTCGCCCGCGCCGGGCTCGGCCTCGGCGTTTCCCGTGGTGGGCATGGCCGCGCTGTTCGCCGCGATCGTGCGCGCGCCGCTCACCGCGATCGTGTTGATCCTGGAGATGACCGCGGGCTATTCGCTCATGCTGCCGCTGCTCGCCGCGACGTTCATCGCCTATGGCCTCGCCGACCTGCTCGGCGACCGGCCGATCTATCAAGCGCTGCTCGAGCGCGACACGCTACGCGGCCAGGACGCCCCCGAGCTCGCCGGAACGCTCCTGATCGAGCGGACGATCCAAACCGGCGCGCCGTTCGACGGCATCAAGGTCGCCGACCTCAACCTACCGCCGGGATGCCTGGTGATCACCGTCGAGCGCCACGGCAAGAGCGTCGTACCCGACCGCGACACCCTGCTCGAAGCGGGCGACCGATTGACCGCCGTAGTCGCCCCCCGCGCCGCCGACGGCCTGAGGTTGATCACCGAGGGGACGTCGCCGCACGGGTGAATTGGCAAGCGGCGGATTTCGCACGATCGCGGCGAAGCTTGTTAGACTTTCGGTATGCGAGCCACGGTCACCGCTGAAGTCGACGAAAAGGGGAACCTCCATCCCGACGAGCCTCTCGCCATCTCGGCTGGGGCGAAGGTACTGATCACCGTGGTCGAATCTGGGCCGAGTGAAACGGCACTCTTGAGCGAAGCCGCTCTGGCAGAGGATTGGAACCGACCCGAGGAAGACGCCGCATGGTCACACTTGGCCCTGGAGACGTAGTCCTCGTACGATTTCCGTTCTCCGATCTCTCCGCGACGAAGGTTCGACCCGCCGTCGTTCTCGCATGGGTCGGGAGGTCCGACTGGATCCTCTGTCAAGTGACGAGCAACCCATATGGCGACCCGCATTTCATTCTCGTAAACAATGCCTCTTTCGCCCGCGGCGGGCTGGATCGAGACAGCTTCGCGCGAGCCGGCAAATTGTTCACCGCGGACGCCGGGATCGTGCTTCGTGCCGTCGGCTCTCTCCTGCCTCAGGCGCACCGGCTCGTGGTTCAATCGGCGGTCCGCATTCTTTCGACGGACGTCCGATAGCTCGAATCGACCCTGCCCCTGATCGCCGTCGGGACGCCACCCGCGACGAAAGGCCATCGCCCTGGGGCCCTCAGCGCCCCGTTCGCCGCAAACGCCGCAGCAGACGCCGGGCGCGGAGGCGCGAGACGACGTAGGCGAGGGCGAAGAAGCCGCCGAGCGCGAACAACCAAGGGGCGAGCTTCGGCGCGCCGGCCTGACCGGCGATCCAGGCCGCGATCGAGGAGACGATGGCCGAAACCGCGTAGGTCCGCTGCTGCCCGGCGGCATAGAGCAGCTCGACGCCGTCCGCGAAGCCGCGAATGCCCACCTGGAGCTCGCCGCGGTTCGCTTTCGCGAGCAGGCTCCGCAGCTCGGCCGGCACGCTGAGGAGCGAGGCGACGATCTCTCGACCGAATGTCTTGGCGAGGCCCACCCAGTCGCGGCCCGGGCCGAGCAGCAGCTCTTCGACGTAAGGGCGGACGATCGCGACGGGCTTCAAGTCGGGGGCGAGGTCGTTGGCGAGGCCGACGAGCAGCAGCAGCGTGCGCTGGAGCAGGATCCACTCGCGCGGCACCGAAAACACCGCGGTGAGGTCGCGGAGCGACAGGTCGAGCTTCGAAAGATCGGCCATCATTTCGGCCTTCATCCGCACGTTGACCTCCAGCTCTTCGAGCCGGAACGAGTCGAAGTCGAGCCCGGCGAGCAGGCGGCCGTAGAGGTAGTCGATCGCCCGACCGGCGACGTCGTCGTCCGGGTCGCGGCGGACGAAGCCCATTTGCTCGAGCGCGCCGACGATCTCGTCGCGGTCGCGGCGGAGCACCGCGCCGAGCAGGCGCGAAACCCCCGTTCTCATCCGCGGCGACAGCCGCGCCACCGCGCCGAAGTCGACGAGGCCAATCCGTCCATTGGGCAGGACCAGGAGGTTCCCCGGGTGCGGATCGGCATGGTAGAGGCCGTCGCGGAACACCATCCGGCACCAGAGGTCGAGCACGGTCTCGGCGACCGCCGCCGGATCGTGCCCGGCGGCGACGAGCGCCGCGCGGTCGCTCACCTTGACGCCGTCCAAGTATTCCGTCGTGAGCACGCGGCGCGACGAGCGGGCCCGGACGACCGCCGGAATCGCCACCCGCGGGCTCGCGGCCCCCGATTCCGTCGCGTCTGCGCGGGCGAAATTCGCGGCGATCTCTTCGAGCGATCGCGCCTCGCGCGAGAAATCGAGCTCCTCCTCGATCGTCTCGCGCACCTGCTCGGCGAGGTCGACGAGGCCGCGGATGCGCAGCAGCGCCTGGACCAGCCGGAGGATGCGCGAGAGCGCCGCGAGGTCGCGGCGGGCGGTCGCCTCGATCGCGTGGTGCTGGACTTTGACCGCGACGCGTAGCGGGCCGCGCTCGAGGTCGTCGAAGGTCGCGACGTGAACCTGCGCGAGGGAGGCGCTCGCGACGGGCGTCCGATCGAAGCTCGAAAACAGCTCGTCCGGGCCGGCGCCGAGCTCGGATTGGAGGCGCGCCTCGATCTCCGAGAACGGCCGCGCCGGGACGCGGTCCTGGAGCGCCTCCAAATCGGCGCGAAAATCCGCCGGCAGGAAGTTGCTGAGGACGCTCACCAGTTGGCCGACCTTGATGAACAGCCCCTGGACCTCGAGGATCGTCGTCCTGATCCGCCGTGCGCTCCGTCGATGGCAGGCGACCCTCAGCTCGGCGCGGCGGCGCTCGCCGACGAAGCGGCCGAGCGCGAAGACGCGGCCGTAGCCCAGCAGGACCCGCGCCACGGTCGCATAGACCCGGAGCCGGCGAAAACGGACGGGGGCGACGGCAGGCTCGGGCGCGGCGGGAAGTCCGGTCATTGCGGCTGGGAGGGAGGTTCTTCCGCGATGTTACGACACTCGTTCTTCCGCGCGGGAAAGGGGGGAACGTTGAAAGCGGGCCGCCGCGACCCGGCTCCGAGCCGCGGCGACCCCGAGAGGCCTTCGAGTCCTACGGGATGCGCAACCGGCAATCGGGCGCGCAGGTGAAAACCGTGATGGTCTGGCAGATGATGGCGCAGGTGTTCGCGGTACAGACCGAGGTCACGGGAACCCCGTCGCCGCCCGTGGCGGATTCGAGGTTCAGCACGGTCTCGCGGCGAAGGTTGAGCTTGCGGTTCTGCTTCTTCATGATCGTTTCCTTTGAAGGTCCTCACGAACCGGATGTCCGACGAGGCAAGGCGCTTCGTGTGCGCCGTCGGGTAGGGGAACGATCCGAGACGTTCGATTCCCTCACCTCGATCGAAAAGGAAATTCGCGGGCGCGCTCGCCTTGCCCCGCTCGACCGAGTCGGGTAAGGTGACTTCATGACCGTGGCGGACGCGTCCTTCCCCCCGCTCGATCTGGACTCCTTCCTGCGTGATTACGTCTGGAGCTACGAGGAGCTCAAGGCCGTCATCTGCCTCGGCACTCGGCGTGATGTCTGGTGGTCGATCGCGGCAGTCGCGAGCGACTGTAAGGTCGACGTCGACGCGGTCGTCTTCGCTCTGAATCGGCTATCCCAACTGGGCCTGTTCGCCGTGCGCGGCGCTCCCGAAGCCCTCGAGTTCAGCCTGCACGAGAATTTCCACACCCGGGCCGAGTTCTTCGATCAGCTTGCCGTAGAGTACCGGGAAGACCCTCTCCGTCTGATCGAGCTCATGACGAGGAACTCCTTCGATCGCGTCCGCACCTCGGCGCTGAAGACTTTCGCCGACTGTTTCCGCATCCGCAAGCCGAAAGAGGACCAGTGACGATGGCCCACGCGGTCTACCTCCTCTGCGCGCTCGCGAGCGTCTTCTGCGCCGGGCTCCTCACCCACAGCTATCGGCGGACACGCATCCGCCTCGCTCTCTGGACCAGCCTCTGCTTCGTCGGCCTCGCGATCAACAACCTGCTTCTGTTCGTCGACCTGGTCGTGGTGCCGGACATGAGCTTCGGCCTCTGGCGCTCGCTGTCCGCCCTCGTCGCGGTCTCGATTCTCCTGTTCGGCATGATCTGGGAGGAGCGATGACCCAGTTCCTCTCGGGCGCCTCGGCGGCGGTCTGCCTGTTCATCAGCATCTTCTTCCTCCGCTATTGGTGCACCAGCCGCGACCGCCTGTTCCTGACCTTCGCCGTCGCGTTCGGGATCTTCGGCTTGCACTGGGCGATCCTCGGCCTGGCGGACGTGCCGAACGAGTCCCGGCACTATTACTACCTGCTGCGCCTCCTCGGCTTCCTGTTGATCCTGGGGGCCGTGATCGACAAGAACCGGTCTCCCGACAAGTCCTGAGTCCGCCGCCGCGAAACCCCGAGCCGGTCTCGCCGTACCAAGGGAGTCGAACGCTCGCACCTTCTGAACGACCGGAGGCGGCCCCGTCCCCCGTCCCCGCTCGCGCCGACGATTCGGCTATCGTTCCACCGCTCCGGCATCTCGGGAGATCGACATGCACGACCTGCTCCTCGAAGCCCGACTGACGCTCCGCGGCCTCGCCCGGCAGCCGGGATTCGCCTCGACCATCGTCGTGACCCTCGCGGTGGGGATCGGCGCGAACCTCGCGTTCTTCGGTTACGCGAGCTACTTCCTCTCGCCGACGATCGACGCGCCGGAGCCCGAGCGCGTGGTCAGCGTCCACACGGGAACCAAGGAGTCGCCCGACGGCGCTTGCTCGTATCTCGATTGGCTCGACCTCCGGGCGGGGACCGCGAAGACCTTTTCTCAAACGTCCGCCGCCCAAGTCTTCGGCTCGTCGTTGGTCGCCAAGGAGCAGACGATCCACGCCTGGGGCACGGCGGTCTCCGGTCAATACTTCCCGCTGTTCGGCAAACCGGCACGCCTCGGCCGGCTGATCGCTCCGAGCGACGACCAGCCGGGCGCCGAGCGCGTGCTGGTGCTCAACTATTTCTTCTGGCGGAACCGGTTCGGCTCCGATCCGACGGTCCTCGGACGGACCGTTTCGCTCGAGGGGCAGCGGACCTACCGCATCGTCGGCGTCGCCGCCGATGGATTCCAGGGCGACGGGCTAGCAACCTCGATCTACGTTCCGCTCGCGACCGCCGACGGGCTGATCCGCGGCCTCGACGATCGTTCGAGCCGGAGACTCTCGGTGCTCGGACGGCTGCGCCCGGGCGTCACGATCGACGCCGCGCGATCGACGCTCTCCGCTCTCGCGCGCGGGCTCGACCAAGAGCATCCGGAAGCCGATCCGCGCCTCGTCTCGACCAGACCGGTCACCGAGCCCGATCCGTCGGTGCTCGCCGATCCGACCGCTCGCGCGGCCACGGGACTGCTGTTCGCGGTCGGCCTGCTGCAATTGCTCGCCTGCGCCAACGTGACGAATCTCGTGCTCGCCCGCACGGTGGCGCGGCGACGCGAGACGGCGATCCATGCCGCGCTCGGCGCGGGCCGCTGGCGGATCGGCCGGCGGCTGCTCGTCGAATCGCTGGCCCTATCGCTCGCCGGCGGCCTGCTCGGGGTCGCTCTCGCGCGCGGCATCACGCGGGTGATCGAGCACTACCTGAGCCAGGGGGTGCCGGTCGGGCTGGGCGACTTCAGCGCCGGCTCGAGCCTGATCGCCGATCCGCGCCGGACGGCCTGGTACTTCGCCGCGCTCTGTCTCGGAACCGCGCTGCTGGTAAGCCTCGCGCCGCTCGCCCAGGCGCTGCGCAAGAACCTCGTCGGAGCCCTCAAGAGTCACGGCGAAGGGGACGGCGGCAGCCGCCGGCTCGACTTCCGGGGTCTGTTGGTGGTGACGCAGGTCGCGCTGTCGGTCGTGCTGCTGCTCGCGGCGGGGCTTCTGGTCCGCACCCGATTCGAGGTACGGAGCCAGGAGCTCGGCTTCGATCCAACGCACCTCACCCTCGTGACCCTTCACATCCCGACGTTGCGCGGCGGCGACAACACGAAGGGGCTCGCTCTGTACGACGACGTCCTGCGACAGGTGCGGACGCTCCCCGCGGTCGAGAGCACGGGCTTCGCCTGGCGCGTGCCACTCTCGATCACCAACTCGACCGAGTTGGTGGCGCTGCCGGGGGCCGATCACAAAGAGGCGGTCTCGTTCAACGTGGTGAGCCCCGAGTATTTCGAGACGCTCGGCGTGCGGCTAGTTTCCGGACGCCGCCTGTCGAACGCCGACCGGAGTGAGGACGCGACCGTCGTCGTCTTGAATCAGGCCGCCGCCCAGCAGTTCTTCCCCGACGGCCAGGCGATCGGCCGTCGGTTGGAGGTAACGACAGACGAGGTTCCCGGCGGCCAGGTGGAAGTCGTGGGCGTCGTCGCCAATTCGCGATTCGGCCGGGTCACCGAACCGATCCGGCCGCTGATCTATTACCCTTGCGCCCAGCGCTTCAAGCAGCGGATGACCCTGATGGTGCGCGCCAGCGCTCCGCTCGAGCGACCGCTCGCCGAGCTGCTGCGCCGTAGCTTCCCCGACGTCGCGGTGATCGATTTCCAGCCGATGAGCGAGCAGGTACGGCGCGCCGCCGCGGACCAGACGATGAACGCCGACCTCGCCTCCGGCTTCGGCCTGTTCGGCTTGGGGCTCGCCGCCCTCGGTATCGTGAGCGTCCTCTCCTTCACCGTCCATCGGAGCGGCCGGGCGATCGGCATTCGCATGGCGCTCGGGGCGAACGCGCGCGACGTGATGCTCTGGGTCTTGAAAGGTGCTGGCCGCTGGGTCGCCGCGGGACTCGCGCTGGGGCTCCTCGCCTCGTGGCCGCTGTCGCGTCTGATCGAAGGACTGCTCTATGGCGTCCCAGCCCGCGACCCGCTCACCGCGGCGGGGGTCGTCGTCCTCCTCGGCGCCGTCGCTCTCGCCGCCGCCCTCGGCCCGGCGACCCGTGCCGCCCATATCGAGCCGGTGCGGGCGCTCAAGGGGGAGTAGGCGTATGAACCATGCCTGCAACTCGCGACCGGCACGGTCATCCGCGGAAAAACCGTCGTAGACGGAGACCTTCTTCCCGAGGATCGACCGTCAGCATCCTGGCTCGCGAGACGGTAGCTCGGTCCCGTTCTCTGGAATTACGTCCCGTTCTCTGGATATTCGTCCCGAATCCTGCAGGAAACGTCCCGTATTCTGAATATTCGTCCCGTACTCCACAAATTCGTCCCGTATTCTGCGTGTACGTCCCGTACTCCGGATAAGCGTCCCGTATTCCGAATTTACGTCCCGTATTCCGAATTTACGTCCCGTATTCTGAATTTACGTCCCGTATTCTGAATTTACGTCCCGTATTCTGGACTAAGCGGCGAGCCGCTCTTATTCCAGCTACTTACTGAGCTCCGCGTCGCAGTTCCTTTTCAATGCGCTCGGCGACATCGGCGACCGCCGGAGGGCTGAGGAGGCCATGGTGGTCCGCCGCGAGGGGCTCGATCTCAAACGAGCCCAGCGTGAGAGCTCGACAATCGGCGATCTGAAGCGCGCGCAGCTCCTCGACGACCTGGGCGGACAGGTGCGCGGGTGAGGTCACCCCCTGGATCAGAAGGACCGGCGTGCGATGCGCACGCGGCGAGAAGGCGGCGCCGCCACCGTCTCCGATCGATCTGGGGCGGTGGGTATCGAGCAGGATCAAGCGCTCGGCCGGCCGCCCCAGATCTTCGAGCCGGGCAGCCATCGCGGAGGCGAGCAGGCCGCCCGTCGACCAGCCGCAGAGCGCGAAGGGACCCTCCGGCCGATGCTCGATCAGCGCGCGGACGTGATGGGCAGCGAGCGCCTCGAAGTCGTCGAGAGGGGCAGGCGGTGCGACCGGCCAGGTAGCGCCGCCGTCGCAGGCGGACGCTTCGACACCGGGCGCCTCGAGGCCGAAGACGGCCACCCGCTCGCCGAGCCGCCAGGCGAGTTGGGCGTAACCGTGGACCGCGCCGTCGATCGCGTGGACGCAGAACAGCGCGGTCTCCAACGAGCGATCCGCCGAGCGGCTCGCCGAGAGCAGGATCGGCGCGCCGCTCGGCCGCCGCGTCCGCTCGCGGATGCGACGAGCCATCTCCTCGACCGTGCCCGCGGAGTAGAGGTCGGCCAAGCCGAGCGCGACGTCCATCCTTCTCTGGATCTCGGACATGAGCTTCACCGCGAGCAGCGAGTGGCCGCCGAGATCGAAGAAGTGATCCGTCACCGAGACCTCGTCGAGACCGAGCGCGCGGCGCCAGATCGCGACCAGCTCGGCTTCGAACCGGTCGCGCGGCGGGACGACCGCGCGCTCTCCCCCGTCGGGCGCCGGCAGCGCCGCCCGGTCCACCTTACCGTTCACCGTCACCGGCATCGCCGCGAGGAAGACGTAGGCCCCCGGCACCAGGGGAGCGGGCACATGCTCGGCGAGACCAGCGCGCAGGCTCGCGGGGGTGAGGCCCGAAGAACCGGAACCGGACGCGGAGCCGTCGCCCGGGCGGTCGGGCACGACGTACGCGACCAGCCGCTTCTCGCCCGGCGCGGCACCGGGGACGTCGGTTCGGGCGAGCACCGCGGCGTCGAGTACTCCCGGCTGCTCGCGCAGGTGCGCCTCGATCTCCTGAAGCTCGACGCGCACGCCGCGGATCTTCACCTGCCGATCGACGCGGCCGAGGAACTCGAGCGTGCCGTCAGCGAGGCGTCGCGCGAAGTCGCCGGTCCGATAGAGGCGCTCTCCCCCCAAGGCGGAAAAGGGATTGGGGACGAAACGCTCGGCGGAGAGGTCGGCGCGGTTCTGGTATCCGAACGTAAGCCCGACGCCCGAGGCGAAGACCTCCCCCGCCACTCCGAAAGGAACCGGCTGGCCCGAGGCGTCGAGCAGGTAAGCGCGGGTGTTGGCGATCGGCCGTCCGATCGGCACCGAGGGCGACCGCCCCCTTCGGTCGGCGGTCGCGGCGGAGATGGTGAGCGAGGTCTCGGTCGGCCCGTAGACGTTCACCAGGCGGGCGTTCGGGAGCGCCGAGAACACGCGTCGCGCGAGGGCGCGGTCGAGCGCCTCGCCGCCCGAGACGACTTGACGCAGGGCGGGGGCCCACGCGCCCTCTCCTGGAACCGCGGCGTCGAGCAGGGCGGCGAGGACCGAGGGGACGAAATCGGCGGCCGTCACCTGCTCCTCTACGATCGAGCGGCCGAGCCGCGCGACGTCGATGTGCTCGCCCGGCGGCGGCAGGACGATCGACGCTCCGACGATCAAAGGAGCGAAGATCTGCCAGGTCGAGGCGTCGAACCCGATCGACAGGTTCTGGAGCACGCGGTCGTCGGGCCGCAACGGATAGGCCGCCTGCTGCCAGAGCAGGCGGTTCGCGAGCCCCCGGTGGTGCATCAGCACGCCCTTGGGCTGCCCCGTCGAACCGGAGGTGTAGACCACGTAGGCGAGGTCGTCCGGCGTAGGCGCGGGCTCCCCGGCCGGCTCGTCTTTCGAGTCCGGCTCCTCCGGCTCGGCCGCTCTCGCCGCCGCCGGATCGACGACCGTTCCGCGCCAGGTGGAAGGAAGGCGCGCGGAGAGACGCGGATCGGCGATCGCGATCTCCGCCCGCGTGTCGTCGAGCAGGAAGCGTAGGCGGTCCGCGGGGTGGTCGGGATCGAGCGGCACCGCGACGCCCCCCGCGCGCAGCACCGCGAGGAAAGCAACCGGCAGATCGAGCGAACGTTCGAGGTAGATCCCGACGGGCGAGCCGAGCCGCAAACCGGAGGCCCGCATCCGGCGGGCGAGCCGCGACGAGAGCCGACCCAGCTCGCCGTAGGTGAGGGTCGCGCCGCGGAAGCGGGCACACTCGGCGTCGGGACGGAGGGCGACCTGATCCTCCACCCGGCTCGGAAGGGTGCGCGAGAGGTCGAATTGCAGGTCGTCTCCCGCAAGCTCGACCAGCAGCTGATGGCGCTCGCCGGGCGAGAGCAGGTCGAGCCGATCGAGCGGCGTCGTGGGATGCGCCGCGACGGCCGCGACGAGTGCCGCGAGCCCCTCGGCCAGACGTGCCACGGTCGCCGCTTCATAGAGATCGGTGCGGTACTCGAAGGTGCCGGAGAGTCCGTCGATCTCTTCCGTCATCGACAGGCTGAGCTCGAAGCGGGACGTGCCGCTGTGAGCTTCGGTCGGTACGATCTCGAACACCGAATCGAATCGATCGGAGCGGAA
Organism: Thermoanaerobaculia bacterium; assembly: GCA_044226625.1. Classification (GTDB taxonomy): domain Bacteria; phylum Acidobacteriota; class Thermoanaerobaculia; order Multivoradales; family UBA5704; genus DASYKS01. Next base: position 127,778 of record JBGAGQ010000001.1, read on the forward strand.
CGCGTTCTGGAGCGCGAAGCCGAGCTGGACGAAAGGCATGCGGCCGCTCTCGCGCTCCGGGCGCAGCGCCTCGACCAGGCGCACGAACGGCAGGTCTTGGTGGGCGAAGGCGTCGAGACAGAACTCGCGCGTAGCGGCGAGCAGCGAGGCGAAACTGCGCACACCGGTCGCGTTCTCGGCTCCGCCGCCGCACGCCGGCTCGGCCGACGATTCGTTGACGTCTAGGCGGAGCACCAACATGTTGGTAAAGAAGCCGACCAGTCCCTCGCTCGCCGGATGGAGCCGGCCGGCGAACGGCACCGAATGGAGCTGGTCGCGTTGCCACGAGCGGCGGTAGAGCAGCGCGCCCCAGGCGGCGAGAAGGGTCATGAACAGCGTGGCGCCGTGGCCGCGGGCAAGCTCCGCCAGTCCGGCGAGCCGATCGGATGCGAGGAAGAACGAGCGGCTCGCCCCGGGGTTTCGCCCGCCGCGCCCCGCCACGGCGGCCCGATCGGCGATCCCTTCGAGGTGCTGCGGCGCATCGCGCAGCTGGCGTTCCCAGAACGACAGAAGCTCCCGGCCCCGCTCCCCCTCGATCGCCGCGTCCTGGTGGGCGGCGACGTCCGCGTACTGGAGCTCGAGCGGCAGAAACGGCGGCGGTGCGGCCGAGGCGTTGTGGCGAAACGCGCGGTAGAGAGTCGCCAGCTCGCGCAACATGACGCCGATCGACCAACCGTCGGAGGCGATGTGATGCATCGTCAGTACGAACCGATGTCCGGCGGCCCCGAGCAGCAAGCCGCCGCGGAGCATCGCGTCACGCGCGAGGTCGAAGGGTCGCCGCAGAAGTTCCTCGGTGAGCGTGTGCTCCATGCCGGCGAACCGGCGGGGATCGAGCGCCGATCCGTCGATCGTCGCAAACGGCGGCCGCAGCGCTGGATCGACGATCTGATGCGGCTCGCCGTCGATCGCCTCGAAGCGGGTGCGCAGCACCTCGTGCCGCTCACCGAGCGCGTCGAGCGCGCGACGGAGAGCGGCAACGTCTGGCGAATGCTCGCGCAGGCGGACGACGACCAGCAGGTTGTAGCTCGCGTCCCCCGCGTCGCCCCCCTCCGCCGCCGCTCGAAGCCGATCGAGGTACCAGAGCTGGCGCTGCGCGAGCGACGCCGGGAGCGGCTCGCCCCGCGGGAGACGCACCGGACCGGGCGGAGTGCCGAGCGGGCCTTCGATCCGATCCCGCTCCCGATCGTTCGCAGCTGCTGGACCGACGCCCCGCTCCCCTGGCTCCTCGAGCGCCCGCGCCATCGCTCCGAGCGTCGGATGCTCGAACAACAGCCGCGGCGGGACCTCGCGCCCTAATCGCTCGCGCACGCGCAGGAGGAGCTGCAGGGCGTGGAGCGAGTGCCCCCCCGATTCGAAGAAGTCGTCGTCGAGGGAGACCTCGGCGCGGCCGAGGACCTCGCGCCAAAGGTCGGCGAGGCGCAGTTCGAGCGGACTTTCGGGCGTTCGATTCCTCCGTTCCGCGCCATCGCCGATCCGGTCGAGCGGCCCAGCCTCACCCGCCGATGCGACGGCGCACGACCCCCTGTCCGTCACGTGCTGACCACGTAGGCGCCGCCGTTCACGGTCAGGTTGTTGCCGGTCGAAAACGCCGCCCGGCCCGACAGGAACAGGTCGATCGCCTCGAACAACTCGTCCGGCTCGCCGTAGCGCGCCATCGGAAACCCATTGAGAATCCGTCCGCGCATCGCTTCGACGCTCGGCAGGTGGGAGAGCCCGGCGTCGATCATCCCGGGCGAGACCGCGTTGATGCTCACCCCGAAGCGCCCGAGCTCCGGCGCGAGATCGCGCACGAAATGGAGCAGCATCGACTTCGAGACCTTGTAGGGCACGGGATCGAAGACGTCCGGGTTGAGCGCGCCCGAGCTCGACTGGAGGACGATCGCCCGCCGCCGCCGCAGGTTGTCGAGCCGAGCCTCGGGCCGCGCCCAGCGCCGGCCGAGCTCGTGGAGCGCCTCCCACACGGAGAGCGCGTTCACTTGGACGAGCGCACGCATCGAGTCGCCTCCGAAGCTCGACGGCGGGCCAACGCGGACGGTAGCGCCGTCCGGCTCGAACGTCGTCGTGCCATGGTTGAACAGGACGGCGTCGATCTCGGCTGCGCAGTCACCGGACGGGTCGAGCAGCCGGCGGAACGCCGCACCGAAAGCGCCCGGCACGGCGGCGTCGGCGACGAAGCCGTGCAGCCGGTCGGCGGCGCCGACGATCCCCTCGGCGAGCGGCGCGATGCGTTCCTCGCCGACGCCGAAGCTCGCGTGGGCGAAAACGGTCGCCCCCCGCTCGAGCCAGCGGCGAGCGAGCGCCGCGCCGATGCCGCGGCTCGCGCCCGTCACCACGACGCTGCGGCCGGCCCAGGAACCGGCTATCTCCGCCTCGGCCCCTGGCTCGAGCGCGTCGAAGGGGAGGCGAAGCTCGACGCCCGCGGCCGAGTCGCCCCGCTCAAGAATCGCTGCCGGTCGCACGGTAGGCCTCGCCATAGAACTTTCGGGTAATTCGCGTGTGGAACGTGAGCGCATCGATCGGCTCGTAACGCGGCCGCTCGAAACACGGCAGGACCTCGACCACGTCGGTCTCGCGCAGATAGACGAAGAGCGGAAACGAGGTGCGCGGCCGGCGGCGCAGCTCGGGATCGCGCGGCGGGCTCACCCGATGGGTCGAGGACCGGAAGAGGTCGTTGGTGATGCATTGGAGGTAGTCGCCGGCATTGACCACGATCGTTCCCGGCGCGGGGGTCAGGCGAATCCAGCGGCCGGTTTCACGATGAAAGACCTGGAGGCCCTCGACCGGGCTCGCCGGCAGCAACGTAAAAAGCGTCACGTCCTCGTGACCGAGCAGACGCGCGGCGCCCAGCTTCTCGTCGCTCTCCGAAAGCCCCTGGTAGTAGTTGAGGCGCAGGGCGCAGAGCGTGTCGCGCAGACGCTCGTCGTAGAGGTCGACCGGACAGCCCAGCTCGCCTAGGATCGCGCGCATGAGGGGCAAGGCGAGAGGCGCGAGCGTCTGGTAAAGCCGGCGGAAGAAACGCTCGTCTTCCGAATCGGGCCAGAACCTCGCGAGGGCCTCGGCGCTGCCCCCGGATTCGGCGCCGCCCCCGAGCTGAAACGCCCGGGTCGCGAAGACCCACCCTTCGACCAGATCCGGGTGCGCCTGGGTCGATTTCTTGAACGGAAAATAGCCCTGATTGACCGAGCCGTGGCGCTGGGCGAGATACCGCGCCTTGACCTCGGCGGGGGTTCGCTCGAAAAGGTTTCGCGTGCGCCGGTCGGCCTCTTCGAACAGCGCCGGGTCGATGCCGTGATCGGTGAGATAGACGAAGCCGACGTCGGAGAGCCCTCGGGTGAGCGCCTCGCCGAAGGCCCGGACGTCCGCGGCGTCGCCGCCGTGAAGGCGGGCGAGGCTCAGGGTTTCGAGCCGGCTGTCCTCCTCGAATTGCTCTGAAGCCTGCTCGGCGTGAAAGTAAACCTTCACTTTGTCGACCTGCTCGAACCGTCGGTGATCCAGATTCGTCGTGGCCAGGTGGGGGGTGGCGGGAGCCGCGCCGCCGTCGGGTGCGCTCATCGGGTACGTCCTCCTGGGAGGTAAGGCGTCAAAGGAGGAGCGGGCCTATCAGCGGGACGAGCGCCTCGTCCGCCGCGTACGTTCGAAGATCGGTTTGGGTCGTGCCCTTCGGGAGGAACGACGCGCCCGCGGGGACTACGGCGCCTTCTTCCGCTCCTCCGCCGCGCCGAGGCCGAGATCCTGGATCCGCCGGTAGAGCGTCGAGCGGCCGAGGCCCAGCCGTTCGGCGGCCTCGACGACGTCGCCCGAAGCGGCCGCCAGGGCCTTCGCGATCTCGACGCGCTCCACTTCCAGCAGGCGGGCGGCGAGCGTGCCGTGATCGCCGATGCGGGGACCCGCCTGGACCTCGGGCGAGAGGCGGGACGAGCCGAGCAGATCGCCTTCGGCGAGGAACAGCGCCGCGCGTTCCATCTCGTTCTCGAGCTGGCGGACGTTGCCCGGCCAGTCGTAAGCGACGAGCCGGTCGAGCGCGCCGCGCGAGATGCCGCGCAACGTGATCCGTCGCCGCGCCGCGGCCCGCGACAGAAACCAGGCGGCGAGGCTCGGCACGTCCGCCCGCCGTCTGCGCAACGGCGGCAGCTCGACCTCCCAGGCGGCGATGCGGTAGTAGAGGTCGTCGCGGAACGACCCCTCGGCCCGCAAAGCCGCGAGGTCGCGATGGGTGGCGGCGACCACCCGAACGCGCGCTGGGCGCGGCGCGGCGCCCCCCAAGCGATGGACCTCGCGCGCCTGAAGGACGCGGAGGATGCGCGCTTGGGTCGGCAACTCCATGTCGCCGATCTCGTCGAGAAACAGCGTGCCGCCGTCGGCCAGCTCGAATTTTCCCGGCCGCGCGTCAACGCCCGTCGCCACGCCCCGCTCGACGCCGAACAGCTCGGCTTCGAGCAGGTCGCGCGGCAGGGCGGCGCAGTTGAGCGCGACGAACGCCCCGCCTGCCCGGGACGACGCGGCATGCAGGTACCGCGCGAGGATCTCCTTGCCGGTCCCCGACTCGCCGAGGATCAATACGCCGACGTCCCCCGCCGCGACCGAGGCGGCGTCGGCGTAGATCCGCCGCATCTCGGGATCGAGGCTCGCCGGCTCCGGCAACGACGGTCGGGAGCGGCGCTCCCCTCCGGCTCCGTGCCGCGGGTCGTCCCCGGAGGCGACGCGCGGCGAGGCCCGCGATTCATCCGAAGCGATCGCGACCAACCGCGCCGCCGATTCGAGCAGGGGCCGGTAGATCTCGCCTGCCGCGGCGGACGGGAAGATCGCGCGCACGGCGATCGCTTCGAGCTGCCAGCCTACGGTCGCGGTTCCGCTCACCTCCCCCGCGCCGCCTCCGGCCTCCGAAAGGAAGAGCACGCCGGGCTCTTCACCGGCCGGCTCGCAGGTGATCTCGAGCCCGAGCAGCGGCAGGCAGCGGACGAGGGCCGCCCCGGCGGTCCGGGCCATGGCGCCGGCATCGGCCCCTTCGCCCAGGATTCGCAGCAGCTCCGGCAGCTCTTCGCAGGCGAAGACGTCCAGCGCTCGGGTACCGAGCGTGGTCGCGGCGAGGGCCCCCGTCGCAGGTCGACGGGCCGGCCGCGGGGTTGGACGGGGAGCGATCTCCACCCCGGTTTCGCAATCCTCCGCCGCCACCTCCTCGAGGCGGAGCGAGACGCGCCCGAACGCGATCTCGGCCGGGGGCCGGACCTGCTCGTTCGCGATCCGTTGGCCGTCGACGAACGTGCCGTTGCGCGAAGCGAGATCGACGATCTCCACCGCGACGTCGGGATCTTCGGCCTCACCCGCGACGCGAAGCTCGGCATGATGGCGCGAGATCGTCGGGTCCTTTAGCCGGAGGTCGCATTCCGCCGCGGCGCCGATCCGAAACGTCCCCGCCTCGAAAAGGAAAGAGATCGGCCGGCCGTTGACGCTCCCGGTGAGACGAAAAGGCATGGTGGTCGAAGTGTATAGGGGGCCGCCCCCCGGTTCCCTCCCCGACGGGGTCGGCCCTTGAACCGTCCAGCTACTGCCCGGAGCTCTTGGGCTCCGGATCGGGCAGGGGGTCTCGAGCCGGCGGCGCGAGATCGAGCGTCGGAGCCGTCGGGTCGCTGATCGAATAGGAGCGGATCAGCCGGCGAGAAGAAACCGGCTCGCCGTCGCCGCCGCGCGACTTGAGCGCGTAAGAGACGACGTATCGCGGTTCGATCACCACGCTCTGGCCCGGCCCCGCCTCGTCCGGCATCGCGTACATCACCCTCGCCCACGCGATGTCGGCGTCGGCCCAGGTCGGCACGTCCTGATGGAGGAACCGTTCGCGCGCCTCGTCGCTCTCGATCCGGCGCACCTGCCAACCGCCCGCGCCGACCGGCCGCTCGACACCGTCGGCGCCGATCTGCGAGGCGATCGTCACTCCGCCGAAACGAAACTCGGAGAGATGGCCCGCGACGTCGACCGCGAGGCGCAGGCCGGCGTTCGCGACCTCGATGCCGCCGATCGATCGGCGCAGCGTGAACCGGTAGTCGACGCGGGTCGACTCGAAGGCCGTACTCTCGACCGTGCCCGCGAGCCTCCAGGCCGAAGCGACCTCGACGGCCCCCCAGTCGTACTGCCGCGCGTCGACCGCGCCGCTCTCCGCGAGCCGATTGAACGCGGCGTGCGCCACCTCGCGCGCCGTCGCCTCGGTCACCGGCGCGCCGCTCGGCGAGCCGTAGGCCGAGGCAAGGTCGAGGGCGCGAAACTCGTCGTAAGACGGGAGGTAGCGCACCTGCCAGGTCGGCGCTCCGGGAATCGAGACCACGAAGCGGCGCACCGCGCCCCCGGGCGCATCCTCAGGATGGACCTCGACGGCGCCGGCCGCCGCGCCGAACAGCGCCTGGGCGATCGCCTGAGCGCGCGCGGCGATCTGCTCGGGCGTCTTCGAGACCCAAGTCATCTCGAAGCTCGGCACTAGGTCGCCCACCCGCGGGTCGCGAGGTTGGGCGCCTACCGGCGCGACGCCGGCGAGAAACAAACCGAGGACGAAGGGGAGACCGAAGGCGAGAGAACGTTTGAAATCGGCTCGGCGGAACACGAGCGCCCGGGCCGCCGCGGGCCGCAGGAGGTTGAGGAAAGTCCAGGTTTTTCCGTTCATGATCGTTCGAGGCTCCTTGCGTGATGGTGGGTGAATTCGCATCAACAGCCGCTCGCGCCGTGGTCGATCATCAACGCGCAAGCGGCTCCGAACGGTTCGGGCGGATCGGTCAGCAAGACGCCCACACGCAGTCGCGCGGCGTTCTGGATCGCAAGGCAGTCGTTGCCGTTCGCGCCGAAGGTCATGGCGATCGGCGAGTTGTCGCCGGTGAACCAACCCGGCCGGTCCTCCATCTCCTGGATCCATGCGTGCGCGTTGTCCAGGTTGTTCGTCGCCTCGTAGAAGTCGCGCGGCTGGTCGTTCTTGATCGACGGTGAGTTGTGGTACCCGAACGACTGGCGGATCTGATTGCGGAAGTGGCGTTGGAGCGCATTGGTGTTGAGCGTGCAGCTGGTGGCGTACATCGCGTAGTCCGCATGGTCGCCCGCGAGCGTTCCCAGCCGCGCCTGGGTGTCGAGCGTCACAGTGCACATCCCCAGGCGCATGAAACCGAACTGGAGCAGCGCGCGGTTGCCATGTCCGGCGTAGACCGCGAGCGTCTTGGAGTCGCCGTAAAGGTCGTCGACGCCCGAGATGCCCGGAAAGGTCTGCTCGTAGAAGTCCTGCGGCCATGCGCTCGCGTTGGTGAAGCGCTGGCCGGTCCAGCCGTCGTTGACGAGGCTCGTGCGCAGGCTGCTCGTCACGTCGTTCAGGTCTGTGTTCTCGCATCCGTTGCCGGTGAAATCGGTCGATTCGTCGATGTAGAAGCTCTTGCCCGCCGCGCCGGCTCCTTGGAATGCGGCGAGCCAAGGCAAGCAGAAGAACAGCAAGGCGTACGAAGCACTCCTGAGCGGTCTCATGGATCAGCTTCCTTTCGATTCCGGCTTCGGAGCCGGGTCCTTGAAGCGCAGGAGGGGATTCCTCCAGCGATGTGCGCACGCGCAGCCTCCCCCTCGATCGCACGGAAAGCGGCCGAGGGGGGCGGCCGTCGTGCGGTAACTAGATGCCGGTCGGGCTGGGGCAGGTGAGAAGGGCCGCGCCCGCGTCTCCGGACGAGGAGGTCCCGGGCGCGCCTCGATCCTGCTCCCCTGCGAGGGCGCGCAACGACTCGCCGTCGATCGGGCGTGCCGTCCAGCCGCCGGCCGCGTCACGAGCGACGAGAGCGAAATCGGAGCGCGCAAAGAGCGTGGCGACGACCTCTGCCCCCCCGGCGAGCGTCACGGGCGCGACGAACGGCACCGAGCTTTCGCGAGCCAATAGCAGGAGCGACCCTCCCCCTTCGAGGCTCGCCGGGAGCACCGAAGACGGCGAGAACGCCTCGGGTGCCCCCCAGAGCGAGGCGACCGCCTCGCTCCCTCCGAGAGTGCGGAGGAGGATCGTCGGCTCTCCTCGCAGACAACCGCCTTCGGGACAGGAAGGCGGTGACTCGGCGGGTCCGCCGAGGGCACCGTCCGGGCAAAACTCCGCGGGAAAACCTTCGAGGCTCGAAAACAGCCCGCAGATCGAGAGGGTCGAGAACGTGCGGAGACGCTCTTCGGGATCGGGAGCGGAGACCGCGAAGGGAGGCCGGCGGTCGGGGTCGAAATCCGCGCTCGCGACCGGAGCCGGCGGTCCTTCTCCGAGCTCCAGAGCGCACGAGAGCGGCAACGTCGCGGCGCCCCCGTTGCCGCTCGACGCCTCGGCGCCTAGCCGGGTTCCGATCTGGCGCTCGACGAAGGCGAGCGCCGCCCGGTAGGCCCGCTGCACGGCGGGCTCCTGCCGATCGAGCGCGAGGCCAATCATCTCTTCGGGCCCCTCGGCGAGATTTCGAATCGGAAACGGACCCGGATCCGGGAACGGATCGAAGAGCGCCGTCTGCGGTGGGCAGTAGAGGTACAGCCCTTCGACCTTGAAGCATGGGTTCGTCGACGTGCCCGGACCTCCTCCGTCATGCGGCTCCGGATCGTGCCCGTAGGTATAGTTGACCACCACGGTTCCCGCCACGCCGCCTCGCGTGACCGCCGGATCCGGTAGCTGGATCGTGATCACCGTGCCGCCGCCCACGGGCGCGGCGACGTTCCATGAGACGTTGAGCGGCTCGGCACCGTCCATCCACCACTTGACGCCTTTTCCACCGACGTTCACCGACTGGATCACCATCCCGGGCGGCGGTGCCTGGAGGGGTAGCTTGAGCGAAACTTTGTTGCCCGGTACCTTGAGGCTGCGCACCTCCGAGCCGCACATCCCGGTCTTGCCGAAGTTTCGGTAGTAGAAGGTCCAGGTCTCGGGTGCGAGACTCACGCGGAGCGCAACGGCGAACGCGGGATGGAGCTCGACGTGTCCGTCGTGCCAGCAGTCCAGACCCGGCACCCCCACCACCACGGCAAGCGGCGCGGTGCCAAGCGACTCCCGGATTTTGTCCTTTCCCTTCTGGTCGCTCTCGTGGACGGCGGCGTAAAAATCGTTCCAGAACGCTACGCCCGGAAGATTGCCCCGGGTGATCGGTTCGAACGTCTCGCTCTCGTCCTGCTCGAAATGGATGCGAGGGTTGTAGTCGGCGAACTCGCCTTTCGCCGGATGCATGTTGAACGTGTAGTCGTCGTCGAAACCGTGGTCCTCGAATTCGACCGGCCCGATCATGATCACCGGGTTGTTGACGAAGTCGATCCGCGAAGGCCGAGTGAGGCAGGAGAACGAAGTCGTCCGATCGATTTCATGCCGCGTGAAATCGCCTCGTCGCGCGTCGCCATGCTCGCAGAAGTCCTTCGTGTCGGTCTGGGGCATGCAGCGGCCATCCCAGAAGTGCGCGTCGTAACCGCATTTCAGAGCCTGAATTCCCCAGATCGGATTGATTGGCATCTTGTTCCAGAAACCATTGATCGGCAGGATGTCGAATCGCTTGAGCGCCGACACGTCCGCGCGCGCCGCGCCGTGGAACACGTTGACGTAAAGGTAAGCCGTCCGCTTCGCGCTCGGTCGCCCAGTCTGCGGATCGACTAGCGGCCAGGCGATGTCGCACTCGGGATTTCCCGCCAGGTTGTTGTTGACGTCGGCGTACGACGGATTGAGTGCAAACGGATGGAGATAGCCGAGCTCGAACGAAGCCGGTCCCCAGGCCGAGGCGTCGACGAGCAAGGGCTCGTTGAGCACCGTGGCCAGCTTTCGCTGGCGGCCGATGAACTGCGCCGTACCGGACAGATAGATCGTGCCGCCCAGGGAATTGAGATCCTTCGCGTAGGGGCTCCAGCTGCCGTTCGCCTGGACGCAGCCCCCAGCGTTCGAGATCAGGACCTGGTCGCCGGCACGCACGGCGATCTCGGGTACCCTGACCGGCTCGCCCCAGATCTCGCCGGAGATCGGTGGCTCCTCGATCAGGTACTGGTCGAAATTCGGGCTGTCCACGATGCGGCTCACCGTGTACGCCGCGGCGGGCCGAACGCCCGCGAGGAGTGCGGTGAGTGCTACGAGCGCCGCGAGCGATGGACGAAGATGGATGAAACGTAAGGATTTCTGGCCGGTCATGAAAATCGCTCCTTTCGCCTTCGGGCGGACGAAAGAGCATCGAACGTGCCATGGGACCGCGAAGGCCGTCCCCCTCTGGGCTTCCCGGGAGAATTCCTCCTCGCTCGTCCCGCGCGCGGGACGGTTCTCTCAGTTGCGGGATTCTTCGGCGAGGAGCGCCTTGGCCTCGGCGAGCGAATTCAGCAGCCCCTCGTCTCCGGGGCGGTTGCGCAGCCCGGTCTCGAAGAAGGCGATCGCCCTCGAGACCTCCGGCCGCGCCGATCGCCCACGCTTTCGCTCCCAGACCGCGAGGTCGAGGTGAACCAGACCTTCGTCGTTGTCCGCCGCCGCGGAACGCGGCTCGATCCGGCGGGCGGCGCGGAACTCGCGCGCGGCCTCTTCGAGCCTGGCGCGCGGGTCTTCGCCGCGATCGATCTGGGTCTCGGCGAGGATCAGGATCGACACCCCGAGGTTCAGATGCGGCATCACCCCGTCGGGCGCCGCCGCCACCGCCTTCCGGCCGCATTCGATCGAGGCGAGCAGGCTCGGCCGGGGATCGATCCCCTGCTTCCGCTCGTACTCGGCGCTCATGCTGTAGATCGCCGCAAGGTCGTCCCATGCGGTCGAGTTGCCGGGTTCGAGCCGGAGCGCCTGGCGGGCGAGCGCCTCGGCGCGGGCGAAGATCGGCCGCGGATCTTCTTTCCCCGCCATGCGGCGGTAGCCGCGGTCGCGGTAGATCGCCGACTCGATCGCCCAGGCGCGCGCCCGCTCGGGATCGGCGCGGCGCGCCCGACCGCAGGCGGCGACCGCTTGGGCGAACGCCGCCTCGGCGGCGGCCTCGTGCCCCTCCTCGAACGCCTGGACCTGCGCCCAGCGCCAGCATTCGGCGATGCTCACGTCGGCGTCGCTGCGCGCCACCTCGGCCGCATTCCGATAGGCGAAGAGCGCTTTCCGGAGGTCGGCGAGCGCCCCGTCGACCCCGCCTCGCTCCCACCCCTCCTGGGCCTGGATCGCGTGGACGTCGCCTTCGAGCAGCCAAGCCTCGTAGAGGCCCGGATCGGCGCCGTAGGCCTTGGCGGCCTGGGCGAGCGCGGCGCCGTCGCGCCGCTCGTAGAAATCGATCAGCCCGAGCGCGTATGCGACCTCCGGGCTCGGCCGCGACTCGGGGTTTCGGGGCAGCGCGGCCTTCAAGTACCGGAGCGCCGGATCGCGCAGCTCCCGCTCGATCGTCCGTCGTCGCTCGGCCCGGCGCTCCGGAGAATCGAGCCGGGCGAGGGCGGCGAGCTCCGTCTGATAGAGGTGCCCGAGCGCCCTGCCGAGGTCGCTCGCGACCTGCGGCGAACGCTCCCCCGCCGCCCAGGCTGCAGTGAGGTGACGCCGCGCCGCCGCCTCGTCGTGAAGCGCGAGATAGCCACGCCCGAGAGCCCCCTGCGCCGGAGGCCGTGCCGCACCGGGAAGGCGATCGAGCCCCGCCTCGAGCCGCAGCAACTCGGCCCGCGCCGCCCGCCGCTCCGGCCGGGTGTCGTGGAGCGGCAGCAAGTAGGCGCGACGGAGCTGCGCGGCGATCCGCTCGACCTCCTGACCGTAGCGCTGGGCCGCGACCGCGCCTCGCCGCGCCGCGAGCCGCTCGTTCCAGCCCGCGGCGAGCAGCACGGCGATCGCCGTAAACGCCGCGACCGCGACCGCCGAGACCAACCGATGGCGTCGGACGAGGCGCGCCAGGCGTGGCATCCATCCCGGGCCGCGCGCGAGCACCCGCTCGCGGTCGAGGTATCGACCGAGATCGTCGGCCAGGGCGCGCGCCGACTCGTAACGTCGCTCACGCTCGGGCTCGAGGCAGCGAAGGATGATCGCCTCGACCTCGGCGGGAAGCTCGGGGGCGAGCTTCCGCGGCCGCGGGGGCGCGCAGGCGAGCGCCTGCACCAGGGTCTCGGCGGTGCTCTCCCCGGCGAACGGCGGACGCCCGGTGGCCAGCCGATAGAGAACGGCGCCGAGCGCGAACACGTCGGTCCGCGCGTCGAGCGACCGCACCTCGCCGCGCGCCTGCTCGGGCGAGAGGTAGCCCGGAGTACCGAGCAGCATACCGGTCTCGGTGAGCCCGTCCGAGTACAGCTCCCGGGCGAGGCCGAAATCGACCACCCGGGGTCGCTTCGTGCCGTCGGCCGCGGTCTCGATCAGGATGTTCGTCGGTTTGAGGTCGCGATGGATCATGCCGATCGCGTGCGCGGAATCGACCGCTCCGGCGACGCGGCGCACGAGGTCGAGCCCTTCGGCAAGAGAGAGCGAGGGGGCCGCCGCTTCGAGCGTTTGTCCCTCGACGTACTCCATCGCGATGTAGGGCCGGCCGTCGAGCTCGCCCACCTCGTACACCTTGGCGACCAGCTCATGCTCCACTCGCGCCTGCGACCGCGCCTCGAGTAGGAACCGCTCGATCGATCGAGGATCCGCCGCGCGCAAGAATTTGAGCGCGACGAAGCGGCCGAGACGTGGATCGAAGGCGCGATAGACCTCTCCCGTGCTCCCCTCGCCGAGCGGCACCGCCGTTTCGAAGCGCATCTCCAATTCAGTATAGAGAGAGGAGCCCGTCGGCCGAACCGCCCGCCGAGAGGGTTTCGACGAGTCGCCCGGGAATCCGTCGCCAATCCACCGTTTCGATTGACACCCCGATCGGCCGTCCGTAGACTCCTCGCCGCCTCTCCCGAGAAGTCCCAGGGTCCCCCTACATCGCCGACAGCGCCGCATGATGCGGCGTCATGTGTGCCTCCCATGATGGGAGGAAGGAGGTCGGAATGATTCGTGGAGCGAAGTTTCTCATTGTAGCGACGGCCGCTCTCGCGGCCGGAACCGTGGCCGGGTGGGCCGCCCCCGGCGATCTAGCGACCCGCATCCAGGCGGATCGCGCCTCGATCGGAGCGGGCCAGGACGTAACCCTTCGGGTCACCCTCCGCAACACCTCCGCGAAGGACGTCGCGATCCCCTATTGGCAGACGCCCGTGCGCGGCATCTACGCGAACCTCTTCGAGGTCGAGCGCAACGGCCAACCGGTCGCCTACATCGGACGCCTCTCCAAGTGGGCGGCGCCGCGGGCGGAGGACCTCGTGACCATCCCGGCGGGCGGCGTCGTCCGCGCGAAGGTCGAGCTGTCGGCGGCCTACGACATCACGCGCACCGGCGAGTACACGTTCCGCCTTCGCGGCGACGAGGGTGCCAGCAAGCGCGCCTCGAACGCGGTCTCGATCGCGATCGACCGTGACGCCAACGATTTCGTCGATTTCCTGGCCCAGGCCGAAGCCGAGGCCGACGCCGCGGGGCGCTACCTGACGCCGAGCTACGTCTCCTGCTCTTCGTCGCGCCAGTCCACCCTCGTCTCGGCGCTCTCCGCCGCGCAGACGATGGCGCAGCGGGCCAAGGCGTTCACCAACGCGGGTACCACCGGCACCGCGTGGACCACCTGGTTCGGCACCTACAACTCGTCGCGCTACGCGACGGTCAACACCCACTACAACAACATCTACAGCACCTTCACGACCAAGACCGTCACCTTCTACTGCGACTGCACGGATAGCGCGTACGCCTACGTCTATCCGAACCAGCCCTACAAGATCCACCTGTGCAACGCGTTCTGGTCCGCGCCGCTCACCGGCACCGACTCGAAGGGCGGCACCCTGGTCCACGAGACGAGCCACTTCTCCGTCGTCGCGAGCACGGACGACTGGGCCTACGGCCAGACCGCCTGCCGCAGCCTCGCCACCTCGAACCCGAGCCGCGCGATCGATAACGCCGACTCGCACGAGTACTTCGCCGAAGCGCGGTAAAGGAAAACCGATCTGATGTTCTCAAGGGCGAGCCCGCGGGCTCGCCCTTTTTCATGAAAGTGGGGTGCCGGGATCTCCGCGCGCACCTGCTAGAATCCCAAGGCATGCAGGACTCCTTCGTCACCCGAAAAGCTCGCCTTGCCGACCTCGACGATTCGTTCGATCGCGAGTTCTGGAGCCGCGAAACCCCATCGCGCCGCCTCGAGCTGGTGTGGGAGATTTCCGAGCGTGCGTACGCGCTCGGGGGAAAACTTCCGGATGAATCGGGACGCCCGCGATCTGTTGCGCGCCTTCATCGACCATGAGGTCCGCTTTCTTCTGGTAGGAGCCCACGCCGTCGGCTTCTACGCGGAGCCACGCGCAACCGGCGATCTCGATCTCTTCACCGATCCGACCCCCGAAAACGCCGTACGCGCCTTTGCCGCACTCGAAGCCTTCGGCGCTCCCCTCCACGACCTCTCGACCGAAGATCTGGCCACGCCCGGGATCGTCTTCCAGATGGGATTCCCACCCTATAGGATCGATGTCCTTACCGAAATCTCGGGAGTTTCGTTCGAGGAAGCCTGGAAGGATCGCCGGTTTGCTACCCTCGGCGAGCTTCAACTGCCGGTGATCGGCCACCAAGCGCTGATCGAGAACAAGCGCGCTACCGGCCGCCCCAAAGACCTCCTCGACCTCGACCTTCTAGAAAAACACGGCGGTCCTCAATAGGGACTCCCTGGCAAGGGAGGGTCGCCCGAGTCCCTGTCCTACCGCCGCTCTCCCCGCACGAAGCTCCAGCCGAAGCGGCCTTTGACGCAGAGGTTTCCCGAGGTCACGAACTGGTCGAGAGGTGAGGTGACCTTGACGATCTTCTCGTCCTGAGCGTGCAGCGTCAGGGTGCAGCCGACGCCACAGTAGGGGCAGATGGTGTCGGTCGTGGACTGCTTCGATTCGTCCCAGTTCCCTTCGGCGCGGAGATCGTGCTCGGCCTTGCCCATCAGCGCTCCGGTCGGGCAGACGCCGATGCAGTTGCCGCAGAAGACGCAGGCCGATTCGGGCAGCGGCACCGCGTACTCGGTCGAGATCCGCGCGTCGAAGCCGCGACCCGCGACCGCGATCGCGAAGGTGTTCTGGGCGTCCTCGCCGCACGCCTCGACGCATTTGTAGCAGAGGATGCACTTGCTGTAGTCGCGCACGTAGAGGTCGTTGTCGACCTTCACCGGCTGATGCACGGTACCGGCCGTCGCGCCGTCCCCCGCCTCGTGAGCGCCCGGCCGCGCGGCATCTCGCTCTCCGGCGCTCGCGCGCGGCGCGGGAGGGCCGAAACGCTCGGGCTTCGCGCCGTAACGAACCATGTACTCCTGGATCGTTGGAGCCGTCGATACGTCCACCGACGAGGTGAGCAGCTCGAGCACCATCCGACGCGCGAGACGGACCCGCTCGGAATCGGTCCGGATGACCATCCCCGGCTCGACCTTCCGGGAACAGGCCGGCACCAGCGTGCGCGACCCTTCGAGCTCGACCACGCAGATGCGGCAGACGTTCACGGGTTCGAGCGTTTCGAGGTAGCAGAGCGTCGGCGTGTCGATGCCGATCGAGCGTCCGGCTTCGAGGATCGTCCGGCCCTGCTCGACCGCGACGGCGGCGCCGTCGATCGTGATCTCGACCTTCGGCCGCTCCGCACGTTCCGGCAAGATCGGGAGCGGACCGCGCGGTACCGGAATGCGCAGGTCGGGAGCTGCCGTGGGGCTCGGCTGGCCCGGCTGTTCGATCACGAAAAGATCCTCCAACGGGAAAGCGCCGACTCGACCGCCGAGGACGCCGTGTGGCCGAGGCCGCAGATCGACGCGTCGCGCATCGCCTGCCCCAGCTCCTTGAGCAACGCCAGCTCCTGGTCCACCGAGCCCAGCGGCCGCTTGCGCGCCAGCCGCTCGAGGACCTCTTCCTGACGCTCGGTCCCCACCCGGCAGGGGACGCACTGGCCGCACGACTCGTCGCGGAAAAAACGGGCGATGCGCAGCAGGACGTCGGGCAGGTCCGCCGTCTCGTCGAACACCAATACGACGCCGGAGCCGAGCGCCGCCCCCGCGCCGCGGAGGCCTTCGAACGTCAACGGCACGTCGAGGTCCGCCGGCCCGAGGAAGCCGCCCGCCGCGCCGCCCATCAGAACGGCTCGCATCTCGCCGGTGGCCCCGCCCGCAAGATCGAGCAGATCGCGCAGCGTCGCGCCGAACGTAAGCTCGTAGACGCCGGGCCGCGCCACGGCGCCCGAGAGGCAGAACAGCTTCGTGCCCGTCGAGCCGGAGGTGCCGATCGCCGCGTACGCCGCGCCGCCGTCGCGCACGATCCAGGGGACGTTCACGAGGGTCTCGACGTTGTTGACCACGGTCGGCCGGCCGAACAAGCCCGCTTGGGTGGGGAACGGCGGTTTGTTCCGCGGCTCGCCGCGGTACCCCTCGATCGAGTTGAAGAGCGCCGTCTCCTCGCCGCAGATGTAGGCCCCGGCGCCGCGGAAGAGGTGGAGGTCGAATGCGACGCCGCGACCGAGGACGTTGGCCCCCAGATGGCCGCGCGCGCGAGCCGCGGCGATCGCGTGCTCCATCGTCTCCCAGGCGAGCGGATATTCGCCGCGCAGGTAGAGGTACCCTTCGGTCGCGCCGATCGCGAAGCCGGCAATGGTCATCGCCTCGATCAGCGCGAACGGATCTCCCTCGATCAGCACGCGGTCTTTGAACGTCCCGGGCTCCGACTCGTCGGCATTGCAGACGAGGAGCGGAGGACGGCCGGCATCGCGCGCGCTCTGCCATTTGCGCCCGGCGGGGAATGCCGCGCCGCCGCGGCCGAGCAGCTTGCTCGCGAGCACCTCCTCGACCACCCGCTCCGGACCGAGATCGAACGCCTTGGCGAGCGCGGCATATCCGCCAGCGGCGAGATAGTCGTCGAGGCTCCGCGGGTCGACCCGGCCCACTCGGGAAAGGAGGCGCAGCTTCGGATCGCCCGCCTGAGGCACCGAGCGCGCCGTCTGGAGCTCGTCGGGCGCCCCACCGACCTCCGGCTCGACCAGCGCCTTGCGCACCGAGGCAACCGTGGCCGGCGCGATCACCCGCTCGCCGTGCGCCGCACCCGCGACGGAAAGGAGCGCGGCGGGCGCCCGCTCGCAGAGTCCCAGACAGGGGCTCCTCAGGAAGGTCGCGGACGACGGGATCACGCCGGTCGAGGACAAGACCTCCAACAGGTCCTCCGCGCCGCGCGTCCGGCAGGCGACGTCGTCGCAGACGTGGACCACGATCGGCGGCCGGGGCACGGTCGAGAAGAGGGCATAGAACGAGGCGACGCCGTAGCTTTCGGCGGGAGGCAGACCGAGCCGCAGGCTCGCGTAATTGAGCGCTCCGGCGCTGATCCAGCCGATCCGGGTCTGGATCGAATGGAGCGTCGGAAGCAGGCGGTGGCGCGCCTGAGCGGCGAGGCCGCCGCCGGAGGTGCGGCCGTCGGTCTCGACGTCGCGCGCTCCCCCGACCCAAGCGGAGGGGGGAGGCCCCAGCTCGGCGTCGACCGCGGCCCGCTCTTCGACGGTCGGCTGGTCCTCGGTGAAATGCAGATCCAATCGTCTCTCCTCAGCTCGGAACGAGAGCGGGGGCCGCTTCGGCCACCCGATCGAGCCGGATCGCCGTCGCCTTGAACTCCGCCGTCCCCGAGCGGGGATCGACCGCGTCTACGGTCAGGTCGTTGGTCGCCATCTGATCCGGAAAGTGAAGGGTCATGAACGCCAGGCCCGGGCGCAAGCCGAGATCGAACCGGACCGGTGCGAGGACCGAGCCGCGCCGCGAGCTGACCTTCACGGTCTCGCCTTCGGCCACGCCCCAACGCGCACCGTCCTCCGGCGCGAGGTCGATCGTGGGACCGCTCCGGCGCGGGTAGCGGTAGGCGCCGGTCTGGACGCCGGTGTTGTAGGAGTCGAGGTGCCGGCCCGTGGTCAGGCGGAGCGGGAAGATCTCGTCCAGCGGATCGACCGGATCGACCTGCTCGACGCACGAGAACGGCGCCCTGGGCCCGAGCACCGGACGCTGCCAGAGGCGCGAGTGCAGAAACAGCTCGCCCGGATGGCTCTCGTCGTAGCAGGGCCACGGAATGCCGCCCATCGCCTCCAAGCGCGGATAGGTCATGCCGGCGTGGATCGGCGACAGCGACCGGAGCTCGTCCCAGACCTTCTCGGCCGACGCCTCGCCCCAGTCGTGCCCGAGGCGCCGCGCGAGGTCGAACAGCACGTCGAGATCGTCGCGAACGCCGGGCGGCGGGGCGACCGCGCGCCGGACCCGCTGGACCTTGCGCTCGCTGCTGGTGACCGTCCCTTCGGACTCGCACCAGCCGGCGGCGGCGGGCAGGATCACGTCGGCGACCTCGGCGGTCTTGGTGAACAGGATGTCCTGGACCACCAGCAGTTCGAGGCCGGACAGGAGTTTGAGCGCCCGGTGCCGGTCGGCCTCGGAGTCGGCGGGGTTTTCGCCGATCACGTAGAGCGTCGTGAGGTCGCCGTGCTCCATCGCCTCGAACATCTGCGAGAGATGCCAGCCGCGCTTCGGCGGGATCGCAACGCCCCAGGCAGCCTCGAACTTCGCGCGCAGCGCGTCGTTTTCGACGTGCTGGATTCCGGGCAGACGGTCCGGCAGGGCTCCCATGTCGCCGCCGCCCTGGACGTTGTTCTGCCCGCGCAGCGGATTCAAGCCCGAGCCGTAGCGCCCGACGTGGCCGCAGAGCAGGGCGAGGTTGATCAGCGAGACCACGTTGTCGACGCCGTGATGGTGCTCGGTGATGCCGAGCGTCCAGCAGAGCTCCGCCGTCTTCGCCTTCGCGTAGGTCTCGGCCACCTTGGTGATCAGCGCGGCCGGCACGCCGGTGGTCCGCTCCGCATACTCCAGGGTGTAGCGCTCGACGTGCGCCCGGTAGGCCTCGAAGTCGCTCGTGGCGTTCTCGACGAACTCCCGATCGTGCCAACCGTTGGCGATGACCTCACGGCCGATCGCGTTGGCGAGCGCGATGTCGGTGCCGACGTCGATCCCGAGCCAGAGGTCCGCCCACTGAGCGGAAGTGGTCCGGCGCGGATCGACGACGATCAGCTTCGCTCCCTTGTGGAGCGCCTTCAGGACGTGGTGGAAGAAGATCGGATGCGTTTCACGGGCATTGCTGCCCCAGAGGATGACGAGATCCGTGTCCTCCACCTCGCGGTAGGAACTGGTGCTGCCCCCTGCTCCGAAGACCGTCGCCAGACCGACGACGCTAGGAGCGTGTCACGTTCGGTTGCAGCTATCGATGTTGTTGCTGCCCATCACCACGCGGGTGAACTTCTGCGCCGTGAAGTTCATCTCGTTCGTCGTCTTCGAGCAGGAGAACAACCCGAACGGCGAGCGCTCCGCGGTCTTCCCCTTTTCGATCGCGCGAGCGAACCCCGCGGCGACCCGATCGAGAGCCTCGTCCCAGGAGGCTTCGCGAAGGGTGCCCCCCTTTCCTCCCTCGCGGACGAACGGGGTCAGGAGTCGAGAGTTGCGCTTCGGCAGCATGGCGGCACCTCGGATCTTGGGTCGTTGCCCCGGATTCGGATCGGATCGGCGGCGGAGCACCGCCCGGTCTTGGGGTCGGGGAAGTCTACACCGGGGTCCCGCGGGGCGGCGCGGGACGAGGCGAAGAAACCCATCCCTTTCCACATCGTAAGAAGAGAGAAGATTCGATCGGCCGCCGGATGGCCAGGAGGACGTCGAAGATGCACATCCCGACGAGGAAAGATTCGCTTCCGATCCTTGGTTCGCTCTTGCTCGCCGCGGCCGTCGGTGCCGCGCCTCCGGTCTCGGCCGAGACCGCACCGAAAAGCGCCCCAACGAAATCCGCGCCGAGCCTCGAGCTCACGCCCTGCACGATCGAAGGGGTGTCGATCCCCGTCCGTTGCGGCCGATACGAGGTGTTCGAGCACCGCGAAGCGAAGAGCGGGCGGAAGATCGCGCTCAAGGTTGTCGTGCTCCCGGCGACCGGGCCGAATCCCGCACCCGATCCGATCGTCTTCTTCGCCGGCGGCCCGGGCGAGGGGGTGACCGACTACGCGCCGGGGGTCGCAAGGAGCGGGATGGTCAAGAAGCGCGACGTCGTCCTGGTCGACGTGCGCGGTACCGGCGGCTCGAATCCCCTCACCTGCCCGTACCAGACCGACGGCTCCCGCCAGCTCGACCTGCTCGAAGAATTCCTGCCGCTCGAAGGGGTCAAGGCCTGCCGCGCAAAGCTCGAAACGTCGAACGATCTTTCGACTTACGTGACTCCGGTTCTGGTCGACGACGTCCACGAGGTGGTCACCGCCCTGGGCTACGACAAGGTCAACCTGTCGGGCGGCTCTTACGGCACGTATGCAAGCCAGGCTTACATGCGGCGACATCCCGAAGGGGTCCGGACCGCGATCCTCGAAGGGGTGGTGGCGTTCGACACGCGGCTACCGCTCGAAGTCGCGCGCAACGCGCAGGCGGCGCTCGACGGCCTCCTCGCCGAGTGCGCCGCCGAAGCGCCCTGCGCCGCCGCCTTCCCCGACCTCGCGGGAGACTTGCGCACGGTGCTCACGCGCATCAAGGAAAAGCCCGGGCGGGCGACGGTCGTCGATCCCAAGACCGGCAAGGACACCGAGCGCGAGCTCTCCTGGGCGGTCGTGATCCAGACCCTCCGCTACATGAGCTATTCCTCGGCGAGCGCACAGGAGATCCCGCTCGCGATCCATCTCGCGGCCCACGGCGACTGGTCGATCTTCGCCCGCAACGCCACGGTGTACGGCGGCGCCCTCGGCGGCATGCCCGACGGCCTCTATCTCTCCGTCACCTGCCCCGAGGACGTGGCGCGCATCCGCGACGAGGACGTAGCCGCCGCCGTCGCCGGCACTTACCTCGGCGACTACCGGATCCGCCAGCAACGCGGGGCCTGCGCCCTCTGGCCCAAGACGAAGCTGGCCGCAGACTTCTGGGAGCCGCTCCACTCCTCGATCCCAACGCTCGTGATCAACGGCGAGCGCGATCCGGTAACTCCGGTCAAGGACGCAGTCCTGGTGGCGAAGGGGTTGTCCAACAGCCGCACGATCATCGTGCCGGACGGCGCCCACGGCTCGGACGGCCTGGAGGGCCTCGATTGCCTCGACGAGATCCAGGGACGGTTCGTCGATCAGGCGGGCTTCGACGGTCTCGACATCGAGGGGTGCCTCGCTAAGATCCGGCGTCCCCCCTTCCCCACCGCGCCTCCCGCCAAGGCGATCGAGCTGTCGGCAGAAGAGAAGGAACGCTACGTCGGCACCTACGCAGCGACCGAGCCGCCGCTCGAAATGAAGGTCCGGCTCGACAACGGGCTCCTGTTCGCCGACTCACCGCTCTCCCCGAACCTCCGCATCTCTCCGCTCTCTCCGAGCGAGTTTCGCATCGACGGCGCGCCGTTCGGGTACGGCTTGCGGTTCGAGATCGCGGCGGACGGCCCCGCGGCGGCGCTGATCCTGGTCGAGCCGGGACCGAAGGAGACCCGGCTCGCCCGGAAGCCTTAGCGGGCTGCTGAAAAACTCCATCGTCGCAAGAGATTCCCTGCGGGCGCCCCTCGTAACTCGCTGAGCTCAGACAGACTCGGGGTCGTCCTCTGGAACTTTGCGAAGTAGAGAGAGTTTTTCAGCAGCCTAGGGGACCGGACATCGTTCGGACGAGCACCTCGACCCTCGTGGCCCGCGCCTCTCCCCGGAGAGGCGCGGGCGTGTTCTGATCTGAAGGCTTCGCCCACCGATTCGCTCAGGAGGTGACCACGATGTCGACCGCGAGCTCGAGCCCCTGGATCGCCGACCTCCGTCACGCGGCGCGCGCTCTCGCGAAACGCCCCGGATTCACCCTCATGGCCGTCGCGACGCTCGCCCTCGCGATCGGGGCGAACGCCGGGATGTTCGGCGTCATCCACACGGTCCTGCTCGATCCGCTGCCGTACGCAAACGCCGACCGGCTGGTCGAGATCGCCGGCACCGCGCCGGGCTCCGATTTCCCGGCGGAGTTCGCGGTGGCGCCCGAGTTCTACCTCGAATACCGCGAGCGCTCGAAGCTGCTCGAAGACGTCGCGATCTACAACTCGTTCACCTCGACCCTCCGGGTCGGCGACCGGGTCGAGCGCATCCGCATGTCGGCCCCGACCAACTCGCTCTACTCGACGCTCG
Organism: Thermoanaerobaculia bacterium; assembly: GCA_044226625.1. GTDB lineage: Bacteria > Acidobacteriota > Thermoanaerobaculia > Multivoradales > UBA5704 > DASYKS01. Next base: position 149,922 of record JBGAGQ010000001.1, read on the forward strand.
GCGCCCGCCCGCGCCTCGGCCGGTTGCCCGTCCCCGCCGATGAGTCGCACACGGTGGTGATCGGCGACGAGCTCTGGCGAACCTGGTTCGGCGCCGACCCGGCGGTGGTCGGCAAGACCTTCGACGTTTCGGGCGAGCGGCGCCAGGTAATTGGCGTCATGGGCCCGGAGTTCAAGTTCCCCAACGACGGCACCCTGCTCTGGATCTCGCGGGAGCTCCGCGCGAGCGAGATCGAGCCCGGCAACTTCGGCTCTCGACTGGTCGGGCGGATCGCCCCCGGCGCCTCGCTGGACGCGGTGGCGAACGAGCTGACCACGATCGCCCGCGATCTCCCAGAGCGCTTCGGCGGACCAGCGACCTACGAGCGCCTGATCGGCCAGCACCGCGCGCTGGTCCGGCCGCTCCTCGACGAGATGCTCGGACCGGCGGCGAAATCGCTCTGGGTGCTCGTGGTCGCCGTGGTCCTCGTGCTGCTGATCGCCTGCGCGAACGTCACGAACCTCTTCATGGTGCGCGCGGAAGGGCGCCTGCGCGACCTCGCGATCCGGCGCGCCGTAGGCGCATCGCGGGGGCAGGTGATCCGCGTCCAGCTCGCCGAAACGCTGGTGGTGGCGGCGCTCGCCGGAGTCTTCGCCGCGCTGCTCGCCGGCCTAGCGCTGCCGATCTTCCTGCGCATGGCGCCACGCATTCCGCGGCTCGACGAGGTCCATGTGGACGGCGCGACCCTCGCCTTCACGGCCGTCGCGGCCCTGCTCTCGGGCCTCGCGTGCGGACTGATCCCCGCATGGCGCGCCTCCGGCCAGGATCCGCTCGGCCGCCTGCGGGAAGGTGGGCGGAGCGCGACCCCCGGCCGTCGTCTGCTCAGAGACGGGTTGGTCGTCGGGCAGACCGCCCTCGCTCTCTTCCTGCTGATCGGCTCGGGACTCCTGGTACGCAGCTTCCACGCGCTCCGCGACGTCGACCCCGGCTACGACACGCGCGACGTGTTCACCTTCCAGTTCGCCCCCGAGCAGGAGAATCTCCACGACGGCCCCTCGTGGGCGCGTTTCCATCTCGCGTTCCTCGACCGGCTGGCCGCCGTGCCCGGGATCCAGTCGGTCGGCCTGGTCGAGAACGTTCCGCTCAACGAGGGAACGAACGACGACCGCTTCCGGAGCGAGGAGATGGCGGCCGATCCGGACGCCGGGCCGCTCCTCCATTACACCTGGAGCGCCGGGAGCTACTTCCGCACGATGGGCATCTCCGTGCTCGAAGGGCGGACGCTCACGGCCGACGATCAGCTGGGCGGCGGCGCAGTCAACGTGGTGATCAGCCGCTCCGCCGCGCGTCTGCTCTGGCCGGGCAAGAGCGCCCTCGGCCGCCGGCTCCAGCCGCACAGCGAGCCGGAGGCCTGGTTCACCGTGGTGGGCGTGGTCGACGACGTGCTGCAGGACGACTTCCGTGACGCGCCAGAGGCGCTGGTCTACTTGCCGCTCGCGGGTCCGAAACCCGACAGCTGGCAGGTCACCTCTCCCGCCTACGTGCTCAAGACCGCGCGCGCCGAGGTGATCGCCCCGGAGATCCGCGAGCTGGTCCGCGCGGTCGCGCCGGAGGCGCCGATGTACCGGGTCTACACGATGGCGGGGCTCGCCGCCGATTCGATGACGAACCTCTCGTTCACCATGCTCACGCTCGGCGTGCTCTCCGGGCTCGCCCTGCTGCTCGGCGCGATCGGACTCTACGGCGTCCTCTCGTACGCGGTCGCAGAGCGAAAGCGAGAGATCGGCGTCCGCATGGCGCTCGGCGCCACGGCCGGTGCGGTGCGCCGGATGGTGATCGCCCAAGGCGCCGGAGTCGTCGGTCTCGGGCTCCTGATCGGCCTCGCGGCCTCGCTCGCTTCGTCCCGGGTGGTCGCGAGCCTGCTCTACGGCGTCAAGGCGTCGGACCCGGCGACCTTCGCCGCCATGTCCCTGCTGATGGCGGCCGTCGGCGTCTTCGCCTGCTACCTACCGGCGCAACGGGCATCGAACGTCGATCCGCTGGAGGCGCTGCGCGACTGACGCATCGGAACGGCTCACGCGGATCCGGCTCGGCGCCTTCTCAACGGAAGGCGCCGAGCAGCGCTTCGAGCGCCGGCAGCGCCTCCGGGATCGCCTTGTCCAGCTTCTTCCGGCAATCCGAATCGAATTCCTGAGGCCCGGCCTGGAGCTCGAGGTCTCGCTCGGCATCGAAGAAGAGGGGGCAGTTGCGTGCTCCTTTCTCGTGGCTGTCGACCCGGGCGAAAAACCCCGCCAACCCGGTGACCGTGAGGTTCGCGAGCGCCCGCTCGGTCGCGCGGCCCTCCGCCGAGAGACCTTCGAAGCCGGCGAACGAGAAGACGACGACTCGGGGTTTCCCGTCCTCCGGCCACCAACCGTAGAGGTTCAGCCACTCGCTGTCGCGCATCCAGTGGCGGGTGATACAGATCAGAAGGTCCACCCGGAGCTCGCCGGGCTTCTTCTCCAATCGCTGCGCCAGCCGGTCAGCAGATAGATAGGGCGTGCCGTCCGGCGCGGGGGGATCGAGATCCCAAACGTCCAGGGGTGGCGAAAGGGTCACCAGCTCGAAGGCGAACGCGCTTTGGACGTGGTTCATGGTCTCGAGCGTCGACTCGAGAGAAGGGAAAACTCCGTCGATGTCCAGAACCGCCACGCGAGCCATCCGGCCGCTCGTCGCCTGCCGCCTCTGCTGCCGACCAGCCCCTTCCGGGAACGGCACGAACGCCGAGGTCGCCTCGACGAGGGTCATGTGGGGATCGCGGGCATAAACCACGGGAATCGCCCAATCGATCGCCTCCCCGCCCGAGTAATTGACGGAGATGCGCGCCTCCCGCGCCGCCTGGCCCAGCGATAGACCGTGCGCGAGCGACCAATAGAAATATTGGGCGAACGAGGTGGCGGACGAATCGAGCACGCTGTATTGGTTGGCGACCAGGGCCGGAAGTCCCCGCGCCACCAGCGACTGGGCCACCCCCTTGTTGAAGTCGGAGAGAGATCCCGTTCCGGTCTGGCAGGCGTTCAAAAACACCAGACTGACACCGCGTTGGCAGAGGATCTCCCGCACGGAGCGCTCGGAGAGTCGCACAGCGCCGCCTCGATCGTCCTCGAAGACCAGGAACCCTTCCCGCGCCTCGTCATCGAACCCGCCGTGTCCGATGAAGTGGACGACCTGAAACTCCCCTGTCGCCAACCGGCCTTGGAGCACCGCCGGCGTCACCCGCGCTTCGACCTCGATCACCGCCAGCCCCGCCTCGACGAGGGGCGCGAAGCCGCGACCGATGACCTCCTCCTCCTGCGCGACGGACAGGCGCTCGAAGGCGACCGGCTGCGCCGAGACGACCAGGATGCGGAGCGGGCCGCCGCGCGGCGGCACCGCGTCTGCCGGCACCGCCGTGAGCACGTTGCGGACGAAATGCACCTCCTCGGTCGCGAGGAAGCTCTGCCGCGCCTGGTCGTACGCGAACTCCCACGGCTTCTCGGCGATCCAAGGGATCATCGAGGTGAAGACGAAGTCGAGGCGGCCCGTCGCCTGCCGCGTCCGCGCCACGTCGTAGAGACGTCGCACGTCGCCCTGGAAAAGGGTGTCGAAAAGCCTCCGGCCGAAGGCGAGCAGCTCCTCGTCGGTGGGGAGCGATCCGCGCTGCCGGTTGGTGTACCCCTTGAGGCGCTCGTGCAGCGCGATGATCTTGCCGAACTCGGTGGACTCTTCGTCCTCCTCCTTGCGCAGGCGCAACGAAGCGGTGACCCTCGCGCCGCAGAAGCTCGCGAACAGGCGGGCGAAACGTCGATCCAAGCTGCCCTGTCCCGTGTCACCGTCGAAATCGTCCAGCACCACCAGATGGAACGCCTCGTGATCGGAAGCGCGGGCGGGCGCTCGTCCGGGGGCCGCCAGAACCTGGGCCCGTTCGGAGGCGGTACCCGCCGCGAGCGACGCGAGCGGAAGGGCTGGCGCCTGCTGGGGAGCGGCCGGCTTGAGCGCGCCCGCCTTCGGGTAGACCTTCGCCGCGAAGGCGAAATCCTTTTCGTTGATGTCCGTGCCGCCAACGATCGGTTCGCCGTCTTTGGTGATCTCTCCGGGGATCTGATAGCACATGATCGAGGTCGGGTCGGCTTCGGTCGTGCCGAAGATCGATTTCGCGGCAAGCGGCGTGAGCACCTGCTGGATCGTCTCCTCGCGGGTCCAACCCTGGTCCCGATCGTAGAACGCGATCGCCTTCTTTCGATCGATCCGCCGCACCAGCTCCCGCCGCATGTGCTCGTGATCGAACCCGAGCGTATGCCCCGTCTCGTGCCGCACGACGCGGCGAAACTCCGCCTCCGAGACCTTCATCGTGAACCCTTCGAGGTTCATCGTCGGCTGGGCGTCGTCGATCGCCAGGATGTCGGTCCCGATCAACGACCAATACCCCGCCGACTCCGCCGGGCTGTCGAGGCGGGCGATCCGCACCTGCCCCGTCCCCGCCGTTTCCGTGAAGCTTACGTTCGCGGTCTGATTCCAGGCGTTCATGTGCGACAGGATGCGCGTCCGGAGATCTTTCGGCGGGTTGTCCAGAAACTGGACTGTCAGCCGAACGCCTGAAGCCGGCCACCGGTTGCCGACCACCAACGCCAGGCGGCGCGGCCCTCCTCGCCTCCCCGGAGGGGTCCGCAGCACGGTATGGCTCTCGAACGCGTTCTCCGGATTGATCGAGAGCGCGTGGCGTTGCGCCCTCTCGGCTTGTTCCGGAGTCAAGACTCTCGTGCGGCAGGCGATGAAGGGCGCGGGCATGGGGGCTCCTCTCTCCAGGCCGTTCGATGGATCGAAGGACCGCGATCGTCGATGCCAGGATCGAACCGGGGGACGGACTCGGTTCTCGAATTTCGGACTCGTGGGTCTCGTCTAATGGAGAGAGTGCCGCCCGAGGTGCCAAGGGGCGACCGGCCGGCCAAGGGCGACCGCGACGAACCCACCGCCGCGCGTCGCCGACCTCCCGCAGGCTCCTCGGTAACCGGAATCCCCCCTCCGGCATAACCCACCCCGAGCACGGCTTCCGCGGCCCTTCGCCGCATCCATCGAAAAGCACGACGGCGGTTTCGATTTCGGGCGCGTTCGCGCCCCTGAGGAGACTTGTGTGAAAAACCTGGCTCGGCTCGCCCTACGGGTTACGGCCCTGACCCTCTTACTCGCTCCGCTCGGCGTACGCGCCGAGGAGAAGGATCTCTTCGGCGACGCGCTGGCGACCACCCGCGTGGTGGTCAACAAGACCAAGGACGGTGTGGCCCTTCAAGGCTATGACGCGGTCGCCTACCTTACCGACAACAAACCGGTGGAGGGCTCGCCCAAGCTCCGTTCACGCTACAAGGGGGCGATCTACCAGTTCGCCACGTCCGAGCACAAGATGATGTTCGACGCCGATCCGGCCAGATACGAGCCGCAGTTCGGCGGCTATTGCGGCTACGCCGCATCGATCAACCGGCTGTCGCCGATCGATCCCAAGATCTTCCAGGTGCTCGACGGCCGCCTCGTGCTCCAGCACAACCAGAAGGCGTGGAACCTGTGGAACGAAGACGTTCCGGGAAACCTCGCGAAAGCCGACGCCAACTGGCCTGGCCTGGTCGATCGCAACGGCACCGGCGGCAAGGTTCTGGTCAACGTCGACAAAGACGGCGTCGCCCTCGAAGGGCACGATCCGGTTGCCTATTTCACGGTCGGCAAGCCGGTGAAGGGCGATCCCACGATCGACGCGGTCTACAACGGCGCGCGCTATTTCTTCTCGTCCAAGGAGAACCGCGAGACCTTCGAGCGCGCCCCCGCTCACTACGCACCGCAGTTCGGCGGCTTCTGCGGGTACGCGGCGTCGATCCACAAGGTCTCACCGGTCGACGTGAACATCTTTCAGATCATCAACGATCGCCTGGTGCTGCAACACACGCCCAAGGCCTACAACCTGTTCAACGAAGACCCGCAGACGAACCTCAAGAAGGCCGATGCGAATTGGCCGGACCTGACCGAAAAAAACGGTCACTGAAACACCGGCCCTGACCATTCGAAAGGGAGCGGAGGCACGCTCCGCCCCTACCTCTTTAGCCATCCGCTTTTCTGAACACCATTCGAGGAGAAGATCCCATGAAGAGAACGCCCCTTCGGCGCCTGGCCCTCGCGCTCGTCGCCTTTGCCCTTCCCGCGCTCGCCCAGGCCCAGAGCCCGACCTCGGACGAGAAGAACCTGACCCTCGAAGGCGCCAAGCAGGTGCTCGCCGCCGCGATCGTCGTCGCGAAGAACGACGACTCGAAGACCGGCGCGATCGCCGTAGTCGATCGGAGCGGCAATCTGATCGCGCTCGAACGGCTCGACGGCACGTTCCCCGCCGCTGGCCAAGTCGCGACCGGCAAGGCACGCACCGCCGCTCTGTTTCAAAAAGCCACTCGGAATTTCGAGGACAGCATTAACAAGGGGCGCACCGCTCTCGTCGCGGTCGACGGCATGACCCCCTTGAAGGGTGGCGTGCCGATCGTGATCGACGGCAAGATCGTAGGCGCCGTCGGGGTGAGCGGGGCCGCGAGCCAGGACCGCGACGACGAGATCGCCACGGCGGGAGCCGGGGCGTTCGCCGCCGCGGGGCACTGAGGATCGGGACGATGACGAAGAAGAGCCTCTTCCTCCTCGCTCTCGCCGCGCCTCTGCTCGGAGATTGGAGCGGCGCGGCTTCGGCACAGACGACCGGCGACGTGCCGATCGGCCGGCCGGACGCGGTGATCGACCTTGCCACGAAAGAGGGCGCGGCGGTCGTCGCCGCGACCTGGCGCTACGCCGACGCTCAGATCGTCGAGGTCGATCATCGCGCCCCGGGGCCGGATCTCAAAGCCTCCGGCGCGCCGGTGAAGACGCACGACCTCGTGCCGCACGCCGGAGACGCCGACTTCTCCGACGCCGCGTGGCCGGCGATCGAACCCGAGACACTCAAAGCGCGACGGGGCAACGGCCGCACCAGCTTCGGCTGGTATCGCCTGACGCTTACGCTTCCCGAAGCGTTCGGCGCGCTGCCGGCCGCCGGAACGGCGGTCGTGTTCGAGACCGTCGTCGACGACTACGCCGAGGTCTGGGTGGACAGCCGGCTGCCGCTCGTGCTCGGGCAGCAGGGGGGCGCGCTGATCCACGGCTTCAACGCGCCGAATCGGGTGGTCCTCACCCGCGACGCCAAGCCCGGTCAAACGTTCCACGTCGCGGTCTTCGCCGCGAACGGCCCGCTCTCGTCGGCGCCAGGCAATTTCATCTGGATGCGCTCGGCGACGCTCGACGTCTACCGTCCGGGCCGGCTCGGCCACGGCCAGGAGGTCGCGACCGAGATCGCCCGTCGGGATCCAAGGCTCGACGCGATCGTCGCTCCTGGCACGATGATCGAGCGGCTCGCTTCGGGCTTCTCATTCACCGAAGGTCCGGTCTGGGTAAAGGACGGCGGCTACCTGCTCTTCTCCGATCCCAACGAGAACACCATCTACCGCTATTCGACCGACGGTCAGATTTCGATCTACCGGTCGCACAGCGGCTACACCGGTCTCGACGTTGGGATCTATCACCAGCCCGGCTCGAACGGCTTGACGCTGGACCGGGAAGGGCGCCTGACGATCGACGAGCATGGCAACCGGCGCGTGACGAGGCTCGAGAAGAACGGCACCCTCACCGTCCTCGCCGACCGATACGAAGGCAAACGGCTGAACAGCCCGAACGACCTCGTCTACCGCTCGGACGGCGCGCTCTACTTCACCGATCCGCCGTTCGGCCTGCCGAAGGTCTACGACGATCCGGGCAAGGAGCTCCCGACGAGCGGCGTCTTCCTCCTCCGCGACAGAAAGCTTGCGCGCGTCGCCGACGACCTCAAAGGACCGAACGGGCTCGCGTTTTCGCCCGACGAGAAATTCCTTTACGTCTCGAACTGGGACGAGAAGAAGAAGATCGTCCAGCGCTATCCGGTCGCCGCCGACGGCACGCTGGGCGTCGGCACGACCTTCGCCGATCTGACGAGCGTGCCCGGCGAGGAGGCACTCGACGGCTTGAAGGTGGACCGGGACGGCAACGTCTACGTCTCCGGCCCCGGCGGGCTCTCGATCTACGCCGCCGACGGCACGGCGCTCGGAACCCTCAAGGGCCCCGAGCTTCCCGCGAATTTCGCCTGGGGCGACGACGACGGCAAAGCGCTCTACCTCACCGCTCGAACCGGGCTCTACCGGATTCGCTTGAAGGTCGAGGGGATTCGGCCGTAGCTGCCCACGGAAGCCGCCGTTCTAGGACGGCGGCTTCCTCTGTCTCTGAGGCCCCAGCTCGGCGAAGTCCAAAGGCTTGGGTCTATACTTGGCTCGGAATCGGCCGGTGCCGATTCGGAGACCTCGAAGATGCCCAACCCTGCGAACGTGACTTTCCAACAGGCCCTCGAAATCGTCGAAGGGTTGCCGGAAGACCAACAGGGAGAGCTGATCGAGATCGTCCGCAACCGGCAGAGAGAGCTACGCCGGGAGGCTCTGGCGGCTGGCGTCGAGGGCGCCCGCGCCGAGCTCGCCCGCGGCGACGTTCGGCGAGGTTCGGTCGGAGACCTTCTCCTTGAGCTGGCCGAAACCGAGAACGACGAGTGAGGGAGCTCGTCTGGAGCAACACCTTTCGCCGCGCACTGCGGCGGACGCTCAAGCGACAACCTCAAGCCCTCGTGGACATCACGGAAGCCCTGCGCCTGTTGCAGGAAAATCTTTTCGCTCCCCAGTTGGCCACTCACAAACTCAAGGGAAAGTTGGCCGGAATTTGGGCGTGCAGCGCCGGGTACGATCTACGCATTCTGTTTGAGTTGGTCGCGAACCCTGATCGCGCCGAAGAAGACCTGTTCCTGCTGGAGATCGGCACCCACGACGAAGTGTACTGAGGCGGCATTCTAAGTTTGGTGCCCTTCGGCGCATCTCCGCTGCAAACTTCCAGAAGGCTTCTGGATAAGTCCTTCATCGCGGGATTCTCTGCGGGCGTCCCGCTTACTCGCTTCCCTCGGAAACCTCGGGGGCGTCCTCGGGGACACTGAGACGTGGGGAGAGTTTCTCAGCAGCCTGCCCAGTAACGATTTCCTCCCGACCGGCATACATCGGGGCAATCGGGCATCGCCTGGTTCCCTTTGGCCGCACCCTACGAGGAGATTTGAATCCCATGAAAGCCATCGCCGTCATCCCCGGCGCCGCCGGTAGCATCCATCTGCGCGACGTTCCGACGCCGCGCGTCGAGGACGTCCCCGACGGTCGGGGCGTTTTGGTCAAGGTCCTGCGCGTCGGCGTCGACGGCACAGACAAGGAAATCAACGCGGCCGAGTACGGCGCTCCGCCGCCGGGGGACGACTTTCTGATCCTCGGCCACGAGAGCTTCGGCCAGGTGGTCGCGGTCGGACCGGCGGTCCATGAATTCAAGCCGGGCGACTTCGTGGTGGCGACCGTGCGCCGTCCCGGTTCGAGCCTCTACGACAAGATCGGCCTTCAGGACATGACGACCGACGACGTCTATTTCGAGCGCGGCATCAACCTGCGCCACGGCTACCTCGCCGAGTACTACGCCGACGCGGCCGACTATCTGATCCGCATCCCGGCGGGCCTCAAAGAGGTGGGCGTGCTCATGGAGCCGTCGAGCGTCGCCCAGAAGGCGATCGGCCAGGCTTGGGAGATCCAGCGCCGGATGAAGGTCTGGCGTCCGCGGCGCGCCGCGGTCCTCGGCACCGGCACGCTCGGCCTGCTCGCCGCGCTCTCTCTGCGCCTGCGCGGTCTCGAAGTGGTCGCGTTCGGCCGCACGCCGCGCCCCTACCTGAACGCCGATCTCCTCGAAGCGATCGGCGCCGCCTACCTTTCGACCGCGGACGTGAGCCTGACCGAGGCGTCGAAGACCCACGGACCGTTCGACTTCATCCTCGAAGGGACCGGTTTCTCGCCGCTCGTCTTCGAGGCGATGGGGGCGCTCGCCAAGAACGGCGTGCTCGCGATGGTTTCCATCAGCGGCGGCGACCGCCACGTCGAGATCCCCTCGGACCAGATCAATCAGGGGTTCGTGCTCGGCAACAAAGTCGCGTTCGGCAGCGTCAACGCAAGCCGCGAGGACTTCGAGCGCGGCGCCGAGGACCTCGCGTCGGCCGAGCTCTCGTGGCCCGGTTGGCTCGGCAAGCTGCTCACCCACCCGATCGAAGGGCTCGAGAACTACGCGCAGATGATCGAAACCCTGACTCACGGTCAAGGGGCGATCAAAGTCTTCGTGAACGTCGCGAGCTGAGGCGAACCTCCCATGATCCTCGACAAGAACGCGGAACGCCTTCGGATCGCCGAGGCCGACCGGGGCGAGAAGCCCTGGCGCCTGTGGGGTCCCTATCTCTCCGAGCGCCAGTGGGGCACCGTGCGCGAGGACTACAGCCCCCACGGCAGTGCGTGGGACTTCTTTCCGCACGACCACGCGAGAAGTCGCGCCTATCGCTGGGGCGAGGACGGCCTCGCCGGGATCTCGGACGAGAACCAACTGCTCTGCTTCTCGCTCGCGCTCTGGAACGGCCGCGACCCGATCTTGAAGGAGCGCCTTTTCGGTCTCGCCGGCCCGGAGGGGAACCACGGCGAGGACGTCAAGGAGGTCTACTACTACCTCGACGCGACGCCCACCTCGTCGTACGTCGAGATGCTCTACAAGTATCCGCAGGCCGAGTATCCGTACGCCTGGCTGGTCGAAGAGAACCGGCGTCGCGGCAAGCTCGATCCCGAGTTCGAGCTGATCGACACGGGGGTGTTCGCCGAGGATCGCTATTTCGACGTGACCGTGCGGTCGGCCAAGGCCGACGCCGAGGACCTGCTGATCGAGATCGAGGTCGCGAACCGGGGTTCCGAGGCGGCGCGAATCACCGTGCTGCCGCAGCTCACGTTCCGCAACGTCTGGAGCTGGGGGCGTTCGAACGATCCGAAGCCGGAATTCACGGGCGTGGCGGGCGGCGCGCGGGTGCGCGCGTTCCATCCCGGGATCGGCACGATGTACGCGGCCTTCGAGAGATTCGCGGGCAAGGAGCCCGAGCTGCTCTTCTGCGAAAACGAGACGAACGTGCCGAAGCTGTTCGGCGCGCCCGCCCAGGGTCCGTTCAAGGACGGCATCCACGAAGCGGTGATCCACGGCAACCGCGACGCGGTCCACGCCGAGCCCATGGGGACGAAGATGGTGGCACGCTTCGACGCCGAGATTCCCGACGGTTCCTCGCGGACGTTTCGCCTGCGCCTCGCCAGGACCCTTCCGGCCGATCCGTTCGCCGGTTTCGCTGCCACGTTCGCCGCGCGCCGAGCCGAGGCCGACGCGTTCTACGACGCCATACCGAGCGCGGCGAGCGATGCCGCCGCGCGCCGGGTGCAACGGCAGGCCTACGCGGGGCTGCTCTGGAGCAAACAGCTCTACCTGTTCGACATCCCGGAATGGCTCGCGGGCGACCCGGGGCAGCCCGCGCCGCCGCCCGAGCGGAAGCATGGCCGCAACAGCGAGTGGACGCATCTCAATAACTCGCGCGTGATGTCGATGCCGGACGCCTGGGAATACCCCTGGTACGCCGCCTGGGACCTCGCGTTCCACTGCGTGCCGCTTGCCGAGATCGATCCGGAGTGGGCCAAGGAGCAGCTCGTGCTGCTCACCCGCGAGTGGTACATGCATCCGAACGGTCAGCTCCCCGCCTACGAGTGGGCGTTCGGCGACGTGAACCCTCCCGTCCATGCGTGGGCAGCGCTCAAGGTCTACGAGATTGACCGGCAGGCGAACGGCCGGGCCGACCGCGCGTTCCTCGAACGGGTGTTCCACAAATTGATGCTCAATTTCACCTGGTGGGTGAACCGCAAGGACGCCGAGGGGCGCAACGTCTTCCAGGGCGGCTTCCTCGGCCTCGACAACATCGGCGTGTTCGACCGCAGCTCGGAGCTGCCGACGGGCGGGCACATCGACCAGGCGGACGGCACCGGCTGGATGGCGATGTACAGCTTGAACCTGATGCGGATCGCCCTGGAGCTCGCGCTCGAAAATCCGGTCTACGAGGACATCGCGACCAAGTTCTTCGAGCACTTCCTCTACATCGCCGCCGCGCTTGCGAACCTGGGCGGCCAGGGGGACGAGGCGATCGACTTCTGGGACGAAGAGGACCAATTCTTCTACGACGTCCTGCATCTTCCCGAAGGGGGCCCTGACGGCCGCCACGAGCGGCTGCGGGTCCGATCGATGGTCGGTCTGATCCCGATGTACGCGGTCGAGGTGATCGAGGCGGAGCTGCTCGAAAAGCTGCCGGGCTTCGCCGCCCGGCTCAAATGGTTCCTGAGCTATCGGCCGGATCTCGCGCAGCTCGTCTCGCGCTTCCACGAGCCGGGCAATGGCGACCGCCGGTTGCTGTCGTTGCTGCGCCGCCACCGGTTGAACAACGTGCTCAAGAAGGTGCTCGACGAGACCGAATTCCTGTCGCCGCACGGCGTGCGCGCGCTGTCGCGCCATCACGCGGAGCATCCGTACGTCCTCGACGTCAACGGCCAGCGCTTCTCGGTCAACTATCAGCCGGGCGAATCGGAGTCGGGTCTGTTCGGCGGCAACTCGAACTGGCGCGGTCCCGTCTGGTTCCCGGTCAACTACCTTCTCATCGAGTCGTTGCGCCGTTTCGACCGCTATTACGGCGACGACTTCTCGATCGAATGCCCGACCGGCTCGGGGAACCGGATGAACCTCGGCCAGGTGGCGGACGAGCTCTCGCGCCGACTCGGCAGCTTGTTCCTGGAAGACGGCGACGGGCGGAAGCCGGTGTTCGGCGGCGACGAAAAGATGCAACGCGACCCGCACTTCAAGGACCACCTGCTGTTCTACGAGTACTTCCACGGCGACAGCGGACGCGGCGTGGGCGCTTCGCACCAGACCGGATGGACGGCGCTGGTGGCCGACTTGTTCCGCCGCAAGAGCGAGCCATGAGGTTCGAAGGGAGCGTCTGCACCGACTTTGATCGCTCCTCCACTCTCGAATGGCTGGAGGCGAACGGCCTCGGTGGCTGGGCGAGCTCGACGGTCTCGGGCGCCCACACCCGTCGCTACCATGGCCTGTTGGTCGCGGCGACCGAGCCGCCGGTCGGGCGCAAGGTCCTGCTGTCGCGGCTGGACGAGACGATTGAGGTCGAAGGCGCACGCTTCGACCTCGGCGCGAACCGCTTCCCGGGAGCGATCCATCCGCGCGGCTTCGAGCGAATCGTTCGCTATCGCCAAGAGCCGTTCCCGACCTGGGAGTACGAGGCCGGCGCCGCGCGTCTGACCAAGACGATCGCCGCGGTCCGCCTGCCGACCGACGAGAACGCGACGGTCGTCCTCTACGAGGTGCCAGAATCGAGCGCGCCGTTTCGCCTTCTCCTCCGGCCGTTCTTCGCCAGCCGCGATTTTCACGCGCTCGGGCACGCCAACGACTTCGTTCTTCGCGAGGGGAGCTTCGCCGACGGGACGCTCCGCTACCAAAGCTACGACGGCCTGCCCGAAGTTTTCGTCCACGTCCCGGGCAGCTCGTTCGCTCCCAGCCCCGACTGGTGGCATCGCTTCGAATACGCCCAGGAACGGGAGCGCGGGCTCGATTTCGAGGAGGATCTCTTCACCCCCGGAGCGTTCGATATCTCGGTCTCTCCGGGCCGGAAGCTCGCCGTCCTGATCTCGACCGCTCCGCCCGAAGGACGCGACGCCGGAAAGCTGGTCGATGTTGAGCATCGCCGACGCAAAAAGGTGCTCGCGCCGTTCGCGGCGGCCGAGCCGTTCGTCCGTTCGCTCGCTCTCGCCGCCGACGCCTTCGTTGTCCGCCGTGGCCAACCGGGATTGGGGCTCTCAACCGTCATCGCCGGCTACCCCTGGTTTTCCGATTGGGGGCGCGATTCGATGATCGCCCTCCCGGGCCTTTGCCTCACGACCGGCCGCTTCGCCGAGGCGAAAGGCATCCTGCGCGCCTTCGCGGCCGCCGTGAGCGAAGGGATGTTGCCGAACCGATTTCCGGACCGCGCCGACGAGGCGCCCGAGTACAACACGGTCGACGCCACGCTCTGGTTCTTCGTCGCGGTCTGGGACTATCTGGAAGCCACCGGCGACACCGCGTTCGTACGCGACGAGCAGCTGCCGGTCTTCGAGGAGATCCTCGCCTGGCACGATCGCGGCACGCGCCATGGCATCCGGGTCGTTCAGGACGGCCCGCTCGAGGGCTTGCTCCACGCGGGCGAGCCGGGAGTCCAGCTCACCTGGATGGACGCGAAGGTGGGCGATTGGGTGGTGACGCCGCGCACCGGTTTTCCGGTAGAGATCCAGGCGCTCTGGGCGAACGCGCTCGCGATCACCGCCGAGCTCGCCGACCGCTTCGGCGAAACGGCGAAAGGCGACGCGCTGAGACGCCGCGCCGAGAGCGTCCGGTCACGCTTCGCCGAAACGTTCTGGAATGAGGAGCTCGGCGGGCTCTACGACGTGGTAGGCGACGAAGGGAGCGACGCGAGCGTGCGGCCGAATCAGATCTTTGCCCTCTCGCTCCCGTTCCCGCTCCTCTCCGGCCCGCGCGCGGAACGGCTGCTCGCGCTCGTCGAAGCGAAGCTCCTCACGCCGCGCGGCCTGCGCACGCTGTCGCCCGACGACCCGCGCTATCGGCCGATCTACGTCGGCGGTCCGCTCGAACGGGACGGCGCCTACCACCAGGGGACCGTCTGGTCCTGGCTGCTCGGTCCATACGTCACCGCGCTCGTCCGCGTCCGCGGAGAGGAAGGGAGGCGGCAAGGGCGAGAGATTCTCGACCGCTTCGCGCCGCACCTGCTCGAGGCCGGGCTCGGCACGGTCTCCGAGATCTTCGATGCCGAGCCTCCGCACGCACCGCGCGGCTGCCCGGCGCAGGCCTGGAGCGTCGCCGAGCTACTGCGCGCCGCGGTCGAGATCGCCCCGGAGAGTCCTAGCAAAGGAGATTCGGAAACCGGCGGCGAAGGAAGCGTGCCGTGAACCGGATCGCCCGCAGTCTGCGCGAGCATTGGCCCGAGGTGCTGATCGAGGGCTTCCTTCTCGGCGCTTTCATGATCTCCGCGGGAGGTTTCGCGACTCTCCTCTACTCGCCCCATTCGCCGCTCGCGCACCGGCTTCCCGACGGGCTCCTCCGCGACGCGCTGATGGGGCTCGCGATGGGGGCCACCGCGATCGCGCTCATCTACTCCCCGTGGGGACAGCGCTCCGGCGCGCACTTCAACCCGTCGGTGACGCTCACCTTCCTTCGCCTGGGCAAAATCGACCCGGCGGACGCGATGCTCTACGTCGTCGGCCAATCGCTCGGCGGCATTCTCGGCGTGATCGCGATCGGCGCCCTGCTCGGCTCGCCGTTCACCGATCCGCCGGTGCGCTCGGTCGCGACACTACCGGGTCCCGCCGGGCCGAGCGTCGCCTTCGCCGCCGAGGTCGCGATCTCCGCGCTGCTCATGACCGTCGTGCTCTGGGTCTCGAACAGCCGCTTCGCCCGCGCCACCGGGGTGCTCTGCGGCGCGCTCGTCGCCGTCTTCATCACGTTCGAGGCACCCCTATCAGGGATGAGCATGAACCCGGCGCGGAGCCTCGCCTCCGCCGTCCCCTCGGGCATCTGGGACGGCTTCTGGATCTATCTCATCGCCCCGCCGCTCGGCATGCTCCTCGCCGCCGAAACCTACCGAGCCGTACGCGGCATCGAGCGCGTCTATTGCGCAAAGTTCCACCATCCCGACGACCACCGCTGCATTTTCCGCTGCCGCTACTGCGAATCCCCGGGAGCGAACGTCTAGTCTCGCTCCGGCCGGTTGCGCAGCCTTCGAACCCCTCCCCCTCTGGCGGCCTTTCAGGCCGCGGTATTGGGTTGCCTTCCTACCCAGGGCATCGGCCTTCGGCCTCAGCCCTGGGCTGGAATCTTCCGGCCCGTTGGGCCGGGCGCACAGGACCACGGTCCAGATGGATCCGTCGTGGAACCCCTTTCCCTGCACGGGCGGCCAGCGCGCCGTGCGAACCTGCCCGGCCCTCGGTCCATCGGCCTCGAACCGGGGCGGCCCGTGGATCGCGGTTCCCCACAGGGGCCTATTGGTCCATCGGTCTTGACCGGGGCGGCCCGTGGATCGCGCGCCGGCCAGCGCGCCGTGCGAAACCTGCCCAGCCCTCGTTCCATCGGCATCCAACCGGGGCGGCCCGTGGATCGCGGTTCCCCACAGGGGCCTATTGGTCCATCGGTCTCGACCGGGGCGGCCCAACGGGCCGCAAGAACCTAGCCCAGGGCTGAGGCCGAAGGCCGATGCCCTGGGTAGCGAGCCCCCCATCTAAAGCGGCCTGAAAGGCCGCCAGAGTAGGGAGGAGTTCGAAGCGGAACCCGGTTCCCCACGCGCGCCTCTCGGTCCATCGGTAGCGAGAACCGCTCCCCCCCCAGAGCGGAATGAAACGAGTAACCCATTCCGATTCCCGGCATACCTTACGGGCGGGAGGAAACAGAGCTATGGAGCATTACGACGTCGTCATCATCGGATCGGGTGCCGGAGGGGGCACTCTGGCTTGGTCGCTCGCGAAGACCGGCAAGAAGATCCTGATCCTCGAGCGGGGCGACTACGTGCCGCGCGAAAAAGAGAACTGGAGCACGCGGGCGGTCAACGTCGAGGGGCGTTACAACACGAAGGAAACCTGGAAGGACTGCAACGGTGAGCCGCTCCACCCGCATACGAACTACTTCGTCGGCGGCAATACGAAGTTCTACGGCGCGGCCCTCTTCCGCCTGCGGCGCGAGGACTTCGGGGAGCTGCGCCATCACGGCGGGATCTCCCCGGCTTGGCCGGTCGGCTACGACGAGATGGAGCCCTGGTATACGAAGGCCGAACACCTTTATCAGGTGCATGGCGAGCGCGGCGTCGACCCGACCGAGCCCGACTCATCGGCCCCTTACCTTTATCCCGCGATCCGCCACGAGCCGCGGATCCAGCAGCTCCACGACGATTGGGTGAAGATGGGGCATCGCCCGTTCCACGTGCCGCTCGGCGTGCGCCTCGACGAAAAGAATCCTCGCACCTCGCCGTGCATCCGCTGCGAGACCTGCGACGGCCACCCTTGCCTGATTGGCGCGAAGTCCGACGCGCAGACGATCTGCGTCGACCCGGCGCTCGCGCATGAGAACGTCACCCTGCTCACCCGCGCCTACGTCTCCCGCTTGGAGACCGACCCCTCCGGCCGCTCGATCTCCGCCGTCCACGTCGAACGCGAGGCGCCCGACGGCACGATCCGCGAGAGCTTCTCGGGCGACCTCGTCGTCGTCTCGGCCGGCGCGATCAACTCGGCGGCGCTCCTGCTCCGCTCGGCTTCGGACCGCCATCCGAACGGCCTCGCGAACGGCTCCGACGTCGTCGGCCGCCATTACATGGGGCACGTCAACTCGGTCCTGATGGCGATCTCCAAATGCCCGAACCCGACGGTGTTCCAAAAGACGCTTGCGTTGAACGACTTCTACTTCGGCTCGCCGGAGTGGCAGTACCCGATGGGGCACATCTCGTTCGTCGGCAAGCTCGACGCGGTGACGCTATCGGCGGGCGCACCGCCGTTCGCTCCCGGCTGGACGCTCGACCTCATGGCGCGCCACTCGCTCGACTTCTGGCTCACCTCGGAAGACCTGCCCGACCCGAACAACCGGGTGACGCTCGACCCGCGGGGCAACATCGTCCTGAGCTACAAGCCGAACAACGAGGAAGGACACAAGCGCCTCACGGCCAAGCTCAAAGAGCTGATGAAGGGCCAGACGAAATGCGGCGTCCATGGGCACGAGTGCCACGAAGGGATCTTCTCCCGCAGCCTCTACGCCGGGCAGCGGATTCCCCTCGCCGGTGTCGCGCACCAGAATGGCACGATCCGCTTCGGGACCGATCCGAAGACCTCGGCGCTCGACCGCGATTGCAGAGCTCACGAGGTCGAAAACCTTTACGTCGCCGACGGCAGCTTTTTCCCGTCGAGCGCGGCGGTCAATCCCGCGCTCACCATCATGGCGAACGCCCTGCGCGTGGGTGCGCATCTCGCCGAGCGCCTCGGCGCGTGAGGAATCGAATCATGAAAACTTTTTCTCCCCATCGGCTTTCGAACGCGGTCCGGTTCGCACTCGCCGCCTTTGTTCTCCTCCTTCTTCCGCTCGCGGCCTCGGCCGCGGCCCCGCCGAGGGTCGGCGCGGTCGGCTTCACCGTCTCCGACCTCGACGCAGAAGTGGCGTTCTTCACCGACACCCTCGGGTTCGAGAAGGTTTCCGAGCGCGAGGTGATGGGCGACGTCTATGAGAATCTCTTCGGGGTATTCGGTCTCCGCGCGCGGGTGGCCCGGCTTCGGCTCGGCACCGAGGTGGTCGAGCTGACCGAGGTCCTCACCCCGCGCGGCCGGGCGATCCCGATCGACGCCAAGAGCAACGACCGATGGTTCCAGCACATCGCGCTCGTCGTCTCCGACATGGACGCGGCGTACGCGAAGCTGCGGGCGGCCAAGGTCCGGCACGTCTCGACCGCGCCGCAACGGCTGCCCGACTGGAACCCGAACGCCGGAGGAATCCGCGCGTTCTACTTCCAGGATCCCGACGGCCACAACCTGGAGGTGATCTGGTATCCGCCCGGCAAGGGGAATCCGCGCTGGCAGGATCGCAGCGCGGAGGATCGGGGCAAGCTCTTCCTTGGCATCGACCACACGGCGATCGTGGTCTCCGACACCGACGCGAGCCTTGCGTTCTATCGCGACCGGCTCGGGCTTTCGGTCGCCGGCGCGAGCGACAACTATGGCACCGAGCAGGAGCACCTGAACCAAGTGTTCGGCGCCCACCTGCGAATCACCGCGCTCCGGGGCTCCGGCGGTCCGGGAATCGAATTCCTCGAATACCTCACGCCGCGCGGCGGCCGGCCGACGCCGCCCGACCTCGCGGTGAACGACCTCGCGCATTGGCAGACCACCCTGGTACTCCCCGAGCCCAAAGCGCTGGACGGGCTCGCGGCGCGCTTCGCCGAGGCGCGGGTCCCGTTCGTTTCCCTCGGAATCGTCGGGCTCCCCGAGGCTGAGCTCGGCTTCCATCGGGGATTCCAGGTCCTCGACCCGGACGGCCACGCCTTCGCGGTCGTCGAACCGTAAACCCATTCCCTAGATACGAACCACGAAAGAGAACCGCGATGAGCACTCTTACGAAAACCCAGAACCGGATCAGCTGGCTGCTGCAGATCGTCGTGGCCGCGATCCTCGTCCAAACCCTCTATTTCAAATTCACCGGCGCGCCCGAGTCGGTCTACATCTTCTCGACCCTCGGCCTCGAACCGGTTGGCCGGATCGGCTCCGGCATCGCCGAGCTGATCGCGGCGTTGCTCCTGCTCATCCCGGGCACCGCGGTCTACGGCGGGCTGATCACCATGGGCGTACTCGCCGGGGCGATCGTCTCCCACCTGACCAAGCTCGGTATCGAAGTTCAAGGAGACGGCGGACTGCTGTTCGGCCTCGCTCTCGTCTGCTTCGTGGGCGGCGCGATCGTCGTCTGGCTCCACCGGCGGGAGCTGCCGATCGTCGGGGCGCGATTTCGCTAACGCCCCGCTCGCGCGTTCCTCTTCAGCCCTTCGAGCTTCGCCCGCTTGAGCGGACTGCCGCGAAAGCGGGCGACGTACTCCTCCCGCCCGAGCGCGAGCAGGCCCGCGAGGTCGAGCCCGGCCCGCTCGGGGGGGAGACGAAGCTCGGGGTGATCGGCACCCTGCGGCGCGGCGTTCCACGGGCAGACCTCTTGGCAGGCGTCGCAGCCGAAGACCCAACCGTCGAGGCCTTCCGCGATGCCCGGAGGAAAGTCGCCCCGGTGCTCGATCGTCCAATAGCTGATGCAGCGGTTCGCGTCCAACCGATAGGGCTCGACGAGCGCCCCGGTCGGACACGCTTCGAGACAGCGGGTACAGCTTCCGCAGAGGTCCGCGAGCGGCAGGTCGGGCGCCAGGTCGAGCGTCGTGAATACTTCGCCCAGCAGGAACCAGGAGCCCGCCTCCGGGTGGAGCAGAAGGGTGTTCTTGCCGATCGCGCCAAGGCCGGCGCGCGCCGCGAGCTCGCGTTCGAGCACCGGGGCGGTGTCGATCGCATAGCGCGCCTTGCTGTCGGGAAACTCCGCCTCGATCCGGTCGCAGAGCGGCTTGAGCCGTCTTTTCATCAGGTCGTGGTAATCGACGCCACGCGCATAGCGGGCGACGCGCGGCCAGAGGTCTCCCGCCGGCTCCTCCTCCCCGTCGAGCGGCGCGTATTGGAGGGCAACGCAGACAGCGCTCCGCGCTCCTTCGAAAAACCGCGACGGATCGAGCCGCGCTTCGAGCCGGTTGGCCATCCAGGCCATTCCTGCCTGCTCCCCCCGCTCGAGCCACCGAACGAGAGCCGGCCCATGCTCGATCGGCTCGAGGCTCGCCACCCCGGCGCGGTCGAATCCGGCGTCGAGCGCCCAGGCCTTGAGCCGCTCGGCGATCTCGCGCGGCGTCATCCGATCCGCACCCCGAGCGCCCGCCACTCCTCGGCGGCCTTCGGGGGAAGCCCCTCGCCGGTCGGGAAGACTGTGTGCAGCCGGTCGAACGGCAGGCGAGAGCGGGAGAACGGGACACGCTGGGCGCGCCGTGCGCGCTCGAACAGCTCGACCAGCTCGACCGCGGAGCCGAGATGAACAGTCGACCGCCCCCAGGCGGCGCTCGCCGCGCGGGCGGAAGGATCGGGCTCGAACAGGCAGGCGGCCCCGGAGCGAACGGCCCAATCGAGGAACGGCCGCTCAGCGAGCGCTCGCGACGGGGAGCCGACCACCGCGATCTCCCGCCGGGAAGAGAAAGACGGCGCCGGATTCGCGGCCACAGGGCGCTCGAACCGCTTCGCCGCCTCGGCGATTTCCTCCGGCGTGGCGATCCGGGCGCATCCGTCCGCTTCGATCAAAGCGCCGCCGTCTCCGTTCCGATCCGGTAGGACGCCGGATAGGGTGAGCGGATCGGGCATTTCGACCGTCGGTACGGTCGCGCTCGGCGCGAAACCGGGCAGGGAGACGAACGCCCGTGCGCCGAGGCGCGCGAGCTCGGGATCGCGCTCGGGTTCAGAATCGAGGGGGCCGACCGGCACCGCGGCGCGGCCGGTCGCCCGGATCGCTAGATCGACGAGCAGGGAGGAGAGGCCCGCGGTCGCGGGAAAGCCGACCGGCACCCCGGAGGGAAGCCCGGCGAGCCGGCTACCGACACCGCCGACCCGCTCGGCCGTCTCCCGGTAGGAAAGCCAGCGCCAATCGAGCCCGCGAACGAAGAAGAGGAACGGCCGCTCCGGCGTTGCGGCCGCCGCCCTCGCGAGCGCGGCAATCATGCCGAGCGGGTCGATCCCGTTGGGCGCCTCGGGTGCGCTGAGCGCCTCAGGCAACCCGGACTGCCGAGGCATGGGGCTATCCGTCCGGTGCCTACCCGGAGGCCTTCTTCATAGCGGCGGTCATCTTCGTTTCGATGACGCCGCGCATCATGCTTGCCGGGGGCCCGAGGTGGGCGCGCCCGACCAGCTTGCCCGGTTCGAGGGCGATCGTCCCTTTCGCCCCGGGGCCCGAGAGGTTGCAGACCTCCCCCTCCCAGGTCCATTTGAGCATGCCGCCGGGGAACTGCGCCTTGAGCGCCGCGTCGAGGGCCGGGCGCACTTCCGACATCGAAGCCTTCTCGGTCGGCGTCTCCAAAGTCATGTCGCTCATGGCGCGAGACGGTACCACAGGGTGGTCGCTCGGGACCTTCGCGGGAGCCCCGCGACCCCGTCGCGTTGACGACGCCTCGGGCGCTTCATAGGATCGACGCCCATGTCTTCGGCAAAAGCGTTTCGAGTGGTCTGCCTCCTCGCGATCCTGGGGGCCGGCGCGGTGAGTGCCGCGTTCGCCGTGCCAGCGATCGTCCAGGGCCAGGGAGGAGCGCGCCTCCTCCTCGATTCCGGGGCGCTCGTCGACCTCCAGCGGGCACCCGGCCTCCCCCGGGGGACGACCTTCGAGTCGGCCACCGGAACCGACGCTTCCTGGATCGCGCTCGGCTCCCGCCGGACGGGCGAGCGGCAGCAGCTGGTCCTCCTCGCCGGGCAAGGGGCCACGGGCACGCCGCGGGTACTCCCCGCGCCTCCCTCCGGGGCTCCGATCCAGGCCCACGCGATCCCTCTACTGGCCGGGCGGGCGCTCGAAGGGTTGGCCTGGTTCGAGGGGACGGATCAGCGCTCGTTCGCGGTCAAAGCGGCGCGTTACCGAGCCGGACGCTGGACGTCCGTTCGAACGATCTCGCCTCCGGGACCGGGAAGCCAGCTCGCGTTGACCACAGCACGCCTCTCGGACGGCTCGTACGCGCTCGCCTGGAGCGCTTTCGACGGCGAGGACGACGAGATCCTCTGGAGCCGCGGGCGAGTCGGGGGCGGCTGGACCGCGCCGCGGCCGGCCGCCGAGGGCAATCGGGTGCCAGACATCACGCCCGCGCTGGTCGCGACCGGCTCCGGCGTGCTCCTCGCCTGGTGCCGTTTCGACGGCAACGATTACCGGGTCGTGACCGCCACCCTCGCCGGCGAGCGCCTCGACCATTGGACGGCGGCGCGAGCGGTCGGCGGCCCGGGGTCGGTCTTCCCGACGCTCGAGCGCTCGGAGGATGCCGTCCGCCTGCTCGCGAAGACCGCTGTGCCCCGCGGCTGGCTGGCGATCGAGCTCGACGCGCAAGGCCGACCGATGCGCCGCGCCGCGATCTCGACCGCCGGAACCCCGGTGGCCGACCGCACCGACCGGCCGCGTTTGCTCCCCACCGCGGCCGGCGCCGTTACCTTCCGCTTCGCCGATCTCGGCGAGGACGGCCCCGACAGCCGACGGAAACGTGCGGACCTCGACCTCTCGGCCCGCTGGAGCGAAGAGCCATGAGCCGCGCGGCGCTTCCGATCACCGCGCTCCTCGGCGCGGCGCTGCTGCTGCCTGCTCCCGGCCGAGCGCAGAATCGCTACATCGCGTTCGGCGACAGCATCACCTTCGGCGTCGGCGACGACTCGACCCGTCCGCGTTCGGAGATGGGCTACCCGGGCCGCCTGGACGAGCTGCTGGCCACGCGCGGCATTCCGGGCGCGACGGTGATCAACGCGGGCCTGGGCAACGAGGCGACGACCGAGGCGGTGACCCGCATCGACCAGGTGCTGGGAGACAACCGGGCCGACGTCCTCCTGCTGATGGAAGGGACGAACGACATCAACGCCCAGGTGTCGGTCGAGACCATCACGTTCAACCTCCAACGCATCGCGACCAAGGCAGAAGCGGCCGGGCTCCGGGTGATCCACGGCACGATCATCCCCCGGTTGCCGAGCGCCAACCGGGACGGCGACAACCGCATTGCCGCGCAGCTCGCCGCCTCGCTGCGAAACCTCGCGTGGAGCGAGCGGCGCAGCCTCGCGGATCCGTTCGAGGTCTTCCTCTATCAGACCCCCAACGCGTTCACCACGCTTTACGTCGGCGGCGACGACAAGCTCCACCCGAACGCCGCCGGCTACGACAAGCTCGCCGAGGTCTGGGCCGACCAGATCGCCGCGATCGACAAGGTGCCGCCGGTGGTTGGCTCGGTCGCCCCGGCGGACCGGTCCTCGGACGTTCCCGCCGACGTCACCCTCCGGCTCGGCCTGCTCGATTTCGGCAAGGGGATCGATCTCGCTTCGACCCGGGTGGTCGTCAACGGCCAAGAGGTAGGCGCCCTCGTCTCCGGCGACTCGCAGCGGGCGGAGATCAGCTACCGTCCCACGATGCCGTTTTCGGGCGTCGTCACATTCGGGTTTCGCTCCCGCGACCTCGCGAACCCCGCCAACACGGTCGACCGCGAGGTGTCGCGGTTCATCATCGCCGGCACCCAGTTCCTCACCGGCGACATCGACCAGGACGGCCGGGTGGACGGCGAGGACATGATCCTCCTCGCCCTCGCGTTCGGGTCCCGTCGCGGCGAAACCCGCTTCCTGCGCGCCGCCGACTTCGACGGCAACAGCGTGGTCGACGGCCTCGACCTGGCCGCGCTGTCGGCGAATTTCGGCCAGCGAACGTTCTAGCCGGGCGCTGCCGGTCTCCCGACCGATCGCCCGACGGCCCTCATGCCCGGATATTCAGGCACCCCGCTGGTGGGCAAGCTCGGGATCAAACCGGGCGCCCAGGTCTTCCTCTCCGGCGCGCCGGAGGATTACCTCGCACTCGTCTCCCCCTTGCCCGAAGGGGTGAGCTTCGCCCCGAAGGTCTCGGCGAAAACGGCGTTCGTCCATCACTTTTCAACCCGCGCAGCCGAGCTGGCCAAAGCGCTCGCCGACTACCGGAAAAAGCTCGGTCCCGAATCGGTGGTCTGGGTCTCGTGGCCGAAGAAGGCGTCGAAGGTGCCGACCGACATCACCGAGGACTCGATCCGCGAGATCGCCCTGCCGCTCGGCTGGGTAGACGTCAAAGTCTGCGCGGTGACCGACGTCTGGTCGGGCCTGAAGCTCGTCGTGCGCAAAGAGCTGCGGTAGGCCTTCAGGGCAGCCGGCGCGCCACGAGGTCCTGGCCGTTCTGGCGGAACTTCAACGACCGTACGGTACCTTCCCCGTCTCGGACGAACGACACGCGCCATCCCTGGCCCGGCGCGAAGAAGGTCGATGCGTCCTCGGCTTCGAGCGCTTCCTTCTCGAGACCGGTCGATTGCACGAACAACCGAGCCCCTTCGCGAGTCACCGTGTCGACCAGGCCCGGGGCGTACTCGTAGCGTCCGACGTACGCGTCGAGGATGGACGCCGCCACGGGAACCGTCGGCGGATCCGAGGGATTGACGACGTCCGCCCCACCGATCAGCTTCCAAGTCCCTTCGCGGTGGAGGTAGGTCTCCGTGCGCCATAGGTCGAGGTCGAGCCTCTGCGCGCCGATCTCGGTGAATTCGGTGATCCGGTAGCGCGCGATCGCCACCTCGCCGTGAGTCCGGACGCTCCAATCGCGGATCTCGCCGTAGCCATTGCGGACCGGGGCCGGGCGCGCCAGGATCTCCTTGACCAGCCCCTCACGGGTCGAGCCCGCGCACACACAAACCGGATCCACGTAGCTCTTCCAGGCCTCGACGTCGCGACGCGCGTAGGCGTCCAGCCGCTCGCGGACCAACTGCCGGAGATTCTCCGCGGAGGGCGCGCTCGGAGCTTTCGCGGCACGCAGCGGCAGCGATGGGATCCCCAGGCCAATTCCGAGGCACAAGGTGAGACCGAAACGCCGGATCGTGCTCATCGAACGTCCTCCCAAGTCGCGATCGAGCCGATCGGAGGTCGGCCGGTCGAGGCGGGAATCCTACGACGGATGCCGTCCGTCCACCGTCCGGCTCCGCCCCTGACTCCTCGACGGCAGGGCCCATCCCACGCGCCCGAGCGACGCCAGGCCCGCACAGCTCGTAAGTAAAGGCAGAGACCCGACCGGCCGGCGGTATGCGAGGGATTCGCCCCGCGTCCCACCGAGCCCTCTTTCGAGGATCGAACATGCCCATGCGCACTCTCCCAAGCCCGAGCTCCCTGACCGCCATCGGTGTGCTCGCCTGCCTCGCCGCAGCCCCGGCACCGGCTCAAGCTCCCCTGCGACAGGCGGTCCTGTCGACCCAACCCGCGAGCACGGCGGGTTTCGCCTCGGTACCGGGAGGCGTGGCGGTCACCTGGTCGGAAACCCGTCCGGATCGACCGTTGCCACGCAACGTTCTGCGCGCCGTCCGCCTCGACGAACGTCTCTCGACCCGGCTCTCCTTCGCCGTCGCGAACGACCGAAGCGGGCCCGAGACCTACTTTCAGTGCCCGGTGGTGGCGCGGGTCGGCGAGGACCGGATGGTGTTCGCCTGGTTGGCGACGACCACGGCCGGGCGGCGGATCGCCTATCGAATGACGACTCTCGACGGCGCTCTCGCCTCGCCGGTGCGCTACGCCGAGAAAGAGACGCCGGAACGCGACGCGTTCTGTCCCCAGGTCGACGGCTGGACGGGAGGTTTCGCGCTGTCCTGGCCGAGCGGCCCACGGACGGGCCCCCTCATCTCGTTCTATGCCCGGTCTTTCGATCGAAACGGAGCGCCCGTCTCCCCACGCGTGCAGATGCAGGCCGAAGCTCCGGCCGTCGGCTTTCCGGCAGGTATCGCGGTCGATCGCCGGGGCCATTTCACAGTTTCGTGGACGATCCTCGGTCCCGGCGGAAGCTTCCCCGCCCGGTTGCGGATGAGGCGTTTCCTGCGGAACGGAATCCCGACCGCGGGCCCGATCGACGTGTCGACTCGGACGACCGAAAGCGCCGCGCTCAGCCGGTTCGGCCGGGGCGCCCACGAAGGGGTGGAGATTGTCTGGCGCAGCCCGACCGAGAGCGGCCCGGGGTCGATTCGGGTCCAACGCTTCGACCGGCAGCTCCGGCCGCTCGCCCCCTCCCGCGAGGTGGCCCGCAGCGGGGTCTTCGGGCTGCCGGTCCTGCGGGTCGACGACGCGGGGCGGAGCGCGATCGGCTGGGAGCCCGAAGGGACCCGGCAGAATGGCCTCTTCGTCGACGCAACGCTCGCCCCGTGCGGCCGGCCGTTCCCGCTACAGATCGATCGCGCGGTGAGCGCCGTCAACCTCGCGTTCTCCGCGCGCGACCAGATCGCGGCGGGTTTGGTCGAAGAAAACGCGCAGAACATCCGCCGGCTCGTCGTGCGCAGCTACTCCCTCTCCTCATGCCCCGAGGGCGGCGTGCCGTAGCTTTGGCTACCCGCCGACTAAACGGCTTTCGCAGCCCGGGTAATCAGCTCCTCGAGGACTCCCAGGTCGACGTCGGCGAGCCGCTTCAGATAGAGGCACGACCCCTTGCTGCGCTTGTGCTTGCCCAGGCGAGCGAGAAGCTCCTCGTCCAGGCTCACGTAGAGCGTCAGGTCCGACTTCCGCGGGGAGAATGCCACGACCGGCCAGTCGTTCTCTTTCCCGTCGGCGTATTTCATCCGGTAGGAACCGAAGCCGACGATGCTCGGCCCCCACATGACCGGTCGCTCGCCGGTCGCCTTCTCGAACATGCGAACCAGGGCGCGGCAGTCCTCGCGGCGGGAATCTGGGGCCTGGGCGGCGATGAAATCGTCGACGCTCGCGTCGGTCGGTCGGGTCTTCGGCTCGGGCATGCGGGGTCTCCTCCGTCGTTCAAATCGCGGTCACGCGGACCGCGCCTGGGAAAACTCGGATTCGAGCCGCCAGAAGCTCCGCTCCGGCGGGCCTTCGAACAGGTCTCCGGCTTTCACCTTGAACGCCAGAAGATGCGGCGTCTCGAGATGCGGTCCGAGATAGGCCTCGCGGCTCGTCCACTCCTCGACGAGGAGGATGCGCGCGGGGTCCGCCGGATCCCGGAGGAGGCGGATCGCGAAGCAGTCGGGCTCCAGCGCGACCACCGTGGCGATCAGGTCGGTCAGCTCGCTGACGGCGGTGTCCACCCCCTCGGGCCGAGCCCGATAGGCGATGACGACGATGGTGGGCGGAATCGCCGCTTCGCTCATGGGCGGCACGCGTAGGGCGACTGGGCGAGGGCCGCGGCGTAGATCGCATGGGCCTCGGCGGTCGGGTGGGGGTCTTCGTGGCTCACCCAATATCGCTCGCCGGGGCCGGGCGGAAACTCGTGCGAAGGGTCGATCACCTCGAAGCCGTTCGCCTTCGCGAGCTCGGCGACCCGGCCGAACAGCCCCTTGAACGGGCCGAAGTCCTTCGGCTCGTGCAGCTCCGGCAGCAGCAGCACCGTCCCGGGGATGCCGTCCTGGCGAAGGATCTCCCCGAGCTGGGCCATCTCGCGCTTCGTCGCCTCCCAGCCAGGCAGGCCGTCCTTGTAGAGGCCCTGATAGTACGGCTCGTAATGCTGGTAGGGACCGGAGAGGCGTTGCATGCGCGCCGACGCCAAGGAGATCAGCGAAGAGTGCCAAAAGAACGGGTTGAAGTTGGGCACCGGGTCGGCCTCTGCGTCGTTGTAGGAGTAGCCGAGGATCACCCATTTCGGCTTCATCGGCCGGAGGCGAGCCTCGTATCGCTTCACCTCCATCGAGGTGTTGCAGTTACCGATGCCGGCGTTCAAGACGGTCGCCCGCGGCGCCCCCTCCTTCGGGCACTGGACCGCGAGCAGGCGCTCGAGCTGCGCGGGGAACGTGTCCTTCTCCGCCGCACCCCAGCCGAACGTCACCGAATCCCCGAGGGCGATCACCAGGCGGTCGTCCTTCGTGCGCCCGGCTTCGGTCGCCGGATCGGCGCGGCGGTTTCCCGCCTCGTCGGTGCGAACGGTGACCCCCATCAGCAGCTCGTCCGCGTTCGGCCGGTGCTCCTCGACCACGCCGGGAACGTCGGACTCGATCTTGATCAACTTGGCGTAGCGCCACATCTCGACGTCGAAGACGTGGAACGAGTACTTGGAGAGGAGCCGGAGCGCGACCTCGGCGACGAGCAGGGTCACGAACAGGCTGATCGACAGGACGAGAAGGCTTTTGAGCAGTTTGTTCACCGAAGACCTCGAGGGTACGGCGGAGGGTCCCGCCAGGTGAGTTCAGGACCGCCGAACGATAGCTCAACTCGGGTTCGGCACCCCACCCCGACGCCGGACGGACTTCCTCCGTAGACCTAGGTATAAAAGGGGTACTTCTCGTTGATCGGGGGCTCGGCATTCCGAGCCCCCCCGATCTTTCGGTTCCGAGCCGCCCCAGCCCCCCTCCACCGGCGGGCGCGGCGGTATGATGCGGTCATGCCGCTTTCCGTCGTCACCTGGAACGTCAACGGCGTCCGCGCGCGCGCCGAGCAGGTGCTCGCGCTGCTCGCCAACGATCGGCCGGACGTGCTCTGTCTGCAAGAGATCAAAGCCGTGCCGGAGAAGGTCCCCGCCCCTTTGATCGACCACCCGGGCTACTGGTCTCTCTGGCACGGAGCCGGGGGGTATTCGGGCGTTTCGCTTCTCCTCGCCAAGGCGCGCTTTCCAGAGACCCCAAAATTCGAGCATCCGGCGTTCGACATGGAGACCCGCGTCGTCACCGCCGAGGCGGAGGGGATGCTGTTCGCCTCGATCTACGTACCGAACGGCGGCAAGGACTACGCGGCGAAGATCGCGTTCCTCCACCAGATGCGCGATTGGGCGGGGACACTGCGGGAAAACGAGCGGCCGACATTCCTCTGCGGTGACTTCAACATCGCGCGTGAGCTACGCGATGTCCATCCGAAGGAACGGAAGCCGGATCAGATCGGCACCCGCCCTGAGGAGCGCGCTTTGCTCGAAGAGATCTTCGGCCACGGATTGACGGACGTTGGCCGAGCCCTCGATCCGGACAACGACAATCTCTTCACCTGGTGGGCGCCCTGGCGCAACCTTCGGCAGAGGAACATCGGCTGGCGGATCGACTACGTGGCAGCCAGCCACGCCGCCGCCGCCCAGGCGACCGGAAGCCGGGTGCTGGCCGATTACGGCACCAGCGACCACGCTCCCGTAGTAGCCGAGTTCGGGCTCTGAGCCCGACACCCGAGACGCCAAGCGTCTGCGGGACGTCATGTTTCGGTAAGACGAGAACCGCTATCATCAGTCCGTCATGCCCCGCCGCATCGCCGGAGCCCTGACGCTCCTCACCCTGGTCGCCGCGGTGTTCGCGTCCGCTCCGGCGGTCGCCGCGGACGACTGCTGCGGTAAGGCTTGCTTCTGCCGGCATGAGACCGCGGCGGCGCGCGGCGCATCCTGCGCGCTCCGCAAGGGGAATCCGTGCGGCGTCCGGCACCCTCTGCCGGCGGCTCGCGCGAGCGCACCCGAGCGTCCCGCCCTTCCGCTCAAGCGGGAGGCGTCGCTCCTGCCTCCCCTCGAGCCGTCGCCTCTCCGAGGCCTGCGATCGCAGCCTCGCACGAGCGCACCGCCGGATGATCCAGCCACTCCGCCGCCGCGCCCCCTCTCCTCCGTCGCCGCCTGAACCTCGTCCCCGCGCACCGTTGTCGAGGCCGGTCTCCCGGTCCCTGCCTGCGCGCGCGGAAACTCGTTCAACAGTTTTCGATCTCGGAGGAGATCTCCATGCTCCACGTTTTCCGGCGCCCGGTCCGCGTTCCGGGTCGCCTTTTCGCGTTCGCGCTCGGCGCGGCCGCCTTCGCCTCGTTCGTCCTCGCCTCCCCCGCCCTCGGCTGCTCGATGTGCCGCTGCGGCGATCCCACCTTCAACGCCCTCGGCACGGACGTCTACGCCCAGGGGAACTTCCGCATCGCGATCGACGGCGAGCGCTTCGAAAAGGAGCAGGCCGTCTCCGAGCACCACGGCCCTGAAGACGGCACGGTGGAGAGCACTGACGGAGAGGAACACACCGCCAGCGAGGCGCAGGTCGAGCGGCGGGTGACCGCGACGCTCTCTTATGCCTTCGATCGGGTGAACCTGGTCGCCCGCCTCCCCTGGAGCGACCGCACGCTCGAGACGATCGGCGAGCCGGGGAGCGAGAGCTCGAACGGTCTCGCCGACCCGGAGCTCTACGCGCTGGTCCGCCTGTGGTCCGCGCCGTTCGTGGGCGACCTCGGTCGGCGCGCCTGGATCTCGGCTGTGGGCGGCGTCAAGACCGCCTGGGGAGAGAACGACCTCAAGTCCGGCGGCGAGCGCCTGGAGGAGCACCTCCAGCCCGGCACCGGCTCGACCGACTGGTTCGGCGGCTTCTCGGGCGTCTACCTTTTCGATTCCAGATCTTCGCTGTTCGGCTCGCTCCAGTTCCGCAAGATGGGGACGAACGACTTCGGCTATCGCTACGGCGACGTCCGGCTCGCCAACCTCGGCTATAAGCGGAAGCTTGGCAAGCGGCTCGACGCGAGCCTGGAAGCAAATTACCGCGACGCCGACCGCGACCGGATCAGCGCCGAGGAAGGGATCGACCCGAACACCGGAGGCTCGGTGCTCTACCTGTCGCCCAGGCTCTCCGCCGACTTCGGCCACGGCCTCGTCGGTCGCCTTTCCTTCCAGATTCCGGTCGCCGACAACCTCGACGGTGATCAGACCGAGAAGACGGTCGCGAACTTTGGGTTGACGTTCCTGGTGCGGTAGGAACCGACATTTTTGTACACCATGCCGGCGTTTTACGCCGTAAAATGCCGGTATGGTGAGCAGAAAAGTCTTCCACCGGATCACCGCGGCGCCCAGGTCCAGTTTCTTCCTGTTCGGCGCGCGCGGGGTCGGCAAGAGCACCTGGGCTCGTGAAACGTTTCCGGAGGCTCATCGCTTCGACCTGCTCGACGAGGGGCGGTTTCAAAGCTACCTCTCCGATCCGGGGCTCTTCGGCAGCGAGCTTCGCGCGTTCAAACCGGGAAGCCAGGTGGTAGTGGACGAGGTCCAGCGGATTCCTGGGCTGTTGAACGAGGTCCACCGCGCGATCGAGGAGCTGGATCTGCGCTTCGCCCTTCTCGGATCGAGCGCACGAAAGCTCAAGACCGCGGGCACGAACCTACTGGCTGGCCGCGCGCTCTGGCGCACGATGTTCCCCTTCGTCCCCGAGGAGCTGGGAGCGGCCTTCGACCTGGCGACCACGTTGGAATTTGGCAGCATTCCCCTGGTCGTCGCCTCGGAAGCGCGCGCCGAAACCTTGGAAGCCTACGTCCAGCTTTACCTGCGCGAAGAGATCCGGGGTGAGGCGTTGGTGCGGAACCTACCGGGGTTCGTCCGCTTCCTGCCGATCGCCGCTTTAGCCCACGGGCAGGCCATCAACGTCGCCGGGATCGCCCGCGATTCCGGCACAGCGCGGCCCACGGTCCAGGGCTACCTCGAGATCCTCGAAGACACCCTGCTCGCGTGGCGGCTTTCGGCGTTCGAATCGAAGCTACGGATCCGGGAGAGGAAGCACTCCAAGCTCTACTGGCTCGATCCGGGCCTCGTTCGGGCGATCAAGAAGCAGAGCGGCCCGGTCTCCGCGGAAGAAGCCGGAGCCCTTTTCGAGGGGTGGATCCACATGCTGCTCCGCGCCTACGGCGAAGCGGGCTCGCTGTTCGACGAGATCACCTATTGGGCACCGGCCGAATCGCGCTCGGTGGAAGTCGACTTCCTCATCGAGCGAGGCGGCGAGCACCTGGCGATCGAGGTGAAGGCGGGCGAGCGCTTCGCGACCGGCTGGCTTGCCGGGTTGAAGGCGATCGGCGACCTACCGCGGCTCGCGCGCCGCATCCTCGTCTATACCGGCGAGCGCGAACTTCGCACCCCCGAAGGGATCGAGGTCTGGCCGCTGACCAAGTTCTTGGCGGCGCTGGCTGAAGGCAACCTCTGGCCCTGAGCTTGCCTCAGGTGATCAACCACTCGGCGCCTGCCACTCTTTAACCTGCGACGTTGCCTAGATCTGCCCGGTCCGCGCTGCGTGGATGAAGTCGACATACGGCGGCTCGTGCCCGGCGCGGCGTAGGTCGGCGAGGATCTGCGCGCGGTGGTGGACACCGTGGAAGATCGTCTGGCCGAGGATGTCGCCGACGCTATTGGTCCACGTCTCGCCGAGGGAGTTCACATAGACGACCTTCAGGTCGAGATCCGCCTCTTCGAGGGTTTCGACTTCCTTTCTCCAAAGCTCGGCGGCCTCGACGAGCTCGCGCGCGACCGCGGCAAGATCGAGATCCGGCCAGACGGCGAGGGGACTCCCTTCCCTTCGGATGCGCGCGAGCCAGAGACGGAGGACCCCCGCCACGTGGGCCAGCGTTCCTAGCGTTGCGAACGGCGGGGAAGGCAGCCCTTCGAGCGCGGTCAGGATCTCGCGGTTCGCCCAGGCGTCGAAGGCGAGCTGGCGGCGAATTTCTTTCAGACGATTCATGCCGGACAGCCTATCTCGGAGGTCGCGACGCAACTTCTCGGCTCGCCGTCCGTACCCCTTGACGACAACTGTCGTCACGAGTATCTTCCCGCCTGACGACAGATGTAGGCAACCCAGGAGGAGCCCGTGACCCCAGACGCTTCCGTTCCGAAATCGATCGGCGATCAGGAGCTGGCGCTGCTCCGTTTCCTCGCCGACCGTGGCCCTCTCTCGGTGGGAGAAGCGGCGGAGGAATACGGCGCGCCGCGCGATCTAGCGCGCTCGACCGTGCTCACGATGATGGAGCGACTGCGCGCCAAGGGGCACCTCGAGCGCAACAGCGACGGCGGCGTCTACCGCTACCAGACCTTGCAGCGCCCGGCCGAGCTGATGCGCGGCCTCGTCGGGCAATTCGTCGATCGCGCGCTCGGCGGCTCGGTCTCGCCGTTCGTGAGCTACCTCGCGGAGCGCGGCGAGGTCTCGGACGTCGAGCTTTCGGAGCTCGAACGCCTGGTCGAGCAGCTGCAGGAAAAGCGGAGGGATTCATGAGCAACGCCGCCTTCGTCCCCGCGACCCTCGAAGCGCTCGGTCGGCTCTCCTGCCTCCTCGCGCCCCTCGGCCGGGCAACCCTTTTCGGGGGACTGCTCGCGGGCCTCGTCTGGGGCCTCGCTCGGAAAGCGCGCCGCCTGCCCGCAGGGCTCCTCGCCGCGATCTGGTGGGTGGTGGGCTTCCAGTTCCTGCTCGCGCTCGCCTGGCGCGAGCCGATCGTACTGCCGCTCCTGCCGGCGCGAGCGGAGCGGGCCACCCCCTCTCCGGTCCTCTCCGTGTCGCCGGAGACAAGGGTTTCGGCCGTGGAGCCTGCTGCCACCAGCCAGGAACCGCGCGGAACGGCCACCGATCCATCGGGACCGCCAACGGTCCGAAGCTCGAGCGGATTCGATACGCGCCCCCTCGCTTCCGCCCTCGTGATCGTCTGGCTGCTCGGTTGCCTGGCCCAGGGCCCGCGGACGTGGAGATCGCTCGCCGCCGCATGGCGTCTTCGACGTTCGGCTCGCCCCGTCGACGACCCCGAGCTGCTCGCCCGCGCCGGCTCGATCGCGGCCCGTCTCGGCCTCCACAAAGCGCCTCCGATCGCCTTTTCCGCCGAGGTGCGGGTGCCGCAGATCATGGGGCTGATGCGCCCCGTCGTGCTGCTCCCCGAGGGGCTCGCCGGATCGGATCTCGAGCTCGTGCTGGGTCACGAGTTGGCCCATCTGGTACGCCGAGATCTCTGGCTCGGGCTCGTGCCCGCCCTCGCCGAACGGCTGTTTTTTTTCCATCCGCTCGCTCGGCTCGCCGCGCGCGAGTACGCCCTCGCGTGCGAGGCGGCGTGCGACGCCCGCATGCTCGCAGCCCTCGAAGCTCCCGCCGCACGGTACGGGCATCTCCTGCTCCGCTTCGGCGTGGTTCCGCGCCAAGCCGCCTTCGCGGCGACCGGCGCTTCCCCGACGTACCTCCACTTGAAAAGGAGACTCCTCATGCTGCAGAACTCCGCCCCCGCCGGGCGGCGAGCCCTGCCATGGCTGGCGCTGCTGGCCGCCGTCGGCTTGGTCGCCGCATCCCCCTTCCGGTTGATCGCGAAGCCCCGTCCCCAGGACGCCGAGCCTCGAACGGATGGAGCGGTCGTCGCGGAAACGCGCACCGTCTCGACGAACGAAGGTTCGACCACCCAGTACTCGTATTCCTATAGCTACGCCTCCAACGACCGGACGGCTCCCCCTCCCCCGCCGGCGCCGCCCGCTCTCCCCGCACCTCCCGCACCTCCCGCCCCACCGAAACCGCCGAAGGATTCGCGTCACGCGTCGATCTGGAGCTCCGACGACGACGGCAACTCGTACGTGGTGCTCTCGGGCGAGAACTCCTCGATGTCTGGGTCTCCCCGCGACCTGGGTCGGGCAGAGTCTTACCGGAAGGGCGGCGGCGATCTGATTTGGTTCGAGCGGAACGGCCAGGAGTACGTGATCCGCGATGCGGCACTGGTCAAGGCGGCGCAGGATGCCTTCCAGCCGGTCTCCGATCTGGGGGAAAAGCAGGGCGCGCTCGGCGCGGAGCAAGGCAAGCTCGGCGCCAAGCAGGGTGAGATGGGTGCCAAGCAAGGCGAACTGGGCGCGAAGATGGGCGCGCTCGCCGCTCGACAAGGCGCGCTGCGGCGCGACGACGACGAAGGGTCCGACGCGCTCGAGGAGCAGATGGAAGAGCTCGGCCGCCAGCAGGAAGAGCTGGGTCGGAAGCAGGACGAGCTCGGCCGGCAACAGGACGCCCTGGGTAAGAAACAGGACGAACTGGGCCGGAAGCAAGAGGAGGCCTCGAAAACCGCGGAGCGCCAGCTCCAGAAGCTGATGGACGAGGCGATCGCCAGCGGGAAGGCCGAGAAAGTTCACTAGCCCCCCCGCTTCCGCTGCCTCACGCCGGCCGCTCCGGCTGGCTCAGATCTCGCCCGACAGTGCCTCCCCCTGACGACCCGCCAAGGGCGCCGAGCGACAGCTCCGCCCGTTCGCGGTCGTTCATCGGGGAGGCACGCTCGGGGAAACGCCGCTCCTAGGCGTCCTTCCCCTCGGTTCCCAGGCTTGGATCGCGGCAGGACGAAACGGCCGGCCGAGCCACCGTGAGATACTCTGGGCTCAAGAGTCCCTCGCTCCGGTTCCAACTCTTCCCGAGCGGCGCTTCCCCACGCGAGCCTTTCATGCCCTCCGAGTCCAACGTCCCCGCGCGCCCCGAAACCCAGGAACCCGGCTTCCACGACCTGCAGCTTTCTCCCGCGGTGCTGCGGGCGCTCGACGACGTCGGTTACGAGACCCCATCGCCGATCCAGGCCGCGACTGATCCCGCCGCACCTCCCGCCCCACCGAAACCGCCGAAGGATTCGCGTCACGCGTCGATCTGGAGGCTCCGACGACGACGGCAACTCGTACGTGGTGCTCTCGGGCGAGAACTCCTCGATGTCTGGGTCTCCCGCGACCTGGGTCGGGCAGAGTCCTACCGGAAGGGCGGCGGCGACCTGATTTGGTTCGAGCGGAACGGCCAGGAGTACGTGATCCGCGACGCGGCGTTGATCAAGGCGGCGCAGGATGCCTTCCAGCCGGTCTCCGAGCTGGGCGAAAAGCAGGGCGCCCTCGGCGCGGAGCAGGGCAAGATCGGCGCTAAGCAGGGTGAGCTCGGTGCCAAGCAAGGCGAGCTGGGCGCGAGGATCGGCGCGCTCGCCGCACAACAGAGTGAGCTGCGACACAACGACGACGAAGGGTCCGACGCGCTCGAGCGGCAGAGAGATGAGCTCGGCCGCCAACAGGACCAGCTGGGTCGGAAGCAGGACGAGCTCTCACGGCAACAAGACGCCCTCAGCAGGAAGCAAGACGATCTGAGCCGCAGGCAAGAGGAGGCGTCGAAAGCCGCGGAGCGCCAGCTCAAGAAGCTGATGGACGAGGCGGTCGCGAGCGGCAAGGCCGAAAAAGTCCACTAACCTTCGCCCCGCTTCCGCTGCCTCACGCCGGCCGCTCCGGCTGGCTCAGATCTCGCCCGACAGTGGATTTCTTTGACGCCCCCGCCGCGGGTGCCGAGCGACAGCTCCGCCCGTGCGCGGTCGTTCATCGGGGAGGCACGCTCGTGGAAACGCCGCTCCTAGGCGTCCTTCCCCTCGGTTCCCAGGCTTGGATCGCGGCAGGAGATACTGTGAGCCACCGTGAGATACTCTGGGCTCAAGAGTCCTTGCTCCGGTTCTGCTCCTCCCGAGCGGCGCACCCCCACGCGAGCCCTTCATGCCCTCCGAGTCCAACGTCCCCGCGCGCCCCGAAACCCAGGAACCCGGCTTCCACGACCTGCAGCTTTCTCCCGCGGTGCTGCGGGCGCTCGACGACGTCGGTTACGAGACCCCATCGCCGATCCAGGCCGCGACGATCCCGCCGCTGCTCGCGGGAAAAGATCTCGTCGGACAGGCGCAAACCGGCACGGGAAAGACGGCGGCTTTCGCGCTGCCGATCCTCACCCGGCTTACCTCCAAGGCCACGAAACCGCAGGCCCTCGTGCTTACCCCGACGCGGGAGCTCGCGATCCAGGTGGCCGAGGCGTTCCAGCGCTACGCGGCGCACGTGCCTGGGTTCCACGTCCTGCCGATCTACGGCGGCCAAAGCTACGGACCGCAGCTCTCCGCCCTCCGCCGCGGCGTCCACGTCGTAGTCGGGACGCCGGGGCGCATCCTCGACCATCTCGAAAAGGCCTCGCTCGATCTGTCGGGGATCGCCACGCTGGTGCTCGACGAGGCGGACGAGATGCTGCGCATGGGGTTCATCGAGGACGTCGAGACGATCCTAGAAAAGACCCCGCCGGAACGTCAGGTCGCGCTCTTCTCGGCCACCATGCCGGCGCCGATCCGGCGGATCGCCCAGAAGCACCTCGACGCACCGGTCGAGGTGACGATCCGCGGCACGACGACGACCGCGCCGAAGATCCGCCAGCGCTACTGGCTGGTCGGCGGCATGCACAAGCTCGACGCGCTCACCCGGATCCTGGAGGTCGAGCCGTTCGAAGCGATGATCGTCTTCGCGCGCACCAAGCTCTCGTGCGCCGAGCTCGCCGAGCGGCTGGAGGCGCGCGGCTTCGCTGCCGCTCCGATCCACGGGGACATGCAGCAGGCGATGCGCGAAAAGACCATCGCCCGCTTGAAGGACGGCCAGCTCGACATCCTGGTCGCGACCGACGTCGCCGCCCGAGGCCTCGACGTCGACCGGATCAGCCACGTCCTGAACTACGACATTCCGAACGACACCGAGGCGTACGTTCACCGCATCGGCCGCACCGGCCGCGCGGGACGGAGCGGCGAGGCGATCCTGTTCGTCACCCCGCGCGAGCGGACGATGCTCGCGGCGATCGAGCGCGCGACGCGCCAGAAGATCGAGCCGATGGAGCTCCCCTCGATCGAGGCGGTGAACGACCAACGGATCGGCAAGTGGAAGCGCCAGCTCACCGAGACGCTCGCCAAAGAGGGGCTCGAGCCGTTTCAAAAGCTGGTCGAGCAGTACGAACGCGAGCACGACGTCCCGGTGCTCGAGATCGCGGCGGCACTCGCCCGAATGGCGCACGGCGACGCGCCGCTGCTGCTGGAGAAGGCCGCGCCAACTCCAAGGCCCCGGCCGAAAGCCCAACCGGCATTGCCCTGGACTTCGAAACCATCCACCCAGCCGCAGCGCGGCGGTCCGCGAACGCCCGCGCCGACGGCCGCTCGGCGTGGCGAGTCCGCCGCGCCACCGGTTTCTCGGCGCGGCGAGACCAGCTCGCCTCGTTTGGCCTCCGCGAGCCTCGCCCGGTTTCGCGCGCTATCGGGTCGAGGTGGGAAGCGACCACGGCGCCAAGCCCGGCAACCTGGTCGGAGCGATCACCAACGAAGCGGGCCTCGAAAGCCGGCACATCGGCCGGATCGAGCTCCGCGACGATCATTCCTTCGTCGAGCTGCCGGTGGGCCTTTCGAGCGCGACGCTCCGGCACCTGCAGAACGTCCGCGTCGCCGGACAGCGCCTCGCGATCTCCCGCGAGCGCGACCTTCCGAAACGGCCCAAACCCAAAGGAACGTAGAGAACGTAGAGACGCCCCAGGCCCGCGGGAAGGATCGTGGATCACCGAACCGGAGACGCCCCGACGTCCGTGGTCCAGGAGAGATCGGTGGCAAGGTACTGGGGCGTCTCTACATCGGGTCTCGGCCTGGGTGGAGGGAAATCCGAGCGGGCGGGTCGTCCACGCGGAACGACAGCGGTCGCGGATCGCCGAGGCCGCGCAGCAGGACGTGATTCACTTGAGAAGGCTCGACTTCGAACAGCACGCGGTCGATCAAATCGAAATCGCCTTCGACCCCCGTCACTTTGAAGTACAGCCAGGCCTCGCGGTAGCTCACCTCGCGCCCGACCCGTTCGATCGGCAAAGGCTTGCCACCCGGCGGGGTCACGAGAAAACGCGAGGCGAGGTAGCCGACGATCTCCCGTTCCGCCTCGGGCGACTCGAGCGGCAGCCGCCTGCCCGAGATCCTCTGGAGGGCGCCCTCGAGCTCCTCGGGCACGACCGCGAGCGCCACTTCGAGGCAGCGGCACTCGACGCGATAGTCGACCTCGGCGTGGCTCGCGTGAAACGGATGGGCGGCTACCGGAACGGCGCTCCCGAATCCCGCGAGCAGGAGGAGCGCCGCCGGCAGCCCTGTCGTCGCGACCGGCCGTCTCGACCCTGGGCTCAAGGCTTCGGCGTCTCCCCGGATCCCTGGCGCATGGGGTTCGGCTTCTCGTCCGGCTTGAACAGCTGGAAGCGCGTCTTGCCCGGCCGCGCCGGCCAGCCGTTGTTCGAGAGGTTGGAGTCCGCCGTCTCGAGCCGCGGATCGATCTCGATGCCGGTGATCTCCTGGTCCTCGATGAACAGCTTGGTCACCCGCTCCGCGTTGTAGCGCCAGATCTCGGCTGGAAGGGTGAGGTCACGGTGCGAGCCGTCGGCGTAGCTGATGCGCAACGGGAGGGGTGTCACGAGACCTCCGCGATTGACGAAATCGACCGTGAAGAAACGCTTCTTCGAGGCGAGCACCGATTTCTCCGACGCGTCCAGCGAAGCGAGGAGCTTTTGGTAGTCCGCCGAATCCTTCGGCGTCACGCGATACTCGTCGAGCTGGTTGTAGAAGTCGGAGAGCTCCGGCCGCGCCTCGATCCGCTTCGGCTGCGCCGCGTTGCGCTCGGCCGAGAGCGTCTTCGGCTCGGCGTCGTCGTACGCCTTTTGGCGCAGCTTCGCCCCCTCCGGCTCGCCGGAATCGAGCACGTATTCGCGCACGTTTTCGACCCCGACGTCGACGTGGCCGGTGCCGTAGAACCAGCCGCGCCAGAACCAGTCGAGGTCGACGCCCGACGCGTCCTCCATGGTGCGGAAGAAGTCGGCCGGCGTCGGATGCTTGAACTTCCAGCGCCGCGCGTACTCGCGGAACGCGAAATCGAACAGCTCGCGGCCGAGGACGCTCTCGCGCAGGATGTTGAGCGCGGTCGCCGGCTT
This sequence comes from Thermoanaerobaculia bacterium, assembly GCA_044226625.1. Lineage (GTDB taxonomy): Bacteria > Acidobacteriota > Thermoanaerobaculia > Multivoradales > UBA5704 > DASYKS01. The sequence goes on from JBGAGQ010000001.1 coordinate 189,718, forward strand.
GCCGTAGGCGTTGCTGCCGAACTGGAGCACCGATTCGGAGTTGGTCATGATCGGCACCTGATCGGCCGAAACCATGTAGGAGACGATGTCCTTCGGCTCGCCGCGGCGCGACGGGTAGTCCTTCTCCCACGACTGCTCGGCGAGGTATTGGAGGAAGGTGTTCAGCCCCTCGTCCATCCAGGTCCACTGCCGCTCGTCGGAGTTCACGATCATCGGGAAGTAGTTGTGGCCCACCTCGTGGATCACCACCGAGATCAGACCGTACTTGCTCCGTTTCCAGGTTTTTTCCTTGTCCGACGGCTCGCCCCAGTAGGTCTTGTCCTCGTAGGGGCGCGGCTGGTTGAAGCAGATCATCGGGTATTCCATGCCGCCGACCGGGCCGTTCACCGAGATCGCGACCGGATATGGGAAGTCGAAGGTGTATTTCGAATAGCTCTCGATCGTGTGCGCGACCGCCTCGGTCGAATACCGGCTCCAGAGCGGATCTCCTTCGTTCGGAAAGAACGACATCGCGAGCACCCGCTTCGGTCCGCTCTGGACCCCCATCGCATCCCAGATGAACTTGCGCGAGCTGGCGAACGCGACGTCCCGGACGTCTTCGGCATGGAAGCGCCACACCCTGCGCCCGGGCGCCTTCACGTAGGTCCGGCGCTCGCGAGCGGCGGCCTCCTCCGGCGTGATCACGTAGACCGGCTTGTCGCTTTTCGCGGCGCGCGCGAGCCGTTCGCGCTCCTCGACCGAGAGCACCTCCCCCGGGTTCTGGAGCAGGCCGGTGGCCGCGACCACGTGATCTTCCGGCACGTCGATCGAGAGGTCGTAGTCGCCCAGATCGAGCGTGAACTCGCCGGAGCCGAGGTACTGCTTGTGCTGCCACCCTTGGTAGTCGAGGTAGGCGGCCATCCGCGGATAGAACTGGGCGATCTCGTAGATCGCGTTGCCGTCCTCAAACGCCTCGTAGCCGGTGCGCGCGCGGATCTTCGTGCCGTCGATGACGTTGAAGGCAAAAGCCACCCGAAAGACGAACGTCCCTCCGGGCAAAAGCGGGGTCGGCAGGTCGATCCGCATCATCGTCTTGACCGGGGTCGCGCGGAGCGGCGTCCCCTTGTCGTCGGTCACCGACGCGATCTCGAATCCACCCTGAAAGCTGTTCATCTCCAGCCGCTGCGCGAGGTCGTCGTAGCCGATCTCGTCCCAGGTCGACGGCGCGGCCTGGGTGACCACGCTGTCGCTGTCCGGGCGGAAACGATTCTGGTCGAGCTGCAACCATAGGTAGGACAGCGTGTGCGGCGAGCGGTTGCGGTAGGTGATCCGCTCCTTACCCTCGATCCGGCGCTTCGCGTCGTCGAGGCGGACGTCGATCTGGTAGTCGGCCTGCTGCTGCCAGTACTGGGGGCCCGGGGCGCCCGAGGCGAGACGCGTCTCGGTGGGGGTCGGCAGCAGCCATTCGAGCTGCGCGAACGCCTCGGCGCCGGTGCCCGCCCCGGGGGTCGCCGGTTCAGGAGACTTGCTCGGCAGCGGCTGCGCGCCCGCCGAGAGAGCGAACGCGGCGCCGATCGACGCGGCAAAGAGAACGACACGGCGGACGAAGGAGATCGGGCGCGGACGGCTGGGCATGGTTCGAGCCTCTCGAGAGAAGGGACGATCGAGGATACGGAACCCGAGCGCGGGAGTTTAGCGCGGGACGGCCCACCCCTCCGTCGCCTTGGGACGAAGGCCTTGGGCGCCCCGCTCGCTACCGCAGGCGGCGTGCCTGCCTCCGCCCCTACGTTCGCGTCGAGCCGGATCGAAGCGATTTCTAGGTCGATTCGACGCCGGGCTCCGCCGGCATCGGCATGTCGTCTTCGGCCTTCGCACGGCGGCGTCGGAACGGCGCCGCGATCCGTCGCGTGAGCAGGTCGATCTCGGCGTACAACCAGAGCTTCAAACCGCGCGCGACCATCTTGAAGGGCGCGTAGCCCAGCTCGAACCGGGCGACCAGCCGGCGGCCGTCGTTCCGTTCGCCAGCCACGCCGAGCGCCCGCCGCCCCTCGGCGATCGCCTTGAACCGCCGGTTGTAGAGGTGGAGCATCCAGTAGCTGAGGAACGCCTCCCGCGGCCCGAGGACCGGCATCCAATGGAAACGCTTGAGGATCCGATACGCGGGCATGACCAGGAAGATGAAGTACTGGCCGGTGTCGATCAACATCGCGGCCGAGGCGAGGTCGAACTCGCCCATGTAGTAGTACTTGTCGCGATAGATCGACTCGAAGAAGCGGCGATAGGAGCGGAGGAACGTCTCGTTGTGCACGGCGATCCGCGCGGACACGTCCTCGCCCGCGGTCTCGGCGAGCACGATCGCCACCGTCGCCTCGACGGTGAACGCCACGTGATCGAGCCCCGGCGAGTAGAACGGATCGAGGAAGGCCGCCGCGTCGCCGAGCAGGGCCCAGCCGGGTCCCATGTACTGGCGGCTGACGTAGGCGAGGTGCGAGTAGGACCGAAGGTCGTCCTCGCGCATGCGCGCCCCCTCGAGCAGCTCGGCGAGCGCCGGGATGCTCCGAAGATGCGCTTCGTACGAGGCCGCGCGCTTGCTGCCCGAGATGTCGAGCGAGAGGAGCCGCCGGTCGTAGACGACGCCGATCGAGGTCTCGCCGTTGCCGAGCGGGATCACCCAGACCCAATAGCCGCGCCCGAGGTAGTGATTCGTCGCGAGGCGGCGGGTGCAGACGTTGCCGGCCGCAAGCGCCCCGTCGGCCCGCGACGCGAGTTCGTCGATGTGGCGCAGATTCTCCCAGCGCGCCCAGACCGCGCTGGTCGGATGCGCCTCGTTTCGCTCGACGAGCTGGAGCTGCTTGCCGAGGATGGTGGCGCGCCCCGAGGCGTCGAGCACCCAACGGCAGGCGATCGTGGTGCGGCCGGAATCGGTGTCCACGGTCACCCGATGGTCGTATTCGCCCACTTCGACCCCGGCTACGCGCGCCGGCCGCAACAGCTGGGCTCCCTCCGCCACCGCCGTCGCGAGCACGTGCTCGTCGAGCTCGTCGCGACGCAGCTGAAAGGTCGGCACGGCGGTCTGCTGGTGCGGCCCGGTCTCGCTCGCCTCGGCGTGGCCGTGGACGCGGGAGTTGCCGAACCAGAAACGCAGCCCCTCCTTGCGCAACTGCTTCCGCTCCAGGTGCTGCCACAACGCGAGCCGACGGGTGAGGAACATGGCCGACATCTCGGTCGTCGCCTCGCCCACCTTGGCGTCGAACTTCGCCGCCTTTTCGATCACCAGGACCTCGAGCTCGGGCCGCTCGCGCTTGAGCAGCAGGGCCGCGGCGCCGCCGCTGATCGCGCCCCCCAGGATCACCACGTCGACCCGCCGTTCGCTCGTCGTCTCCGGCTTCATCTCTCGGGCTCCTCGCGTCTCATCCCGGCCATCATAAACCCTGGGGCCGCCGGCACGTAGTTCGGTTCAGCGCGGTGGTTAGGCCCCCCTGCATCGCGCTCTTCGATTGGATCGTGCCCGTCGCGCCCACCCCAGCGCCGAGCCGATCCAAAATTGACCCAGTACTACATCGCGGATCGCCTCGGGCCTCGGCGCGCACCTAGCTAAGGAGACGGCGTCGAATCTGACATCCAGCCTGCCGTTCGGCACATCTTATTTGGGAGGTCGCAGTGTGGACGCGGACCGAAGAAGGTTTCCCCGTTACGCGGTCGCGGGGTTGAAGGGTGGCTTGACCGCGCGAAGCGAATTCGTGGTGCTGCAACTCTCGCGCGGCGGCATGCTGATCGCCACCGATTTCGAGCCCCGCCTCGGCCAAGGGCTCGATCTCGACCTATCGTTTCACGGCTCAAAGTTTCGCCCCGGCGGCAAGGTGATCTTCGTCGGCGAAGACGTCCGAGCCCCGAAAGCTCGCCGCTTCCGGGTCGGCGTCGCCTTCGAAGGGCTGCCCCCCGAGCAGGAACGAACCCTCTCCGAGTTCATCGAAGAGGAGCTCGAAGGGGTGACGGGGGGCTAGAGGGTCAGGGGGACGGTCGAACGTCGGTCAGCGTCTTGAACAGGCGCTCGCAGTGAGGGGCTCGTTTGCGAACTCTGGCAGGGTCGATCCTGCCGAGCAGGTCGGCCGCGTGCCGAATCTTGTGGTACTCGCCCTTCTGGGTCTTCTCCGTCGCGCGCTTCAACGAGCGCTCCACATCGGACTTCGGAATCTCCTCAACGTTCTCGCGACCGGGCAGCCCGCCGACGCCAAAGTGCTGACCGTAATAGGCAGAAAGCGCTGCCGGATCGGCAAGAAACCACGATTCCATCAACTGGACCATGAGGTGACATCGCTCCTCGGTGCCGAGCGGCAGGTCCCAAGTCCCACGGAGGTGCTTCCACGGCGTCGTGTCACCGGTCACGGGCCCCTCCGAATCGACTAGAAGGAGATTCACCGCGTCCGAGTGGGAATCGAGCGCGAGCTTCCAATCTTTATACGCCTTGTCCCGTCGGCCGCAGGCGACGACCTGAACCGATACCCCCGCGTTATGGAACAACTGGCGAAAACCTCTTCGCAGGGCTTCCTTCGAGTCGCGGCTGTCGCCGCCCCCCTCCACGTAGATCCTGACTTCCGTCACCACCGGTTCCCGCCCAGCTCGCCCATCCGCCAAAGATCGCCTAGCCGGTACTCCTCCAGCCATTTCGCCAACCTCGCCGGTTCCAGGCGTCGGAGCGTCGTCCCCTGTTCTCCCCTCTCGGCGACCACGACGGCCTCAGGAACCTCGGACAGGCCGGCGATCAGCGCGTCGGAGTGCGTCGTCACGATCAATTGAGTCCGCTGAGATGCCTCGATCAACAACTCGCCAAGGGCGGACACCGCGTCGGGGTGAAGGCCGAGCTCCGGCTCCTCGATGCAGACGAGAGGTGGCGGCTTCGGGTGGAGAAGGATCGCCAGCAGGCAGAGGAAATGAAGCGTCCCATCGGAGAGCCGGGCGGCCGGCACGGCCGACCGGAGTCCCTTTTCGTGCAGGGTCACTTCGATGAATCCGACCCGCACGTTCAGGGAGATGTCCTCGACCCACTCGTGGACCAACCGAAGCCTCTCCAGCGCGGCAGCGCGCAGGCCCGGCCGCCCGATCAAATCGCTCAGCGCGAGTCCGAAGTTGCTGCCATCTTCGAGCAAGAAGCCGCTCGGAAGATCAGCGCGCTGCGCCTGGTGGAGCTTGTTTCCAGCCGTCCAGGCGCCGAAGAACGAAATTTCCTGGAGCCGATCTCCGAGCAGCGTCAGATACCCGTACGCGACGGGATCGCGAACCTGCGAGAAGACCGACTCGTCCTCCTTCATTTCGATGTCGACCTTCTTGCCAGCGTCCTCCCGGAGGACCACCGCCGTGCGGCCGAGGCGTCGAACGATCGGGTTGGGGTCGGGATGGTCGAGAGTCGGCGTATCGCCAAGCCGCTCTTCGTCGACCTTCAGCCACTCGCTTACCGGTGTTCTCTCGGCATGAAATCGGATGAGGTAGGACAGCGGAGGATCGACTACCGATCGGTCGAAATCCACGGCTAGCCCGGCGGGCGCTTCCCCGCCCCCCTTCCACATCCACTCCCCGATTCCGCTGTTGTCCCGGCGCGGAGGGCTCTTGATGTCCCGCGGCGCCGCCTGCAATAGCCGCAGCGCCTGGATCAAATTGCTCTTGCCCGTGGCGTTCGCGCCGATCAGGACGTTCAACGGCTCCAGCTCGAGCTTCACCCCCTCCGGCCCGTAGGAGAGGAGGTTTCTGAGCTCGATCGAGCGGAGAAACCGCTTGCCGTCCATCCGGCGCTACAGCTCCGGCCAGCGGCGCGGATCGCTTTCGTGGGCGATCGCGTAGACGGCGTCGAAGATCGACTCCTTGTTCGGCTTGGACCAGTAGTCGCCGTCCGAGCCGTAGGCGGGGCGGTGGGCTTCGGCGGCGAGCGTCTTCGGGGCCGCGTCGAGCCAGGAGTAGCCCCCTTGCATCTCGAGGATCTGTTGGAGCATCGAGGCGGAAGCGCCGCCCGGGACGTCCTCGTCGACGCAAAGGAGGCGGTTGGTCTTCTTGAGCGATTCGACGATCCGCCCGTCGACGTCGAACGGCAGCAGGGTCTGGACGTCGATCACCTCAGCCTCGACGCCGACCTTGGCGAGCGCTTCCGCCGCTTCGAGCGCGACGCGGCAGCAGGCGCCGTAGGTGACGACGGTGACGTCGCTCCCCTCCCGCAGCACCTCCGGCACCCCAAGCGGCACCGTGAAATCGCCCACGTTGGCGGGCAGGCGCTCTTTCAGCCGATAGCCGTTCAGCACCTCGACGACGATCGCCGGATCGTCGCCTTGAAGCAGCAGGTTGTACATGCCCGCGGCCTGGGTCATGTTGCGCGGCACGCAGACGTGAACGCCGCGGACCAGGTGGATGACGCCGGCCATCGGGGAGCCCGAATGCCAAATCCCCTCGAGGCGATGCCCGCGCGTGCGCACGATGACCGGCGCCGCCTGCTTACCCGCCGAGCGGTAGCGCAGCGTCGCGAGATCGTCCGAGATGATCTGCAGGGCATAGAGGATGTAATCGAGATACTGGATCTCCGCGATCGGCCGGATGCCGCGCATCGCGAGCCCGATCGCCTGGCCTAGGATGGTCGTCTCGCGGATGCCCGTATCCGCCACGCGCAGCTCGCCGAACTTCGCCTGAAGGCCCAAGAAGCCCTGGTTGACGTCGCCGAGCTGGCCGAGGTCCTCCCCCATCGCGACGAGCTCGGGATAACGGGCGAGGGCCGCGTCGAAGCAGGCGTTCAGAACCTCGAAACCGTTCACGTTCGGAGCGTCTTCGGCGTAACGGGGCGGGACGATCGGCCGCGCGAGCGGCGAGCGCGGCGTCTCGCTGAGCAGGTGCGAGCCGTAGAGATCGGCGTTCGCCGCCTCGAATCCGCGGCGCCACCCCGCGAGCCGCTCGGCCGCGGGACCACGGGCCGCGATTCCCGCGGTCGCCACGCGGGCGGAGTGCGCCGCGGCCGAGATGTCGCGGCGGAGCGCGGTCGCATGGCGGCGCAGCTCGTCGGCGATCTTCGTCACCTCTCCCGCCGACTCGCCGCCGCACTCCTGCGCGACCTCACCGAGCAGGCCGAGCACGAACGATTTTTCGACCTCGATCGGCGCCCGGAAGTGGTCCCAGGCCCGCCGTTGCGCGTCGCGCACGGCGATTCTCTCTTCCTCATCGATCGCCGCGAGCTCCGACTCGCTCTCGAAGCCCTCCGCGACGATCCATTCGCGCATCCGCTTGATGCCGTCGAGCTCGACCTCCCAGGCCAGCCGCTCCTTCGACTTGTAGCGCTCATGGCTGCCGGAGGTCGAATGCCCCTGCGGCTGGGTGATCTCGACGACGTGGATCACCGCCGGGACGTGGTCGCGGCGGGCGACCTCGGCGGCCTTCCGATAGGTCTCGCACAGGGCCGGATAGTCCCATCCCTTGACGCGATAGAGGTCGAGCCCCTCGCGGGTCCCAGGCGCGCGGCGAAACCCTTCGAGCAACGCCGACATATCCCCTTTGGCTACCTGAAGGTCGTTCGGCACCGAGATGCCGTAGCCGTCGTCCCAGACCGAGAGGATCATCGGCACGCGCAGCACGCAGGCGGCATTGATCGACTCCCAGACCATCCCCTCGGCGCAACTCGCGTTGCCGATCGTGCCCCAGGCGACCTCGCGCCCGCCGACCGAAAAGCCGGTGCGGTCGGCGAGCGCCGGAAGCTCGCGATAGAGCTTCGAGGCCTGCGCGAGCCCGACCAGCCGCGGCATCTGCGAGCCCGTGGGCGAGACGTCGGCAGAAGAGTTGAAGCGATCGGTCTGCGGCAACGGCTCGCCGTTCTCGTCGACCATCCAGGTGGCGAAGTGCGCGGTCATCGACCGTCCGGCCGAGCAGGGCTCGCGCTCGAGGTCCGGATCGGCATAGAGCTGGGCGAAGAACTGCTCGACCGTGAGCAGGTCGAGCGCCATCATCACGGTCTGGTCGCGGTAGTACCCCGAGCGGACGTCGCCCTTCTCGAACGCCCGCGCGAGCGCGAGCTGGGCGATCTCCTTGCCGTCGCCGAAAATGCCGAATTTCGCCTTGCCGGTCAGCACCTCGCGTCGTCCGAGCAGGCTCGTATGCCGGCTCCGGACGGCGATCCGGAAGTCGGCGATCGCCTGCTCGCGGGGGATCGCGGACGTAAGGCGTGGAGCGGGCTCGGCGATCGACATCGTGACAATCCTCGGGCTTGATACGCCGGCCCCATGCCGGCAGGTTCGGACGAATGGACGGACCGGATCGAAATCGTAGCATGGGGTCCGGACCGGCCGAATTGGCGGGCGCCCGGCGATCTGCCAGAATTCCACGGTGCCGCCTGAAGAGCCCGCGCTGGACGTCGCCGAGGAGACGGCTCGAGCGGAGGACCGTCCCGGGAGCGATCCCCCGACGCCGCCGCGATCGGCCCCCGGCAGGACCCGGCGCCTCTCCCTCCTCGGAGTCCTCGCGTTCTTCGCCGTGCTCCTGGGCGTCGGATACCAGCAGGCCCGCCTCATCACCCAGCCCGAGGAGGTGCTGCTCGAGCTGGTCCCCGACGACGCCTTCTACTACCTCCAGATCGCTCGACATTTCGCGGCCGGCGACGGCTCGACGTTCGACGGAGAGAACCGCGCGAGCGGCTACCACCCCGGCTGGATGGCGCTTCTCGTCCCCGTCGCCGCGGCGCAGCCCGCCTCGCCGTGGCTGCTGCGCTCGGCGCTCGCGCTCTCGTTCCTCTTCCACGCGGCGGCGGCGTTCGCGTCGATCGGTCTGATGCGGCGGTTCACTACACCGGGCCTCGCGATCGTCGGAGGGATCTGCTGGCTCCTGAACCCGTTCGCCCTCCTCCTCTCGCTCCAGGGGGTCGAGTCGGCGCTCTACGCGTTCGCCCTGGTCGTCCTGCTGCGCACCGCCGCGCGTTTCGTTGCGGCCGAAACCGCGTCGTCCCGACTCCACTTGGCCCTCGCCGGTGCGCTCGCTTTCTGCTTCTACGCCCGCACCGAGGCGGGCATCCTCGCGGTCGTCACCTTCGTCGCGGCGCCCGCCCTCCGCGGGATGTCATGGCGCGAGATCCTTCGCTCGGCCTTTCGACTCGGGCTCCTCTTCACCCTCCTGGTCCTCCCCTGGTTCCTGTTCTGCTGGATGGCGACCGGGTCGCCCTGGCAGAGCAGCGGAGCGGCCAAATGGCTTTGGGGGGATCGCGCGCTCGGCGATCTCGGCTTCGGCGCTCGGCTCGGCCATGCGCTGTCGTTCCTCGGTCTCGATTGGCTCCAATCCGCCTGGAGGATCACCGCCGCCTCGCCGCTCGAGAAGCTCCATACCTTCACCTGGGCGGCGACCGTTCCGGCGCTCCTCGCCCTTTTCGCGATCGGCCGCGGCAAGGCGCACCGCCCGCTCCTCTTCGCCACGCTCTGGCTGCTCGCGGCGACCCTCGCCACGGGGCTGGTCTACGGGCTGTTCCACTCGGAATTCCAGATCTGGTACTACACCCAGCCCGCGCTGTTCCTGTTCCTCCTCACCTTCCTCTGGATCGCGCGACTGGCCGAGGAGCCGCGGCGCCTCCGTCGATTCCTGGGCGTCGCTCTCCCCGCCGTCTTGCTCGCGCTCTCCTTCGTCGAAGCCGGCCTGTTCTACCGCTTTCCCCGCTCGCTCTACCCCTGGCAGTTCCAGTTTCTGACCTCTCAGCACGAGTTCGAAAAGCTCGTCCCCGCGGGCGAGCCGATCGGCTGCTTCAACGCCGGCATCCCCGCCTTCTACAGCCGAGGCCGGGTGATCAACCTCGACGGGCTGGTGAACTCGACGGTCCTGCCCTACTACCGCGCCCGCCGCTTCGACCGCTACCTCCTCGACCACGGCATCCACTACATCGCCGACGTCCAGCCCGTCCTCGCACGGACGGCGAAATTCATGGAAAGCCCGCTCCGCCTCCACCCGATCGCGGCGGTCGAGCTGAAAGGGTGGTACGCGCCGTATCGGTTCCTCTGGCAGGTGGGGGCGGAGAGGTAGAAGGCGTTGCTTTGCGCCGCGGGGGTCGCCGAGAACAGCTCGGCGGTTTCGGTTCCTTCCGCCGCTTCGATGCCGAGCTGGTGCTCGGCGGTCCCGGGATCGACGGCGTCGAACGGCCGACCGGAGACGAACCTCTAGAACCGGTGCCAGGGGAGAACGCGAATCTCCGGCACGAGCGAGGAGGCGTTCTCCGCCGCGGCGACAAGCAGACCGCTTCCCGCCTTCTCCCCCGCGAGCGACCGCCAGCGCGTCAGGTTTTCGACTTGGCCGGGGCGCGGCGTGGTCGCGGCTTTGATCTCGATCGGGTGGAGCTTGCCGGACCGTTCGACGAGCAGGTCGACCTCGTGCCCTTCCCGCGAGCGCCAGTACCAGAGAGCCGGCGGAAGCCCCCGGTGGTGGAAGACCTTCGCGATCTCAGCGACCACCGCAGTCTCGAAAAGGGCGCCGGCCATCGGTCCGCGCAAAACGGCGTCCTCGTCCTTGAGGCCGAGGAGAAAGCAGACCAGGCCGGTGTCGAGCCAGTAGAGCTTCGGCGCCTTGATCAGCCGCTTGCCGAAGTTCTCGAGGTAGGGGCGCAGCAGGAAAACCAAGTGGCTCGCTTCGAGAACCGAAAGCCACTGCCGGACGGTCGGCGGCGACACCCCGACGTCGCGGGCGAGGTCGACCAGGTTGAGCACCTGCCCCGTGCGCGCCGCGGCCAACCGCAGGAAGGTCTGGAACGCCCCGAGGTCGCGGACGCCGAGGACCGACCGAACATCGCGTTCGAGATAGGTCTGGACGTAGCTCGAAAGCCAGAGCTGGCGGTCGACCTGGCGGTCTTTCCAGAGCTGTGGAAAGCCCCCCTGAAGGAGCCATTGCGCGAGATCCGGCGTGGCGTCGGGAGACTTCGTCTCCGGCCGCGCGGCGAACATCTCGCCGAGGACCGCTTCAACCGAGTCCAGTTCCCGCGCGCGGCGCGAGATCTCGTCCCAGGAGAGCGGCAGCAGCGTGAGCACCGCCACCCGGCCCGCGAGCGACTGGCTGGTCCCCTGGATCAGCGGAAAGCTCTGCGATCCGGAGAGGAGCCAGCGTCCGGGTCGGCGGTCTTCGTCGATCTCGACCTGCAGATAGGAGAGCAGCTCGGGCGCGTTCTGGATTTCGTCCAGGATCACCGGCGCCGGGTGATCGGCGAGGAATCCGACCGGATCGGCCAGAGCGCGCTCCCTGACGTGCGGCGCTTCGAGCGAGACGTAGCGGTGCGTCGCCTCGAAGCGGGTCCGGAGCAGCGTGGTCTTTCCCGATTGACGCGGCCCCGTCACCAGAACCGCCGGGAAGCCCTGGACGGCGGTCTCCAGCAGTCCGGAGAGGGTGCGCGGAAGGAGCATGCCAGAAGTCTAAACTTTCGCGGATCGAAAGTTCAATTTTCGATGTGCGGAGGTTCCGAGTCGCGTCCGAACGCCTAGTCGCTGCCGATCCACCCCGTCCGCGTGTCGTCTTCGAGCCGGTAGTAGCGCCGGTCCGCCCAGTCGTAGAACGTCTGGAAGCTCGTGAGCGGCGCCCCCGCGACCTCGACTACGACGCCCGCTTCCACCGCGCGCCGGATCTCGCGCAGGCTCTCGACCAGCGAGTGCCAGGAGGTCGGGTTGTCGTGGGACGCGTCGAGCGCCTCCAGATCGGCCGCGGGGAGCACATAGCGCTCCCGCGGGACGAAGACCTCGACGTCGCCGCTCGACGTCGCCTGATCGAAGGCCTCGTCGCTCGCGAGCATCCTCCAGAGGAAACGCCCCTCGGGGTCGAACCACGGCCCCGGCCAACCCAGCTTCGCCGCCAGGCTTCGAGCCGAGACCTGGTCCCGCCACAGAATTCCCAAAGTCCCCCGTTCGTGCGCCGCGACCGCCGCTCGCCGCTCCCCGGGACCCACCCGGGTCATCGCCCAAGCGGGAAGAGTTCGTGCCGTGTTCAAGAGAGGCTCCTTACGGGAGGACGCCGGCTGCTCCTTGGATTTGTCGACTGTTTCGCTACTCTACCTTTCATGGGAGCCTGGCCGAACGGGTAACCAAGAAGCGCTGGGCCTTCCCGGTGCTTGCGCCAAACGTAACGACAGCCAGCATGCATGGGCGGGTGCTACGATCTCGGTGTCGTCCGATACGGAGAATCCCATGGCGCGAGCCACCCGCCCATACATCACGAAGATCGAGCTTGTCGACATTCGGGGATTTCGCAACTTGGCACTCGACATTCGGGTGGACGAGGCAGCACCCCGCCTTCGCACTTTGATCATCGGCAAGAACGGGACAGGAAAGTCGACCCTATTACGCTCGATCGTCCTGGGTCTTGTTCATCACGACGAAGCAGCAGGGCTATTCTCAACGCCTCTCGGCGCCCTGCAAACCCGTGGCACAGTGGGCCGAGTGGGCATTCAACTCTCAGATATGAGTACGGGAATCTTTGGAATACAGAGGAAAGAAGAGTCGCAATCCTCTACGATCTTTTCCACCTCCCAGCACCAGAAGGCCTTCATTTGCGGCTACGGCGCTGGGCGATATGGGACCAAGGTAGAACAGAGGCCGGGGTACAGCGCGTCCGCGGCGGTGTCTTCCCTGTTCCGGTATGAGCAGGCACTGCTCGGACCGGAACTCACGCTCTACCGCCTCAAATCGATATTCGACTCTGAGACCTATCGCCGAACGATGAAAGGTCTGAAGCGAGCGCTTGGCCTCGCTGAAGCGGACGACGTCTCGCCCCGCCGAGGCGGCGGGATCGAGGTCTCAGGCCCATCGGTCGGCGGCACGATCCCCTTCGAATCCTGGGCGGACGGATACCGCCTCACCTTCAGCTGGATCTTGGACCTCTACGGCTGGGCAATGCAGGCGGAGGCGATCGACGAGGAGGGGCACGTCGAAGGCATCCTGCTGATCGACGAGATCGAGCAGCATCTTCACCCTTCGATGCAGGCGGAGATCCTCCCTCGGCTCGCCGAGCTGTTCCCCAAGATGCAGATCTTCGCCACTACCCACAGCCCGCTCGTGGCACTCGACGCGAAGCCGGAAGAGCTGGTGGTGCTCAAGCGCGAGGGCGATGAGGTGGTCGCGGTCGAAGACGTGCCCGATTTCGCCGGCTATTCGGTCGAGGACATGCTCGCCGATCCGCGCATCTTCGACAGCGAGGTCTACGGCAGCGAGATGCGCGACAAGCTCGGCCGGTATCGCGAGCTGGCCGCCGTACCGAAAGCCGAACGGAGCCCCGTCCTGCGCGGCGAGCTGCATTCCCTGGCGACGGAGCTCCGTTCGCTCGAAACCTATTCCGATCAAGAGAACGAGACCGCGAAGCTCCTCCGCGGGCTCGTCGCGAAGTACGACCTCTAGTTCCGATCTCCAATCCATCGGCGCATGATCTTCATCGATCGGGATCGGCGGGACGACCAGGGGCGGCCGATCCGGCCTCCCGAGTCGTGGTTTTCCGACGCGGGCCGATGGACCACCGAAGCCAAGAGTGAAGGCCCCTCCCATGTCATTCAAGAAGGGGTTTACCGCCATCCCTTAGTTCGCCGCGCCCTCGAAGCCCTCTTCCATCGAAAGTGCGCCTACTGCGAAACGCCGCTCTCCGAAGTGGGCTGGGATGTAGAGCACTTTCGGCCGAAGGGCAAGGTGGCCAAACGCCCGGACCACCCCGGCTACTACTGGCTCGCCTACACCTGGGAGAACCTCTACCCCTCGTGCGGCCCCTGCAACAAGCGCCTCGAAGACAAGCCGACCTGGGAAGATCCGGAACCGGCCGAAACCGCGGGGAAGGCCGACCAGTTCCCGCTCGCCGACGAGGCGGAGCGCGCGATGGGGCCGGACGGCGAGATTCGGAACGAGCGCCCTCTCCTGCTCGATCCGTGCGCCGACCAGCCGGAGGAGGTGCTGCGCTTCTCGCCGGTCGGAGAGATCGAGGCGGTCAGTGACCATCCGCGCGCGAAGGCGTCGATCGAGGTTTTCCACTTGACCCGTCGGCGGCTCCGCGATCGACGTCGAGAGCAGATCCTCCTGGTCGTACTTATGCTCAAAGCTCTCGGCAATTTCAAGAAAACCGACCCCGCCGCGGCATCGGAGTTCGAGGCCGAGATCGAGGAGAAGATCTTCGCCGACTCCTCCCCCTTCGCCGCCGCGGCCCGAAACGTCCGCCGCGACCCGGACGCGTTCGGGGTCTGAGCCTCGGCCAGCTTCTCGCCGCCTCGTACCCTCGCGGCGCCAACGCATCCCAGATCTCTGAGCCGGGGACGATACCGATCCGCGCGAGCGCCAGCGCGGAGTCGATCCGCGATGCCGTTTCGACGGTCTCGTCCCCGACCATCTGGCCGAGAAGCGGCAAGATCGGTCGCGCCTGCTCTTCTCCGAGGGCGGGCAACAGATCGAGCAACCTCTTCCGGCGGGCCGGATCTTTTTCACCACCCAGAGTCTCTTTCATCCAATCCCGAGCCGCCTCGGGGTCGCCCGCGAGCAGCGCGCCCGCGAGCCGGCCGAACGCCCCGGCCGCCTCTTCCCGCGAGAGACGCTCGATCAACCGCTGCCGCACCTGGCCGCGCAGGTCGTCGCCAAGCTGAACGTCCTCGGCGAGCGCGAGCCCGGCGATTTGCAGCGCCGCCCCTTCCTCAGATCCCTCGGCGTCGTTCTCAAGCAGCGCTTTGACAAGCTCCTGCGCCCGGGCGGTCGGGGCTTTCCCCGCGGCGATCAGAATCACCTCCCGCCACCCTTCCTCGCCCGCGTGGGAGAGCAGCAGGTCGTCCCGCTCGTGCTCGACGATCCAATCCGCGGCGAGCGCGTCGTGGAGCGCGCGGTGGGCGAAGCCGTAAAGCCCGAGCTTCAGCTCGACCAGCACGCCGGAGCGCTCTTCGACTTGCCGAACCAGCGCGTCCGCTTCGACAGCCGCCTTGATCCTTGGCAGCAAGGGCGAAACGACCTGTTCCAGCGCCGGCAGATCCGCCTCGAGGACGTCGCTTTCCAGGTAGTGGAACGCGATCGCCTTCAGGACCATCAACTTTTCTTTGAGCGTCGGCCCGGCGATCTGGAGGCCCTTGTCGCTCTTGTCCCACTGTTCGAGCAGGATGCGCAGGCAATCCTCGTAGAGAGCGGCGCGCCCCTCGGGGAGGTCGGTGCGCCGGTGGTAGTGAACCAGGGTGATCAACGAAAGAAGGAGCGGCGTGCGCGAGATCCGCAGCAGGTTGTCGTTCTTCGCGAGCGCGTTCCACAGCTCTCCCGAACGATCGGCGGCTTCCTTGCGTGCCCGCTCTTCCACCGCCTGGATCTGGTCTTTCCGTGGCCGAGCGCCGAGCAGGTTCACGTCCTTGGCGCGCAGCACCTCCCGATACCAGACGCCCAGGAACTTCCGGATGTCGTCGGCGTCCAGCTCCTGCACCTCAAAAGTCTCGAAGCCGTGGTCGATCAGTTGATTCCGCCAGCCGGCGAGGCGGCAGGTGACGACGAAGAGGTTGTCGGGAAACTGCGACGACAGCCGCTTGATCTCCTCGATGGCCCGTGCGTGGCGCGTCTCGTCGAGCACCTCATCCAAACCGTCGAGGAGCACCGCGCAACCTCCGCCGCGCAGCCAGCGCTTGGGATGCCAGTCGGGCACCTCGGTGAGCGGCACCGACGCACGGAGGAGCGAGATCAGGTCCTCCTTTCCCGGCGTACCGAGCTCGCGTAGCCGTGCGACCAGCGGAACCGGGTTGCCGAGCGCCGTGCGGAGCGGATGTTCGACCTCGCCCGCGAGGACGAGCACGAGGTAGTCGAGGAGCGTGGTCTTGCCCGCGCCAGGGGCGCCGAGAATCACGACTCGCTTGCGATTCCGGGAGAGCGCGTCGCTCCAACCCATCTTCGGCCCGTCCTCTTGCCCGGCCGCCACCCGCAAAGAGATGAACACCTCGCGCAGGCGCGGCGGATGGAGGTCCCCCTGGTTGTAGATCCCGATCAGCTTGAGCCGCCCGTGGCGCTCGACCATCGCCGAGAGATACCTCCCGCGGAAACGGGCGCCCTGACCGTGGGCGGTCGCGACGAGCCAAGCCGTGAGCTTCTGGCCAGCGTCCCTCGCAAAGTCGCGAAGGGTCGGCCCGAGTAAGACCGTAAAGAGAGCGATGACCAACCCAACGATCACAGCATCGCCGTGCTCCGCCCAGAAGCTCTGCATGCTCGTTCCTCGAAGAGAGGATGCGAGAATATCGAAGATCGGTTCGTTCAGGGCGCGGCGGCAGCCCACCGCACGAGGCTAGGCCTCCGGCAAGAAACTACCCCTCGGGATGTCGCTGGAGTACCGGCAGCGGGAAGGTCCACACCCTACAGCAGGAGGGTCCGAGAAAACGATACTTTTCCGCCAATTTTTTTCTTCGCTTGCCGAAGGCGCCCAGGTAAGCCGCCGGAGAAAAAAGTTCTCCGAAAACTATCGTTTTCTCGGGCACCCGAAGTGTAAGGTCGCCCTCGCTTCCTTCTGCGGTGCTGCACCCCCTGGGCTCGCCACGCTCCAGCATGGCGTTTTTGGCTTCGGCCGCGCGGCTGGTTCAGCGCAGAGATCGATGCCAGGCTGGAGCCTGGCGCGCCCAGGAAAAGCCTCCTCGCGCGCAGGCGATTCATTTCCAGACCACGGGTGGCCCGGTCGGGATCGCCCCCTTTCCCGGCTAGATCACCGGTGTTCCCGACGAGCCAACCATCGGTCGCGACCAGTCCACCCGTGGTCGCGGCCCGACGACTTGTGGGCTCAGCGAAATCAGCGGTGTTCGCGTCCGGATCACCACTTCACCGACCGGGATCACCGCTATTCCGGCCCAGGCCACCGCTGATTCGGACGAGATCACCCGTTGCCTCGCCCAGACCACTACGGATCTCGACCGGACCACCCCTGATCTGGCCGGGACCACCAGTGGTCCCGTTCCGATCGGCTCCGGCATCGTCCAGGCCAACTCGCGGCTGCAGCCGGGATCGCCTGGTGGGCCGACCGCCCAGCCGCTAGCCCTTGCAGCCAGGGCCATTTTCCGATCTGCTTACCCCCCAACTCGACCTCATAGGGAGAGCCTATCGATGCGTGTAGCGTTCGCGTTGATCCTGACCTTCCTCGGTTGCGCCTCGGCGTGCGCCGGGGCCGCTCCGCCGAAGACGACCGCGGCGACGAAACCGGTTGCAGCCGCTGCGGCGAATTCCGACCCGTACCCTTCCACCTATAAGCCGCTGCCGTCGCAGACCACGCTGATCCGCGGCGCGACGATTCTCACCGCGGCCGGGCCGCGGATCGAGAACGGTTCGGTGTTGTTAGAGGACGGCAAGGTGAAGGCGGTCGGCTCGGCGACCGCGGCGATCGAGGTGCCGGCGGGGGCGACGGTGATCGACGCCGCGGGCAAGTGGGTGACCCCGGGGATCATCGACATCCATTCGCACCTCGGGGTCTACCCTTCCCCGGGGGTCGACGCGAACTCGGACGGCAACGAGGCGACCGAACCCGTGACCGCCGACGTGCGGGCGGAGCATTCGATCTGGCCGCAGGATCCGCAGTTTCCGCTCGCTCTCGCCGGAGGCGTCACCTCGATGCTGATCCTTCCCGGCTCGGCGAACCTGATAGGCGGCGTCGGCGTGGCGGTCAAGAACGTCCCCGCCCGGACCGCCCAGGCGATGAAGTTCCCCGGCGCGCCCTACGCACTCAAGATGGCTTGCGGCGAAAACCCGAAGCGGGTCTACGGCAGCAAAGGGCGGATGCCCTCGACGCGGATGGGCAACCTCGCCGTCACGCGTGAGGCGTGGATCGAGGCGACCGAGTACCGCAAGGAGTGGCAGGACTATAAGGACAAGCTCGCGCGGGGCGAGAAGGGCAAGGACGGCCACGACCCCGAGCCGCCGGAGCGCGACCTTGAAAAGGAGACGCTCGCCAAGGTCCTCTCGGGCGAGATCCTGGTGCAGAACCACTGCTACCGGGCCGACGAGATGGCGAACATGATCGATCAGGCGAAGGAGTTCGGCTACAAGATCACCGCGTTCCACCACGCGGTCGAGTCGTACAAGATCGCCGACCTGCTCGCCAAGGAAGGGATCTGCTCGGCGATGTGGGCCGACTGGTGGGGCTTCAAGATGGAGGCGCTCGACGGCATCCGCGAGAACGTCGCGTTGGTCGAGCGGGCCGGCGCCTGCGCCATCGTCCACTCCGATTCGGCCGACGGCATCCAGCGTCTGAACCAGGAGGCCGCGAAGGCGATGGCCGCCGGCAACCGCCTGACCCGCGACGAGGCCGCGGAGGGGCATCCAGGCGGCCTCAAGCTCGCCGAGGAGGACGCCATCCGCTGGATCACGATCAATCCGGCCAAGGCGATGGGCGTCGGCGACCGCACCGGTTCGCTCGAGCCCGGCAAGATGGCGGACGTGGTGATCTGGAGCGGCGATCCGTTCTCGGTCTACGCACGCGCCGAGCAGGTCTTCATCGACGGCGCAAAGGTCTACGACCGAAACGATCCCGCACACCAGCCGCGGACCGACTTCGAGCTCGGGCTGCGCGACGCGCGAACCGGAGGTGGCCGATGAACCGGCGCGACAGGAAGGACACCGAACCGGGGCTCTCGTGGACGCCGGTCGTCGCCTTCGTGGCGGCGCTCGCCCTCGTCCTGGGCTGGGCGGCTCCGGCGCTCGCCGCGGCACCGATCGCGATCGTCAACGCGACGATCCACACGATGGGAGCGGCGGGGCGGATCGACCGCGGGACGGTGTTGATCGAAGACGGCGCGATCCGCTCGGTGGGAGCGGCCGCCGACATCGCGATTCCCGCCGGGGCGACGCGGATCGACGCCGCGGGCAAGGTGGTGACGCCGGGTCTGTTCGACTCGCTTTCGCGCATCGGGCTGGTCGAGGTGAACCAGGTCGACGCCACGGTCGATGCCGCGAGCGACGACGATCGGATCACCGCGGCGCTCTCGGTCGCCGACGCCCTCAACCCGGCGTCGACGCTGATCGCCATCAACCGCATCGAAGGGCTCACCCATGCCCTCGTGGCGCCGGAGCTGGGCAAGAGCCTGATCGCGGGCCAGGCGGCGGTGATCCGCCTCTCCGGATCCGATCTCGTGATCTCCTCCCCCGCCGGGATGCTCGCCGTCCTGGGCGAGGCGGGCGCCGAGCGAGCGGGCGGCTCGCGCGCCGCGGCGCTGCTGCTGCTCCGCGAGGCGCTCGCCGACGCGCGCGACTGGGCCGAACACCGGGCCGATTGGGAGAAAGGCGCGCGCCGCGCGTACGCGCTCTCGCGGCTGGACCTCGAAGCGCTCGGACCCGTGGCCCGCGGCGAGATCCCGCTGATCGTCATCGCCCATCGCGCGAGCGATCTTTCGGCGGCTCTCCGCTTCGCCAAGGAGGAGAAGCTCAAGCTGATCCTCGCGGGCGCCGACGAGGGTTGGCAGGTGGCGAAAGAGATCGCCGCGGCGAACGTGCCGGTCCTACTCAACCCCCTCGACGACCTGCCGGGGAGCTTCGAGGCGCTCGGCGCGACGCTCGAAAACGCGGCGCGGATGAAGGCGGCGGGAGTGCGGATCGCATTCGCGACCTTCGACGCGCACAACGCCCGGAACCTGCGCCAGGCCGCGGGCAATGCGGTCGCGAACGGCCTCCCCTGGAACGACGCGCTCGCCGCGATGACGATCGAGCCGGCGAAGATCTGGGGGGTGGCCGATCGTCTCGGCTCGCTCGAAGCGGGCAAGCGGGCCGACCTCGTGATCTGGGACGGCGACCCGCTGGAAGTCACGTCGTTTCCCGAGCGGGTGTTTCTCGACGGCGACGAGATCCCGATGCGCAGCCGGCAGCTGGAACTCCGCGACCGCTACCGCGGTCTGACGGACCATGGAGCGAGCCCACCCCGGCCGTGACCTTGCCACCGACCCTGCTGATCGTCGACGACGAGGAGATGCTGCGCGAGCTGGCGCGGGAGATCCTCGTCGCCGCCGGGTACGAGGTTCGAACCGCGAGCGGCGCCGAGGCCGCGCTGGCGCTCGCGGCCGACCGCCCTCCGCGGCTCCTGATCACCGACGTCTGCCTGCCCGACCTGGGGGGCCCGGAGCTCGCGGCGCGGCTCCGAGCGGAGCATCCGCGGATGGGCGTCCTGTTCGTCTCCGGCCATCCTCTCGCGGTCGCGAACCGCGAGATCGAGAGCGTCGGCGCCTCGGGAGAGTTCCTCCAGAAGCCCTATTCCCGCGAGGCGCTCGTGAGCTCCGTGGCGCGCGCCGTGGCCCGGACCGTCGAGCCTCCCGGCTGACGTCCCGATCTCGCAATTGATCGACACTTGAGTCTTGATTTCGTGACCATCCCTCGAGCCCCCGAGCGAACGATCCGGGCTCGAGGCAGCTCCCCGAAGGGGACCTCCCCTGAATCCTGACCTAGCCCGAACTTCTCACCGAGTTTCTGCTGCGGCGGAGAATCTGCCCGCGCCTGCTGTGTTGGCGGCTCGGCAAGCTCTCGCCGCGGCGTCCGCGATCCTCTTCACGATCGCCTCCGGATGCTCGCCCCGCCCCGTCCATTCTCCCGACGGCGCGGTCGTGATCCTCGAGGTCCAGGCCGGCGGCGCCGGCGAGACCGCTGGCCTCCTCGCGGGCGACCGGATTCTCACGCTGCACCGGCTCGCCTCGCGGCCCGCCAATCCGGGAGAGGTCGAGCTCGAGCCCTCGTCCTGCCTCGCCGTCGCGCTCTTCGAGCTCGAGCAGGGTCCGCGCGGCCCGGTCGAGATCGAGGTCGAGCGCGGCGCGGCCGCCGGCGGCAAGGCGGTCCGAAGGAAGCTCACCCTCGAAGCCGACGAATGGCGGTTGAAGCTCGGCAGCGAGCATCCGACCACGCCCGCCGCGCGCGCCTGGGAGCACGTGCGGCTCGCCGGGAACGCGGCCGATGCCCATCGGCCGCCCGACGCCGAGGCCGAGTACGCCGCCGCGGAAAAGATCGCCCGGGCTCAGAAGGACGAGCGACTGCTCGCGCTGATCCACCAGCGCCGGGCCGACGCTCGGATCGGGGCGAACGACCTCGAGGGGGCGCTGGGCGACATTCGAGCGGCCGTGGCGATCCGCGATCGCCTGGACCCCGGGTCGCTCCTCGCCGCGCAGGCGTGGTCCGCCCTCGGGCGAGTCCGGAACCGCCGCGAAGAGCTCGATCTCGCGATCGAAGCGCTGAACGTCGCGCTGCGCATCCAAACCGCGCACGCGCCCGGGAGCCTCGTGCTCGCGAGCACGGAGAACAACCTCGGTTTGAACGCCGGCATCCGGGGCGAGGTCGACGAGGCCGACCGCCACTTCCGCGCGGCGCTCGCGATCGCCGAGCGCAAGATGCCCGAGGGGCGGGTCACCGCCTCGCTGCTGATCAACCTCGGCAACGTCGCCCGGCTGCGCAGCCGGCTGGACGAGGCGGAGCGCTTCCAGCGCCGCGCCTTCGGCCTCTGGCGGCGCATCGAGCCGACCTCCGCCCGGCTGCCCGACATCCTCCTCAATCTCGCGAACATCGCGATGGCGCGCGGCGATCTCGAGCGCGCCGAGCGGCTGGTGCAAAACTCCGTCGCCTCCAACCGGGTGCTCGGCCTCGAAGGGGCGCCCGTCGCCGGTGCGCTCGCCGCGCTCGGGCTCATCGCCGAACGGCGAGGCGACCTGGCGGAAGCCGAGGCGCACCACCTCGCGGCGCTCGAAATCCTGTCGCGCATCTCGCCGGAAGGGCCTTCGGTCGCCCGCGCGCTCACCAACCTCGCGACCGCGGCGAACGGCCAGGGCGCCTTCGCGCGGGCTCGGAATTACGGCGAGAGGGCGCTCGCGCTCCATCGCAAGATCTCGCCTCAATCGCAGATCCTCGCCTTCGACCTTGTCAACCTCGCCGAAATCGCGATCAGCGAAAAGAAGGAGGCGCTCGCCCGCGCCAGGATCTCCGAGGCGCTCGCGCTTGCCGAAAGCCTCCCGCCGACCTTGGACGCCGCGGCGTCCCTCCGTCGCGGCCCCGATCTATTGCTCGATCTCGGCACCCCCGCCGATCTCCGCCTCGCCGAAAAGGCGCTCGGTCGGGCGCTGGCGATCTACGAGCGCTCCGCCCCGGGGACCGTCGAGCACGCCGACGCGCTCGGCCTGCTCGGGCGGCTCGAGAGGCGGCTCGGCCGGCTGGCCGAGGCGGAGCGTCACCTCTCCCAGGCGCTCGACGCGCTCGACCGAAGCGTCCGCCGCCTCGGTGGCTCCGAACTCGACGAGACGCGATTCCGCGCCCGATTCGCCCTTCTCTATCAAGAGGCGATCGAGCTCGCGGTCGAACGGGGCCAGGCGCGAGAGGCCTACCGAACGCTCGAGCGTTTCCGCGCCCGCAGCCTGCTCGACCTGCTCGGCGAGCGCGACCTCGCGCCGCCCGCCGAGATCCCTGCCGATCTGGCCGAGCTGGGACGGCGCGTCGACGCCCGCATCGCCCAACTCGAAGAGCGGATCGGCGCGCTCGATCCCGGCACCGAAGCGCCGAAGATCGACGAGCTGATCGCGGAGCGGGCGCGAGCCTTCGGCGAGCGCGAGGGGCTGCGCGCGAAGATCCGCCGCATCTCGCCGCGCTACGCCGCGACCGCCGCCCCGGTGCCGCTCGACTCCGCGGCGGCGCGCAAGACGCTCGCCCCGGACGAGGTGGAGCTCGCCTATTCGATCGGGCAACGACGGACCACGCTGTTCGTTCTGCTGCCCGAGGGTTTTCCGGGCGCCCCCTCGGAAGGCCTCGCGGTGGCCACGTTGCCGATCGGCCGCGACGCGCTCGGCCGGGAGGCCGCGGCGTTCCGGAGCCTCGCGCTCGCGGACCGAGGGCTCGGCGGCGACCGGTCGTTCAAGGCGGCCGCAGAGAGGCTGTTCGCCCTGTTGGTGGCCCCCGCTTCGCCCTGGATCGATCGGGCGGCACGCCTGCGCATCTCGGCGGACGGGCCGCTCGCCGCGCTCCCCTTCGCCGCGCTCGCGCCGCCAGGCGCCTCGGGCGGCTCGGTCTATCTGGCCGAGCGCTGGCCGACCACCTCGGTGCTGTCGGCGACGCTCGCGGCCGAGCTCGGCCGGATGCGCGCGGATCGGCCCGCGGCCGAGGCCCTGATCGCCTTCGGCGATCCCCGCTACCCGGGTCCCGCGATCGCCGGCGCGAGCCGGGGTCCCCGCCCCTCGGTTCGCTTCCGCTCCGGGCTCTCACCGCTGCCGGCCAGCCGAGGCGAGGTCGAGCAGGTGGCGGCGTTGCTCAAGCCCGCGCGCGCGTTCCTCGGCGCGGAGGCGACGGAGGAGCGCTTCCTCTCCGAGGCGCCCCGGGGGCGGATCGTCCACTTCGCCGGCCACGCCCTGCTCGATCCGCGCTTTCCGCTCGACTCGGCCCTGGCGCTGTCGGCGCCGCGGCGCCCGGCGCACCCGGGCGACGACGGCCTGCTCCAGGCCTGGGAGATCTTCGAGCGCCTGCGCCTCTCGGCCGACCTCGTGACGCTCTCGGCCTGCGACACGGCCCTCGGGCTCGAAGCGCAAGGCGAGGGCCTGCTCGGGCTCACCCGGGTGTTTCACTACGCCGGAGCGCGCACGGTCCTCTCCTCGCTCTGGTCGGTTTCCGACCGCTCGACGGCGGAGCTGATGCGCCGCTTCTACTCCCATCTCGGCCGGGGCGAGCCCAAGGACCTGGCGCTCGCCGGAGCACAACGCGAGATGCTCGCCGGGCCGTTCCGACACCCGTTCCATTGGGCCGCTTTCCAGCTCGACGGAGACTGGCGATGACGAAGCACGACGGATCTTCGCGGTCGCATGCCCTGCCGTTCTGGGTCCTGGTTCCGTTCGCCGCGGCGCTCGCGGGCTGCCCTGCGGCCCCTCCGCAAAGCCCGGACGGCGCGGTCGTCGTCGCCCAGGTCCTTCCCGGAGGGGCGGCCGAGTCGATCGGGCTCAAGGTGGGGGATCGGATTCGCGAGCTCTCCCGGCTCGCCGCGCCGCCCGCGAATCCGGACGCCGTGACGCTCGTCCCGCGGGACCCCTTGGAGCTCACCTGGTTCGAGCTCGAGCAGGCACCCCGAGGCCCGGTCGAGATGGCGGTCGAGCGGCCCACGTCTTCAACCGAAGGCGCGACCGAGCGCCTCACGCTGCGGCTCGACGCCGACGACTGGCGGGTCCGCTACGGCACCGAGCGCTCGGTAACGCCTTTCGCGCGCGCCTGGGATCGCCTGCGCGAGGCCTCTCAACATGCAGAAAAACACGAGCTGTCCGAGGCGCTGGCCGCCTACGGCGCGGCCGAGAGCTACGCCGCGCCGCGGAAGGACGAACGATTCCTCGCCCTGATTCACCGGCGGCGAGCCGACGCCTTCGTCGTGGCCGAAGATCCAGGCCGAGCCATCTCGGACATCCGCTCGGCGATCGATCTCCACGCCAAGATCGATCCGGGAAGCCTCGCCGAGGCGTCGGCCTGGGCGGGGCTCGGTCGGATCGAGTTCCAACGCCAGAACCTCGACGCCTCGGTCGCCGCGCTAAACCGCGCGCGGAGCGTCCAGTTGAAGCAGGCCCCCGGAAGCGTCACCCTCGCGCTCACCGAAAACAACCTCGCGACCTGCGCGGGCGAGCGCGGCGATCTCGACACCGCGAATCTCTTCCTGCGTTCGGCTTTGAAGACCGCGGAGCGGAAGGTCCCCGAGGGCCGATTCATCACCTCCCTCTACATGAACCTCGGCATCCTCGCCCGCCTGCGCGCCCGCATCGACGAGGCCGAGCGCTACCAGCAGCGGGCGCTCCTCCTGGTCCGGCGGCTGGAACCGGACTCGGTGAAGGTGCCGAACATCGGATTGAACCTCGCCGACATCGCGATCTCGCGCGGCCACCTCGATTCGGCCGACGAGTTGCTCGAAGAGGTACTGCGGATCGGCAGGGCGGTCAACCCCAAAGGGGAGACGACGGCCAAAGCCCTCAGCCAGCTCGGCTTGGTCGCCGAACGACGCGGCGACTTCCCAGAAGCCGAGGCGCGCCAGAAGGAGACGCTCACGATCCTCCGAGAGAGCGCTCCCGACGGCCCTTCGGTCGCGGACGCTCTCACGAGCCTCTCGACGATCGCGATCGCGCAGGGCTCATCGGCTCGCGCGGCAGGGTACGCCGAGGAGGCGCTGGCGCTCCACCGAAAGATCTCGCCCAAGGCGCCGGTCGTGGCGCTCGATCTCCTGAACCTGGGCGAGATCGCGCTCGCGCGCCGCGACGTCCGCGCCGCGCGGCTCCGGGCCGGCGAGGCGCTGCGGCAGGTCGCCTCGCTGCCCGACTCGCTCGAGTCGGCCGCGCCGCTCCGCCGCGCGGCTTCCTTGTTGGTCGACCTCGGGACTCCCGAAGATCTCCGCACCGCGAAGCCGGCGATCGAGCGCGCGGTATCGATCTACGATCGAGTGATCCCGGGCACGGCCGAGCAGGCCGACGCGCTCGGCCTGCTCGCGCGGGTGGAACGGCGGCTGGGCAAAAACGCCGCCGCCGAGGCTCGGTTCGATCAGGCGTTCGCCGCGCTCGACCGCAGCGTTCGGCGCCTCGGCGGCTCGGATCTCGACACCACCCGTTATCGGGCCCGGTTCGCGCGGCTTTATGAGGAAGCGATCGAGCTGCAGGTCGAGCGCGGCGCGAGCGCCGACGCGTTCCGGACCCTCGAGCGCTCCCGCGCCCGAAGCCTCCTCGATCTCCTAGGTCAACGCGACCTCGCGCCCCCTTCCGAGCTGCCGGCGGCCCTCGTCGAAAGGATGCGGGAGGTCGACGCGCGCCTCGCCCGCTTCGAGAGCGAGATCTCGGCGCTCGATCCGGCGCGGGAAACCCAGCGAATCGATCAACTGATCGGACAGCGTGCCCGCGTCTTCGCGGAACGCGAGGGTCTGCGCGCGCGGGTTCGCCGGATCTCGCCGCGATATGCCGCGCTCTCGGCTCCCGAGCCGCTCGGTGTCCAGGCGGCGCGGGAACGGCTCGCACCAGGCGAGGTCGCACTGGCTTACCTGGTGGGCGAACGCAAGACGCTCTTGTTCGTCTTGGTTCCTCCGGGCCCGGGCGCTTCCGGTCTCGGCACCGTGGCGATCCCGATCGGCCGCGAGTC
Source organism: Thermoanaerobaculia bacterium (assembly GCA_044226625.1). GTDB lineage: Bacteria > Acidobacteriota > Thermoanaerobaculia > Multivoradales > UBA5704 > DASYKS01. The sequence goes on from JBGAGQ010000001.1 coordinate 215,733, forward strand.
GCTCGGCCGCGAGGTGGCGGCGTTCCGCAGTCTGGTACTCGCGGGCAAGGGACTCGGTGACGAGCGGGCAATCCGCCGGAGTGGCGGACGGCTCTACAAGTTATTGATCGAGCCCGCGCTCCCCTGGATCGCCAGGGCGGAGCGCCTTCGCATCTCGGCCGACGGCTCCCTCTCGTCGCTCCCGTTCGGCGCGCTCACGGTGCCGGGAGCGACGCCGGTCTATCTCGCGGAGCGCTGGCCGACCTCGACCGTCCTGTCGGCCACGCTCGCCGCCGAGCTGGGCCAAGCGCATGGCGAGCGGGCGGACGAGGCGATCGTCGCCTTCGGCGATCCCCGCTATCCCGGATCTCCGGCCGGCGCGGACCGCGGACCGCGGCCGGCCGTGCGCTTCCGTTCGGGCCTGGATCCCCTCCCGGCGAGCCGCGGCGAGATCGAGCAGGTCGCCGGCCTGTTCCGCCCGGCCCGGGCCTTTCTCGGCGCCGACGCGACCGAGGGCCGCTTCCTCTCCGAAGCGCCGCGCGGCCGCATCGTCCATTTCGCGGGTCACGCGTTGCTCGACCCCCACTTTCCGCTCGACTCGGCCCTCGCGTTAACGGCCCCCAGCCGACCCACCCGGCCGGACGACGACGGCCTGCTCCAGGCCTGGGAGATCTTCGAGCGCCTTCGCCTGTCGGCCGACCTCGTGACTCTCTCGGCCTGCGACACGGCGCTCGGCCTCGAGGCCCAGGGCGAAGGGCTTCTCGGGCTCACTCGCGCGTTCCATTACGCCGGCGCCCGCACCGTCCTCTCCTCCCTCTGGGCGGTCTCGGACCGCTCGACCGCCGAGCTGATGCGGCGCTTCTACTCTCACCTCGAAAAAGGCGAGCCGAAAGACCAGGCGCTCTCGGCCGCCCAGCGCGAAATGCTCGCCGGCCCCTTCCGCCACCCGTTCCACTGGGCCGCCTTCCAGCTCGACGGCGATTGGCGGTGAGGCATGTTTCAGAGAGCCTTTACCCTCTTGCTTACGCCGCGGGGTCGTGCCACGATCCCCGGATCTCACTACCCGGTCAAACGGGATCGCGCGTCCTCGGATCGCGCATCAATTCACATCGCAAGGAGTCGATTCATGTCGGAACAGGGTTCGGTCAAGTGGTTCAACGACGCCAAGGGCTTCGGCTTCATCACCCGGGACAAGGGCTCGGACGTCTTCGTCCACCAGACCGCCATCCAGGCAGAGGGCTTCCGCACCCTCGGCGAGGGCGATCGCGTTTCGTTCGACGTGGTCGACGGCCCGAAGGGTCCGCAAGCCCGTAACGTCGTTCGCCTCTAAGGTTTACCTCGCCCGTACCACGACGCCCCGGGGGCTCTCTCCGGGGCGTCGCCGCGTTAGGCGTGCCCTTTCGAGGAATTTTGGCCCAGGACGAAACGTCGGGGCCGGTTCGAACGCCTATGGTTCCGATGAGATCCCAATCCATGGCCGTTTCGAGCGACCACCCCGTGTCCCATGATTTCTACGAGACGTTCCGCGAGTACTACCCGCGGCTACGCAGCTACTTCCTCGCTCAGGGTTTTTCCGCTTTCGACGCCGAAGATCTAAGTCAAACCGCGCTCTGGAACGTCTATCGATCCGAGGGACAATTCCGAGCGGAAGGAAGCTTCGCCGCCTGGGTCTATACGGTGGCGAAAAACGCCGCGCGCGACGAGTGGCGCCGGCGCGGACGCTCACCCGAGACCGATTCTCTCGACCGACCTCTTGGAGAGGAGGGAGGCGAGACGGTCGCCGCCTCGGTCGCCGACGAGCGACCTTCCGCGGAAGACGACGCGCAAGCGAGGGAGGAGCTCGCCCGCACCGTCTCGGCCCTCGCGCTGCTCCCCACCCGGATGCGGGCCTGCCTGCTGCTCCACGTACAGCAGGGGCTCTCCTACGGCGAGGTGGCGCGGCGCTTGACTCTGTCCGTGCCGACGGTAAAAGTTCAGATCTGGAACGCGCGCAGGCGACTGCGCCAGGTGCTCGAGGGGGCCGCATGAGCAAACCGATGTTCCCACCCCGCCCGATCGGGCCGCATCCGACCGCGGATCGGCTCTACCGGGCGCTCGCCGCCGAGCGCGCTCGAGCGGACCGCGCCGAGCCCGGGGCGCTCGCCTCCGAAGACGAGGCGGTCCTCGAGCACGTCGCCGCCTGCGCCGAGTGCTCGGCCGAGATCGCCCACCTCGAGGCGTTCGAGCATCCGACGCCGATGGCGCCCGAAGATCTCGACGCGGCGTGGCGTCGGTTTCAGGAGGGGCCGAGCGCGGCGCCCGCCCCGATGCCCCTCGAAACGCCGCGCGGCGCGACGATCGTGCCCTTCCCCTCGGCCGTGACCCGTCCCGCCCCGACCTTCCGCATCTCGCGCTACGCCGGCTGGGCGGCTGCGGCGATGCTCGTGGTCGGCCTCGGGCTCGGCTATCTGCTCGGCACTTCGAACACCCTAACTCCCGCTCCGGCCGCGGCGGATCTGCCCCCGGCTCCTCCTGCGGTGCCCGCAAGCCCGGCCCCGGTCCCAGAGGATCCTCTCCGCGGCGGCGAGCAACCGGTCACCGCCGAGGCGCTCGCGCCGACCGGCGCGCTCGACCGGCGTCCGACCGAGATCCGTTTCTCGAACCCCGACCATCAGCCGAAGCGGGTGCTTCTCTTCGCGACCGAGCCCCCTTACCAGTGGCAGAGCCCGGAGACCACCGGAGAGCGGGTTGAGATTCCTGCCGCCGAGCAGGCGAAGCTCCGCCTCGGGGTCGACTATTTCTGGAGCGTGCTCGACGCCGAAGGGGAATCGGCGGCGCAGACGTTCCGCCTACGGTGAGATCGGTCCAGAGAGCCCTCGAAGAGCCCACCAGTCCACCAAAGCCCAAGAGAATCCCGAGAGCTCCGAGGTGAATCCGGGCGGATCGCGAAGGACGCCCGGGCGGAAGCTTCGCGGCGTCAGCGCCGACCGCGAGCTTTGGTCGCGATCGCCGTCGCGAGCTCCCGCACCAGCGCTTCGCCCGACAAATGCGGCAGGTCGAGGCCGAGCTTGCGCCGGAAATGGCGGCCCGCCTGCTCGTTCAGATCGTAGCGGGCGCGAGGATCGAGTTTCTCGGTGCGCCGCACGAGGGCGATCAACAGCTCGCGCTCGTCGAGGCTCAAGCGCTGGCGTGCGAGGCGGGCGATCTCCGGATCGACCGGCGTCTGCCCCTGCCTCCGCAGCGATTCGGGCAAGTCGGTGAGGGCGAAGCCGCGCCGCCCGCGCTCGTCGCGCACGACCAAGGTGCCGGCGAGCAGGTCGCCCAGGCGCCGGCCGTCGCGATCGAGCAGCGCCACGAGCCCGCCGAGACCATAGAACACCGGCATGAAATCGACGACGCGGCCGACGTTGCGGATGAACGACTGCTCGAGCGAAAGGGGCAGGCCGCGCGCGTCAACGACCCGCAGGCCGATCATCGCCTTGCCCGGCGTCCGCCCCTCGCGCCGCACCTCGAAGCCGACGTGGTACACGAAGGTCATGGCGAAGGACAGAGTCGTGACCGCGAGCGTGCCGAGGCTCCTCGGCAACACCCGCGAGAGCACCGCCGAAGAGAGTGCGACGAGCGCGAGGATCAAGGCGACGTCCACCCACAAGGCGAGGAACCGGCTCCCCGGTCCGGCCGGATTCAGGCGCACGCGCACGTGCTCGGGCGTCGTGATCTCCCGCCGCCTGCGCGGGCCGACAGCCGCAGCCGTTCCGATCATCCGTCCTCTCCCGCGCGAAGCTCGCCCGCCCCGACCGAGGAGCGCCGGCCGAACAGGAAGAACGTGAGCGCCGCGAACAGGATCGCCGCGACGGCGATCTTCAACGGATAGGGGACGGTCTTCGCGGAAAGCTGGGAGAACGACCCTTCGATCATTCCGGCGACCACCAGGGCCGCGCACGTGCCGACGAGCATCCGCCAGACCGTCGGGAACGCTTCGCGAAGCGCCGTCGCCCGCGTCACCTCGCCCGGAAACCAGAGCGCGCGCCCGAGCACCAGCCCGGCCGCCCCGGCGAAGACGATCGACGGCAGCTCGAGCGCCCCGTGGGGGCCGACCCACGCGACGAAGAAATAGCCGACCCCGTCGAGCACGTAGGAGGCGGCGACCGCCCCCAGGATCACCCCGTTCCAGAACAGCAGCCAGACGCCGACGAACAGGGTCGCCGCCGCGAGCCCGAAGGCGAGGAACGAGACGCGGATGTTGTGGGTGTAGAGCTGAGAGCCGAAATCCGCCGCCTGCCCCACGGTCGAAATGCGCTCCTCTTTCTTCTCGATCTCGGCCACCCGCTCGCGCGGGCTCGAGGTGAAGAACTCTCCCGGCACGAGATCCTCGGCGAACGAAGGGCGCACGACCACCGCGCCGAAGCCGAGCAGGGCGCCCCCACCGAACGCGAGGGCGGCGACGATCACCGCGCCGCGCGCGGTCCGAAAGCCGGCCGGTACCTCGCGCGTGAAGAAACGAACCAGCCGTCGGGCGCCGCCGAACGCCTCCTTCCGTCGCGTCCCGTAGACGAAACGGTAGGCGCGTCCGACCAGGGCGTTGAGCGGACCGATCAAATCCGGATCGGCGGTCACCGAAAGCATCCGATTGAGGTCGCCCGCGGCCAGCCGATAGAGCCGGACGATCTCGTTCATCCGCTCCGGCCCGAGCTCCCAAGCGGGCGAATTCGCCGCGACGTCGAGCAGCTCGTCGAGCCGGCGCCAACGGTCCCGGCCATCGGCCAGCAATCGTTCCAGAGGGATGGGCACGGAGAGAGTTTATCGCGGGCTCCCCTCCTGGCCTCCCCCGCAAGCGGAGGGAGGGACGCGTCGGTGAAACGACAGTGGAAATGCGAAGGGACCTTCCTCCCCCGCCTGCGGGGGAGGACCAAGGTGGGGGCGCCTCCGCTACCCCTCCGATTCCGCGTCAGGAGAAAACAGAGACAGCAGCGGCAGCCGCGTCCTCCGGCGCACCGCTTGGCGGCGAAGCCTCTCCCTCGCCGCTTCGATCTCCTCGCTCGGCAGCCGCGCCGCCAGCTTCTTGAGGCTTCGCTCGACATCTGCCGCCACCGCCGCCAGACCCTCGGACGAGAGATCCCGATCTGCCCGCTCCAACATCTCGGCGTCGAGGGTCGCGAGCTCGCGCTCGATGCCCTCGGCGTGGGCCGACGGAACGGCGAGCGCACGCACCCGTTGCGCCACGTCCCGCCCCGCCGCCGCGGGCGTCCGATCGAGGGCGGCGGCGAGCGTGGCGAGCCGCTCCGGCAAATCGAGCGCCGGAGCGGGAAGCGACTCGCCGACCGCTTGGAGCTCCCGAATCTCCTGCCATCCCGACTCGACCGCGGGGGCGAAATAACGGAGGGAGGAGACCCTCCCCTTGCCTCCCCGCTCCTTGCGGCGCGCGAGCACCTCGCCGAAGACCCGGTCGATCAGCTCGAACGGCACGCCGCTCTCGAACCACCCGTGAGCCACCTGCCAGTCGGCCGGCGAGAGGATCAAGGGGACCCCCCGATGGCGGGCGAAGATCTCCTCGACGGCGCGAAAGTACGCCTGATCGGGAGATTCGGGGAACAGCGTCTCGGCCGCCAACGGGGGGAAAGGGGAAGACACCGGCCCGATGTTATGGCACCAGCTCGATCTTCGCCTCCCTAACCTTGTCCCGATACTTGGTCACCGCATCGGCGAAATACGCGTTCACCTCGGCCTCCACCGCCGCGAGCTTGGTCTCGGCCGCCTCGAGATACGCGAGGTGGGTGGGGCTCGGCGGCGCCCACGAGGAGGTGACGTACGCCTGCGCGAAAAAGAGGTCGGTGAGCGCGTCGCCGAAGCGGACGATCCCGACCGTTTCCGGGCTCTGCCAAACCTTCTTCTCGAGCTTGGCGAGGCCTTCCTTCACCTCTTCTCCCAGTTTGACGAGCGGCAGCTCGTCCGCCTTGACCTCGTGCTTGCGGATCGCCTCGGCGTTCGCCGCTTTCACCCGCTCGGCCACGGCGTCCACGTCTCTCCTCGTATCGCGGATCTTCTCGATCGCGGCGACGGCCCGATCCTGGAGCTTGCCGGTCCGCTCGATCGCGGCCTCGCGGGCGGCCCAGTCGGCGGCGGCGTTCGCGGTGCGCGGATCCTGAACGACCTCGACGCGTCCTTCCGCCTTCTCGCCGCGGAATTCGACCGTTACGCCGTAGGTCCCCGGCGGCAGCTCCGGTCCCGTGGGATCGTCCGCCGGCTCATCGCCTTCCGCCGGCGGAGGCTGTCGGAAGGCGTCGCGCTCGAGCCCCCAGACGATCCGGTTCAAGCCGCGGACCGCCTTCGTTCGCAGGGTGCGGACCACTTTTCCGGAGGCGTCGCGGATCGTCACCTTGATCTTGTCGGTGCCTTCCTTGTCGGATTTGTCGGAGGTCTTTGCGGCCTCCGCCTCCGTGGCTTTCTCCGCCGACCTCGTCGCCTCCCCGGCTCCAACGGTCGCCGACGCGGCCTTCGCCTCCCCGCCCTTGGGCTCGCCCTCGCCCTCGTCCTTCGAGCCGGGCTTCTTCGCGGCACCGGCTTTGTCGGCCTCGGCCCGCTTCTTTTCGAGGTGGGCCGCCTTGCGGGCTCGCTCGAGCTTCTCGTCCTGCCAGGGCAGGTCGTCGGCCGCCACCGAAACGTCGATCAGCGCGCCGTACGGGCGGTTCTCGCCTTGATACTCGCCGTGCCCGAGGCCGTAGCCTCCCCCGGACGGGTTCGCCCGCCAGTGCTGGCGGACGGGGCCGATCTCGAAGAGATGCAGCTTCTGCGCGAGCGCCTCGGCTTTCAGATGCCGCAGCGGCCGAATGTCGTCGATCACGAACAGCGCCCGACCGTGGGTCGCGACGACCAGGTCGCCGTCGCGCGGATGGACCACGAGGTCGTAGACGCCGACGGTGGGAATCCCCTGGCGCCAGGCGCTCCACGACTTGCCCGCGTCGACCGACACCCAGAGCCCGAACTCGGTGCCCAGGAAGAGAAGATCCGGGTCGACCGGATCCTGCTCGATCGCCTGCGCGTAGCCGCGCAGGTTGGAGGTCGCGAGGCTCTTCCAGGTCTTGCCGTAGTCGTCGGTGCGGACCACGTACGTCGCGAAGTTCGAGCGGCGGTGATCGTCGAAGACCACGAAAGCCGTGCCGGCGGCCTGGCTCGAGACCTTCACGTGCGGGATCCAGGTGTTGGCCGGAACGCCGGGAATATTCTTCTCGACGCTCGTCCAGGTCTTGCCGCCATCGCGAGTGATCTGCAGGCGGCCGTCGTCGGTGCCTACCCAGATCGTCCCCCGCTCGACCGGCGACGGAGCGATCGCGAGGATCGTCGTGAAGTTCTCGGCGCCGGTGACGTCGGGGGTCAGACCGCCGCTGTCGGCCTGCTTCTGCCAAGCGGGGTTGTTCGAGGTGAGATCGGGGCTGATGATCTCCCAGGTCTCGCCGCGGTCTTTCGAGCGATGGAGGAACTGGCTGCCGAGGTAGATCGTCGCCGGGTCGAACGGATCGATCGCGAAGCCGGCGTTCCAGTTGAAGCGCAGCTCCGTCCGCTCCGAGCTTCCCTCCTTCGCGAGCGGCGCGGGGGGCTTGATCTCCCGCGCTTCCCCGGTGTGGAGGTTCCAGCGCGACAGGTTTCCGCCCTGCCAAAGGGCGTACCCCTGCATCGAATCGGCCGGATCCGGGGTGGTGTCGAAGCCGTCGCCGCCTCCCACGGCGTCCCACTGGAAGGCCCGCAGACCGCCGTTCTGCCAAGCGGACGAGGGACCGCGCCATGAGCCGTTGTCCTGGAGACCGCCATAGACGTGGTACGGCACGTCGTCGTCGACCCGCACGTGGTAGTACTGGGCGAGCGGCAGGGTGGTCAAGAAGCCCGCCGTCTTCCCCCCGTCGTGCGAGACCGCGACGCCGCCGTCGTCGCCGACGTAGAGGCGCCGCGGATTCGCGGGATCGATCCACAGCGCGTGGTAGTCGCCGTGGATCGCGCTGCCGAACGCTGCGGCGTCGAGGGTCTTTCCGGCGTCGTCGGAGACCCGGACGTCGAAATCGAGGCTATAGATCCGGTTCGGCGCCTGGGGGTCGACGCGGATCTCGCAGAAGTAGAACGGCCGCGGGTTGACGTTCGGCTCGTCGTTCGCGGTCGACCAGCTCCGGCCGCCGTCTTCGGAGCGAAGCAGCGCGCTCTTCTTCGCCTCGACCATCGCGTAGACGATCTCGGGATTCGAGCGCGAGTAGGCGAGGCCGATCCGTCCCAGCTCGCCCGCGGGCAAGCCGTCGTCCTCGGTCGCTCGCTCCCACGTCTCTCCCCCGTCGAACGAGCTCCAGAGCCCGGAGCCCGGACCGCCCGACTGGAACGACCAGGGCCAGCGGCGGTACTGCCACGTGGTGGCAAGCAGGTGATTGGGATGGGCCGGGTCGAGCGCGACGTCCGCCGCGCCGGTCTTCTCGTCGACGTAGAGGACCTTGCGCCAGCTCTTGCCGCCGTCCGTCGTCTTGAAGACGCCTCGCTCCGGATTCTCGCCCCAGGCCCGGCCGAGCGCGGCGACCCAGGCGACGTCGGGATTCCGCGGATCGAGGACGATCCGATGGATCCGCTCCGTCCCCTCGAGTCCCAGATGCTTCCAGGTCTTGCCGCCATCGAGCGTCCGATAGAGCCCGTTGCCCACCGACGCCGAGTTGCGGACGTTCCCCTCGCCGGTGCCGACCCAGACGATCGAAGGATTCGCCTGGAAGATCGCGATCGACCCGATCGCCGCGACCGGCTGATCGTCGAAGATCGGATCGAACGTCAGCCCGCCGTTCGTCGACTTCCAGACGCCCCCGGTGGCCGCGCCGACGTACACCACGTCCGGATTTGCCTCCACCGCGTCGATCGCCGCCACCCGCCCGCTCATCCCCGCCGGCCCGATCGACCGCGCTTTCAGCCCCGACAGGAGGTTCGTATCGATCCCGGCACCCAAAGCCGCCGAAACCGAGCCCCACATCGCCAGACCCACCCAACCTAAAACTCGTCGCTTCATCGAAACATCCTCCAGAGCATCGTCCGACGCCAGGGAGAGACACACCTCTCCCCCAAGCCGGAGTCTCGGTCTCGGGGGATTGTACGGAGTGGGTTGGGGAAAGTTCTTGCGGCAAGGCGAAATGGCCTATCGACCACCAAGGTGCCCGATTCCTGCCAAACCGGACCGTCCAAACTTCTTTCGCTTTCAGACTTCTCGGTCAGGCCTCTGGAAACGAGCAGGAGGATCGATCCCAGGGTTGAAGCCCGAGGAACCGATCAGTTCACTCGATCGGGCGCGGTACTGAGGATTGGCTCCGGTTGAACCTGGATGGGCAAACAATACCAACCTGCCGGCCCAAGAACTCTGCCGAACCTATTCCTTCTTCAAGTGCCGCTCTTATCGTCGACCAAGGAGTGACGACGGTGTGAGAGACACCCCGGGCTATTACCATGCCGACTACTTCCATGCTCCCTGCCGAGACCACAATTGCGCCAGAGGTCCCATCGACCACAGGCTCGTACAATAGGATCTGATTGTGGAGCTTTATCTTGCGAGAATTACCGTAATCAATTTTGGCGCAAAGCTGACCAGCAACCACATGTGTACTCGGGTTTCTACCAAGAATATCTACCTTTTTAGGGAGCGGAGCACTAGGCGTAAACGTGAACTTACTACCAACCAGCGAAATACTCGCAACCCCTGGCAAACAAGCGACTGGACACGCGCTCACTTCTAGGCAAAGATCTGCATCATTCTTTAAGTCTCCTCCGAGGTCTACACTCTCCCTGGCGACAGGATCTTTCTGAGAACATCGAGATCCACTGCTATACCGCCTACCTTCGACCACATGGTGAGCGGTGACTAGGTAGTTATTCTCCAGAATACACGTTAACGTTCCTCTCGAGAAGCAATCACCTGACTTAATCGTAACATGCTTTAGGGCAGCCTCCCCACCCCCAGGTCTCGCCCCACGAACCCCAGGATCTGAAAATGAACGGGCCTCCGACTCGCCAGGAACAATCTGGAACTCCTCCCTAATCCACCCCTCAAAATCGCCCTCGCTTGCAAACTCTCGGAAACGAAGAATATTTCCAGAATCAAGCTTTGCGATGCCGGTGAGCCGAAGCTCATCGAGTTCTTTGCACTCCTCTTCCAAGTTCGGACACATCGTCGCTTCAGTGGATCTCATCGAGTAAGCTGATGGAACAATACCGGCGCGCATGGTCGAACGTCATCGCCAACGGCTTCTTGACCTACGAGAGGTAGTGGTTGTGCACCGGAACCTGCCTTGTTCAGCTGGTAGTATCTCTCGAAATCCGGGTCACCATAGAATTTAATCACTGAAGTATCGGTGACCGGGAATGAGCTGCCAAAAGTCGCCACGACCTCCGTTTCCATATTGAGAAATCTTACGCCGATAGCATCTGCTGAGCTGTGAGTGCTCAGGTCTATCTGCCTGGTCGGACCATCTTTGTCTGAAAGCTTCACCGTGACGAGGGTACTCTCAGTGCCACTGTTCGTTGGTACTTCAAGAATCACCTCGTTGGCAAGCGCCCTATTCCAAACTGGACTCCCAGACGAAACATATTTCATTCCATTCCAGGCCAGGGTATCGAACGCCCAAGGGTCAATCCTGCCGTCATCGGCGCGATGAAAGCTAGCAACACTCAGCCGTCCCAGTTCTATAGTGAACAATCCAGCAGCATCTAGGTCGCGGATCAATTCATAGTCATTTGCACTACCAGCTAGCGACATATATCCGCGAGAAATGGTGCTCATCCTTGGTACCCACCATAGTGAGCGCTCGTCGCTGGGCTGGGGCAAAGGTGCAGTACCTTTTGTCAAATCATAGGAAAGTCCCTTAGTGCCAGAAAAGAAATCTAGCTCGATCTTCTCGCCATTGAGCGCCAAAAGTCCCAACTCCTGACCTGACTCAGGACTCGAAAGTATGGCATCTAGCACCCCCCTGGATTCCCTTACAACGTCAGTCAAGTTAAAGACAAGCGCCGGGAGATGAGACAACCTTACCACTTGATATTTTTCATCAAGGCCGCGACTAAAGCCTGCGGGCCTCGGACGAGTCGCGTTAGGGGTAATCACAGTAACCTTTGCTGGTTTTCCTGGAGAGTCATCCATTTCGAAGAAGGGGCTATTTGGGAAGAAGGCGTGGAGGCCTGAAAATCTGATCCTCAACATTGGTGCCATCCGTAATCCCCCGGTATATTTTCAGCCTGTAGTTTTTAGACGAATCAGCCTCTCAAGCGACACGCAGCCTAAGGAATGTTCCTGGCGGATCACTCGCCATGAGCCCGCCCAAGCTCGAAACCGAGCGCGATCGGCCACAGCGGCGAATGGCGCAATGCCTCCACGGCTCAGCGGCCACCGGCTCGGCATCCTCTCCTCTCCCGAATTCGCGTTGAAGGCGCGAGCCTACGCGATTTCTCGTAAGGACGGACGCGGCTCCAGAATTTTCGAGGTCGGAGAACCCTGCCGCTACCGCGGTGACCGGTCAGCACACGACTCGGCGGGCTCAGCTCACCCCTGAGCCCGACCAGCCCACCGCTGATTTTCGCCGGCACACGACCGGGCTGGCCCAGGTCGCCTCTGGGCTGCACCAGCCCACCACCGGGCTCGGCCGGCTCACCCCTGATTTCCGCCAGCACACGACTGGGCTGGCCCAGATCACCTCTGGGCTGCGTCAGCACACCCCTGGGCTCCGCCAGCCCACCCTTGAGCCCGACCTGCCCACTCTTGATTTCCGCCAGCACACTGCCGAGCTGGCCTAGATCACCTCCGGGCTCCGCCAGCACGCCACCGCGCTCGGCCCAATCACCCCTGGGCCCGATCTACCCACCCCTGGTTTTCGCCAGCGCACCACCGGGCTGGCCCAGATCACTTCCGGGCTGCGCCAGCACACCCCTGGGCTCCGCCAGCCCACTCCTGATCTCTGCCAGCTGACTCCTGGGCCGGCCCAGCTCACTTCGGGTCTCGGCCAGATCACCGCTGGGCTCGGCCTGCTCACCCCTTCTCCCGTCCCGCCCACCGGTGGGTGCGCCCGCCACGCCTCAACAGAAGTTCGGTCCGCTCCAATCTTCGTAGCCGTAGCCGTAGGCCGGCCCGCCCTCGGGGCAGGTGAAGATCCACGAAGGGACCTCCGTGGTGCAGCAGCTGGAGTAATCCATCGGACCGGAGACGAAGTGGTTGCCGGATTGGGGGCAGGAGACGTAGCACCCCAACACCCAGGCGGAGCTGGGCGAGGCGAAAATGGCGAGGACGATGGCGAGCAGCGCGGCGCGGACGACGAGCTTGGGGGCGTTCATCGGTCTTCCTCCTCTTTCAAGCGTGACAGCGGTTCAACAAGGAAGGTGTCCCGCGGTTTGCGGGGTGCGCCGACCTCCTCTTCGACTCTCCCTCTTGATCCGCTCAGAGAGGAAACCGGACGATTCCCGGCGCGGGGAACTCAATTCCCCGTACAGGGAACTCACTTCCCTGCCACGGGAACTCACTTCCTCGTGCAGGGAACTCACTTCCCAGCATCGGGAACTCACTTCCCCGCACAGGGAACTCGCTTCCCCGTGCAGGGAACTCACTTCCCCGTACAGGGAACTCACTTCCCCGTACAGGGAACTCACTTCCCCGTACAGGGAACTCACTTCCCCGTACAGGGAACTCGCTTCCCCGTGCAGGGAACTCACTTCCCTCCAGCGGGAAGTGAGTTCCCGTGGCAGGGATGTACATTCACGCTACCGGAATGTACATCCCCGCAACGGGTGGAACTTCGTGGACACCCCCAGAACCCGAGGATGCGCCAGGAAGCGGGCTATTTCGCCCCCGTCCCCTTCTTCCCCACGTCCCACCGATCCAGCCACCCGAAGAACTCCTTCCACCACAGCAACGCCGCCTGGGGTTTGAGGATCCAGTGGTTCTCCTCGGGGAAGATGACGATGCGGGAGGGAACGCCCTTGGCCGAGAGAACTTGGTGGAGGTTGATCCCTTGGGTCACCGGGACGCGGTAGTCGCGCTCGCCGTGGAGGATCAGGGTGGGGGTCTTGAAGTTCTTGGCGTAGTAGCTCGGCGACCAGCGGACGATGCGTTGCGGGTCCTGCCAGGGCGTGGCGCCGTAATTGCCCGAGCGGCCCCAGATGGAATCGGAGGCATACTGCGCCATCAGGTCGTAGACGCCGGCGTGAGAGATCAGCGCGGCGTAGCGATCGGTGTGGCCGAGGATCCAGTCGACCAGGTAGCCGCCGTAGGAGCCGCCGGCCGCGAAGAGGCGTTTGGGGTCGACCCAGCCGCGCTTGATCAGGTCGTCGGTGACCGCTTGGACGTCGGCGAACGGCTTGTCGCCGTGGGCACCGACGATCGACTCGGCGAACGCCTGCCCGTAGCCGGACGAGCCGTGGAAGTTGACCATCGCGACGACGAAGCCGTGCGAGGCCATCAGGCGGGCGTTCCATCGATAGGAGAAATCGTCCTGGAAGGCGCCGAACGGCCCGCCATGGATCGCCTGGAGCAGCGGCGCCTTGGTCTTGCCCTCTTCGAATCCGGGGGGGAAGACGACGATCGCGTGGACCTTCTGGCCGCCCGCGCCGACGACGTCGATGTCGGTGGTCTCGATCGGATCGAGCGCGCCGATGCGATCGACGTTGAAGGAGGTCAACCGGGTCTCGGAAAGCGGATCCGAGAGAGCCACCGACTGGAGCTCCGCGGGAGCCCGCACCGTCGAACGGGTGAAGACCACTTGGCCCGCCGCGCCGCAATCGGCGCCGCCGATCGCACCGCCTCGCGCGAGCAGCCGGAGCGGCTCGGCGCCGGTCGCTGGGGCGAGATAGAGGTTCACCCGGGCGCGCTCTTCGACCAGCAGGAGCAGCTCACCCGCGGGGCCGAAGCCGGAGAGGCTCGGGGAAACATCCCACTTGGAGAACAGCTCCTCGCTCTTGCCCGTTCCGCGGTCCAGGCGTGCCAGACGCTGGAAATCGGGATCGACCTCGCGGCGACGGTTGCGTGAGAAGTAGAGCGAGCGGCCGTCCGGTGAATAACGCGGCGAGCTCTCGTCGGCCGGCTGGTCGGCGGTGAGATCGCGAATCGGACCCTCGGGCTCGCCCGTGGGCGAAAGAGCGAGCGCGAAGACGTCGCTGTTGATCTCCCGAAACGGCGAATCGGTCGTGTTCGCTGCGAACGCCACTTCGCGGCCATCCCGAGCGAGGTCCCAGTCGATCCCGCCGCCCTGGAACTGGGTGCGGCGCGCGAAGCCGGGCATCAGGTCGCGCACTTTCCGCGTCGCGACGTCGAGGACGAACAGATGCGCCGCCGTGCCGTCGGTCGCGTAAGCGTCCCAGGCGCGCAGCCAGAGCCCCTCGGCGATCTTCGCCTGGGTCTTGTCGTCCTTCTGCTCGGCAAGGCGCTTCTTCACCTTGTCCCATTCGTCGTTGAGATCGGGGAAGGTCGAGGCGGCGAAGAAGATCCGCGAGCCGTCCGGGCTCCATTTGGCGCCCGAGGGAGAGACCGGCAGGTCGGTGAGCGGCTGTGCCTCCCCTCCCGCGAGCGAGAGCACGTAGAGCTGCGCCGGCTTCTCCTTGTCGTTGCCGCGCTTCGAGACGAAGGCGATCGACTTGCCGTCGGGGCTCCAGCTCGGCGAGCCGTCCGCCTCCTCGTTCCAGGTGAGGCGCCGCGGCGGCATCGTGCCGTCGGTGGGGACCAGCCAGAGGTCGGAGTTCGATTTGTTCTTTTCGACCGACCAGACGGAGACCGCGAACACCGCGAGCTTGCCGTCCGGCGAGACGACAGGCGCTCCCACGCGCTCCATCGCCCAGATGTCCTCGGGGGTCATCGGACGGGTGGCGGGCACTCCCTCCGCCGGCGCCGCGGGGGCCATGGCCTCCGCGCCGGTCATGGCGATCGGGACGGGAGGATCGTCGGCGAACGCGGGCGCGGCGACCGCCGAGTCAAGGAGAACCGGAGCGAAGAACAAACCGACGGCGAGACCAAGGCGGGGCCGGAGGGACCGGAAACCAACGTTGCGCGGGATCATGGCGCGCGGATGTTACACCGGAGACCCGGGCGGCTCTTCCCGAGGCCCCCAATGCCCTGAACATCGGTCGTGTCCTTACGGCACCGCCTCTTCGCGTAGGGGCGGAGGCAAGCTCCGCCCCTACGTAAGACGAAGGGACGTCGTGCCGGAGCGGAGGCAAGGCCCGGACTAACGTCCTCTCCCACTCACACCGTGGTCGGCTCCTCGTCGAGCAGGGGATCGTCTTCGGGCTCCAAAGCTTCAGACTCCACCTCGGGCTCGCTCGACTCGCTCTCCTGTTTCTCCTCGGTCTCCTGGATCTCTTGGGGCTCCTCGGACTCCTCCGCCGCCGGCTTCGGCTTGCGTTTCGGCTCGACCGAAGGATCGCGCTTGAGCACGACGGCGGACAGCGGCGGGAGCGTCATCTTCAGGCTCCACTCCCAGGGACCGAGCGGCTCCTCTTCGGCTTCGACCCCCTCGGGGTTGCCGATTCCGGTGCCGCCGTAGGCCACGTCGTCGCCGTTCAGGATCTCGCGCCAGAGCCCCCCCTGCGGCAAACCGACGGAATAGTCCTCGCGCGGCACCGGCGTGAAGTTGAGGACGATCGCGACCGGCTCGCCGTCGGGATCGGCGGGCTTCCGGAGGATCGCGAGCACGCTTCGCGCGGCGTCGTCGCAGGCCAGCCATTCGAAGCCGAGTGCCGGTTGCGCGTCCAACTCGTGGAGCGCAGGCTCTCCGAGGTAGAGATGGTTCACGTCGCGCACGAAGGCGTGGAGACCCGCGTGAAGCGGATCGTCGAGCAGATGCCAGTCGAGGCTCGTGTCGTGGTTCCACTCGCGCCATTGGCCGAGCTCGCCGCCCATGAAGAGGAGCTTCTTGCCCGGCTGCGAGAGCATGAACGCGAACAGCAGGCGAAGATTCGCGAACTTCTGCCAGAGATCGCCCGGCATCTTGCCCACGAGCGACCCCTTCATGTGCACCACCTCGTCGTGCGAAAGCGGGAGCACGAAATTCTCGCTGCCGGCGTACATGGCGCGGAAGGTGAGCAGGCCGTGGTGGTGGCTCCGCGCGAGCGGATCGAGCGCGAAGTACTTCAAGGTGTCGTGCATCCACCCCATGTCCCACTTCATGTCGAAACCGAGGCCGCCGTCCTCGACCGGGCGCGAGACGAGCGGCCAGGCGGTCGACTCCTCGGCGATCGACAGGGTGTCCGGGAAGCGCTCCGCGATCTCCCGGTTCAGCGTGTGGAGGAAGTCGATCGCCTCGAGGTTCTCCCGGCCGCCGTGGATGTTCGGCACCCAGGCCCCCTCCTCGCGCGAATAATCGCGGTAGAGCATCGAGGCGACGGCGTCCACCCGGAGGCCGTCGGCGTGGTAGACGTCGAGCCAGAACAGGGCCGACGAGATCAGGAAGCTCTTCACCTCATGCCGGCCGTAGTTGAAGATCAGGCTCCCCCAGTCGGGATGGAACCCCTGCCGCGGATCGGCGTGCTCGTAGAGGTACGTGCCGTCGAAGTAGCCGAGCCCGAACTCGTCGGTCGGGAAATGAGACGGCACCCAGTCGAGCAGGACGCCGATTCCCCGCTGGTGCAGCGTGTCGATCAGGAACATCAGGTCCTGCGGTGAGCCGTACCGGGAGGTCGCGGCGAAGTAGCCGGTCACCTGGTAGCCCCACGAGCCGTAGAACGGATGCTCCATCACCGGCAACAGCTCGACGTGGGTGTAGCCCATCTCGACCGCGTAATCGGCGAGCGCCGGGGCGATCTCGCGATAGGTCATCGGCCGCGGCTCGCCTCCTTCCTCCGAGGGGATCCGGCGCCAGGAGCCGAGGTGCACCTCGTAGATCGAGATCGGAGCGTCGAGCCCGTTCTTTGCCTTTCGCCCCGACATCCAGTCGGCGTCCTGCCATTCGTAGGCGAGCCCCGACACGACCGAGGCCTGTTCGGGGGGGACCTGCGCGGAGAAGGCGATCGGATCGGCCTTGTCGGCCTTGTATTCGGAGAAGCGCGACTCGATCCGGTATTTGTACCGCGCCCCCGGCCCAACCCCCGGAACGAACGTGGCCCAAACTCCCGATTCGCCGAGCCGGGCGAGCGGGTCGACCCGCGCCTGCCATCGGTTCCAGTCGCCGATCAGCGAGACCGCCCGGGCGTCCGGCGCCCAGACCGAGAAATAGGTGCCCGGCTCGCCATCCGGCGAAACCCCCGGGTGGGAGCCGAGCTTTTCGTAGAGCCGGAAGTTTCGGCCGGAATTGAACCGTTGGAGCTCGTCCTCGGTCAGGCGGGAGAACGAGGTGACGGAAGCCGCGGGGTCGGACGTCCCCTCCGACCCGCCCTCGGCTCCCCCCATCGCGGCCCTCCCGGATTTCGGAGCGGTCGCGGCCGTCGGAGCTTCCTTGGCGGCCGCCCGTTGGCGCCGGGGAGCGGTGACCTCGACCGCGGCCTTCTTGCGCGCACCGACGGTCCGGGTCCGAGCGGGGACTTTCGCCTTGCCTTCGGGGACGGCTTGAGTCGCCGGCGTCGATGGCACGGACGGTTTCGCCGGCATCGCCGGCAGCGCCCGAGTCTTAGAAACCGGCGGCTCCTCGGTCGCCTTCTTTCGGCCCGAGGCGGATCTCGGCTTTGGATCTTCCGCTGCCGGCTTTCGTTCTCGAGCAATCGCCTTCGTCGGCGTCGTGGAATGGCCACCGGCCATGGTTTTCTTCTTCGCTTCGGTCACGGCGGGCGCCGCGGACGCGCTCGCCTTCGCCGCCTTGGGGCGGGCTGGAGTCTTCTTCGAGTCGGCAGCCTGGATTTCGACGGCCTGAATATCGACAGCCGCAGGCTTCCGCGCCCGATTCGAGGTCGGGCTCGGGGCCGGGCTCGGCTTTTGGGTCTCTGGGTTCCGGACAGCTTTCTTCTTCGGGGTGCGCTTCGGGGTTTCTTCGTTCATTTGCCGGATGGTATCAGCCGGGCTCCGGTCGCCCTTCCCGCTCTCGGACCTCCGCGCGCAGCTCCTCGATCCGGTTGAGCGTCGACCGAACCGTCCGCATCTCCGCCATCTGCTCGAGCGAATAGCGCGCCTTGCGCCGCCAGTTGGGCCGCTCGACGTGCGTTCCCGGGACGTTCTGCGGCCGGGTCTCTCCCCACAAATCCTCGAGGTTCACCAGCGCGATCGGCGCGTCGCTCGCGGCGAGATGCTCGTGGAGCGCGAGGGAGACCTGAGCGAACGATTCCTCATCGTTCGGCATCTGACCGCCCCGCGTCACCGCGACCGCCGTCCGCAGCCGGTCGCGCAGCCGGGCTCGGCGATCGCGGTCGCGGTCCGCCGTTTCCCGGTCGATCGCGCCCAGCGCTTCGAGGTCGGCGATCTCGTGCCCCGACCAGTACGAGGCGAACGGTGGCATGTCGTGGGTATTCAGGCTCGCCGCGACGTTGCCGGGAGGTTTGCGGATCAGCTCGCCGCCGTCGGGATCGAGCTCGTACTGGGCGACGAATAGGCCCAATATGTTGTGCCGCGCCATCGCCTCGTAGACCTCGGGCGTCACGGTGCCGAGGTTCTCTCCCACCAGCGCCGCGCGGTGCCGGTGGGATTCGATCGACAGCACGGCGTAGAGCTCCTCGGCCGGATAGGTGATGTAGACCCCCTCCGTCGCGGGGTGCCCCTGCGGCACCCAGAACAGGCGATGGAGCTGCATCACGTGGTCGATCCGCAGCAGGCCGGCGTGCGCGAGGTGGTGGCGCAACGTGGCGATCAGATAGTCGTAGCCGCGCTCGCGCTGGCGCTCCGGATGGACGGGCGGGAATCCCCAATCCTGCCCCCCTTGGAACAGGGCGTCCGGCGGCGCGCCCGCCGATGCCTGGCGGGCGAACAGATCCGGAAAACGCCAGACGTCGAACGAGCTGCCGTGCACCCCGAGCGGCAGGTCGAGATAGAGCCCCGGGCCGCGGCTTCGCGCCGACTCGGCGAGGTCGCCGAGCTGCTGCTCGGCCGCCCATTGCGAGTAGAGGTGATAGCGCACGACCTCCGGCAGGAAATCGGCGTCGGCGAGGTTTCCCCGTCGCTCGTCTTCAGGCCAGCCTTGCCAGGAGGTGCCGCGCTGCTCGCCCACCGCGCGAAACTTGGCGTACTCCTGAAGGAAGGGCTTGGCTTTGACGAAGCGCTCGAACTCGCGGCGCCGTCCGTCGGACATCGCCAGCGAGCTCTGGGCGAGCGCGGCGAGCACCCGCCTCTTGAGCTCCGCCGTCCGCTCCCAGTCGACCGCGTCGAGGCCGGCGAGCGCGGCGGCCTCCGCCTTGAACTCCCCGCTTTCGACCAGCGCGCGCGCCTCGGCGCTGGCCGCGAACTCCGGCAGGCGCCGGGGATCGACGTAGATCTCGTTCCAGAACAGCCGGGAGGCCGGAGCGTACGGGCTCGGCTCGAACGGCTCCCGATCGAGGAACGTCGCGAGCAGGGGCAGGGTCGCCACGAAGCCGCCGCCGTAGACCCCGATCCACTTCGCGAGCCGGTCGAGGTCGGCGAAGTCGCCGGCCCCCCAGGTCTCTTTCGTGCGCAGGGCGTAGAGCGGCAGGAACGCCCCCCAGAGGCCGCGCGCCTCGAGCTCGAAGCTCCTGCGCGGGGCGGCGAGGATCCGGACCGTGGAGCGCCGGCCGCGCACCTCCACGGTCAGCTGGTGGTACCCGACCGGGACCTCCTCGACCACCGGCAGCAGCGAGACGCCCGGCTCGCCGGCTGGCGCCAGGCCGCGGGCGTCGATCGAGGTCAGCCAACGGTCGCCGCTCTCGAGGTCGAGCTGGCAGGCGAACACCCCCGTGCCGCGCGGCAGCCGGAGCGGCACGTAGACCTCCTTGCCCTCCCAGACGACCACGACCGGCGGGGCGACGCGGCTTTCGAGCTCGGCACGGCGCTCCGCGAGCGCATCCCCGGCGTCCTCGGGCCGCGTGACCGGCGCGCCGAGCGCCGCCAGCACGTCCACCAGCGCCTCCGGGCTCGCCTGCCGGGGACGTCCCCAGGCATCGCGATATTCCGTCTGCACGCCGTGGAGGCGAGCGAGCTCCAAGAGGATCGGATCGGACGACATGCCAGGCTTTCCTCCGAGGGATCGATGCGAGCTTCTTTCCGCGGGTCCTCGAACAACATGTTATCGGTTCTCGCGGCCGGCCTAGGAGGGGTTGATCGTTCCGTCTATGCAAAACCGGCTACGAAATCCGCGATCGGCGGCCCGAAGATAATCCTCGACATCGGCTGGGCCGGAAGTAACCTGGGCACCGCGGAGCGGCAGAAGCCGAGGGGGCGGAGTCTCGGGATCGCCCGAGACTCCGCCCCTTCGTCGTTTCCGGATCGGTCGCTGGAAGGCTAGCGGGTGGTAGTGGTGCAGCAGTCGGTGCAGATGGTTCCGGCGCAGGTGAAGAAGTTGCAGGTCTGGCAGGTCTTGCAGGTCTGTTCCAGGGTGTTGGCGCAACCGATCTGCGCCGTGGCGCCGGCCACGAGAGGCTCCAGACGGGACGGGGTGAGCTGCTTGACGGTCTCTCGGTTGAGACTGAGCTTCGAGCGCTTCTTTCTCATATCTCCCCTTTCGCGAAAGGTCCTGTTTAAAGCCTATCGCGTCTTGTCCGTCAAAAATATCCGGCGCTGCAACCGAAGCGTCGCCCCTTCTCCGTCCCCCGACGTCGTCATTCGCCGGCCGGTATGGAACGCCGGTCCCCGAAGGCCCGCTCCTTGCACCGAGGTCCCCCCGTTCCGCCCTGCGAGGGGTTGGCTTCCAAGAATGGCCCGCCTATGCTTCCGCCACGTCTTCGTTCCCGTCCCGTGCGAAAGATCGCGCTCGTCCTCGCGTCCCTCGTCGTCGCTTTGCTCGCGGCCGAGGGAATGATCCGCCTGCTCGGCGCCGCGCCGGAGGTCGGCTGGGTCGAGATCGGCCGTTATCGCCTGGCGAAGAACCCGCGGATCGGCTTCGAGCCGATCCCCCACTTGAAGACCGTCGCGATCACCAACGACCTCATCGACTACGTCGGCGAGTCGAACCGCCTCGGATTCCGGGATCGCGACCACGCCGTCGCCAAGCCGCCGGGCGTCTATCGCATCGTCGTCCTTGGAGACAGCGTCGGGCTGGGCCTCAAGGTCGCCCGCACCGAAGACACGTTCCCCGCTCTCCTCGAGAAGATCCTCCGCCGCCGCGGCAAGAACGCCGAGGTGATCAACCTCTCGGTGACCGGCTACAACACCCAGCAGGAGGTGGAGTCTTTCCTCGAGAAGGGCCTCGCGTTCTCCCCCGACCTGGTGCTCGTCGCCTACACCTTGAGCGACCGCGAGCGCCTCGACGGCAACATCATGGAGACGCTCCTTTCCGCCGCACGTATCGGCCCACAGCGGAAGATGCGGCAGGCGAACCCGATCCTCGTCCATAGCGCGCTCTACCGTTTCCTGTTGTTCCGCGTCGTCCGGCCCAAGGGGAGCCACACGGACGAAGCCGAGACGAAAGAATCCGAGCGCGCCCTCGCCGCGATCTCCGGCGACACGGTCGCCCCCTCCTTCTCCCGCCTCGCCCAGGCGGCCCGGGCGCACCATTTCCACGTCCTGGTCGCCGTCTTCCCCTATTTCGTCCATCTCACCCAGGGCTACGAATATCGGCCCCAACACGCCTCAGCGATTCGCGACGCCAAGAGTCACGGCTTCGGGGTCGTCGACCTCCTCGTGCCCATGCAGAGATGCCGCAAAAAAGCCGGCCGCCCGATCCAGGTCGACAGCTTCCACCCCAACGAGCTAGGCCACCGCTGCGCGGCGGGCGCGATCGCACAGTCGATCCTGAACAGCCCCCCCGATCACGCCGCCGAGGCCCCCGCCACCCAGATGGCCCGGTGGCGGAAGGGACCGCGGAAGACGGGGCGGGCGTAGGGGGGGAGCTTCTTTCGCCTATTCGTCTGGACCCCAGGTAGGTTTGAAAAGTCTGGGAGGACTCGCCGAAGAGCTGGCGGCGACGGTGAGCGGAAAGATCCTCGAAGGGCTCTTGGCCCACTGCCATAGATGTAGCTCCCTCCACGCGGGAGCCGCCGGCGAGGTGGCCTTGAATTTGTGGTGCAAACCTTCGCTGGACCAGAGCTGGGGTCGATCCGCGACGTTCGACACTTCGGCAAGGAAATCGACATGGAGCGCCGCGAGGCCTTTCAGCTTGGCGTTGTCCGGACTCCGGCCGTAAAACGGATCGTCGTTCGACCCGCTCGGGGCCGTCTCGAAGAAGACGCCCAACGGCTGATAGTTCGAGGCAGCCTCCTTTTCCCGAGGAATGGGATTCAGACTCCAGACCCGGACGCACATGCTGCCGCCCGAGCCTCGATCGTTCCAAAGATATTGGCCGAAGCTCGTTTCAACTAAAGGGTTACGCCCGGGTCCGATCCAGCGGAAGATCGCTATCATGGGTGGGACCGGCGCAGGAAATTGGGCTCCTACGACGACCTGTTGGCCAAGCCAAAAAAAGCCGTCCGGAACCGGCGCCGCCGGTTGAAAAATCGTCAAGGTCTTGTCGACATCGTTCTTTCCGACCTTTACCGTCCACGGAATCGTCTGTGCCTCGGCCGGTAGGGTCTTGCTCTCCCATTTCTTGCGATCGAATAGCTGCGAATATCTTCGGACATGGTTGTAGTACGCCGTTGGAGAGCGGACCGAGTGTCCAGGCTTACCCTCGACGGCTTTCAAGAAATAGGCTTCGGACCAGATCGAGTCGGGCCGCAGTTGCATCCGCGGGTCGGTCGGCGGCAGGACGACGTCCTGACGCGGGCAGCTGGAGTCATTTCGATAGGCTTGCCGGTCGCTCTGGTCGTAGCCGATCAGCAAATCATTGCCTAGAAAGCCGAGCGCCTCACATCCCACCTTGGGTGGCCGCGTCTGGTGCGTTCGGTAGTAGGTACCGATGGTCGTGGGCCTCCACTCTTCCAGCCTCTGATCCCCGTTCGCCGGATCGCGGTGGTACTTGACGTAAGCTTCTGGCGAGGGATCCGAACTTTCGAAGTCCCGATCGCCCAACTCGTCGTCGACCAGGGTCCACAGCGAATCGCCATCGCAATGCATTTCGGCGAGCTTCTGGGTCTGCAGAGAGAACGAGCCTCGTTTCGTGACGGCGGTTCCTCCCAGAGCGCCCACGGGCAACTCGTAGTAGTCGACCTGCTGATCGGTTCCGCCATGAACACCCTGCGTTGAGGCGTAGAAAAGCCCGCCGAAACCGCCGGAAGACCTCTCGAAGAAATTGTGATTGCCGTCCTGGACGAACGTCATGGCCTCCATGCCGTTGCCGGAAACGTCGGTCGAGGTCAACGCCCACCAGCGGTCTTCGCACATCACTGGATCCCCATCGCTCCCAGCCGCCAAATTCACGATCTTCAGCTCGACGATGATCGGCGCCTGCTTCGAGTCCTTTTTCTCGGCTCCCTTGTCGTCCAGTTCGTACCGTCCGCGCTCCACCCCGACATACAGGTAGTCGGTTCGGCCCGGAACGGTCGTCAACGATTCGAAGTCCGTCCACTTCGGATGCCCGGGGACTTGCAGGACCCTCCAATGCCAGACATCCCCGTTCTTCCAGGCGATGGTGCCGTTATCGCTGACGACGTAGATCACGTCTCCGACGACCGCGAGCCCGCTCGGCTCGGCAACGAATTGGCCCGGGCCGGCGACCTTGCCGGGGAAGCGACCGATCGATGTTCCTTCGCCAAGCTCCCAAGGGGATACACGATCGCTCATGGCCGCCCTCCTTTGCGTGAATGCACTGGAGATCTTAGCCAGAAGACGCTAAATCTGTACACCAGGACGCCGGCCGCAGTTAGGCCGCAACTGCCGAGGTGACCGCTGATGACGGATTGGGAAGGAGGCGGGCGTACGTGGAGCCGACGGTCGGATTTGAACCGACGACCTGCTGATTACGAATCAGCTGCTCTACCACTGAGCTACGTCGGCAAAGAAGAAGGGGCGTCTCCCGGACGGGCGAGCGAGGCGGGATTGTAGGGGATCGCCCGAGCGGGCGCAACTCTTCGATTTTGGGAAAAGTCCGGCTCTCCGGACGGCGTGCTAGCGTCCTCCACCATGACTTCTTGGAGCCGCGACCGATGACTCCCCGCCGTAGCCTGCTGCTCGCCGGCTTCCTGATCGCCTTCGGGCTGTTCTTCTTCGGTCCGGCCGAATCGCTCGCCGGGAGCCCGGACGCTTATCGCCGCCTCGCGCTGTGGGGGATTCCGCTCGGCGTGGTCCTGATCGCCGCGCTGTTCGTGCCGCGGGGCGGGGCCGGGACTGCGCTCGTCGGGTCGGGCGGCGGCTCGGGGGTTGCCGCAGGGATCGGGGCGATCCTGGTCGATCTTCTGTATCTCGGCTATGCCCAGCTGACGCATGCGGCGACGTTCACCTTCGGGGCGCAGGCGCTCGCCGGGGGGCGGCTCGCCTGGGTTCTGATCTGGTCGCTGCCGATGTGGGTCGCCTTCGGCGTCTTCGGCTGGGAGCGTGCGCTTCGCGCCGGGGTGTTCTCCGGCCTCCAGCCTCGGTTCGGGATCTTCGGCGCGGGGGCGGTCGCCGCCCTGGCCGGGACCGCTCTCGCCTTGCCGACGATCCTGCCGGGAGGGGAGGTGCGCGACGTCGGGTTCGTTGCCACGGGGCTCGTCGCGATCCTCGCGCGGGAGGCGATCGCGACCGTCCTCTTCCTGCGCTCCGGTCTGCTCGCGGCAGGAATCTTCCGCGGCGTCGCGATCTTCCTCGAGGCGTTCGTGCTCGCCGATTGGAACGCGCTCACCTTCCCGGCGTTCCAGGTCGTCTCCGACACGCCGTCGTTCTACGTCGCGCGCGGGCTCACGGCGCTGCTCGCGGTGGCGGCGACTCTTCTCTTCTGCCGGAAACGCACGGAGATCTCCGCATGAGCGCTCAACACGGTTCGCCGAAGCTTCGCCTCGCGGCCGTCTTCGGTCTGGTCGTGATGGCGACTTGGACGCTGGTGATCAAGTTCCTGGCGCCGATCCTCTGGGCCTATGCGGAGCGCGCCGCCGGCCGCCCGGCCGAGGCGCCGGTGATGTGGGACTTCTGGTGGGTCGCCCACCTCGCGCTCGCCTGGCTGCTCTGGCACCGACACCGCTGGGCTCGCTCGTCCGGACTGCTGGTCGCCGGGATCGAGATCGCGATCGTCGCGGTGAAGCTCGCGCTCTTCGCCCAGGCGCCCGATCTGTCGTTCTGGCGGCTGCTCTGGCTCACCAACAAGATCTACGTGCTCGCCTTCTTCGTCGCGTTCGGGATCTGGCTCTTCCAGCCCGCGGCGCGCCGCGAATTCGCCAATTTCCCGCGGGGGAGCGGCTATGGCAAATGACACGTCCGATCCGCTAGGCCCTCTCGCCGCGTCGAGCTCTTCGGAACCGAATCGGGAGGAGCCGACGCTTCGCGAGGGTGTGAGCCGGCGCGACCTGCTGCGCGGCTCGGCGGCCCTCGCGGGAGCGGCGGCGATCGGCGCGGGATCCGTCGCCTGCGCGGCGCCCGCCCCCTCCCCCATGCGGCACCGGCCGTTCGGCAAGACGGGCCTCACGGTCTCGGAGATCGGCTTCGGCGGCTATCCGGTCGACGAGCCCGAGACGGTGCGCTACGCGTTCGAGCGCGGGATCACTTATTTCGACACCGCCCACTGCTATCGCGGCGGGCGGAGCGAAGAGGTCATCGGCCAGGGCCTCCGAGGCATCCGCGACAAAGTCGTGCTCACGACCAAATGGTGCCCCCACCACGTGGGCAAGCCGGCGACGAAGGCGAGTTTCCTCGCGATCCTGGATGGCAGCCTCAAGCGCCTCCAGACCGATCACGTCGACGTGATCCTGAACCACGAGGTGGGTAAGAGCTCCGACGGGCAGGGCGTCGCGCGGCTCCAGAACCCCGAGATCCTCGAGGCGTTCGAAGCCGCGAAGAAGGCGGGCAAGGCGCGTTTCCTCGGATTTTCCGGACACGATCCCGACCTGATGTCGGTGATGGATTGGGGGATCGCCTCCGGCCACTTCCACGTGATGCTCGGCCGCTACAGCTTCCTCGACTACCCCGACCAGATGAAGCGGATCGCCGAGGCTCACCGGCGCGGCATGGGCGTGGTCGCGATGAAGACCCTCGCGGGCGCAAAGGGAGCCGACCTCGACCGCTTCAGGGACCGGTACACCAACTTCAAGCAGGCGGCGCTCAAATGGGTTCTCTCGAACCCGAACGTCTCGAACCTGATCATCTCGATCAACGGCAAGCGACAGGTCGACGACTACGCCGCCGCCGCCGGCCAGAAGCTGGCCGAAGCCGACCTCGCGATCCTCGCCGAATACGAGGCGACCTTCTCGCGCGAGGTCTGCCGCTTCGAAGGCGCCTGCCTACCGGCCTGCCCGGAGAACGTCCGCATCGCCGACATTCTCCGCTTCTCGATGTACTACCACGAGTACAAGCAGGAGAACCGCGCCGTAAAGGCTTACGCCAAGCTGGTCGAAGCCGAGCGCGCGGCCCACTGCCTGCACTGCGCCGGGTTTTGCGAGGCGGCGTGCAGCTACGACCTGCCGGTGCGGAGTTTGTTGATCAAGGCGGATCGGGCGCTGGGAGCCGAACGCTCGGCCTGATCGGCCTCCCGCACCTCGCCGCGGTTTGATCCCACCGCCGCGGAGATCGCCCCGAGCCCCCTCGCCTTCCGACCGTTTCTGCGGCAGAGTTCGCGAAGCTTCAGGTAAGGAGGTCTCATGGCTTCGCTCTCTCGCTCTTCGCGGTCGCGGTTCGCGCTGTGCCTCGCCGTCGCGACGTTCGTTGGCTTTCCGGTGCTCGCCGAGCAGCCGCCAGCCCCGCATTCTCCTCCGCCCTCGATCGACCGCCTCGCCCACGTCGCGAAGCTCTGGGGAGAGGTCCGCTACCTCCACCCTTACCTCGCCTACCGGGAGGACCTCGATTGGGACGCGGCGCTGCTGGCGGCGCTGCCGAAGGTTCGCGCGGCGAAGACGACGGAGGAGTACAGGGCGGCGGTGGCGGGGCTGCTGGCGCCGCTCGGGGATTCGTTGACCCGGGTCCTTCCGGCCGAAGCGCACTCCGAGGCGGCGAAGCCCGCTCCGGTCGAGCTGTTCAATGAGCTTCCGGACGGCGGGCTCGAGATCCGGCTCGGCCGGCGGGTCGCGAGCGAGGGTGTGGTCGCCGTGTTCCGCCAGATCACCGGAGAGATGGCGAAGGTCGCTCAAGCGAAGGAGGTCGTGCTCGACCTTCGGACGGGGAGCTCCAAGGGAGACCCCACGGGGGAGACGGGCTGGGTGGTCGACGAGCTCGGCGGGGCGCTCGGGAGCCGTCCCTGCCGCGCGCCGACCGAGCGCTACCTGATGCACTCGGGGTTCTCCGACGCCGGGGCGGGGAGCGGCAGCGGCGGCTATTACTCGGGCTTCCTCGAGAAGCTCGCGCCGTTGTACCGGCCCGACCCCGATCTCGAGGTGAGGGAGAAGAAGGTGGCGTTCGTGGTCGATCCGTCGACGCCCGTGCCGCCGTTCGCCCAGGCGCTCCAGGCGTGCGGAGACGGGCGGATCGTCGCGGTCTCGGCTCTGTCTCCCGAGACGGGAGGCTCGACGATCGATGTCGATCTCGGCGAAGGGGTCACGGTGCGGATGCGGGTGAGCGAGGCGATCCCGCTCGGCGCCGGGCTGGAGGCCGACGCGGTGATCTCCGAAGGGGATGAGGCCGCCATGACGACGGCCGCGCTCGCCGCACTCCAAATCGAGCGCAAGAGGACCACCGAGGCACCGAAGCCTTTGCCCGGCGGCGTCTATCGCTACGACCCGACCTACGCCCAGATGACCGAGCCCGATCTCGACCATCGGCAGCTCGCGGTGATTCGAGCCTGGAACGTGATCGCCCTGTTCTACCCCTACCGGCCACTGATCGGCGATTGGGACGCCGTGCTGCCGGAGTACCTCGCGCGGATGGAACGGGCGGACACCGGGCGGCTCTACGCGCTCGCGATCCTCGAGATGATGAACCACGTCGAGGACGGCCATACGGGGGTTTACGGCCATCCGGCACTGAACGGAATGGTCGGCGGAGCCGGCATCCCGGCGCGCGTCCGGTGGATCGAAGGTGCCGTCGTCGTCACCCAGGTGACGGAGGATGGGAAGAAGGCGGGGATCCTGCCGGGCGACGCCGTGAGCGCGGTCGACGGCGAGCCGATCGCCGCGGCGATGGACCGCTTCCGACCGCAGACCACCGCCTCCACCGAGGCCGCCCTGTGCAACAAGCTCGCGGTCCTGCCGCTCGTGGGGGCCCCGGGATCGATCGCGCGGCTCACCCTCGAGGGCGTCGACGGCAAGACCAAGCAGGTGGAGATCGCGCGCGATCCGGGCGCGCGCCTCAAGCTGCCGCCGCGGGTTCCGGGAGACGTCGTCCAAATCCTCCCCGGCAATTTCGGCTACGTCGACCTGATCCGCCTGACCGTGGCGGACGTGGACGCGATGTTCGAGAAGGTGAAGGACACGCGGGGCCTCATCCTCGACATGCGCGGCTACCCGCAGGGGACCGCCTGGTCGATCGCGCCGCGGATCAACACCCGCCACGCGCGGTACGGCGCGCGCTTCCGCCGCGCCGAGCTGTCGGCGTTCTCGACCGAAGAGGAGGAGGGAGCGTTCTCCTTCGCCCAGCCGCTTCCCGAGCTACCCCCGGGGAAATCGATCTACGAGAAACCGATCGCCATGATCATCGACGACCGGGCGATCAGCCAGAGCGAGCACTCCGGCCTGTTCTTCGAGGCGGCCTCCGACGTCCATTTCGTGGGAGAGCCCACCGCCGGGGCGAACGGCGACGTCACCTCGTTCTCGCTCCCCGGGGGGATCCACGTCTACTTCACCGGTCATGACGTACGCCACGCCGACGGCAGGCAGCTGCAGCGGATCGGTCTCCAGCCGCACGTGCCCGTCTCCCCCACCCGCGCGGGCATCGCCGCCGGGCGCGACGAACTGCTGGAAGCGGCGGTGAAGGATCTGGAAGGGCGGGCGGCGGCGGCGAAGCCGAAATGAAAGGTGGAAAGTCGGAGGCCGTTACCCCGTAAACGGCCGCTCGACGAACTCCTTCGCCCGGTCTCTCGCGTCGCCCACGTTCTTCATCGCGAGGACCTCGCGGTAACAGCGGAGCGCCTCGTCCCGACGGCCGAGGGCGTCGTAGGCCATGCCGCGACGGAGGCGGCCGACGGCCTGATAGTAGGCGTCGTAGGTGCGCTCTGCGGCGAGGAACTCCAGGCGGTCGAGGTACTCGATCGCCCCGTCGTAACGGCGCTGCCCCATCTCGACCCGAGCGAGCCAGTAGAGGGCTTCCTCGGCGACCGCGCCGCTATAGCCGGGCGCTCCCTCGACCTGGCGTTCCGCGACTTCTTGGAGGATCACGCCGGCCTCGGCCCAGCGCCCCCAGCGGGCGTACATCCGCCCCTCCGCGACGTGGAACAGCGAGTTCGTGGGATAGGCCAGGCGCAGTTGGGACAGCTCCGCCGTCGCGCGCGGGAGGTTTCCCTCGAACTGGTCGAAGATCTGGAACAGCGCGTACCGCGCCTCGGTCTTCGCGAACCGGCTCTTCTCGGCCGCCCGGGCGAGCTCGGCGAGGCCGCGCGCTTTGTCGCCCTTGGGGAACAGCCGAGCGACCGCTTTCAGCCAGCGGTAGCGCTGCGGCACGGCTTCGACCAAGTAGTCGAACAGGCCGATGCCGAAAGCGAGATCGTCATTGCCGGGGTCCTGCTTCGCCAGTCGGCGCATGTTCTTGAGCGCCCGCCGTCCGTCGAGCCCGGCGCGAAGCCAGCTCTGACGGTAAGTGGCGAGGCGCGCCCGGAACGCCGAGGCGCCCGCCTCGAAGAAGAGCCCGTCCGGATCGTCGCGGTTCTTCTTGAGCCGCCGTTTGGAAAGCGCGAGCGAGCGCTCGATGTGCTTCGAGAAATCGGCATCGAGCGACGTGTTCTCGGGATCGACCAGCAGCCGCCACCAAGGGACCAGCGCGCGCAGCAGCGGCCCCGCCGGATGGTCGGGGAAACGCCGCTCGACCGCGGCGAAGCGCGCGTCGGCGGCGGGAAAGTCCATCGAGTAGAGACGGTCGAGCCCGGCGATCACCTGCTCGCGGAACGCCGGGTCGTCGATGATCGAAGCCGGACGACGCGCGGGCGCGGCGGCGGCGAACGCCGTGGTCGCGACGATAAGCAGGAGAAGTACGGAGAGGGCGATGCGCGTTGCGGTGTTTCTCACGGCAAACATCCTATATAGGTCGGGCTTTCAGCCCTACCCGCTTTGCTACGGGTTCTGAACCTGGGGCGTTGCCCCAGGCTATTTTGGAACGCGCCGTTGGCGCTCGCGTCCGGGGACCGGTTCAATTTCATGCGGCGCCGAAGGCGCCAACGTATAAGCCCGGGAAACGCCTCAGGTTGCGAATCGCAAAACTAAAGGCGGAGCCCCGCGCCCCCTGCCTCTCCTAACCCAACCCGAGAACCGACCAGCGCAGGAGCATGCCCACGAAGACCACCGCCGCAAACGAAAGCAGCGCATACCAGAGCCGAAACTCCGGGCTCCACCAACTGCGGCGCCAGGCGATCGCGTTCGCGAACGGCATCGCGAAGGCGAGTAGACCGGCAAGCGCCGGCACGATCAGCCAGCCCGCCGCGCGTACCTTCCCGATCTCTCCCCCACCGGTCAACAGGTTGAGCGCCGCGCCCAGCAGATGAAGAGCCGAGACGGCGACCCCGAGCCCCACCGCCCAGGTGGCGGCACGCGGCGGCGACGGCGGTGGCGCGAGGAGATCGACGGCGGCCTCCTTCGGGCGAACGATCAAGGCGACGGCGAACAGGCTGCATAACGTGGCGACCGTCGCGGCCTGCGCGACGACGAGGGGAGAGGTCGCGGCCGGCGCCGGAACCGGCAGAGGCATCGGCAGGATCCGGGCGAAGAGCGAAGCAGAGACTCCCGATTCGAGCATGGCCCCCCCTTGGGTCTCCATCCGGTAGATCGGTGCGCGCCGAGCACGCTCGCGCGCACCCCGGCCGACGCCCCGTCTTTCCTTAGACTCCTCTAACGCCGATTCGGTGCCCGAAAATCCCACCCCCGCGGGCGATCCGCCGGAGATCACGGGCGCCTCTCCTGAGATACTCTCCGCCCCTCGATGGAGCTTCGCGATTCCCGCCGCCTGACCGGGGCCGGCCTCCTGCTCGACCGGGAGGGTGCCGTGCTCGAGGTGTCTTTTACCCCTGAGGAGAAGGACCGCATCCTTGAGCTCTGGCGCAAGCGTACCCGGCAGCTCCTCGACGCGGTCGGCTGGAACCAGGAGACGATCGCCGTCCGCGAATTCCCGGGCGGAGCGAGCCTCGCCCTCTCGGCTCCGTTCGATGCCCTGTATGCCGCCTGCGACCTCGCCGAGGCGGCCTGGTCCGCCGCGACCGCGGCGTTTCAGGGCGAGCCAGAGCCGGATTTCGCGGAAGCTCGCGCGCAAATCTCCGCCGCGATCGAGGCGGAACGGGAGCCCGAGGTGGCCTCGCTTCGCGAGGCGGCCCAGGCGCACGGCGTTTCGTTTCTGATCGACGACCACGAGGTGACGGTCGGCCTCGGCGCGGGGAGCCGGACCTTCCTTCGGCGACCGCCCTCGCCCCCATCCGATCTCCCCGAAGGCGCGGAGGAAGCGGCTCGAGACCTGCCGCAGGTGTCCGCCGAGCCCTTAGAGGCGCCCGTCGACTGGAGCCGCGTCCACGACATCCCCCACGCGATCGTGACCGGCACGAACGGCAAGACCACGACGGTGCGCTTGCTCGCGAGCATCGGCCGCGCGGCGGGTTTCGTCGTCGGCCTCTCCTCGACCGACGGCGTGGTGGTGGGAGGCGAAAAGGTCGCCGCGGGCGACTACTCCGGTCCCGAAGGGGCGAGGAAAGCGCTGCGCGACTCTCGCGTGGAGCTCGCCGTGCTGGAGCTCGCGCGCGGCGGCCTGCTACGGCGCGGGGTGCCCCTCCAACGCGCGGCGGCGGCCGCGGTGACCAACGTCGCGGCCGATCACTTGGGGGAATACGGCATCCTCGACGTCCCCCACCTCGCCGAGGCGAAGATCACCGTCGCGCGCACCCTGCGCCCCGGCGGCCGGCTCGTTCTGAACGCCGACGACCCGGAGCTCGCCGCGCGCGGCGCCGCGGTCGCGGAACGGTTCGGCCTGGAGCTCGCCTGGTTTTCCCTCTCGCAGGAGACCGATCCGCTCGCCACCCACCTGCGCCAAGGCGGCATCGCGGCCTTCGTCGAGCGGGACGCGCTGGTCCTCGCCCACGGCCTCGATCGGATCGACGTCATCCACATCGCCGACTTTCCCCTGGCCCACGGCGGCGCGGCGCGTCACAACCTCGCGAACGCCCTCACGGCGATCCTCCTCGCCAGCGCCCTCCATCTCTCCCCCGAGGCGATGCGCGAAGGCCTCGCCGCGCTCGCCTCCTCCCCCGCCGACAATCCCGGCCGGGCGAACCGGATCGCGCTGCCGAACGGCGCCACGGTCCTGCTCGACTACGCGCATAACCCGCACGGCCTTGAAGCGCTCCGACCGCTCGTCGAGAGCTTTCCGGCGAAGCGCCGCATCCTCCTCCTCGGCCAAGCCGGAGACCGCGACGACACCTCCCTCGCCGCCCTCGCCGCCTCCGCCGCGCGCTTCGCCCCCGACCTTGTGATCCTCAAAGAGATGCCCGCCTACCTCCGCGGTCGCCAGCCGGGAGAGATTCCGGCGCTCTTAGAGGCAGAGCTGCGCCGCGCCGGCATCACCGCGATCGAGCACGCCGGAACGGAGCTGGAAGGCGTCGAACGCGCGTTGGCGCTTTCGGAGGAAGGGGACCTACTAATCCTCCTGATCCACACCGATCGGGCGAGGGTGTTCGAGCGGCTGGGGGTTTGAGCAACGCTTCGCTCTCGCCTGGCAAAAAAGCGAAGGACGCGGGCTGAGGACGCAGGCCGACCCCTCCCGCGTTGGTGGAAAAGGATCCCAAGATCTGGAGGCACGAATCTAGGCTTTAGGTCGTGGCCCCGCGCATCGCTGCCAGCATCTCCTCGACCGCCGCTTTCATGCCGATCAGCACCGCACGCGAAACCAGCGCGTGGCCGATGTTCAGCTCTTCCATCCCTTCGACGCGGGCGATGGGACCGACGTTTTCGACCGTGAGGCCGTGGCCGGCGTAGAGGTGGAAGCCCACCGCGCGACCCAGCGCTCCGGCTTTCTCCACGCGGGCGAGCTCGGAATCCCTCCCCGAACCCACGGCGGCTCGCGTGTAAGCGTCGGTGTTGATCTCGAATCCGGAAACCCCAGCATCCAGCATCCCCGCGAGCCGCTCCATCTGCTCCGGATCGGGATCGAGAAAAAGGGAGACCGCGATCCCGGCCGCCGAGAGCTTCTCCGCCGCGGCGCGGACGCGGTCGCCGTGCACGCGGAGATCGAGTCCCCCTTCGGTGGTCACTTCCTCCGGGCGCTCCGGTACGAGCGTCACCTGGTGCGGCTTGAGCCGTAGCGCGACGTCGAGCATTTCCGGCTCGGCCGCCATCTCTAGATTCAGCTTACCCGTGACGACGGCGCGGAGGCGCTCGACGTCGTGGTCCTGAATGTGCCGCCGGTCGGCGCGGAGATGAACCGTGATGCCGGTGGCACCCGCCGCTTCGGCCAAAAGGGCCGCGTCGACCGGATCGGGATAGGCGGCCTTCCGCGCCTGGCGCACCG
The DNA here is from genome assembly GCA_044226625.1 of Thermoanaerobaculia bacterium. Classification (GTDB taxonomy): domain Bacteria; phylum Acidobacteriota; class Thermoanaerobaculia; order Multivoradales; family UBA5704; genus DASYKS01. Next base: position 249,379 of record JBGAGQ010000001.1, read on the forward strand.
TCGCCACGTGATCGACGTTCACCGACAGGCGGACCGGCGAACGGAGATCGGGCGCGCTCACCTACCGCTCGACCTCGGCGACAACCGCCGAGGCCTCCTCGGGGGAGCGCGAGATCAAGACGGTGAGTCCGATCGGCAGCAGCGTGCGGTGCAGCTTTTCGCCGAAGGTGCAGTTGACCTCGTAATAGCCGCCGTCCGAGATACGGACGAGCGTGCCGAGGTGCCCTTTCAGGCCCAACAGCTCGTTGTGGATGAACACTTCCGCCGGCAGATCCATCGCCCCGTCAAACCTCCCGCTTCAGAACCCGCATCAATCTTCGTGAAAGTAGCCTTCGTCCTTGTATTCCTTGAGCTTGCGCTGGAGCGTCCGGAGCCCGATGCCGAGCAGGTCGGCCGCGCGCGCCCGGTGTCCGCCGGTCTTTTCGAGCGTCTCCAGGATCGCCTGCCGCTCGATGTCGGCCATCGTCTTCGGCCCTCCGGCGAGTGGCGACGGAGGCGCGCCCAGCGGGGCCGCCGGCTCATAGGTAGGCTCTCCCGATCCGTTGGTGGTGGGCATCGCTCCGGAAAATCCGGACGACGACCCGAGGCTCGGCATCGGCGGCGGCGCGGCCACTCCGGAGAATTCGCGCACCTCCGTGGGCAGGTCCCGCACGCCGATCGTCGGGCCGCCCGAGAAGATGACCATCGACTCGACGGCGTTCTTGAGCTGCCGCACGTTGCCCGGCCACGGATAGCGGACCAGCAGCTCGAGCGCCTCGGGCGCCACCCGGTTCGCCTCTTTGCCGTGCTCTTGAGCGAACGCCTTCAGGTAGTGCTCGATCAGCAGGGGGATGTCGGTCGGCCGCTCCCGCAGCGGCGGGATGCGCAAGGTCACGACCTTCAGCCGGTAGTAGAGATCTTCGCGGAACCGTCCCTCGGCGATCTCCTTCTCGAGGTCGCGGTTGGTCGCCGCGATCAAGCGGAAATCGACGTCGATCAGATCGCTACCGCCGACGCGCATCACCCGGCGCTCCTCGAGTACGCGGAGAAGCTTCACCTGGAGCTCCGGATAGAGCTCGCTGATCTCGTCGAGAAAGAGCGTGCCGCGGTGGGCGAGCTCGAACTTGCCGATCTTCCGCGCCACGGCGCCGGTGAATGAGCCGCGCTCGTGGCCGAAAAGCTCGCTCTCCAGGATGTCGCTCGGGATCGCCCCGCAGTTGATCGCGAGGAAACGCTCGTTTCGCCGCGGGCTCACACGATGGAGGGCGTTGGCGACCAGCTCCTTGCCGGTGCCGCTCTCGCCCTGGATCAACACCGTCGAGCGGGTCGGGGCGACCAGCTTCATCTGCTCGAACAGCCGCTCCATCGCCTCGGATCGCCCGATGATGCTCTCGAAGCCGTAGCGCTTGTCGAGCTGCTCGCGAAGGACCGTCACCTCCTGGCGGAGCTGGTCCTTCTCGATCAGATTCATCGCCCGCTTGCGCAGCTCGTAGAGGTCGATCGGCTTGGTCAGGTAGTCGTCGGCGCCGACCCGCATCGCCTCGACCGCCGACTCGATCGAGCCGTAGCCGGTGACCAGGAGGACCGCGAGGTCGTAATTGCGCTCGCGGACCTGGTTCAGGAACGCGAGTCCGTCGACATGGGGCATCCGCAGGTCGCAGATCGCGAGCCGGGCGCTATCGTTTTCTTCCAGGAATTCCAAGGCCTTCCGAGCATCGTCGAAGGTGCGCACGGCGAGGCCCGCCTTTTCGAGCGCAATCGCCATCGACTCACGGGAGCCAGTTTCGTCGTCGATGACGAGCACAAGGGGACGGTCGGGGGTCGCAGACATGAGGGCCATTTTGGCACGTTCCGGGGTCGAACGGGTGGCTGCCGAGGTTTCGGAGACGGATTTGAGGAATCGAACGTACTTCTAAACGCTCGTTTAGGCGTCGGTGTCCTTCCTCCCGGTCCGCCGTGATCCGTCCCTCGGGAACTCAGAGCTGCGCCGAGGGTCAAATAGAATTGTTGCAACGCTTGCTTGCGCCGAGGAGAACGCGATGCATCGATCGACAGGAATCTGGGGAAACGTAGCCTTCGTCTCGCTCTTCTTCGCAGCCACTGGGGCTCAAGGAGAGAGCCCGCGGCCCACCGCGCCGCCGAGATGGGAGTTCTTCCCCCGTTCCGTCGCCGTCTCCGGCCTCGCTCCGGGCGCCAAGGTCGCGTGGTTTTCGATCTCCCGGGAGTTTTACGACTACGGTCTTTCGGTCCGCCAGCGCGGAGGACTCGTGACTGACACCGACCAGGATGGGACAGAGGCGATCGAACTCGACCGCGAGCTGTCGCCTGCTTCGATCTGGGGAGCCGTCGACTTTGCGGCCGGGACGTTCGCACTTGCCCAACCTTCGGGAGCGCCGGTCGACCTCGTCGCGATTCACGGCAATCCCCGTTCGGCGCTGCGGAAGATCGACTTCGAGGATCGCGATTTCCTCTACGCTTTCCTGGTCCGCCCCGACGTGGGCGCCTGGTGGGCGCGGATCGGCGACGGAAGTCCGGACGACGAAGATGGAGAGATCGATCGCCGCATCGCCTTGCCGCTTTCGGCGATGAGTCCTTTCGATGGAAGCACCCCACCTCCCGACCGCATCGAGCGCAACGACCTCATCTTCGCGATCGACCCGAATCGGCTGGACGTTTTCGCCGCGGGCGTGAGGGAGTAACGTCGATGACAGCCAGAAAGAAGATGAACCATCGCCTCAGGGTCGCCTCGGCCTTCGTCGGGTCGCTCGCCGCACTGTCGATCCCAGCGATCGCCCAGGTCCATCCCACGATGCAACGCGGTTTTGCGGCGGAGAAGGCGTTCCAGATTGGCGACATCGATCACGTCAACCTGTTCAACGGCAACCTCGTCCTGACGATCCCGATCGGCTCCGAGTACACGACGGGCGGTGGGTTCTCTTACCGCCTCGCGCTCACCTACAACTCGAACATCTGGGATTTTCAAGCCGACGATTTCGACACGGTGACGCAGGCTTGGCCGATCCGCACCTCGAACGCCGGCCAGGGCTGGCGTCTGTCCCTCGGCGAAGTGCTCAAGGCTGGACAGTTCGTCGAGGCGAACGAGACGCCGGGCCACATTTCCTACGTGGCACCCGATGGATCGCAGCATGCGTTCTATCCGACGCTCCACGACGGGGAGACGGCACTTGGCGGCCGGCAATACACACGGGACGGCACGTACATTCGGCTGCGCGGCCTCTACGCCAACGGAACCCAGATCGAGCTCGACTTCCCGAACGGTCAGACGCACGTGTTCGAAGACGACGGCCTCGATACCTATCGTCTGATCCAGATCCGGGACCCGTTCGGAAATTACCTCAACATCACCTATCCGAGCGTGAGCCATTGGGTCTTGAACGACAACTTCGGCCGGACCCACGACGTCTACTTCACTTCGTCCGTCCACTATTCAAAGAAGCTCGACCGCGTGGTCCTCTCGTTGCCCAACGGCACGACGGGGACGTGGAACTTCTCCTATCAAAACACCTTCGTCTCGCGCGGCTGCCCGGATACCGACCCGCAGACGGCTGACCTGCAGGTGCCGTTGCTGACCCGGGTGCGCCAACCGGACGGCACGTTCTGGGACCTGCCCGTTGCCACGAGCTACTACGTTGAAACCGGCCAGGCCTGCTCAAACCTCGCCGGTCGGATCAAAGGGATCACTCTGCCGACCCGCGGTCGAATCGACTGGACCTATCGCTCCTACATCCAGACCGCCGCGGCCCCTTGCGATGCGAAGGTTCGCTCGTGGCTGCGCGGCACGACGGGCGTGGGCACACGGACCGTCTCCTCAGGACAGGTGTCGGGAACGTGGACCTATGGCTCGAAGGTAGTCTTCCAGGATCCTCCAGCGCCAAACTGCAACCCGCCGCGTACGCAGATCACCCGGGTGACAACGCCACTCGGTCACATCGAACGAAACTACTTTTCGATCTTCCGCAGCGGTACGGTGAACCTCGAAGGGTGGAAAGAGAACGAGTTCGGCCTGCCGGTCAGCCGGGCGACGAACGACGGCACGGGCCGTTTCCTCTCGCGCGAGGTGTTCGAAGGTTGCGATCCCGACCTCGTCGCCGACCCGGCGCAGTGTCCGCCGGTGCGTTCCTTCTTCGTCCGCTACGAACAGGACCGCTCGGAAGGGGACGATGGCGAGGGCTCCCTATTCAATTTGAACTCTCGGGTCGCGAGCCAACGGACACGCTACGACGATGATGGAGCGAAGGTGGCTGACGTCGACTTCTCGGCGTTCGACGGCTTCGGTCACTACCGGGTGGAACAGACCGGAGGCACCTTTCCGGGCGAGAACCGGCGCCGGACTTTCATGAACTACAACCCCGAGTCCGGAACCTACAACGACGGGGGTGGCGGCACCTTCTCGATGCGGGGTCCGAACGATCCATGGGTGCTCGAAACGTACACCGAGAAGACGATGGGCGAAGGGGGCGGCTCGAGCCAATCGAAGGAGCAGTACTGCTTCGAAAGGGACGGAGCGACCGGCCTGCCGCGCAGCGGATTCCTCGAGCGCAGGCGAGTCTACGTCGACGAATTCGGCGCGACGCCTTCCAACCAAGACTTGGTAACGGTCTATCAGCGAGACGGCTCGGGAAATCTGATTCGCGAGGACGCCTATGGCGGCAGCAAGGTTCCGCTCGCCACGACGGCGAGCCTCTGCACGGCCAACTACACGAATCCGCAGTACGGAACGATCTACCAACCGGTCGATCCGAACGGCGCCGGCCGCACGTCCCAGCCCACCGACCTGCTCTATCGTTGGCGTCGCTGGTCGTCGCCCACGACGGCCTCGGGCACGGCGTTCTCGTTCCTTGCGAGCGACGAGTCGGTCGACCCCAACACCGGCCTGACCATATCCAGCCGGGACACGGCAGGGCTTGAGACCACCTACGGCTACGATTCGATCGGGCGGCTCACCACGATGCAGCCGGCGCAGGAGGCGCGCACCGACTACGTCTACACCCTGCCCACGGACGTCAATCCGAACGTAACACCGCAGGTTCAGGTCCTACGCAAGAACGGCGCGGTGACGCTCGCCGAGAGCCGGTATCTTTACGACGGCCTCGGCCGGCTCTGGCGCGAACAGAAGCGAATCCCGAATCAAGGCTTGCAAATCCGCGAAACGCTCTACGACGGCATGGGCCATGCGATCTCGGTCTCGGAGCTCGGTTCCACCACGAAGAAGACGGAGAGCCTCGACTTCGATCCGTTCGGACGTTTCCGGCGGCTCCGCCTGCCTGACGGTCACGAATCGCAGATCCTCTACGGCGGCGACCGTTCGGTCACTCGGAAGACTGACATCGGCACCACTTGGAACGGCACGAACGTGACCGAACAGACGGCGACGGTCGACGAGCTGCACGACCGATTCGGACGGCTCCATACGGTCAAAGAGACTTCCGGGCCGGGAGGCGCGGACGTTGTCACCAGCTATACCTACGACTCGGCAGGGCGCCTGAACCGCGTCTCGACGCCGAGCGCGGGTGTGACTCAGGTTCGGACCTTCAATTACGACAACCGCGGCTTTCTGCTCTCCGAGACCCATCCGGAAAAGGCGGGAGCGGTGACCTACTCGGGCTACGACGCGCGAGGTCACGTGGGGCAAAAGATCGATCTGCCGAACACCCTCAACTACACTTACGATCGCGCGGAGCGCCTGACGGAGGTGCGGGAAGCGGGCCAGGGGAATCGCCTTCTCAAGAGCATGACGTACGCCTCGTCGAACGCCGGCTGCGGCTGGTGCAACGGAAAGCTCAGCCAGGCGAGCCGCTGGAACTACGTGACGATCAGCGGCAACGCGTTTACCGTGGAAATCCGCGACCTGCTGCAGTACAACGGGATCGAAGGTCGGGCTTCCAACCGTACGACGCAGAACTACGTGAACTTCGGACCTGCGGCGAACGAGGCCTTCACGTTCACGCAGACCTACACTCCCCTCGGGCTCCCGCTCAAGGTGAACTATCCGCAGTGCCAGCACTCGGCCTGCACCAACCAGTCCCCGCGAACTGCCGATTTCTCCTACACGGACGGGTTCTTGACCTCGGTCGCCGGAACGTTCGGGACGGGACCGAACCAGGTTTCGACCACCTACGCGAGCTCGATCACGTACCACGTCAACGCGATGGTAAACCAGGTCGTCCACCAGAACGCTCCAACGATCACGGTCACCGATACGACCGCGCTCGACCCGAACGGCATGGTCCGGCCCGCCTCGATCACGGCGGTCCGGGGCACCACCTCGCTCTGGAACACGGGCGCCTACAGCTACGACGGCGCGGGCAACATCAAACGGATCGGGCCGTCCTATTTCACCTACGACAAGGTGAGCCGGTTGACCGCGAGCTCCACCAACGTCAACCAGGGGATCGCCTCCCCGTTGATGAAAGACCAGAGCTACACGTTCGATGCCTTCGGCAACATCCTCCTGATCACGACGAACAGTCAGCCGATCAGCATTCCCACCCAGAGCGCGACGAACCGGCTCGAAACCCCGTCCGTTTACGACGCCGCGGGAGATCTGACGAACTGGCAGGGAAACACCTACGAATACGACGGCCTGAACATGATCCGTCGCTACCGGACCGCGGCGGGTCTCGAATGGGCCTACATCTACAACGCCGACGACGAGAGGGTCTGGACCTACAAGACCGGAGGCACCGAGTCGCGCTGGTTCCTTCGCGGCTTCGACGCCAAAGTCCTCCGCGAATACACCGCCTCGAGCGCCTGGCAGGTGGCGAACGACTACATCTACCGTGACGGTCAGCTCCTAGCGAGCGAGACCTCGACCGGGGTGCGCCATTTCCACCTCGACCACCTCGGTACGCCGCGGCTGATCACCGACAGCAGCGGCGTGAAGACCGCATTTCACGCCTACTACCCGTTCGGCCAAGAAGCGACCGTCGTCAACCAAGACGCCGAGCGGATGAAATTCACCGGCCACGAACGGGATCTGGGGGATCCGTCCAGCGGCGCCGACGACTTGGACTACATGCATGCGCGGTTTTGTAGTCCGATGACGGGGAGATTTTTGAGCGTGGATCCGGCATTGGGAAGCGCCGATCCAATGCTCCCCCAAAGCTGGAACCGGTACACTTACGCCCTGAATCGACCAATGTCGGCGGTCGATTCGACGGGGGAGATCTTCGAGACTCTGTTCGATGTCGCGATGGCTGTGATTTCAGTCAAACAGGCCGTCTCGAATCCGACATTCGGGAACGTCGCCGGTGCGGTTCTCGACGTAGGCGCGGTTCTGGTGCCTCTGGTCCCCGCAGCAGGTGGGCGAATCATCGACGCGGCACAAGCCACGAATAAGATTATCGACTCGGCGAAAGCCGTAGACAAAGCGCAGGACGCCGAGAAAGCAGCGAAGAATGTCACCGAAATGGCAGCCGAGTTGAGGCAGAAGATCGGGAAAAATAGCGTCGACATCTCTACGCCAAAGACGAAGGGGCATATAGATCTTGCAGGAGAAGCTCACTACGACAAGGTCACAAAAATGGATATTCCGACCCCGCACGTGCAGACGAAGCCAATCAGTACTGGACCGAACGGAAAAATGAATCTCGGACGGGAGACTATCCGCAAGGCCACAAAAGCGGACATACGGGTCGCAAAACGGCTAGCCTCGAAGGCAGGCGAGCCCAGATGAGCGGATACGGTCCTCGATCTGATTCGAGTGTGGGAGTACTCGACCGCGTGGCCGAGTGGTACCAGTCCAATGCCACGGTGTTCTCGTCGAATGCCGAAGCGGTCAAGATCAACACGCTCGACAACCCAGGCTGGCTGGTCAAAGTCGACCTAGCGGGTACGGAACTTGAGAATCTACAGCTCGAGAACTTTGAGGTGGATCGAGGCGATAGCGACTGGTGCCAGAGCTTCCTTAGGGATCACGTCTTCGTTGGGGCTGGGGATCCCTCGCGATTGCAGGAGATATTGGGGAGATTCCTTGAGTTCGCCTCAAGTTCAGCATGGGAGGCAAGCGGCGAATTGGACGATCTCTGCGGTTGGTACGCATCCCACTGCGATGGGCGTTGGGAGCACGCATATGGAGTAGAGATCCGTTCCGAGGGGATCAATGGCTGGAGATTGCAGGTCGACTTGGCAGATACCGAGCTGGAGCATACTCAGCTGTCGGAGGAAGTCTACGGTTCGAATCAGGATACGGTCATTCGTGCCGCGGATCACGGACAGTACCTTGCGACTGGAGGGTCGGCGGCCCTTCGTTTGGTGGTGAAGAGCTTCGTGGACTTCACCCGCCTGGGAACCTCCTGACAGAGTCCAAAGAGACCTCAAGCCGTTCGAGTTGATTCGCTCCTGGACTCCAAGCTTGGCCTCCCCTCAAGCGCCGCACGGAGGGCCGGAAGGGCTCCGAAAAGCGACGGGGTGTCCTCTCTCGAACTCAAGTAGAGTGCAACGACTATGAGACGTTTCCTGGCGTTGCTCTTGGTGGCAAGCTCAATGGGCGCAACCTGCGGTCGGGCCCAACCCGATGCTGTCGACGAGGTTTGGGCAAGCCACGAAGCGGATTGGCAGCGAGCATCCGAGACCTTCGACCAAAAGGGATTGATGCAAGCGGCCGCATTCTTCGAGGAAGTGACGGGCATCCACTCGTACCTGGAGGTTACCTACCTGGGTGTATTGCCGATAAAAACGGACGAATCGCTCGCAGCCTGGAAGGCATTGTTTCGCCAGAATAGGCGGCTCCTCTATCTCGACCCGAGCAGCGGCAAAATTGAGCGATGACCTGCTTCGAGAACCTGCGTCGCTACCCTGATCGGCCTCTTTCGCCACCTTGCCCCATTCACCGTAAAGGCCTCGACCTCCTCGGAACCCGATGAAAGGGGCAAATCAAGAGTAGACGCGACCGAGACCTCCTGAACAAAGGGTGCCCATGACGAATGAGATTTTCGCGCGGTTTAACCTCATCGGGTTTAGCCAGGACCCAGAGGAGGTCACCGAATTCCTTCAGGTAGTGCCCACCCGGATATGGCGCATTGGCGAGGCGAGAGCACCGAAGCTGGCCTTCAAGGAGAATGGCTGGCAGCTCTCGTCAAGCCTTGCCCCCAACGCGGACCTTGAGGAACAAGTGCTCGATCTCCTGTCTCGCCTGGATCCCGTCGGCGACAAAATCGTCAATCTCGGTACTTACCGTGAATTCCTGTGCGTCGTGTATGCGTACGAGTACGCACCCGAGATGCACTTTCAAACTGAAACTCTCCGCCGAATCGCCGCCTTGGGGGCCGACATCGACATCGATTTCTACCCGATGGAAGGGGCAGATCGAGAGAAAGAGTCCTCCCTGACCTAAAGATCGTGAGGATCGAGACCAGGAAGCGCCTCTTCTATGTGGCCGTCGGAGCGGCTGCCCTTTCGGTCGCCATCGTGCGCGTCAGCCAAACTTCAGGACGCCACGGAACGGACAAGCTTCTACTCGGGGCGTATTGGGTCGGCACGCTGGCGAGCGGCAATGCGCATCAGCCCGATGAGATCGTGACCTGGGCGACTCTCTTCGTCGTTGTCCTGATCGCCCTGGACGGCCTCTTGTCGATCGCGTCCTGGGCTCTCGCCCGGAGGCGGTGCGGAACCTGAGCCCGTGGCGGATTCTTTAGACGAATCGGCCGCGCGTCACTTCCCTCCGTCCGGCCTGCGGCCCCCTCGAATTCTCCGCAACAGCCCGCTCATCTGCGGAACCCGCAACAGGAGCGCGGCGATCAGGTAGACCGTTCCAAAAACGCCGCAGGCAAGGCCGGCGCGGACGATGGCGGCGAGGCGCCCCGGCCCCGCGATGGCGAGGTCTTCGAGCGCCGGGCGAATCGCGAAGGAGGCCGCTCCGCCGAGGAGGGCCGCTCCCCAGAGGCGGAGCTGGAGCGAGCCGGAGAGGCTCACCCGGCCGATCCGTTGGCCGAGCTTCTTCCGGAGCAGGAGGAACTCGATCCAGGCCGCGATTCCCGCCGAGGAGGTGAGCCCGACCGCGCCGAGAGCGAGCGCTCCGCCGGTCACGTTCGGGATCGGTAGGCCGAGGCGGACGATCGCCTCGACGAGCAGCGGCCGGAGCGGGAAGGCGAACAGGAGACCGAGCAGCGCTGTGAGCGTCACCCGGACGATCGCGATGCGGAACGGCGTGCGCGGATCGCCGAGGGCGTAGAAGGTCGACGAGTAGAGCCGCCCGAGACAGGCGGCGAGCAGCCCCACCGTCGAACCGGCGAGGACGTAGGCGACGAATTGCGAGTCGCCCCGGGTGAACTTCCCCGACTGGAAGAGGGCGGTGACGAGGAGGTCGCCGAGGAGCAGGAACGCCACGACCGTGGGCACGACGAAGAAGGCGACTCGGCCGAGGCCGATCTCGAGCTTCTTCGAGAGGGTCGAGGCGACCTCCTGCTCGTCGCCCGCCACCCCTGACATGGTCGGCAGCTCGGCCGCCGCGACCGACATCCCGAATAGGCTGATCGGCAGGAGGTAGAGCGTCTGGGCGTAAGAGAGTCCGGCGACCGCCGCCGTACCGAGGAAACTCGCGAGCATGCTGTCGACGTAGGCCGAGAGCTGCACCACGCCGCGGCCGGCCGCCACGGGCCCTAGGTTCTTCCACACCGTTCGGACCGGGGCGAGCTGGAGCGAAAGCGCGAACCGGATCTCGCGATCGTGTCGGAAGACGAACGGCAGCTGGAGCAGCAGTTGGAGCAGGGCTCCGGCGACCATCCCCCAGGCGAGCAGCACCGCAAGGTCCGCGCCGCTCCGCCGGCCGCCGAAGAGGAGGAGCGTCGCGATCATCGCGGCGTTCCAGACCACCGGCGCGACGTAGGAGAGGAAGAACTTCCCGTGGCTGTTCAAGATGCCGAGGCACCAGGCGGAGAGGACGAGCAGGCCCGTGCCGGGGAAGAGGATCCGCACGATGTCGATCGTGAGGGCCCGCGCGCCGCCCTCGAATCCCGGCGCCACGAGATCGACGAGCCAAGGGGTGGCGAGCGCCCCGAGCGCCGACAGGAGCCCGACGACGAGCGCGAGCAGCGCTCCGACGATTCCCGCCACCCGGCCGGCGAGCTCTGATTTCCCTTCCGTCTGGAGGCGGGCGTAAACCGGGATGAACGACGCCGACAGCACCCCTTCGCCGAGCAGGTTCTGGAGCAGGTTGGGAATCCGAAGCGCCGCCTTGAACGCGCCCGAGGCGGCCGAGGTGCCGAGGAAATGGGCGTAGACCTGCTCGCGGATCAGCCCCGCGATCCGCGAGAGAAGGATGCCGGAGGCGACGAGAAGCGAATGGAATCCGGTCGATCGGGCGCGGGTCACGAGACGAGGGTATCCCGGGAGGCTGGCGGAGCGTAAGCTCCATCGAATCCCTTAGCTAACGACCGGGAAGATGCCATGCCAACCAAGTTTCGCCTCCCCACCCATCGCTCGCCGACGCATCCGGGTGAGATGCTCCTGGAGGAGTGCGATCCGCTTGGGGGTCTCGTTTCCGAGGCTGAACGAGATCATCCGCGGAAAGCGCGGGGTCACACCAGACACCGCCCTTCGGCTGGCTCGCGTTTTGGGCATGTCGGCCGAATTTTGGCTGGGCCTGCAACAGGACTGGGATTTGTGGCACGCCTTGCACAGCGAGGCGGCCGCTCAGATCGAGCTTCTCGAGCCCTTGCGGCTCCCCGCGTAGAGCCCGAGCCCGCGCCTACTTCGCGCTCTTCGCCACCTGGACGGGAGCGCCGCCGGACGGTTTCTGGCCGTAGTAGTCGAGCAGCCCTTGGACGATCGCGGCGGCGATCTCTTCGCGGTAGGCTCGGGTCTGGATCAGGTTGCGGTCGAGCTCGTTGCCGAGGTTGCAGACCTCGAGCAGGAGTTTCGCAGGGATCGCGTTGTGCCGGAGCACCGCGGGGACCCATTCGCGCTGATCGCGGATGACCTTTTCGCGCACGGGCTTGAAGGGGTGGACCGGCAGGTTACGGGCGGCGATCGCGCCGATGACCTTTTCGGCGAGCTGGCGCGAGAGGCCTTCGGACATCGTGCGCCGGTCGCGCGGGAGGCTCACGTAGGGACTCTCCTGGACCTCGCGGTACATGGCGTAGGCGGCCCCCGACTTGCCGTAGGAGTCCTCGCCGAGGGAGGCCGCCGGGATGTAGGCCATCGCGCCGCGCAGCGAGGGGTGGAGCGAGTCGGCGTGGATGGAAAGGAAGACCACCTTGTCCTCGTCGTTGCCCTTGGCCGGCGTCGAGGAGGCCTCCTTCGCCGACGGGCTCGTCGCCTGACGGAAGATGCTGTTCGCGAGATACCAGCGGAGGTTCACGCCGAGAACCGGATCGACGATCGGATAGGTGGGATTGGTCAACACCGCGTGGCCGCGCGAGAACGGCAGCACGTCCGCCTCTTGCACCTTGAAGGCCGCGCCGTCCCGGGTGGTGAGCACTACGCGCGCCGCCGTCCGGGTTTCGAGACGCCGCTTCGCGCGCATCGCGATGTCATAGACGTACAGGCTCTCCCACACGCCGCCCATCGAGGCGCCGGCATCCTTGCCGCCGTGGCCGGGATCGAGGATCACCGTGATCCCTTCGAGCCCCTGCGCGAGGATCGGGTTGGTGAACTTCTCGCTCTCCGCGACCTCGGCCTCGTAGGCCAGACGGCGCGGATCGCCGGCGGGCAGAAACTCCGGCTGCAACAGATCGAGAGGGATCTTCACCCGATAGCCCACGGGGATGTCCGTGACGTCCGGGATGCCGTTGCGCTTGGCCAACTCGCCGGCGAGGGCGTTCACGTCCTGCGCGTGGATGCGGCCGGTGAAGCGGACGACCACGCCGGAATAGAGCGCCTCGCCCGGGCGCAGCCGGTACATCGCGTAGTCGCCGAGGGCGTCCTTGCCGTATTCGAGCCGGAAAGTGCCGTCCCCCTTGGGCAGCGCCGAGCGGAACGGCTCGAGCAACAGCTCGGCGGGGATCGCCACCGTCGTCCCGCGGGCGAGCTCGTCGTCGGGCAGCTCGTTGAGCTCGCGGATCGCGCGGAAGTTCTCCCCCTTGCCGGTAAACCAGGTGGCGACGTGCCAGAGGCTCTCCCGGCCGAGCGGCCCGGCGCCGCGCACCTTGTGCAGCCAGCTCTCGGGCTCGACGGTGTCTTCGGGGAACAGGGCGCGGAGCGCGCGAAGGCGCATCTCCGGCGAGAGCAGATCCAGGCCCACCCGGTAGCGCGTGCCGGAGAGCAGCTCGCGCCGCCCCCCGTTCGAATCGGCGATCCGGTCCGCGGCGAGCGGGTCGCCGCACAACCGGCGCGCGAAGGCGAGCAGCCCCTCGCCGGATTTTGGGACCGCCTCGACCTCGATGCTCAGGTCCTCGGCCAAGCGGACGAACGCTCCGTCTGGAAGCGGCTCGCGTTGCGTCCGGGCGATCGGTAGCGCCGGCGTCCTCTTTGCGCCGGATAGCACGATCTTCGGCCGCTCCGTCGCCGGCCGGGCGCTGCCTTTCGGGGTGGGTGGAGTGCCCGCGGACACGAGGTGCGCGGGAGCGTCGAGCACCAGGATGGCGAGCAGCGCGGAGATCACCCGACGCCGGAGTCGAGCCCTGGAGCGCGGGGACCTCACGGCGCGGCGGCGCCCTCGGAAGAAAGCGGGGCGCTTTGGTACACGGGGGCGACCCGCCAGGAGCCGGTCTCCTCGAACGCGCGGCCCGCGCGCAGGAGCTCGGCTTCGGAGAACGGCCGACCGGTGAGCTGGAGCGACAGCGGCAGCCCCTCGGCGTCGAGCCCCGCCGGCAGCGCGAGCGCGGGGAGCCCGACGAGGCTCGCCGGGGTCGTGTAGACGTCGGACAGGTACATCGAGAGCGGATCGGCGGAACGTTCGCCGATCCGGAACGCGCCGGTCGGGCTCGTGGGCGAGGCGATCAGATCGCAGGAGCCGAACGCCCGGTCGAGCTCCCGCCGCAGCGTTTCGAGCACCGCCCGGGCGCGACCGTAGTAGGCGTGGTAATAGCCGGACGACAGCGCGAACGTGCCGAGCATGATCCGGCGCTTGACCTCGGCCCCGAACCCTTCGCTACGACTCCGGACGTAAGTCTCCGCCAGGGTTTCGGCGTCCTCGGCGCGCCGGCCGTAGCGGACGCCGTCGAAGCGCGCGAGGTTCGCGCTCGCCTCCGACGTGGCGATGACGTAGTAGAGGGCGATCGCCGCCTCGACGCTCGGCACCGAGACCTCGACGATCTCCGCCCCCGCGCGAGCCAAGCGCTCGAGCGACTCCTGCCAGCAGCGGGCGTTCGCGGGCGCGAGACCGGAGGCGCCCACTTCTTTCAGAGAGCCGACCTTCAAGCCGCGGATTCCGTCCTCCAGACCGGCGAGCGGATCCTCGACCGGACGCTCCACGCAGGTCGCGTCGCGCTCGTCGAAGCCGGCGATCGCCGCGTAGCCGAGCGCCGCGTCGCGCACGCTCCGCGCGAGCGGGCCGATCTGATCGGTCGAGGAGGCGAAGGCGACCAGACCGTAGCGCGACACCCGGCCGTACGTGGGCTTCAAGCCGACGATGCCCGAGAGGGCCGCGGGCTGGCGGATCGAGCCTCCCGTGTCCGAGCCGTAGGCCAGCGGCGCGCTGCCGGCGGCGACCGCCGCGGCCGGTCCGCCGCTCGAGCCGCCGGGGACGCGCGAGAGGTCCCAGGGATTCCGTGTCGGGCCGTAGGCCGAGTTCTCGCACGAGGAGCCCATCGCGAACTCGTCCATGTTCGCGCGGCCGATCGGGATCGCGTCCGCGGCGAGCAGCCGTTCGACGGCGGTCGCGGAATACGGCGCCACGTACCCTTCGAGGATCTTCGAGGCGCAGCCGACGGCGTGCCCCTCGAAGCTCAGGTTGTCTTTGAGGGCGATCGGAACGCCGGCGAGCGGCCCGACCGCCTCGCCGGCCGCGATCCGCTCGTCGATCCGGGCGGCGCGCTCGCGCGCCTCGTCGGCCCAGATCTCGAGGAACGCCTGGACGTCCGGATCGACCGCTGCGGCCCGGTCGAGCGCGGCAGCTACCACCTCGCCCGCCGAGAGGTCGCCCGCGGCGACGTGGCGCGCGATCTCCTCGACCGACAGGGCGAAGAGCGGATCGGTCTCGCTCGGACCGGTCACGACTCCCCCGCCTCCGACGCCTTGACCTCGGCGACGACCAGGAAGCCGTCTCGTTCTTCCGGAGCGTTCGCGACGAACCGCTCGTGCGGCAGGCCCGGGACGATCACGTCCTCCGCCTCCCGGAGGCCCGGGGCGTCGGCCGGCGCTTCGCTGCCGGTGAAAGACTGGAGCTGATCGACGTAGTCCACGATGCGGCCGAGCTGTGCGGCGAAGAGCTCCTCCTCCGCCGGATCGAAGCGCAGGCGGGCAAGAGAGGCGATCTTCCTGACTTCTTCGATAGTTAGAGCCATGGCCTTCGAGTGAAATCTTAGACCGTCGAACCCCTCCTGACAAGGAAGAACGGCAGTAAAGCCGAAGGAAATGCACCACCCGGTCGATTTTTCGTCCCACCGCCCCCACGGTTGAGGCATGATCCGCGCCTATGCCGCACAGCCCGAAGTCCTCCGCGGCGGCCACCGCCTTGGCGGGCCTTCCGGTCGTCGTTCGCCTCGCCGAGGCGGCAGGCTCGACACCCTGCCATCTCGTCGGCGGAGCGCTGCGCGACGCCGCGTTGGGACTCGAGGTCCACGACTTCGACGCCGTCGTCGACGGGCGGGGCGAGGAGATCGCGCGCCGCCTCGCCCAGAGCCTCCCCGCGAGGTTCGTGCCGCTGGGCGGCAAGGCGTTTCCCGCGTTCCGGCTCGTGGCGGACGACTTCGAGCTCGACCTCTGGGACCGCTCCGGCATGACGCTCGACGAAGACCTCGCGCGGCGCGACCTGACGATCAACGCCATGGCGCTCGACCTCGCGACGCGGGAGACCGTCGATCCCTTCGGCGGCTTTATAGACCTCGACCGCCGCCTGCTGCGCGCGGTGACGCCGGGGAGCTTTTCCGGCGATCCCCTGCGCCTGCTCCGCCTCGCGCGCCTCGCCGTTCAGCTCCCCGGCTTCCAGCCGGTCCACGAGACGTTGCTGCTCGCCCGGGCGAGCGCGCACGCCCTGCCCACGGTCGCCGGCGAGCGCATCCGCGACGAGCTGGCGCGCATCGTCGGCTCGCCGCGCGCCGCCGTGGGGGTGAAGATCCTCGGCGAGATCGGCGTCTACCCCGGCCTATGGACCTACCGCCTCGGCGAGATTGCGCCCACGGCGCAGGCGATCGCCCGCCTGGAAGCGTTCGAGCCGCTCACACGCGAGGCCTGGGGCCGTGGAACGGAAGAGGGCGCCTGGGCGGCCGGGCGCTGGGCGCTGCTGTTCGCCGAGCTTCGCAACCAAGGGGGCAAAGCCGAAATCGCGCTCGCGCGATTTGCCGACCGCGGGTATCTGTCGAAAGCCGACGCGCAAACGGTCGGCTATCTCCTTGCCCTCTCCTCTCCTCCGCCGTCCGAGCCCGAGCGCCGGCTTTTCCTCCACCGCCTCGGCCCCGCTCTCTGGCCCGCGGCGCTCGCCTACCTTGGGGCGCTCGGCGCGGCGAGCCTCGACGAGCTGCGCGCCCTCGCCCGCCTCGCGGCCGACGACGGCGCGGCGATCTTCGATCCGCCGAAGCTGCTTTCGAGCGAAGCCGTTCGAGCGGCCGCGGGCGTCGCCGCGGGCCCCGCCCTCGGTCGGCTGCTCGCGGAGCTCAAGAAGGCGCAGGTGCGGGGCGAGGTGGCCACCCCGGCGGAGGCCGAGCGGTGGGTGCGCGCGGCAGCGTTGCCGCAGTAGAACCGCGCGAGGTCCTGACGTAGAGGGCAACCGCTGAGGCAACGGATCGGGGGCGAAGGTACGACGCGCCACCCCCGCGAGAATCGTCGAGCTCGGGTCCTACAAGTCCAGCGGAACGACGGCGGGAGAACTACCTACCTTGCAGACCCCATCAGCTTCTGGTTCAGCTCCTTGATCCGCTCCATCAGCTTGTCGATCTTCTCCTGGGCTTCCTGGCGGAGGCGGCCGTAGTCTCCCTTCAAGCGCTCCTGCTCCTTGACCGCCTCGGCGAAGCGTAGGCGTCCTTCTTCGAGCAGGTCGTCTCGTTGGCGGACCACATTGCGGAGATCGTCGATCTCCTCGTCTTTCTCCGCCAGCTTCATCTTGGTCTTTTCTTCCTGCTCCTCGTACAGCTTGCGGAACTGTTGCAGCTCCAAGATTTCGGCGAAATCGGACGTGGTCGGGCTCATCTCACCTTCCCTCACTTCGATGTTGGGGAACATCTTGCGCATCTTGAGCTGCAAGTCTTCCGGATCGGACGATTCGCGCATCGCTTCCTGGTACGAGATCGTGCCGTGGACGAGCAGCGCGAGGAGCGACTGGTTCATCGACTGCATCCGGTAATAGCCGACGGAGGATTCGACCTCTTCGAGCAGGTCGCTGGTCTCCCCCTTCTCGATCATCTTCGAGATCTTGGGCGACGACCGCATGATCTCGAGCGCCGCCACCAGCCCGTTGCCGTCCTGGCGCTCGACCAGCTTCATCGAGACGACCCCCTTGAGCACTTGAGCGAGCTGCAAGCGGACCTGCGCCTGCTGGTCCGGGGGGAAGGTGTCGAGGATGCGGTCGACCGTCTGGGTCGCGCTGTTGGTGTGGAGGGTCGAGAAGACCAGGTGCCCCGTTTCGGCGGCGGAGATGACGGTCGAGACCGTCTCGGGGTCGCGCATCTCGCCGACCATGATCACGTCGGGGTCCTGGCGCATGGCGTTGCGCAGCGCCTCTTTGAACCCGATCGTGTCGGTCCCCACCTCGCGCTGCGAGATCGTGGCGACGTCGTCGGTGAACAGGAACTCCATCGGATCTTCGATCGTGATCACGTGCGCCGGCCGGCGCCCGGTGATGTGCTTGATCAGCGCGGCGAGCGTGGTCGACTTGCCCGAGCCGGTCGGCCCGGTGACGAGCACGAGGCCCATCGGCATGTCGGTGAAGTCGAGAAGGACCTTCGGCAGCTCGAGGTCCTGGATGTTGCGGATCTGGAACGGCACGCGCCGGAACGCGGCGGCGTAGGTGCCGCGCTGCATGTAGATGTTGCCGCGGAAGCGGGCGAGTCCGTGGACGCCGTACCCCAGGTCGACCGACATGCTGGCGTCGAGCTTCGCCTTCTGGGTCGGGTTCAGGATCGAGAGCACCATCTCGTTGATCTCGTCCGGCCGCAGCGGTTGCATGTCGAGCGCCATCAGGCGCCCGGCGATGCGCAGGAGAGGCGGCCGGGTCGGCTTCAAATGCAGATCGGAGGCCTTCCGATCGGTCATGATGCGCAGCAGCTTGTCGAGATCCATAGTGTTCCGTGCCGGGGTGTCTGGGAAAGCGGCTCATTGTACACGGAGGAACGGCCCGAACCGCCGGCGGGCCGCCCGGCCGGCCCGACAAACGACGGCGGAGATCTGTGGTGGCTTCCCCGCGGACTGTGACGTCGTCTACGGACCTGCCGCACAGACAAGTGGCTTCGCGCCGTATCGGCTTCATGCGGCCGCGGATCGCGGCTCTCCGTCCCGGGAAGGAAACGGCCGCCTCGGGAAGCGAACCGCGCTCCCGGCAAGCGAACTGCAGTCCCAGAACGGGAATTGCCGTCCCGGGATGGGAACTTTCGTCCCAGGACGGGAATTTCCGTCCCAAGATGGGAACTTCCGTCCCAGCACGGGAACTGCCGTCCCAGGATGGGAACTTCCGTCCCAGGACGGGAACTGCTGTCCCAGGATAGGAACTTCTGTCCCGAAACGGGAACATCCGTCCCAGGACGGGAATTCACGTCCCAGCAAGGGAGTTGCGGTCGCGGGAAGGGAACTGTGGTCTCGGAAATCCGCGCGCGGCTGCCGCGGGGGGAATGCCTCCTCGGAACGGGAGATTCCGTGGCGGAACGGCGCTTTCGGCGGCGGCCGACGGACAGCGGCCGTTCGGACGCCGAAAGGAGCGCGTGGCGCGGCCGGCGGCACTCCACAGCGGCTCGATCGAGGCGAAAATCCTACTCCCCGAAATCCAACCGCCCCGGCAGGGCCCCTTCCAGCTCCAACAGCCGCTGTTTCATCGGCAGCCCTCCGGCGTAGCCGGTGAGAGAGCCGTTCGCGCCGATCACGCGATGGCAGGGGATCACGACGCCGATGGGGTTGTCGTGGTTCGCCATGCCGACCGCGCGGGCGCCTCCGGGGAGGCCGAGGGTGCGGGCGATCTCGCCGTAGCTCTTGGTCGCTCCGAACGGGATGCGCAGAAGCTCGTTCCAGACCGAGCGCTGGAAGTCCGTGCCCGTTCCGGAGGTGAAGACGCCGAGCGGCAGGTCGAACGTGCGGCGGGTGCCGGCGAGGTACTCGGCGAGCTGTTTGCGGGTTTCGGGGAAGGGCGCGGCGTCTGGGGCGTCTTCGGCGTCGGCGAAGCGGCGGGCGCGCGAGGTTTCGCAGTCGGATTTCGAGGTCCGGTGCTCCAGGCAGATCAGCTCGCCATCGCGGGCGACCGCGAGCGCCCAGCCGAGAGCGTCTTCGAAGATCGCGTACGCGGTCGGCATGGGAGGCTCCCTTCGCCGGATCTTGCCCGACTAAATCAGAAGCGACGCATCAGGCCGACCACGATGCCGCGGACGCGGACGTCCGAAGCCGGCACGCGGATCGGCTGCATGGTCGGGTGGGCCGGCTGGAGACGGACATAATCCCCCTCCGGATAGAAGCGCTTGAGCGTCGCCTCGTCGTGGATCAGGGCGACCACCATCTCCCCGGGCTCGGCCCGCTCGCGGCGCTGGACGACGACGAAGTCGCCGTCGTGGATCCCCTCGTCGATCATCGACTCGCCGACCACCCGCAGAACGTAGTGGTCGTTCGGACGGGCGCTGATCAGGAAGCTCGGCACGCCCATCTTGTCGGCCTTGCGGTCGTCTTCCACCGCTTCGAGCGGCCGGCCGGCCGCGATGTTGCCGAAGAAGGAAACCATCGGCTCCGGCTGGCCGAAATCGGTGCCCGGGATCGCCCGGATCAGCTCGATGCCGCGCTTCTGGTTCCAGTCGCGGTGGAGGAAGCCCTTCTGCTGGAGCAGCTTCAGGTGCTTGTAGACGGTCCCGTACGACCGGTAGCCGAAGCGCTCGCAGATCTCGCGATGGGTCGGCGCGATCCCCTGGCGGCCCTGGAATTCCTGGATGAAGTCGAGGATCTTCTTCTGGTTCTCGGTGAGATACGCCGGGCTCGTCGTCATGCGGCGACAGTAGCGCAAACGAGGCGGAAGGTGCAAGCCCCGCTCGCTGTCCTCTCGCCGCTCAGGTGGCCGAGTCCGAGAGGGCGGAGGGGGTCTCGGGGATTCGGATCCGCTTTCGGGAGAGGTGTATAGATCGCTTTGCAGCTTCCTTGACACCTCTCCGAGCCCGCCCCTATGCTCCAGAGCCACTACCTCGAATCCGGGGCGCACCGCTTTACGGCGATCGGCCGTCTCGCTCCGAACGGATGCCATGACCGCCACGCCAGAGATTTCCTTCGAACGCCACGCTCTGCCCAACGGCCTCAAGGTCGTGATCCACCCGGACCGGTCGCTGCCGCTGGTCACGGTGAATCTCTGGTATCACGTGGGCTCGAAGAACGAGCGCCCCGGCCGCACCGGATTCGCCCATCTGTTCGAGCACATGCTGTTCCAAGGGAGCGCCCACGTGCCGACGAACGGGCATTTCCGCTACGTGCAACAGGTGGGGGGCGTCGCGAACGGCTCGACGTCGCACGACCGGACCAACTATTACGAAACGCTGCCGTCCGCCCATCTCGACCTCGGCCTCTGGCTCGAGGCGGACCGGATGGGGTTCCTCCTTCCCGCGCTCACCCAGGAGAACCTGGACAACCAGCGCGACGTGGTGATCAACGAGCGGCGCCAGCGGATCGAGAACCAGCCGTACGGCCAAGCGAGCGAGCGGCTTTACGGCCTGCTCTATCCGGAAGGGCATCCCTATCGCTGGCCGGTGATCGGCACGTTAGAGGACATCTCCGCCGCGACGATCGACGACGTGCGCGCGTTCTTTCGTACCTATTACGCCCCGAACAACGCGGTGCTCACGATCGCCGGGGACGTCGAGCCGGACGACGCGCTCGAACGGGCGGCCCACTGGTTCGGCGAGATCCCGTGCGGCGAGGAGATCCCTCCGGTGGTCCTGCCAGCCGAGGGCGCGCCCACCGGGGAGCGGCGTGAAGTGTTCGCCGACGCCGTCTTGATGCCGCGGGTCTACGTCGCGTTCGCGACCGCGCCCTACGGCAGCCGGGAGTGGTACGTGGCCGACCTGCTCTCCTCCTATCTGTCGTCCGGCAAATCGAGCCTGCTCTACAGCGACCTGATCTACGACCTGCAGATCGCCCAGGAGACGGGGTCGTGGATCCACCTCGGCGAGGCGGCCGGCACGTTCACCTTGGTCGCGACCGCGCGCCCCGGCGTCGCCCCCGCGGAGATCGAGACGCGGCTCGTCGGGCACCTGGAGCGGATCGCGGTGGGCGGAGTCGACCTCGAAGCGCTCGAGCGCGCGCGGAAGAAGACGCTCACCGATTACTTCGGAAACCTGCAGCGGCTCGACATGCGCGCCGACCTGCTCGCCCGGTTCACCACGTTTTTCGACGATCCGGGCGGATTCGAGCGCGAGCTCGAGGCCTATCGCACGATCTCGGCCGCCGAGATCTCCCGGTTCGTCGCCGAGCGCTGCCCTGCCGAACGGCGCGCGGTCCTCTGGATCGTTCCCAAGGACGCCACCGCGTGAGCGCGGGCAAGAGCTCCATCGCCCGCGACGGCGCGCCGCCGGCCCGCCCCGCGCACGGGTTCCGCTTCCCGCCGTTCCTCCATCGACGGTTCGCAAACGGCCTTCGGATCTACGCCGCGCGGCTGCCGCGGGTGCCTCTCGCGACGCTCGAGCTGGTCTTTCCGGCGGGCGGCCACTGGGACCCGGCGGGGCTTCCCGGCCTCGCGACGCTGTCGGCCTCGCTGATCGACGAGGGGACCGAGGCGAGCTCGTCGCTTGCGATCGCCCGCCGCGCCGAGGACCTCGGCGGGTACCTCGCGACCTACGCCGAGTGGGACTACGGAGCGGTCGAGGCCGGACTGCTCGCGACCGAGCTCGCCCCGGCGTTCGACCTGCTGATCGAGGTGGCGACGACGCCGACCTTCCCGCAGCGCGAGATCGATCGGGTAAAGAAGCTGCGCACGACCGAGCTCGAGCGGCGGCGTTTCGAGCCCGGCACGCTCGCCGACGAGCAGCTCGCCCGGGTGCTCTACGCGGGCACCCCCTACGCCGAATCGCCGCTCGGAACGATCGAGAGCATTTCCCGCGTCGGCCGTGACGAGGCGGCCGCGTTCTATCAGCGCCACTATCCGCTCGGCTCCGCGACCTTGATCGCGGTCGGCGACCTCGACCCGGAACGGATCGCCCGCACGATCGAAGAGCGGCTCGGCGGGGCGCCCGCCACGACGGCCCCCCCCGCGGCCGAGATCCTGCCCGCGCGGCGCGAGGGGGTCACGATCCACGTCATCGATCGTCCCGAGGCGGCCCAGACGGAGCTGCGGCTCGGCCACGCCGCGGTGGGCAGGCGCCATCCCGACTACGTGCCGCTGCTGCTCCTGAACACCCTGCTCGGCGGCAAGTTCACCAGCCGGATCAACCTGAACCTCCGCGAGCGGCACGGCTACACCTATGGCGCCTCGACTCGCCTGGGCGGCCGGCTCGGACCGGGGCCGTTCGCCGTCTCGACCGCCGTCGCGATCGAGTCGACCGGCGCCGCGGCGCGCGAGGTCCTCTACGAGCTCGAAAGGATCCGGAGCGAGCCGGTCGAGGTCGACGAGATCGAGGAGACGCGGCGCTACATCACCGGGGTTTTCCCGTACTCGTCGCAGACGCTCTCGGACGTGGCGAAGCGGCTCGAGACGCTCGCGATCTACGACCTGCCCGACGACTACTACGACCGCTACCTCGAGCGAATCGGCAGCATCGATCGGGCCGAGCTGCTCGATCTCGCGCGCCGCCATCTCCATCCCGATCGGATCGCGATCGTCGCCGTCGGCCCCGCCGCGCGCATCGCGCCGCAGCTCGCCGCGCTCGGCCCCGTCGAGGTGATCTCGGTCGGCTGAAACGGGCCGAAACCACAGCCCCGGCTCCCCCTACTCGCTCCCTCGAACCTGCTGGAGACGTCGACCATGGACACCCGAAGCCTCGGCCGCACCGGCCTCAAGGTCTCCCCCCTCTGCCTCGGCGCGATGATGTTCGGCGCCTGGGGCAACACCGACCGGGCGGAGTGCATCCGCATCATCCACCGCGCGCTCGACGCGGGGATCAATTTCATCGACACCTCGAACAACTACTCCGCCGGAGAATCCGAGGAGATCGTGGGCGAGGCGCTCGCCGAGCGCCGGGCGCAGCGCGACGAGATCGTCCTCGCGACGAAGGTCTGGTCGCCGATGGGCCCGGGGGTCTACGAGCGCGGGAGCTCGCGCAAGGCGATCCAGCAGCAGGTCGAGGCCTCGCTCCGGCGCTTGAAAGTCGAGGCGATCGACCTCTACCAGACCCATCGCCCCGATCCGACGACGCCGATCGAAGAGACGCTCTCGACCCTCACCGACCTGGTCCGCCAGGGGAAGGTGCGTTACCTCGGCTGCTCGACCAATCACTACGACGGCGCCGGCCCTTGGGAAAAGCGGTACGCCGCCTGGGAGATCGTCGAGTCGCTCTGGGTCTCCGAGCGGCGCGGCTTCGAGCGCTACGTCTGCATCCAGCCGCCGTACAGCATCCTGCGCCGGACGATGGAGCTCGACCACTTTCCCATGTCGTTGAAGCACGGCCTCGGCAACATCGTCTGGAGCCCGCTCGAGGGCGGCTGGCTCACCAGCAAGTACCGCCGCGGCCAGTCGAACCCGGCCGACACGAGCCGCGCGCGCAACTGGGTGGGCGACCTCGACAACCCGAAGTTCGAGCGGCGCCTGGACGTGGTGGAAAAGCTGCTGCCGATCGCCGAAGCGAAAGGGACCTCGCTCGCCCGCCTCGCGAACGCCTGGGCGCTCCGCCATCCCGCGGTCAGCTCGATCATCGTCGGCCCGCGCACGATGGAGCAGCTGGAAGACAGCCTCACCGTGGTCGACCTCCAGATCACCGACGACGAAGCGGCGGCGATCGACGCGCTCGTTCCACCGGGAACCTCGGCCCTTTAAAGCCCTTCGATAGACCCGGCTCCGGCCGGGTCTCGTCCCGCAGGGACGACTCCGCGAGCGAGGGAATTCATTCCCTCGCTCCTTTCGCCCTCTCCGTACTTCAAGGCGTCTTCGCTCCCCGCCACGGCCGATCCGGGCGCGCGGCAGCCGCGTGCTATCGTTTTTCCATGCTCCGGCGCATCCTTTCGAAATCGGCCGACCAGGTGCTGGTCGAGGAGCGCGCCGCGCTCGCCCGGTTGACCCAGGCCTTGTCTCACCTCGACCCGGGCGCCGAGGACACGAAGACGCTCGCCGCCTCGGTGCGCCAGCTCGACGAGCTGTTCCTGCTCGTGGTCGCGGGTGAGTTCAACGCGGGGAAATCCGCGTTCATCAACGCGCTGCTCTCCGGCCGCGTGCTCGAAGAGGGGCCGACCCCCACGACGACGCGCATCCACGTTCTCCAATACGGTCCGGAGGTTGCGCGCGCGACGGCCGACGGTCTGATCGAAACCATTTCGGCGCCGGTCGAGCTGCTGCGCGAGATCCGCATCGTCGACACCCCCGGCACCAACGCGATCCATCGCGAGCACGAAGCGATCACCCGCGATTTCGTCCCCCGCTCCGACCTGGTGCTGTTCATCACCTCGGCCGACCGGCCGTTCACCGAGAGCGAGCGCGCCTTCCTCGAATCGATCCGCGATTGGGGGAAGAAGATCGTCCTGGTCCTGAACAAGATCGACCTGCTCGAGACGCCCGAGGATCTCGACAAGGTGCTCGCCTTCGTCGCGGAGAGCGCGCGGACCCTGCTCGGCTTCGCACCCGATCTCTTTCCGCTCTCGGGCAAGCAGGCGCAGAAAGCGAAGGAAACCGGCGATGAGGCGCTGCTCGCCCGCAGCCGTTTCGCCGCACTCGAGAGCTTCCTGGTCCGGACGCTCGACGAAAAAGAGCGCATCCGCCTCAAGCTGCGAAACCCGCTCGGCGTCGCGGCGCGCCTGGTCGAAAAATACCTTTCGCTCGCCGCGTCGCGCGCCACCCTGCTCGCCGACGACGTCGCGACCCTCGACGCGCTCGAACGCCAGCTCGCGCTCTACAAAGAAGACATGGGGCGCGAATTCCGCTTCCGCCTCGCCGACGTCGACAAGGTGCTCCACGAGCTCGAAAACCGCGGCGCCTCGTTCTTCGACGAGCGGCTCCGGTTGGGCAAGGTGTTCGACCTGCTGAACAAGGAGAAGACCCGCGCCGACTTCGTCCGCGCGGTGGTGGCCGACGTCCCCCAGGCGATCGACCGGCGCGTCCACGAGGTGATCGACTGGATGATCGCCTCCGACCTGCGTCAGTGGCAGGCGATCTTGGAGTTGCTCGCGAAGCGGAGGGCGGCGCACGCGGACAAGATCGTCGGCGACACCGGCACGGGGAGCTTCGAGATCGACCGCAACCGGCTGCTCGAAAGCGTCGGCCGCGCGGCGCAACGCTCGGTCGAGAGCTTCGATCACGACCGCGAGGCGGAGCGTCTCGCCGAGTCGGTCAAAGGCGCGGTCGCCAACACCGCCCTGGTCGAAGTCGGCGCGCTCGGCCTCGGCGCCCTGCTCGTCCACCTCGCGGCGACCGCGGCGGCCGACTTCACCGGCATCGTCGCCGCGGGCACCGTCGCCGCCCTCGGCCTCTTCATCCTCCCCAGCCGCCGCGAAAAGGCGAAGCGGGAGCTCCGCGACAAGATCGAGACCCTACGGCAGAAGCTCATGTCCGCCCTCACCGAGCAATTCGACCGCGAGATCGAGCGGAGCCTCCACCGCATCGGCGAAGGGATGGGCCCCTACTCCCGCTTCGTCCGCTCCGAGCAGACCCACCTCGCCGAAACCCGAACCGTGCTCCAAGAGATCGACGGCGTGCTCCGTCGCCTCGAAGGGGAGGTCGGGCGGCTGTAGATAGGGCTCGGGCGCCTCTTTCGGGGAACCATACAGAAGTCATAGGTCGCGTTACGTCTTAGGTCGTATTCGCCCCGCCAACTTCCCCGGGGCCGGAGAAAACCATGACGGAATTCGACACCATCGGGTATTGGTCCGAGCTGAAGCTGGAGATCCTCGAAAAGTACGCCAAGGCGTATTCCACGATCCTGGCTGCGAAGACGCCCCTGCAGCACGTCAACATCGATGGCTTCTCCGGGGCCGGCACGCACGTCTCGCGCCAAACGGGTGCTCTCATTCCAGGCAGCCCGAGAAAAGCCCTGGAAATCTCGCCTCCCTTCCGGGAGTTCTTCTTCGTCGATTTGGACGGCGACAAAGTCGAGGCCCTTCAAGCCCTGGCAGGAGACCGCCCTGACGTCCACATCTTTCGCGGCGACTGCAACCGGGTTCTACTGCAGGAGGTCTTTCCACAGGTTCGGTACCGCGACTACCGGCGAGGCTTGTGCCTCTTGGATCCGTACGGTCTGCACCTGGACTGGAGGCTCCTCGTGGAGGCCGCGCGCCTCCAAACGATCGAGATCTTCCTCAACTTCCCGGTCATGGACATGAATCGGAACGTCCTCTGGCGTGACCCGGACGGCGTGACGCCTGAGCAGCGAGCTCGGATGACGGCCTTTTGGGGCGACGAGTCGTGGCGGGGAATTGCGTATCAGCCCGCGGCCCAAGCGACCCTGTTCGGAGCCCCGGAGGCCGAGAAACAACCCAACGATGTTGTGGCCGACGCTTTTCGCACCCGGCTTCGGGAGATCGCGGGGTACGAGTACGTCCCTGCTCCTCTCCCGATGAGGAACCGGAGCCGGGCGGTGGTGTACTACCTGTTTTTCGCTTGCCACAAACCGGTCGCAGGAAAAATCGTCGAGCAGATCTTCAAGAAGTACCGAGACCGGTAGTCGGGCTTGGGGAGGCGGGCATCTGGCTCCAAATCCGTCCGTCGAGGTCTTTGCCGCCGGACTTCGAGTTCCGACCGCCCCACTGTTTGAAAAAGAAAGGGATTCCCGCGCGAACACATTGGGTTCGGATGTCCCGAACCCATTCGGGGTCCATCGGCCGGTGCCCGCGCCCGCTTTCTCCCCCGACGATCACCCACGAGATCCCGTCGAGGGGCAGATCCGGAAGGGGGCCGAGCAACGGCTCCAACGAGAGGAAACGGACGGTCGCCGGCACCGTCCGTAATTTCTCGATTCGACCGAGGTATTTCTGGTTTTCGACGGAGACCCCCTGCCACACGTTACCCGGCCAGGGCAGATCGGACGCGATCTCAGCGAGCCGGTCCGCTCGCTTCGTCAGAACCTGGAAGGTGTGCCAGCTCGAACGACGCATGGCGTCGAACACGCGAGCGATGTAGTCGAGCGGGACCTCCTCATGGAACAGATCGCTCATCGAATTGACGAAGATCAGACGGGGGCGCTTCCACCGAAGGGGCTCTTCGAGCTTCTCCGGAACTAGTCGAAGGTCGAATCCCTGTTCGTACGGATGACCGGGGATGCCCCGCCAGCGTTCGGCAAAGGTCTCTTCGTAGCAGTGCTTGCAGCCCGGGCTCACCTTCGTACAACCCCGCACGGGGTTCCAGGTCGCCTCGGTCCACTCGATGCCTGTCGACGGATTCACGCGGGTCTCCAGAAGAAAGTCTCCTCTGGATGATAAACGGATCGCGAAGGTCCGCGGCCGGCCCAACAGTCCCCACGGGACCCGGCCGGGGGCGACGCGAGACGCGCCGCCCTGGGTGAGGCCCCTTTTCAAAAGGCGCCTACGGCGCCGGCCGCCATTGGTTCAGGGTCCGGTTGTACTGAACCGTCACGTTCATCCCGTCGTCCGGATTGAGCAGGCGGATCGAGACCCAGGTGTTGGCGGGGAATCGGTCGCGGAGCGACGCTCCGGAACCGAGGATCAACCGCGTCGTTCCCTGGCGGGTCAGGTTGGTCCAAGGCTGGTTGGCGATCGAGACCTGGAGGGTGCCGTGGAAATTGCCGCCGTCGATTTGGAGCCGGAACGGGTTCGCGAGGCGAAGGACTCGAGAGACTCTCGGCGGCTGGCCGGCGATGGCGATGACGCCGCTTTTGTCGCAGGTCGCGGTCGCCGCGGTGACTCGCAAGCTCCAGGTGTAAGAACCCGAAAGGCGATAGGCGTGGTTGGGATTCTGGAGCGTCGAGGACTGCCCATCCCCGAACGCCCAAGCGAAGGTCGGTTGAACGCCGCAGTTGGTGGCGGTGGCGGTCGAGTTAAAAGCCACCGACGCCCCTTCCCGAGAATTCGCCGGCACGGTCGCGGTGCAGGCGAGGGTGCAACCCCCTCCGCCTCCGCCGCTCACCGTCACGCGAACGGTTCCCAGGTTCGAGTCGATCGAGCCGTCCCAGGCCGCGAAAGTGAACGTGGCGATCCCGGCAAAGCCGGGCTCCGAGAAGTAGGTCGCGGTCCGGCCGACCAGGCCCACCGTGCCGTGCTCCGGCTGGGAGACGATCCGCAGCTCCAGCGGATCGTTGTCCGGATCGCCCGCCGCGAGCGGGATCGCGACGGATGCCGGGCTGCGGACCGCGGCATTGCCGTCGGTCACCTGCGCGGGCCGGTTGGGATTCGCGCGCTCGCTGCCCGGGCCGTCATGACAGGCGTAGCAGCCGATCCGGAATCCGCGCCAGAAATAGCGGCTACCGAATTCCGTATTGACCGTCCAGTCGGCTTGCGAACGGGAGAGCACCGTGCCGCGACTGTCCGCGCCGTGACACGACTGGCAATTGACCAACGCCCGGGCCGGGCCGTCGCCTTCTCCGGATTCACCGTGGTGGCTTACCCACGAGGGGCCGACCGGATGCATGCCGTGCGGACCGCCGAAGGTCGTGACCGGTGCCGCGCCGTGGCAGGCCGCGCATTCGGCCATCGTCCCTTTGTGCCCTTGGAGCAGGCTGCTTTGCACGTTGTCGTTCGCGTGGGACGACGGATACTCGGCGTGGGTCGAGCCGTGACAAGCCTCGCAAGCGAGACCGCCATGGCCGAACGAGAAACGGTACAGCGACAGGCCGGCGCCCGGCGTGTTCGGATTCGTCGCGAACGTGTCGTTCACCGGCATTCGAGGATGCCCCGGCGAAGTGAACGCGGTGTCGTAGCGGAGCTGCCCGGCGTTCTGGGTGGCCGTGCCGGTATGGCAACTCTGGCAATCGGGCTCTTCGAGCCAACCTTTTCGTCCGGCGGCGCCCACCTCGCTCATCGGACCGTGGCAGCCCTGACACTGGATTGCGAGCGAACCGTCGGGCGAGACGGAGGCGCCCATCGCGCCGCGCAGGCAGCGGGTGGTCGAGCCGGGATGACAGTTGTAGCACGCCGCCCGGTTGGCCGAAGCTTCGAGCGTCATGCCGTTCGCGGGATCGATCACACCGGCATGGCCTCCGTGAACCGCGGAGGTGAGCGGCGAGATCCCCGTATATCCCGTGCCGGGGAGCGCATTGGAGGCATGGCATCGCGCACAGAGGATGGGGACGCCCGCCTCGGCGGTCGCGGCCAGACCCTCCGGTCGGTAACCCGCGCGGGCGAGCGCGCTGGCGAAGAGGGCGCTTCCCCGCTGCTTTTCGTCGTGCAGACGAAGGATGTTGCGCCGGAAATCGCGCTCGCGGTTCGGGTCGTTCACCCACCCGCCCGCGGGTCGCGCGGCGGGCGCGGAGCCCGAAGCGTGGCAGGCGGTGCAGGTCATCTCGTCGGAGACCGGCAGCACGATCGACGTGACCGCGAGCACCGTTCCCGCGCTGTTCCGCGCCACCAACCGCATCATCGGATAGGGATTCTTGTGCCCCGCGTCGTCGTAGGGCGTGATCGGAATTCCCTCCGCCGTGAACCACCCCATCGTGGCGTCCCAGATCATCGGTTGCGGACGGTTCGCGGATCCCGGCATGGTGAGCCCGGTGAGTCCCGCGTCGGGAGCCGGGGAGGCGCCGAACAGGGTTGATACGAACTGCCAGAAGTTGGTCTTCGCGCGCGAGGTCGTGTTGATCGAGCCGGCGCCGTCGCGCACGGCTTCATAGGTGACGGTGATTCCGGCGGGGCTCTTCACCAGTTTGCCGGAGCCGTCGATCAGTTGGGCGTGGATCGTGTTGTACGGAGGCAGGATGGAGAACAGCGAATAGTCGCTGTCCATGCAATGCATGCCGAGGTTGTTCCAGCCGAGGAGTGTCCACTGGCCGGCGACGGCCGCCGCGCCCTGCGGAACCGCAAACAGGAGCACGGCCACGAGGAGGAGAGCCGAGGAAACTTTCATAGGGCCTCCTTGAGGGTTGGCGCACCGGGGAGGTGCGCGCGAAAGCGGGATCCGGGGGTGGATCCGCAGAAGGCTTATCGGCCAGTGTAGGAAGAGCCCGAGAGGCTGCCCCCGCCCGGCCGGGCGGGGGCTCGACGCTCACCGGGTAGGGGAATCAGCGACGGAAGGTCGCGACCAGACGAGGTGGCTCGCCCCGCTCGATCCGGCCGTCGAGACCGACGGTTTCGAAAACCTTGCCAACCCGCTCGGCCCGAGGGTGGACGAACGCGAGCGATTCGAGCTCCAGAGCGGGGGCCAGCGATCGCGCCGGGTGCTCTTCCGGGTTCTTCCAACGGATGAAGAACGGCACGACCCCGCCCTCGGTCTCGTCGGGAAAGAGCGTCCACCATTCGAGCAGCGAGCCGTCCGGCCGTCGGCGGGAGCCGGGCAGGATGTCCGAGTGTCGACGATCCAGCCGGTCCAGGGCGGAGGCGATCGGTGCGAGGTCGTCCGCCCGGGCGGCCCAGGTAGCGAGCCTCGGCTCGGAGAGATCGGCGAGCCAGGCGAACGGCGGCGCGAGGCCCGCCCCTGCGGGATCGGGGGCGATGACTTCGAGGTAGCGCCCGTCGCCCAAGCCGAGCAGGGCGTTATGCGTGCCGAGTCCCGGATGCCGTCCACCCGGCGACGGCGTGACGCCGTAACGCTCCGCGATCCAGGCCACGCCGGCCGCGAGATCGGGAGCACCGATCAATAGGTGGTCGAGCGCTGGAGGAAAGCTCACGCCCAGCCTCCACCCCAGAGCGTCGGCGGCGCGAGCTCGACGCTGTTGCCGCCGGGATCGCGGAGATAGATCGACCTCCCCCCCACCTCCCAGGCGACCTCGGTCTCGATCTCGACGCCGCACTCCGCGAGGTGCTCGCGCCAGGCCGGCAGCTCCTCTTCCGCCGCGAGGAACGCGAGGTGGCCACGACCTTCTACGCCGTGGCTCGGAACGAGCGCGTGCACTCCTCGCGTCTCGTCGGGGTTGAAGAGCAGGAGCACGCCTGCGCCGCATCGGAGCGCCACGCCGCGCGGCGAGAAGTCGGAGAGGACCTCGAGGCCGAACACCCGGCGATAGAACGCGACCGTCGCGGCGAGGTCTCGGGCATACAGGCAAGATTCGAAGATTCGCTCGGCGCGCAAAGAGAGCCCTTTCTCTCAGATGTTGGGTCGAGTTCCTTATGGGGTGGGAGCGCCCGAAGGACTCCCGCAGGCGCAGCCTCTCTTCCTCCCCCACTTGCGGGGGAGGACCGAGGTGGGGGCCCTCAGGAAGAACCACAAAGCCCCCCTCCTGGCCTCCCCCCGCAAGCAGGGGGAGGGACCTGCTTACGAGGGTCGAACACAGTGGGAGCGCCCGAAGAACTCCCTCAGCCATTGGGTTTCTAATCTATCTCCGCCTCGATCCGAATGCGAAACCTGACCTCGCGGCGGCGATTTTCTCGCGTCTAGGGCTGGAGTTCGGCACCGGCCGCAGGCGCCGTGAGGAATGCCATGCCCAACGACTCGAACGTCAAGCTCCTTCTGGTGACCTTACTCGCGTACTGTCTTGGCGCTGGAGTGTTCAACCCGACGTTTCGCCAGGCCGCGAAGCTCTTCTCCAGAGACCCGGTGTCGACCGCGGCGAGCCCACGCCAGCCACCCGCGATCGCTCCGAACTCGTCGCTTGGCGACAGCGGTCCGCCATGGTCCGCAGCCGCCGCACCCACGGAGGAATCCGTGGTCTTCAACATCGAAACGTTGAAGTACCACTGCGCCGAATGCCAATGGGCGCAGCGCTGTAACCGCCATTGCAAGGTGATACCTCTCGCGGAAGCCAAGCGCCTGGGCGGGATCGCCTGCAAGGTCTGCGGGGGGCGCTGCCGCTGAGATCTCGCTGCAATCCCGGATACACTCCGCCGCCAAGATGACCCCACAATCCGAGCCGCGCCTTTCGACCTGGCAAGCCTTGGTCCGCGCCATGACGTCTTGGCGGACCGCCTCGGTCACTTTGATGTCGTTCTCGTCGGGTCTGCCGCTCGGGTTGGTCTGGATTGCGATTCCGGACTGGATGACCAAGATCGGCGTCGACCTGCGAGTGGTCGGCCTGATCACGCTGGCCCAGGCGCCGTGGACGTTCAAATTCCTCTGGGCGCCGCTCATGGATCGGTACGTTCCGGGCAAGCGCATGGGGCGGCGGCGCGGGTGGATCGCGCTCGCCCAGGTGGCGCTGTTCGCGACCACGCTGTCGCTCGCCGGGGTCGGCGGCCATCCGGACGCTCCGTGGGTGGTGGGCGCCCTGGCGCTCGCGGTCGCGTTCGCCGCGGCGACGCAGGACATCGCGCTCGACGCCTACGCGGTCGACGTTCTGCGCCCGGAGGAGCAGGGCGTGGCGGTCGGCGCGCGCACGGCGATCTATCGGGCGGCGATGTACCTCGCGGGCGGGTTCTCGATCACGCTCGCCGGGATGACTTCCTGGCCGCTCGTGAACGCGATCCTCGCCGCGCTGTACCTTCCGCTGCTGATCGTCACCTGGAAGGCGCCCGAGCCCGAGGCGCAGCCTCCCGCGCCGAAGACGCTGCGCGAGGCGGTCTGGCTACCGTTCCTCGGCTTCCTGTCGCGCCATCGGGCGCTCGAAATCCTCGCCTTCGTCCTGCTCTACAAGTTCGCCGACCAGCTCGCGCAGACCCTCCAACGCTCTTTCCTGGTCCAGGCCGGCTACAGCGATTTCGACCGCGGCGTGGCGCTCGCGACGGTGGGGCTGTTCGGCAATCTGATCGGCGTCTTCCTAGGCGGCGCGCTCACCACCACGCTCGGGCTCGGCCGCTCGCTCTGGCTGTTCGGTTTCCTGCAGATCTTCTCGAACCTGGGCTACGTCGTCCTCTCCGTCCAGCCGGGACCGAACCGCTGGCTGATGTACGGCGCGATGGCGTTCGAGACCTTCGCCTCCGGAATGGGCACCGGAGCCTACGGCGTGCTGCTGCTGCGCCTCACGCAGAAGCGTTTCTCGGCCACGCAATACGCCCTCTTCTCCAGCCTGTTCGGCCTACCGCGGCTGCTCTCGGGGCCGATCACCGGGTTTCTGGTCCACGCGATCGGCTGGACGAACTTCTTCTGGTTCTCGATCGCCGCCGGGATTCCCGGCATGGCCCTCCTTGCCCGCTTCGTCCCCTGGGGTCAGCGCGAGCCGGAGTTCTCGGTCGAGCCACCGAAGACCCGGGATCGGCTCACCGGCGCGCAGCTGGCGATCCGCGGCGCGATCGGCGCCCTGGGCGGCCTCGCGATCGGCGCGCTGATCCGCGCCACGCTTCGCGCGCTCGAGGGGATCAAGGACGGCAAGCCGTTCGCGCCGATGGCGGAGCTCCTGACCTTCCTCCAGCCGACCGACATCAAAGGTTGGCTTTCGCTCGTCGCGCTGGTGACGTTCGCCGCCGTCTGCGGCCTGTTCACCGCGGCGGTGGTCGCCGCCCGGCACGGGGCGGGGGCGGAGGCGGTGTGAGAGATCGTTTGAACCGCCGGTGAGCTGGATCCGGCGTTCGGCCAAGCCCGGGCGTCGAAACCGCAAGACACGCCGGGGCGTAGGATAGGGCAGGAGGTTCGACCGCGATGCCCCTCACACTCTCTTCCCGACACCGAATGATCGCCGGAGTTTGCGGCGGAATCGCCGAGTGGCTCGGTTGGGACGTGACGTTGGTGCGCGTCCTCTACGTCGTCGTCTCGATCGTTTCCGCCGCGTTTCCCGGCATCCTGGCCTATATCGTCCTCGTCATCCTGATGCCCGAGGCCCCGAGGAACTAGCCCAGGCTAGGCGACGTTGCAGGCCGAGGTCTCGACCGGTTCCGTCGGGCAGCCGGCGCTTCCCACCGGGCACCCCTGGGTGCACCAGCAATAGGTCTCGCCCGAGTCGTACGTCTCGTGGACGAGGCGCAGCCCGCCGAGGGCTCGTGCGGCGTCGGGACGGTTCAGGCGGAACAGCGTCTCGCGGCGAAGGTTGAGCTTCTTCATCCCAGTCTCCTTTGGAAGGGTTTGCGCATCCTAGCTCGAAGGGATCACGGTGACGATTCCCGATCGATCTCCGGGGTAAACTCCCGCCTCACCTCCGAAGGAGACTCGACGATGCGCCGCATGATCGCGCTGTTCGCTTTCGCCTGGCTTGCCGGAAACGCCGTTTCGCTCGCCGCGGAGATCCCGTCTCCGAAGGCGTTTCTCGGCCATGAGGTCGGCGCGGACCGGAAGCTCGCGCCATGGCCCAAGGTGATCGAGTACCTGCGCGCGGTGGATGCCGCGTCGGACCGGGTGTCGATCGAATCGGCCGGTACCTCGACGCTCGGTAACGACATGCCGGTGGTCGTCCTCACTTCGGCGGAAAACCAGAAGCACCTCGACCGCTACCGCGAAATCTCGCGCCGGCTCGCCTTCCCCGAGGGGTTGTCCGAGGCTGAGGCGAAGGCGCTGATCGCCGAGGGCAAGACGATCGCGCTCGTCACCTGCACGATCCACTCGACCGAGGTCGGCTCGACCCAGATGGCGATGGAGTTCGTCTACGAGATGGCGACGACCTCCGATCCGAAAAAGCTCTCTTGGCTGTCCGACGCGATCCTGCTGATCATGCCGTCGATCAACCCCGACGGTCAGGTGATGGTGGTCGACTGGTACGACAAATATCTGGGCACGCCCTTCGAAGGGGGCGACATGCCGTGGCTCTACCACCCGTACGTCGGCCACGACGACAACCGCGACTACTACATGCTTACGCAGAAGGAGACGCGCGCGGTCAACGGCGTGCTCTACCACCGTTGGTTCCCGCAGATCTTCGTCGACGAGCACCAGATGGGGACGACCGGCCCGCGCATGTTCGTGCCACCGCAGGCCGACCCGCTCGCCCCGGAGGTGAACTCGCTGATCTTCCGCCAGGCCGACCTGCTCGGCACGAACATGAGCCTGCGCCTCGAAGAGGGGGGCAAGCTCGGCGTCGGCAGCAACATGATCTTCGACAGCTACTGGCCCGGCGGCACGCGCAACACCGCCTGGTGGAAGAACGTCACCGGCCTGCTCACGGAGGTCGCGAGCGCCGACATCGCCACGCCGATCCGGATCGAACCGGGCGAGCTGCGGGGAGGGGTCAAGGGGCTGGTCGAATACCAGCGCACCTCCAACTTCCCCTCCCCCTGGCCTGGCGGCTGGTGGCGCCTCCGCGACATCGTCGAGTACGAGCTGATCGCCACGCGGAGCTTCCTCGAATCGGCCGCGGAGAACCGCACGGGCCTGCTCACCAATTTCTGGCGCATGGCGCGCGAGGCGACCGAGCGCGGCAAGCGCGAGAGCCCGCGCGCTTGGGTCGTTTCCGCCGAGCAGTTCGACCCCTCGATGGCGCCGTTTCTCGCCGACCTGCTGATGGAGCACGGGGTCGAGGTCGAGCGCGCGACGGGGCCGTTCGTCTCCGGCGGCCGGATGTTTCCGGCCGGAAGTTTCGTGATCCCGGCCGCGCAGCCCTATCGCCAGTTCCTGCTCACGATGCTCCGGCCGCAGCGCTATCCCAAAGTGGTCGCGGCCGAAGGGGGCGAGATCCTCGCGCCGTACGACGTCACCTCCTGGTCGCTGCCGCTCGCGCTCGGGCTCGACGTCGTGGAGACGGACGAGCCGTTCCGCACGTCGGACGGCGGAGCTCCCGCGATCGCTGAGATCTCGAGCGTGCCGAGCGACGCCTGGCCCGGCGCCGACGTGCCGCGGAGCGCCGGAGGGTGGTGGATCTCCCACCGGGCCGACACGGCGCCGATCGCGATCAACCGCCTGCTCGCGGGAAAGAAGGACGTACGCTGGCTCAAGGAGCCGATCCCGGCGCTCGGAGCCGCGAGCGGACCGGGCGACTTCTACCTCCCCGCGAATGCCGCAACTCCTGAGGAGCTCTCCCGCCTCTCGCGGGAAGCCAAAGTCGCGATCCGACCGCTCGCGGAGGCCCCGACCGTGCCCTCCTGGTCGATGGCCGCGACGCGGATCGGCCTGTTCAAGCCGTGGGTCGCGACCGAGGACGAGGGGTGGACCCGCTTCCTGCTCGAGAAGTACGCCTTCCCGTTCGAGAACCTCGACAACGCCGCGCTCAAGCAGGGAACGTTCCGCGGCAAGGTGGACGTCGTCCTGTTCCCCGCCGTCGATCCCGACATCCTCGAAAAGGGCGAGCCCGGCTCGGAAGAGGCCCGGCGCTTCTGGAACCCGCTGCCCGCGCCCTACGCCGGCGGGATCGACAAGGACGGCGGCGAGAAGCTCAAAAAATGGGTCGAGGACGGCGGCACGCTCGTGGCGCTCGACGAGTCGTGCGGCTACGCGATCCGTCTGCTCGGCCTGCCGGTCCGCAACGTGCTCGAGAAAGTCTCGACGCGGGACTTCCACGCCCCGGGCTCGATGCTGCGCATCCGCCTGGACGGCGAGAACCCGCTCGCCCACGGTCTGCGCGCCGAAGAGGCCGCCTACTTCGCCGACTCGCCCGCGTTCCAGACCAGCCCCACCGATGCCCGCTTCGAGCGGAGCGTCGTCGCCTCGTACCCGGAGGAGGGGGAGGACATCCTGGTCAGCGGCTACCTCAAAGGCGCCGACCGGCTGGAGAAGCGCGCCGCGATGGTCGAGCTTCGCGTCGGCAAGGGGCGGGTCGTCCTGATCGGCTTCCGCGCCCAGCATCGAGCGCAGCCCCATCGGACGTTCAAGCTACTGTGGAACGCACTCTACCGGGCGGGGCTCAAATAGGGCCCGGCCGGGCGATTCGCTCCCCATGTTAGGCTCCCCGACGATGGCCGTTCAGGATCTCCGCGAGCTTGCTCCGAGCACCCTGCGCCGGGAGGAACCGCATTTCGAGAGGAATCCGGGCACCGACCTCGATCTCGCCTGGGTGCGCGACGTCCGAGTGAACACGAGCGCCGTCGAGCGCCGGGCGGCAACGCTGCCGAAGCGCCGGACGGTCAAGAAAGAGTGGCAGGCCGCCTGGTACCTGCGCGCGGTCACCGTCATGGACCTGACCACGCTCCAGGGCGACGACACGCCGGGGCGGGTCGAGAGGCTGTGCGCCAAGGCGCGACGGCCGATCCGCACCGACCTTCTCGAGGCGCTCGGGGTCGAGCATCTCGATCTCCGGGTCGCCTCGGTCTGCGTCTATCACCAGCTGATCGCCCCGGCGCGCAAAGCGCTCGCGGGATCGGGCATTCCGGTCTGCGCGGTCTCCGCGGGCTTCCCGGCGGGGCAGAACCCGCTCCCCCTCCGCCTCGCCGAGATCCGCGCCTCGGTCGACGCGGGCGCCGAAGAGATCGACATCGTGATCAGCCGCGCTCACGTCCTCACCGGCGACTGGACCGCCCTCTACGACGAGGTCCGCGCCTTCCGTGAAGCGTGCGGCCCGGCGCACATGAAGGCGATCCTCGCGACCGGCGAGCTCGGCACGCTGCGCAACGTGGCGCGGGCGAGCCGGGTGGCACTCATGGCCGGCGCCGACTTCATCAA
>JBGAGQ010000128.1:0-4344 GCA_044226625.1 Thermoanaerobaculia bacterium
CGCCGCGCGGACCCACCTCGAAGCCGCGCTCGCCAGCCGCCCCGGCTCCATCGAGGCGCTCCGCCTGCTCGCGCAGCTCGACCTCGAAGAGGGGAAGAGGGAAGAGGCAACGGCCCTCCTCGCCCCGGCCACCGCCCGACACCCCGACCGGGAGGACCTCGCCTACCTCGCTTGGAAAGCGAAAGACGCCTCTTTCGGCACCGAGCCCGCCCCGGCCTCGATCCTCAACGCCGCCAGCCCGAGCGAGCTGGGGGAGATCTACGCCATCGCCCAGGCCCTCGGCGATCGGAAGACCGAAGAAGCCTGCCGCGCGCTCGCGATGCCCGCGGGGCGGTAGGGAAACACCCAGGAGAGGCTCAGCCTCCCAGCGCCGCCGCCTCTTCGGCCGCCTTTTCCAGCAGATCGCTCGGGAGCGTCTCGTCCTGCCGTATCCGGGAAAGCTCCTGACGCGCCTCGTCCTTCCTTCCGGCCGCGGCCAGGTACCGGGCGAACCCGAGGCGTAGCCAGCCGGCGTCCGGCGCGGCTTCGAGGCCTCGGCGCCATTCGGCTTCGGCGGCGGTTCGGTCGCCCGCGTGGAGCAGCGCTTCGGCGAGGAGGCGGCTCGCTCCGCCGTCTTCGGGGGCGAGCGCCGCGAGGCGCCGGGCGCGCTCGACTTCGAGGCGGGAGTCGCCGCGCTTTCGAGCGAGGAGGGTGAGCTGAGCGAGCGCCCCGACCGCTTCGGGATCCTGCTCCAACTGGCGAAGGTAGAGCGCCTCCGCCTCGGCGTCCCGGCCGCGGAGGCTCGCGAGGCGTGCGAGCCCTTCGAGCGCGGCCGAGGGGGCGACCTTTCCCAGGTCGAGCAAAGAGCGCAGCCGGCTCTCGGCCTCGTCGAGGCGACCCTCGGCGAACAGCTGGTATGCGCGGTCGAGATCGGCCATCGAGGCGATCCGGTCTTTCGG
The DNA here is from genome assembly GCA_044226625.1 of Thermoanaerobaculia bacterium. GTDB lineage: Bacteria > Acidobacteriota > Thermoanaerobaculia > Multivoradales > UBA5704 > DASYKS01. The sequence continues at coordinate 939 of JBGAGQ010000128.1, forward strand.
ATCCGCGGGCGGGCCGGCCGCTTCGGGGGCGCTCACGTAGCCCAGCGCCTGGAGGCGCGCCTGGTCCTCGTTCTTGGGCTCCGCCGCGGACCGAGCCGCCAGGCGTTCGCGCAGCGTCGCCTCGACCGCGCGCGCCGCGCGGGCGAGCGGCGCCGCCCGTTCCCGCTCGCGGCCGAAGCGGTCGTCCGTCTCCCCGCGGTCGGCCGCGAGGTCGTACAGCTCGGGCCGTGGGGCCGCGATGTACTTCCAGTTCCTCTCCCGGATCGCCGTCAACGGAGCCCAGCCGAATCGCCGCCGGGGGGCGTCGGAGACCGCCGCCAAGCGGCGCGGTGAGCGGTCGGAGCCGAAGAGGTCGCGGCCGTCGGTGCCCGGCTCGGGAGCCAGGCCCGCGAGGGCCAGGATCGTCGGCGCCACGTCGGCGAGGGTCGCCGGCTCCTGTTCGACCCGACCGGCGGCGAGCCTGCCCGGCAGTCGGAAGATCAGGGGGACGTGAAGCGTCGCGTCGTAGAGGAGCACGCCGTGCGACTGCTCGCCGTGCTCGCCGAGGCTCTCGCCATGGTCCGAGAGGAGGACGACCAAGGTGTTCCGCGCCGCGCCGGAGCGGTCGAGCGCGGCCAGGAGCCGGGCGACCTGCGTGTCCACGAAGGCGACCTCGCCGTCGTAGGGACGCCCGGCATAGCGGGCGCGAAACTCCGCGGGCGGATCGTAGGGGGCGTGCGGATCGAAGAGGTGGAGCCAAAGGAAGAACGGCTTCGTCCGCTCCCGCCGCAGCCAGGCGAGCGCGCGGTCGATCCGCTCGTCGGCCCGTCCGGTCGCGTGCAGAAGCTGGTCGATCGCGGCGTCCGCTGCCGGTCCGTCGTCATAGCGGGCGAACCCCCGGCCGAGCCCGAACGTCCGATGCAGGACGAACGCCGAAACGAACGCCGCGCCATCGTAGCCCGCCGCGGCGAACCGCTCGGCGAGCGTGGCGGTCGGAGGGGCCGAGAGGGTCATGCCGTTGTCGACCACCCCGTGATGCCAGGGCTCGACGCCGGTGTGGATCGTCCAGTGCGCGGGGAGGGTGAGCGGCACGGGGGTGAACGCGTTCTCGAACCGCACCCCGGAGCGGGCGAGGGCGTCGATGGCGGGGGTGTCGACCCGCCGCGCGCCGTAGCAGCCGAGCCGATCGGGACGCAGCGTGTCGATCGACAGCAGCACGACGTTGGGTGGCGGAGCGGCGGCGGGGGAGCAGCCGCCGAGCGGTACCAGCGCCAGGAGCAGCAGGACCGGAGAGAGGGATCGCGGGCGGGCGGAGGGCATGGCGGACGGAGCTCGAGTCTAAAGGCGAAAGGCCCTCGGCGGGGAACCGCCGGGGGCCTTTCGGGTCCTGCTCGCGCGCCGGAGCGCGCGGATCGGCGGTTAGCCGATGTCGTAGTTCATCAGCTCGACCGGCAGCGGCGGCGCGCCGTCGAGGGTGAGCGACCAGGAGTTGAGCGTGCCGGTGCAGATGCTGGAGTCGTCGGCGACGTTCAACGTCCACACGCCGCCCGACATGGTGGTGTCGAAGGCGTTCATGCTGCCCGCGGCCGGCGAGGCGGGGCCGGCGGTCGGCTGGAACGAACCGGTGAACGGAGCGCCGGCGAACGCGCAGTTCGCGATGCCCGCGGCGTCGTTGTCGATCACGGTGTTGGTCATGTTGTCGCCGCTGCCGCCGCAGTTCGACCAGAGGGCCTGGGCCGCGACGGACGGGCTGGTGAGGGTCAACGCGATGTCCGAGTCCCAAGTGTGGGTGATGTTGACCGTCAGGTTCGCGTCGGTGATCGTGCCGTTGACGCTGAAGTTCAGGGTGCTGTTGATGTTGCCGGCGTCGGGAATCGCGAGCGGCACGTTCGTGCTCGATTCCGTCACGGCCGCGAACAGCTGCGCGGCACCGAAGGCGACCAAAGCAAGAGCCAGAAGGGGGACGGTGATCTTACGGGTCTTCATGTTGATTCGACTCCTCCGATGAGCGACGGGTGCGGTGGTCACTTCGGAACGTTGGCGCCTGGTGGAGCCTGCCCGGATTCCGACGGCAGCGACCGGTTTGATTTCTGTGGATGGTACACCATATGTCGCCGTAGCGTAAGCCCCGCGTTCGCGGATTTTCGGCGCCGGACGCCTCTGTATCGCCATCCGTAAAAAGCTGACGTACGAAGGGTTTTTCCTCGTCTCGACTATTCGAGCGGAACGTCGAAATAGGTCGCCGGGAACGGCTCGGCCGCGAGCGTGAAATGCCACCACTCTTGCTCGTAGGGCTTGAACCCCGAGCGCAGCATCACCTCGCGCAGGAGCAGCCGATTCGCGCGCGCCGACGAGGGAACCGCGGGGCTCGCCGGCCAGGAGATCGGGTCGAACAGATCGTAGGGGCTGCCCATGTCCAACTCGGCGCCGGTGGCCCGGTCGATCAGCGTGAGGTCGACCGTGCTGCCGCGCGTGTGGCCCGACTTTTCGGCGACGTATCCGAGCTCGAACAGCCGGCCCTTCTCGACGTTCGGGTAGAACTCCCCCTTCATCTTCTGATCGTCGAGGTCCTTCGCCCAACGGACGAAATGATCGACCGCCCGCTGCGGCCGATATCCGTCGAACACCTTGAGACCGAGGCCGAACGGTTCGAGCTCCTCCTCGGCCCGTCCGAGCGCCACGGCCGCGAGGTGGGTGAGCAGGACGCGCGGCTTGCCGTAGCCCTCGATCGGAACGCCGACGAAGTTGTGCGCCCCGGCGTAGCGGACCTCGAGCGCGATGCCCGGGATCGCCTGGGAGAGATCGACGAAGCCCGGCGGCAGAGAGGGTTCCTGCGCGCCGGCGGGCAGGGCGCTCAGGAGCAGGAGGGAGAACGTGCTGCGGAAGGTCATGGGCACCTCGAGGTTGGGGAGACATCGTAACCGGTGGCGGAGGCCCCCTCCGAGCCTCCCCCCGCAAGCGAGGGGAGGGACGCTTCGCCCATTGATTGCGGAGGACTGAGCTTTTCTTCCTCCCCCGCTTGCGGGGGAGGACCGCGGTGGGGGCGTCTCCGCAAGCCCGGTGACGGAACCCGCTCGAAATGTCACCGCCTTCCGACCGACATCGTACCCGCCGGTTCCTACGATGCGCGGGTCATGTCGATCGTGCTCGAGCAGCTCACCAAGCGATACCAGGGGCATTCCGTCGTCCACGACCTCTCCCTCGAGATCGCCGACGGCGAGCTCTTCGTCCTGCTCGGCCCAAGCGGCAGCGGCAAGAGCACGGTGTTGCGGATGATCGCCGGGCTCGCCGACGCGGACGCCGGGCGCATCCTGCTCCACGGGCGCGACGTCACGCATCTGCCGCCGCAGCGGCGCGGCGTCGGGTTCGTATTCCAGAGCTACGCGCTCTTCCGCGGCATGTCGGTCGCCGACAACATCGAGTTTCC
>JBGAGQ010000061.1:0-37145 GCA_044226625.1 Thermoanaerobaculia bacterium
CAAGGGCGCGAACAAGAAACCGATCGACGAGGTGACCGCCGATACCCTCGGGCTCGGCGCCGACGCGACCGGCCTCGCGGGCTCGCGGCTGGAGATCGTCTCGGTCTCCTTCCCCGAGAGCGGGCGCGGCGCGCAGATCCTCTCGGGTGACGCCGCCACGGCGGCCGGCGCGCTGGTTGAAAAGCTGCGCCAGGAAGCGAGGGTGATCTGATGTCGGCCCCTTCGAACAACGTTTGGGCGGTCCTCCAACTGCGCGACGGCCAGGTTTCCCGCGCCGCGCTCGAAACGATCGCCGCGGCGCAGAAGCTCGCGGCGGCCCTCGGCGGCAAGGCCGAGGCGGTGGTGCTCGGCTCCGGCGTCGGCGCGGCGGCCGAAGCGGCGGCGCAGCGCGACCTCGCGGCGGTCCACGTGGCCGACCACGCCGACCTCGCCGCCTACACCCCGGGCGCCTTCCTCGGCGCGCTCGCTCCGGCGCTCCGCGCCGCGCAGCCGGCGTTCGTGATCTTCGCCCACACCTACCAGACGGTCGACTACGCGCCGCGCCTCGCGCACGAGATCGGCGCCGGCCTCCTGCCGCAGATCACCGCCTTTGCGGAAGAAGGGGGCGCGTTGCTCTTCTCGCGGCCGATCCTCGGCGGCAAGCTGCAGGCCAAGGTCAAGGTAAAGGGCGAGGGGACGGTGATCGTCTCGGTCCAGGCCGGCGCGTTCTCGGCAGACTCCGCGGCTAGCGGTTCTGCCCCGGCGCCGATCACGCCGCTCGCCGATCTGTCGGCCGTCAAGTCCGAGCGCGAGATCCTCGGCATCGAAGAGGTCGGCGGCGATCAGATCGACCTCACCAAGTCGGAGATCATCGTCGCGGTCGGCCGAGGCATCGGCGGCGGCGACAAGATGGGCCCGGTCGAAGACCTCGCGAAGGCTCTGGGCGCCGAGATCGGCGCGAGCCGACCGGTGATCGACAGCGGCTGGCTCCCGCGCGATCGACAGATCGGCTCTTCGGGTCAGACCGTGGCGCCGAAGCTCTATCTCGCGCTCGGCATCTCCGGCGCGATCCAGCACCTCGTCGGCATGAAGGCGTCCTCCTGCGTGGTCGCTATCAACAAGGATCCGGGAGCGCCGATCTTCGCGGTCGCGAACTACGGCATCGTGGGGGACGTCCACGAGATCCTGCCGCCGCTCACCGCGGCGGTCAAAGCGGCCAAGGGCGCGTGACCGAACCTTTCGGACGGGGGGAGGCGGCGGCGGCGAGTACCAGAGACCGCATCGAAGAGCTCGTCGCCGCTCTCGGCCTCGTTCCCCATCCGGAAGGGGGCTTCTACGTCCAGACCTACCGCGCCGCCGAAACCGTTCGGGCCGAGCACCTTCCCGAGCGCTTCGGCGGCGACCGGCCGCACTCGACCGCGATCTACTTCCTCTTGAAGAGCGGCCATCCGTCGCACCTCCATCGCCTGAAAGCCGACGAGATCTGGCACTTCCACGAAGGAAGCCCGGTCGAGATCCAGCTTCTCGAACCCGGCCTCGAACCTGGCGGAACGCACCGATCGATCCGTCTCGGCCCGGCGATCTCCGAAGGCGAGACCTTCCAAGCCCTGATCCCCGCCGGTACCTGGTTCGGAGCGGAGGTCGTGGAGCCGGATGCCTACACGCTCGTCGGCTGCACCGTGGCCCCCGGTTTCGATTTCGCCGATTTCGAGCTGGGAAGGCGCGAGACGCTGCTCGCCGAATACCCCGCGCATCGCACCCTCATCGAACGCCTCGCCTGATCGTTTGGAAAGGGGCCACGCGTCGCCCCACTCCCGTGCGACGGCGGCCGCGGATCTCGGTTGCTTTATGATCCGCGTCTAGACCTCCCACCATGAGCGACCACGACCTCCGGAACATGCGGAAGATGTTGTTTCAGCTGATCCAGGCGACGGGGCTTGCCGATCGCCAGGTGGAAGATGCGATGGGGCTCGGCCATGGCCGGCTCGGCCGGCTTTACGACGGGTCGATGGAGATCAAGCTGCGCCACCTGCTCGGGCTCGCGCGGCGCTTGAAACTCTCTCCCGGCGAGCTGGTCTCGATGGGCTCGCCGGAGACGGAGGAGCTCAAACAGCGTCGCGTCGCCGATCTGCTAGGCATCGCCGCCGAACAGAGCCCGCGGAAGGCAGCGGCGGAACCGGACGATTTGGACGAACGCATCCGTCGCCTCGCCCGCGAAGAGATCGCCGCGGCCGCGGGACCGAAGGAATAGCCGGGTCGACGAAGTCTCGGCCTTCGAAACGCGGTTTCGTCCCGGAAAAAGTCACCCTGGGGCGGAAAATTCGATATTCGGAGCGGGAATGCCCCGTTCTGCCGGGGAAGCGCCCGCTCTGGCGAGAGATCGCCCGTTTTGGCGAGCGGCACTGGAATGTCATCTTGGGAAATCGAAATCCAACCTAAATTCGCCCCGTTTTGGCGAAGTTCCGCCCGCCTTGGTCCCGAGCCGCCCGCATTGACCTCCAGGACGTTCTCGGAGAGCAGAAAGCGCCCAATTGGGTGAAAGAGCGCCCATCCCGGTGGAGAACTGCCCATTTTGGCGAGAATCGACGCTCGGGAAGCGGGAGCCGCCGGTCGCCAGCCTGAATCGGCCCGTTTTGGCGAAGATCCGCCCGGTTTTGCCAGGAATTCGCCAGCCGAGGGAGAAGCGGCGTTTTCGGCCCGAGAGCGCTTCCGGTCGCTGCAAAAATCGCTCCGCCGCCACGTTTTACGTTCCACCCCTGCGCGGCGAATTCTGGGATCGGGCGGCGGGCCGCGGCGCGTCTCGTGGCGCCTATAATCCCCGCCGGCATGGCGCGCTTCGACCTCGACGACTATTTCGGGCCCGAATGGGCTGAGTGGTGTCGAATGACGCCTCAGCAGCGATGGAACGAGAGCGCGCGCCTCTGGCACCACTACGTTGCGATGGGAGGCTCCCTTGATCCCGAGCCCGATCCGCAAAGCCCTTTCTACGATCCGGAGACATCGGGTCGCCCACCTGTTGATGGGCGGCCAGGCCTGCGTGTTGTACGGCGCAGCGGAATTTAGTCGCGACCTCGACCTCGCGCTGCTGCCGGAACCGGACAACCTCGATCGCTTGGAGGCCGCTCTCGCAGAGCTCGATGTAGAAGTCATCGCCGTCCCTCCCTTTTCGCTTCAGCATCTGACCGAGGGCCTCGCCGTTCAGTTTCGCTGCATGCATCCGGAAGTGTCGGGTCTTCGGATCGACTTGATGGCCCATATGCGAGGGGTCGGGCCGTTCTCCGAGCTTTGGGAGCGGCGAACCAGCTTCAGTTTCGATGATGGAGAGTCGATTGAGGTGTTGGCATTGCCGGACCTCGTGATGGCGAGAAAGACGCAGCGCGATAAGGACTGGCCGATGATCCGGAGGCTGGTGGACGTCAACTACTTGAACCACCAGACCGAGCAGACGTCGCAACGCGTTACGTTCTGGCTTCGGGAGCTTCGTTCTCCCGGATTTCTCGTCGATGTGGCAAGTGAGCACCCCAAGGACGCCGCTGCTCAGGCAGGAGAACGGCCTCTTCTTCACGTGGCGACCCCAGAGGGGCTAGCGAGTGGCGATCTGGAGCGGGCGCTTCGCGACGAGGAGGCTTCGGAGCGGCAGCGGGACGAGGCGTATTGGAAGCCTCTGCGCATGCAGATCGAACGGCTGCGGCAGGAGCGGGCTAGAAACGGATGAATGCGTGCTGGCTGCGATGTCGAAGGCAAAAAGCGCCAGGCTGGAGCTTGGCGCGCCCAGGAGGTTTCTTCGTTCGACGGTTCCGTTCGACGAGCCCGGCCTCTATAGGCCACCCTGTCCGACCTTGACCTTCGAAAAAGCCCTCCCCGTAACCCTGAGGCCCAGCCGAGCGAAGTGGGTGGGCGCTCTGCTGGTCAGCTCGGCGTTTTTCGCCGTCGGCCTCTTGATGGTTGGGCTAGGAGAGCCGAAAGGTTACTTCTGCGCCGGATTTTTCGGGTTGTGCTCGGCGGTCTTCGGGGTGACTCTTCATCCCAAGGCCGCATACCTCGAGCTGACGGCCGAAGGATTCACGTTCTGCAGCCTGTTTCGCGCGCACACCTTGCGCTGGGAGCACGTGAGCGACTTCGGCGTCGCCGTCGTCGGTTTGAACCGATTCGTGGGGTGGAATTTTGCGCCCGGGTACCCCGGGCCCGAACGCGGCCGGGCTCTCTCGAGGTCGCTGTCCGGCTTCGAGGCGGCCCTGCCGCTGGCCTACGGCATGAACCTTCGGGATCTGGCGCAGTGGATGGAAGAGATCCGCAGACAGGCCGCGGATCCCGAACGCTGAAATCTGTGCCTCCGCCCTGCCCGCGCGAGCGGTAGCGCTTCGGGCGGCCTTCGCAACCGAGGGCCGCTCCTCAAAGCGCCGTGTTTCCTCAGTCCTCCGCCAGCACCACGATCCGATCGTCCGCCGTGAACGACAGCACGTCGGTCTTCACCGGATTGAGCTTGATGCCGTAGGCCGCGTCGGCGTTCTTCATGTCGGCGGCGATGCGGTAGCCGATTGCCGATTCGCCGCGACGGCGGGCGGCTTCGATCACGGTGTAGAAATCGACGGGAGTGCCGGGGCGGACGTAAGCCGCGGCGGGCTTCAAGTAGATCTCGCTCCCCTCCGGATCGAGCAGGTCGTCGAACACCGCGGCGAGGCGCTTGTTCTCGGAGATCTGCGCGAGCATCAAGCTGATCAGGCGGTCGCTGACGATGAAGTCGTCCGCCTTCGTGACCTCGGCGAGGGCGCGGTTCCGGACGTCGAGCATTTCGCTGACGATCGAGAACGCGCGGCCCTTCTGCTCGCCGATCTCGCGCAGGTGGAGGAGCGTGACCAGGGTCTTCGCGTCCGCCCGCTGCTCTTCGAGGTGGTCGGCGTACGACAGCACGATGATGTGGTCGAAGTTCTCGAGGCCGAGCCCGTCGAGCAGGCGGCGGTCGGAGGTGTCGCCTTCGATCAGGGTGATCTTCATGTTCGGCGATTCGCCGATCGAGGCGATCAGATCGGCCGTCTCGGGCACCTCGGAGACGACGGTCGCGTGCGAGTCCGGGGCGACGTACTGCGACAGCTCGGAAAGGATCTTCGTCGCGCGCCAGTTCCAGCCGAGGATCAACGTCCCTTCCGGCTCCTGCGGCACGTCGACGCCGTTCTGGATCGCGTCCTCTTTGTAAGGGTGCGTCTCCGTCGACAGGTGGATCGAATCGTCGTCCTGGGCCACCAGGACGAGCCTCTCGCCCGTGGCGATCCGATGGTCCATCGGCGGATTGAGACGCGGCTTGCCGTTGGCCGGCGCGATGCCCATCACGGCCGAATCGTTGAAGGCGACCAGCGATTCGGCGTAGGTCTTGCCGACCAGCGACGGCTCTTCGCGGAAGTAGATCTCGTCGCCGCCGAAGTCGAACAGCTCGGTGTAGATGACCGAGAGGCCGGACTGCCGGCAGGTCTGGGCGATGATGCGCGAGATCAGGTCGCCCACGAGGAGCAGCTCCACCTCGTCGCGGCCGACCATGCGAGCGACCTCGACGTTCTTCGGATCGCGGATCTCGGCGACCACGTGGTAGGGCTCGGCCCGGCGGTCGGGGGCGTTGGTGATCGCGAGCAGGGTCTTGATCACGCTCGCGTCGGGATCGTCCCCTTCGGGCGACAGGACGACGATCGAGCGCGAGCTCTGAAGGCTCACGATCTTCAGATCGGCGAGGTCGATTGGGCTTCCCGAGCGGCAGACGATCCGGGTCCGGCCGGTCGGTCCGATGCGCTCGGCGATCTCGTCCTCCATCTCCGCTTTGTCGTGATCTCCCATGACGACCACGCAAGCGTCTTTCCGGCTCTCGTTCGCGAGCAACAGCTCGGAGAGGATCGGGAAGATCTGCTGGGACCAGCCGAGGATGATCGTGTGCTCCGACTCGATGACCCGCGAGCGTCCTTTGCGCAGGTCGGAGAGCTTCCCTTCGAGGCCGTTGTTCAAGACGCCGATCAGGGTCGAAACCGTGAACACGCCGCCCAGGGTGACCGCAAGCATCGCGCCGAGGAACCAGACGCTGCCGGTGTCGCCGCCCATCGTCCCGGTGTCGAGCGTGCGGAGGAGCCCCATCCAGGCGAGCGCCAGGAAGCCGAGCTGCTTGCCGTCCTCGCCGGCCGGCGCGACGTGGGCGAGAGCCACGATCCCGGCGATCGAAAGCACCATGATGGCCGAAGCGACGAACAGCGCGAGCAGCAGCGCCCCCGTTCCCTTGGCCATGAAATTGTCGAAGCGATAGCGCCAACGGTCGCGCCAGGTGACCTGTTCCACGGCAGTCCCTCCTCAAAAAGGGGAAAAAGATGGTCGCCTAAGCGTAAGCCGCGGCGCGGTGGCGGGCAAGGGGAGACTTGGGTCGAGGCAGGGAGGCCGGGCTCAAAAGCCCAAACCGGGAAGCCGATCGGAGGGCTGGGTAGGACTCTTGGGAACGGGGCCGGTACGGCAAGAGCCCCGTTCGCGAGATAGGAATGGAGACCCCGAAATTAGAATGGGCAGGTGAAGCAAGCTGAGCAATCCGAGCGGCTGGGACAGGTGGCACCGGGGTTCGTGCACCAGCAGGTGCCCCGGGCGGTATCAGGGCACGTTTCGGGGATATCGGTGGGGCCCGTCCCGTAACGCCCGAGCACCGAATGTTCAACCGGCTCAAGTGCGTGCAGTGTTTCCTTGGCCAACCTCAGTCTCCTGGTCTGCTTACGCATCCCTTGCCCCTTCTTCGCTGTTCGACAGTTGGGTAGAGAACCCCGGTGTTCTTCGCCGCGACCCAGTCTCTCGGACGGATCGAGCGCTTAGCAGACGTCGACGGAGTTGTAGCAGGAGTCGGTGTAGCCGCTGCAGTAGACCGAGGCCGTCGGTCCCGAACAGGTGAATTCGACCGAATACGTACAGGAGTCGATCGGCATTCCGCTGATGGCTCCGCGGGCATCCTTGAGGTTGCCTGCCGTGAGGGCTCGAACGGTCTCTTTCGCCAGCTTCAACCGGGCTTGCTTTTTCATGCGCCTCTCCTTTCGGGGAACTCGTTGAAAGACGGCTGGATGGGGTTGCCTCTGGGCTCCGTATACATCCAGTGCGCGCCAAGGCCCTCCGCGCGCCGCACGAGGCAGGACTTCGGCTCGTCTCCCTATCGACTTCCCGGGGTGGCGCCCTTTGGCGTCTTCGCCTTCGTTCCCTTCCCTTTCGCTCCCTTCCCCGCCTGCACCTCCCGCGGCAGCCCCGCCAGCCGCCTCTGCGCGAGCGTGAACGCGCTCACCCCCAGAAACTCCTTCGGCTTTTCCACCCGGCCGTAGTAGGCGCGGGCCTGGTCGGGGAGGCCGTAGGTTTCGGCGATGCGGCCGAGGACGTACCAGTCGGAATCGTCCGCCTTCTTGTCGCCCGCTTCGACGGATTGGACGAGGGCTCGGTAGGCCTCGGTCGGGCGGTTGAGCTCGGCGTAGACGGAGGCGAGGGTGTGGAGGATCGCGCGGCTCCCGTTGTCGCTCATCTCGGCGGCGCGGGAGGCGTCGCGGAGCGCCTGCTCGGCGACGGGCGGCGCGAACAGCTGGTTCCAGGCGAGGCGGTTCCAGTCGCCGGGCTCCGACTTGCCGCGGTCGACGAGCTCGCGGGTGAGCTGGATCGAGCGCGGCACGTCGCCCTGGAAGTCGGCGAGGTCGGCGAGCATGCGGACTGCGGTGGGATCGTTCGGCTTCTGGGCGAGGCGCGCCTGGACGCGCGGGAGGATCGCCGAGGCGCGCCCGAGGTCGTGGTACGTCGCGGCGAGCGCGGACAGCGCGCGGTCCGAGCCCGGTTGGGCGTCGGCGAGACGCTCGAGAATTGGCGCGAGGTCGTTCCAGCGCTCGAGCTGCGCGAGCGCCTTCCAGGTGGCGAGGTCGAACGCCAGGGCGGTCTCGCCGCTCGCGGTGGCGCGGAGAGCCGCGACCTTCTCGAGGCCGCTCGCGAGCACGGTGCGCTCGCCCGGCTTGAGCGGACCGTCGCCGAACGTGACGAGCAGCACCGTGGCGGCCGCGCGGATCGCTTCGAGGTCGCCTGCCACCCCGGCGGTCCAAAGGCGAGCGAGCGGCTTCTTCGCGTACGGATCCGCACTCTCGGTCTCCGGCGTCTCCTCGCGCGCCCAGTCGAGCCAGCGGCGGGCGTCGTCGAGCTGGCCCGCCTCGGCGAGCTCGAGGACCAGGCGGCCGACCGGCGCCCAGTCCTTGTCGTCGGTGAGCATGCGGTACTTGCCGTCTTCGAGCAGGGCGAAGAAGGTGAAGGAAAAGCCGTTCGGGACCCCGTCGACCCGCGAACGGACCCGGTATCCCAGGCGGTCGTCGCCGGCGACGTCGGAGTGGAGCAGGTGAACGATCATGTCGACGCCGACCTGCACGACCTCTTCGCCCGCCTCGCCGGATTTCTCGGCGATGTTCTCGAAGAGATCCTTCGCTTGAAACGCCTTGGCCTCGTCCTCGAGCTCGGCCGGCAGGAGCCGCCGCGAGAGGTAGTCCTTGAGCTCCTCCGGGGAGAGCTGCTTCTTGAACGCGAGCACCAACAGGCGGGCGAACAGCGTGGCCGGCTTGCGCTCCGGCACCTCGGCCTCCTCCCAACGCCGGACGCTCGCGAGCTGCTGCATCGCGGAGAGGCCGGCGCTGTTGGACGCGAGCGAGGCGAGGATGTCGAACAACTTCGCCGCTTCGGGGTAGCGCCGCTTCTTGACCAGCTGCTGGGCGGAGAAGGCGATGATCCGCGCGCGCTCGTCGCGATCGGCGACGCTCCGCGCGAGGCGCGAGGCGGCGTCGGGACCGTCCTTGAGCGCGACCGCCGCGGCGAGATATTGCTGCCGCGTCGCCGAGACCTCGAGCTTGCCGGCGAACTGCTTGAGCTCGTCGAGCGCGCCTCGCTCGAGGAGGTTGTTCATCAGGTTGACGTTGACCCCCGTGAGCCCCTTGTCGTGCAGCTCGCGATAGAGCTTGCCCGCCTCTTCGAGGCCGGCTCCCTGGCCGTACTGCCGCCCGGCATCGTTGTACTCGAGGAGGATCGCGAGGTCGGCTTTGGCGATGTCGTTCTCGGGATCGAGCGCCACCGCTTTGCGATAGGCAGCGATCGAGCCCGGGCGGTCGAAGCCTCCTTCGCCGCGCAGACGGCCGAGGGGATCGTGCTGGAGCACCCAGCCCAGGTTCTGGTGCGCCGCGGCGAGCTTCGGCGAGAGGGCGACGGCGCGCTGCGCCTCGACCTTCGCGGCCTCCTGGAGACCGCCGGCGAGCAACGCGCGCGAGACCTGGAGGGGATAGAGCCCACGGTCGGGATAGCGCGCCGCGAGCCCGCGATATTCGTCGAGCGCCGTCGCCACTTTGCCCTGGCTGAGCGCGGCCGAGCCCACCTGATCGAAGTAGAGGAGGATCGGTTCGCCTTGGGCGAGCGCGAGCGTCTTTTCGCGCATCGCTTCGAACTCGGCCGGGGAGAGCCGGACCTTGCCGCTGTCGAAGCGGAAGTAGGCCTCGAGCTTGCCGTCCGTCAGCGTCCGGTAGCGCCGTTCGAGCGTCGCGGTTCCGAGCGCCTCGGTCTTCGACTCGGGCAGCTCGCGCACGGCAAAACCTGGAGGCGCCTGGATCTCGTAGCGCCACTGGGTCACGAACGGCTCGCGGAAGACGTACGGCTGCTTGCGCGCAGTCTTTGGGGCATCCTCGGGAGCGGCGCCTGCCTTCGAAGCGTCGGCCGTCGGCGTTTCCGTGGCGTCGGCTTCCTCCGTCTCGTCGAGCTCCGGCTCGTCGGTCTCGTCTTCGGTGCCTTCGGGGTCCTCGGCGACGAAGACGCGAGGCAGGCGCTCGATCAGGTTCTCGAGCCGGATGCCCACGGCGGCCTCGTTCAGATCGGTCGAGCCGCGCGGCGAGTCGGGGAGCTCGAGCCGGGTGCGGAACGGTTGCGAAAGATCCCGCTCGCCCTCCATCGTGTAGGGGCCGATCTGATCGGTGAGGAAGTACGCCTTCGCGTAGCTCGCGAGCCACTCCTTGCGCGCCTTCTCTTCGGACTGACCGAGATTGCGGCGCGCCCAGATCTCGAGGTCGCCGTGGTAGACGTTCTCCTCGACGATCTTCGCGTGGCCCAGGTCGGCGAGCTCGACGGTTCGCGTGCGCGTGAGAAGGTTGTCCGCGGCGGCGGGGGGTGGCGTCTTCTGCAGGCTCTTCGTGCTCGGCGCGGCGACCAGCGCGAAGCGGTCGCGATCGGACGACGGCAGCTCGCCCGCGCGGGCCAACTCTTCCGTGGCGTCGATCCAGACCGGAGGAGACGCGGGCACGTAGACGATCGCGTGGTTGAAGTTGCCGAGCCCCGGCAGGTCGGGCTCGACGTCGGATCCCCATCCGGCCGACAGGAGCGCGAGGTAGGCGGGGATGTCGGCCGCGCGCAGCAGCGCCACGAGCAACACCGACTTGTCTTTGCAGTCGCCGAAGCGGCGGGCGAGCGTCTCCTGCGGCGAGCGGGGGATGATCCCGCCGTCGCCGAACTCGATGCCGGTGTAGCGGACCTGGGCCTGGAGGTAGGCGAGCAGGCGGTCGATCACCTGGGCCTGGTCCGTTGCGCCGGCGCTCGCTTGCTCGACCACGGCACGCACGTCCGCGTCCGCGACCGCGCGGTCCACGACGTCGGAATAGCTCTTCGCGACGCTCTGCCAGGAGGCGCCCGTGCTGAAGGCGAGGTATGGATACGAGGGGACTTCCGGCGGGAGGCCGTCGACGAATTCCTGGTCGAGCGCGAGGTCGCGCCATTCGAAATGGAGCCGCCGGCGCCCGGCCTCCGTCTTCTCGTCCGGCCCGACTTCGGGGAGAAGGCGGCGTGCCCAGCGGAGCGGTGCGCCCGCCGCGGTGTCGACGTCGATGCGGGCCAGGCGAAAGCGGTCGTTCGGGAAATGCACGCGGCGGACGCTACCGGCCGCGAAGACCGGGCGTTGATCGCGGGTGACCGTCTCGATCTCGACGATCGCCCCGGCCTCGACCGCGGGAAGCGGCGCCCGCAGCACGCGGCCGTCGTCGAACATGATCGCCGAGTCCTCGCCCGACGACGACTCGGAGATCGTCTTCGGATCGAGCTTCCGCTCGGTGCCGTCGCCGCCGATCACCCGGGCGGCGAGCTCCGGCTTGAGCTGGTGCCAGGGCGACCAGCCGACCTCGACGTAGGCCCAGTCGTCGACCGCCGTCGGATCGAGCACGCGGTAGATCTGATGCTGGCGCTCGGTCCAGAGCCCGTCGGCATCGAGCGAAAGGCGCGTTTCGAACAGGAGGTAATCGACCGGCTGGTCGGTCGCCGCCGGAAGCGCCCGAGCCGCGGCGATCAGCTTCGCCGCCGGGAGCGAGAACGCGGGAGCCGACCAGATCGAGGCGGGAGGCGAAGCCGGTGCGGGGGCCGCCGCTGCGGCTCCCGCGTCGGAAAGCGCGAAAGGCAACAGGAGCGCGACGGCCGCCCAGGGCGCGGACGACGAAAACGACGAAGCGAGGACGCGGCGCATGAAGATCTCCGAAAAAAGCCATGCTATCGCGGCAGGGCTCGCCTCGGAGGACGCCTCGGGGACGGATAGGTGTTATGCGGGTTCGGACGTTGCGTGAGCCCAGGACCCCGGAACGGCCGAGGCGAGCTGCCGCCGGACCTCGAACAGCGCGACCGCGGCGGCTACGGCGACATTGAGCGATTCGACCGGTGGCGCGAGGGGAATGGTGAGCAGGAGTCCCTCGCGGCGGACGAACGTCTCGACCTCGGAGGAGAGCCCGGGCCCCTCGGCGCCGAGCGCGAGGATCAACGGCGATTTCCCGATCGGCAGGTCGGCGGCGTAGAGGTCGGCACCCCCCGAGGCCGCGAGCGCGGACCAGACCGGGGCGATGGGAGAGAGGCGATTCTTGAGCTCCTCCGGTCCGACCCCCACCGCCGCCGGCAGGCGGAGCAGGCTCCCGGCGGAGGCGCGCAGGGCGCGCGGATGGTTCGGATGGACGGTGCCCGGGGCGAGGGCGAGCCCGACGACGCCGGTCGCCTCGGCGACCCGGGCGATCGCGCCGAGATTCCCCGGATCTTGGAGGCCGTCGAGATAGAGATAGATCCCGCCGCTCCGGACCGGCAGCGTCTCGGCGCCGCCGCGCGGCAGGCGGGCGATCGCGAGCAGCCCCTTCGGCGAATCGGCGTCGGCGAGCGAATCGAGCACGTCGGTGGTCGCAAGCGTCGGCGCGCGCGGGAACGCGAGCGGGAAATGGCGGGCGAAGTCCCGCCCCTCGTCGCTCGCGAGAAACTCCGGCGTCGCGAGCACCGGATCGAGGGGGAGGCCCGCGGCGAGCGCCTCGCCGACCAGATGGGGGCCTTCGAGCACGGCATGGTCGCCTTTACTTCGCCGGAGGCGCCGAATATCCTTCGCGACACGGTTCTGCCGACTCTCGATCATGGCCCACGATCTTAAGGACTTCTGGCGGCGCCTCCAATCGGGCGTGGAAGTCGCGGTGGCCCTTCCCTCGCTCGATCGCGAGGATCGCACCGACCGCCTGCTCGGCGTGCGCGATGGGTTCTACCGTTACCTGCGCGACGGGTACGACCGGCACCTGACGGTCCTGGTCGTGCCGCAGACGGTGGAGGAGGCGCCGAGCGGCCTCGCGACCTCGGACGACGAGGTGCTCGGCCTTCTCGCCGAGCGCACCGCGAAGATGGAGCGCCTGCTCGGCGACCAATACCACTTCTACGCGGCGACGGAAGGTGGGCTCCACTCCTTGACCATCGGAGGGGAGACGCGCCTGTTCGTCCACAACTGGACCTCGATCCGCAGCCGGATCGGCCAGGCGTGGGGTGCCTCCGGCTCGGTTCAGCTTCCCGAGCGCATCATCGCCGGCCTCGACAGCGATCAGATACGGTTCTCGGTGCCCGGCACCCGCAAGGCGGGCGGATTGATTTCTTCGCTCACCGGCGGTTCCGAGACCCGCCGCCAGACGATCGGCCAATCGACGTTCCACGCGCTGTCGACCCTCTTCTACGGGGTGATCGAAGGGCGTCCGCGCGGCTGAAGGCCGGACGGCCGAGCGCTGCCGGCGCTCGCTGGCACCCCCTCCGCCCGATTTGGTACGATCCGGCTTCATCCTCGGGCTCGACGGCGACCCGCCGGCGGGCTCTCCTTCCGAAATTATCCGTTCGAGGCCGACCGGTCCTCGCGAGAAGGTGTCCGATGGCGCAACGTGACGTGCATTTGTTCACCTCGGAGTCGGTGACCGAGGGTCACCCCGACAAAGTGGCCGACCAGATCTCCGACGGAATCCTGGACGAGGTCTTGCGCCACGATCCCTCGGGCCGCGTCGCGGCCGAAACGCTGGTCACCACGGACCTGATCGTCCTCGCGGGCGAGATCACCTGCGGCCAGGAGATCGATTTCGAGGCGGTCGCCCGGCAGGCCGTACGCGACATCGGCTACACCCGCGCGGACATCGGTTTCGACGCCGGCACCTGCGAGGTGATCAACCGCATCCATTCGCAGTCGCCCGACATCGCGATGGGGGTGGACACCGGGGGCGCCGGCGACCAGGGGCTGATGTTCGGCTTCGCCTGCATGGAAACCCCGGAGCTGATGCCGCTGCCGATCACCCTCGCGCACCATCTCACGCGGCGCCTGGCCAAGGTGCGGCACGAGGGCGAGGTCGCCTGGCTGCGTCCCGACGGCAAAAGCCAGGTGACGGTCGAGTACGACGGCAAGAAGCCGGTGCGCGTCCACACCGTCGTGATCTCGACCCAGCACGCGCCGGAGATCTCGCAGGACGAGATTCGCGAGACCGTGATCGAGACGGTGATCCGGCCGTCGATTCCGGCCGAGCTGCTCGACCGCGAGACGATTTTCTACGTCAATCCGACCGGCCGGTTCGAGATCGGCGGCCCGCACGGCGACTGCGGCCTGACCGGGCGCAAGATCATCGTCGACACCTACGGCGGCTACGGCCGGCACGGCGGCGGCGCCTTCTCGGGCAAGGATCCGACGAAGGTCGACCGCTCGGCTTGCTACATGGCGCGGCACATCGCGAAGAACCTGGTGGCCGCCGGATTCGCCGAACGGGTCGAGGTCCAGCTCGCCTACGCGATCGGCGTCGCCGAGCCGGTCTCGGTGCACGTCGATTCCTTCGGCACCGGCACGATCGGCGACCGCGAGATGGAGCGCCTGGTGCGGGCGGTCTTCCCGCTGACGCCGAAGGGTTTGATCGAAAACCTCGACCTGCGGCGGCCGATCTACCGGCCGACCGCCGCCTACGGGCATTTCGGCCGCTCCGAGTTCTCGTGGGAGCGTACCGATCGCGCCGCGGAGCTGCGCGTCGCGGCGGGTCTGGGAGAGCCCACGCTGGCCGGCTGAGCCGGCCCGGAACGTCTTCATCATCGATTCGAAAGCCGGAAGCGACCTTTCACGAATGCCAAACGGGAACGCCTCCAAGGGGGCGTTCCCTAGAACCGGAGTTTTCTCGCCATGAGCACGAACACCGTTCCTTCCGACATCACCAATTCCCGGCTCGCGCCGGCCGGCAAGCTGCGCATCGAATGGGCCGACCAGCACATGCCGGTCCTGACCTCGATCCGCAAGCGTTTCTCGCAGGAAAAGCCGCTTTCGGGCCTGCGCATCTCCGCCTGCCTGCACGTCACCTGTGAGACCGCGAACCTGATGCGCACGCTCCAGGCGGGCGGCGCCGAGGTCACCCTCTGCGCGAGCAATCCGCTCTCGACGCAGGACGACGTCGCGGCGAGCTTGGTCGAGGATTACGGCATCTCGGTGTACGCCCGTCGCGGCGAGGACAACGACACCTATTACGACCACTTGAAGTCGGCGCTCGACGTCCATCCGCACATCACGATGGACGACGGCGCGGACCTCGTCTCGATGCTGCACAAGGATCGCACCGAGCTGATCCCGGAGCTCAAGGGAAGCACCGAGGAGACGACCACCGGCGTGAACCGCCTGCGCGCGATGGCGCGCGACGGCGCGCTCAAGATGCCGGTGATCGCGGTCAACGAGTCCGAGACCAAGCACCTGTTCGACAACCGGTACGGCACCGGGCAGAGCACGATCGACGGCATCGTCCGCGCGACCAACCTGCTGCTCGCGGGCAAGAACCTGGTCGTCGTCGGCTACGGCTGGTGCGGCAAGGGCGTGGCGTCGCGCGGCAAGGGACTGGGGGCCAACGTGATCGTCGTCGAGATCAACCCGGTGCGGGCGATCGAGGCGTTGATGGACGGCCATCGCGTCCACTCGATGAGCGAGGCGGCGCCGATCGGCGACATCTTCGTCACCGTCACCGGCAACAAGCACGTCATCCGCAAGAAGCACTTCAACTCGATGAAGGACGGCGCGATCGTCTGCAACAGCGGTCACTTCGACGTCGAGCTCGACCTGCCGGGCCTGCGCGAGCTGGCGCGCGAGGACCGCGAGGTGCGGCCGTTCGTCCAGGAGTTCAAGCTGCTCGACGGCCGGCGGATCAACGTCCTCGGCGAGGGGCGGCTGATCAACCTCGCCGCGGCCGAGGGGCACCCCGCCTCGGTGATGGACATGAGCTTCGCCAACCAGGCGCTCGCCGCCGAGATCCTCGCCCGTTCGACCGAACGGATGTCGAACGTCGTCCACCGGGTGCCCGAAGATGTCGATCGGGAGGTCGCGCGCCTGAAGCTCGAGTCGATGGGCGCGACGCTCGAGGTGCTCACCCCCGAGCAGGAAAAGTACATCAACAGTTGGGAAGAGGGGACCTAAGCCTCTCGTCGATCGTCTTTGCCGGCGGCACCCGTCGCCCTCCCGCCGGCCGGGCCTTGTCCCGGTCGGCGGCGTCCGGCGCACTGTAGGGCCAGAAGCCGCGGCGTCTCGCCCGGCCGGCTCTCACCTCCGTCCAAACGCTAGGGGATCGGGATGTCTCGAAAGAGCTCGCATCGGGTGCTCGCCGTCGTCGTTTGTTGTGCCTTGGGTCTCTCGCTGGGAACGCTCCCCGCCGCCGCGTTTCCCGGATTCACGAGCTCGGAGGAAGTCCGCTTCGACTTCGGTTCTTGGCTGATCGGCCTCTGGCGGGAAGTGGCGGCGCCGATCGCCGGCCTGTTCGCGGCCGATGGGACGCCTCCTCCTCCGCCGACCCCGCCGACCAGCAACTCGGGAATCACGATCGACCCGAGCGGCCTCGCGAGCCCGCCGCCCCCCGATCCGCCGGTCTGATCGGCCTCGGCCCGGATCCGGGCGCCGCGATCCGGAGCCCGGTTTCTATCGCTTCCGGGACAGGGCGGCGATCAGGCCGACCACGAACAGGATCGACCAGGCGTACCAGGGCGCGCCGGAGCTCGCGAGCACCGCTCCGGCCACCATGCAGAAGCCGCCGAAGATGGTGCCGCGCAGGCCCGCGAAGGGATTCTCCGGCGCCCGCCGAGCCATCTGCTCGATCATCTTCGCCCCTTCCATCACCAGACCGGGCGCTCGCCCGAGCGCCTCGAGCAGATCGGGCACTCCGCGCAGGAATTGGCGCCCGAGCGAGATCGGGCTGAACTGATCGAGGAAGATCTTGTTGGCGTGGCTCTGCGAGACCGAGGCGACGTCGAGCCCGGGCTTCAAGATCTGGCCCACCCCTTCGAAGGTGACGAGCGCTTTGACCATCAGCACCATCTCGACGGGGAAGAAGAGCCCGTGCTGCGCGCCCATGTTGACCGAGCGGAGGATCAGCTGGGCGAGGGAAAAGTCTTTGAAGTTCTTGGTGCGCCCCCAGCGCCCGAGGATCTCGGTCAGCTCGCGGCGGAACGCGACGGGATCGGCCCCCGGTCCCTCCTGGGCCACCTGGACCAGGTAGCGCGCCGCCCCTTCCGCGTCGCCCATCACCATCGAGTAGAAATAGTTGAGCAGCGTCTTCCGGAGGTCGGAATCGAACCGGCCCACCATGCCGAGGTCGATGAAGCCCAACCGCGGTCCGCTCGGGCCGGGGAGAATCAGCAGGTTCCCGGGATGCAGGTCGGCGTGGAAGAAGCCGTCCTTGTAGATCATCCGGATGATCGCCGCCGCACCGTAGTCGATCAGCCGGTCGCGGTCGTATTCCGAAAGCTCCTGCGCCTGGGGATCGGACGGCTTGAAGCCCGAGAAGAACTCCATGCACAGGACCCGCTGGCCGCTGTGCTCGCGGTAGATCTTCGGAAAGGCGACGCCGGGCAGATCGGTGAAGTTCGCGGCGAACGTCTCGGCGTTGTCCGCCTCGCGCCGCAGGTCGACCTCGCGGCGGGTGTATTCGACGAACTCGGCGATCACCCGTTTCGGCTGATAGCGGGGGAGGATCTTCTGGAGGATCGCTCCGAGCCCTTTGAGCAGCCAGGCGTCGCGCGTGAGCGTTCCGCGGATGCCCGGCTTCACCACCTTCAGGATCACCGAGTCGCCGTCTTTGGTGGTCGCCCGATGCGTCTGGGCGATCGAGGCCGAGCCGAGCGGCTTCGGGTCGATCCAGGAGAACAGCTCGGAGATCGGCCGGCCGAGATCGGCCTGGATCAGCTCGCAATAGCGATCGAACGTGACGACCGGCAGCCGGTCGAGCAGGTTCTTCAATTCCTCGGTGATCGACGCCGGCAGGATGTCCTGGCGCAGCGCGAGCACCTGGCCGAGCTTGATGTACGTGGGGCCGAGGATCTCCAGCCGGCGGCGCAGCTGGACCGGGAACGGCAGGTCGCGCAGCTGGCGCGACAGGAACGGCCGGACGATCCAGGCGAGTACCTTCTCCATCCGGAACAGCAGAGCGAACCCCTGCCCCTTGCCGAACTGCTCGCCATAACGTGCGTGGGCGACCAGGCCGCCGTTCAACAGGCCGAGGAAGTGCTTGTGCGTCGTGATCAGCCGGCGAAAGACCCCTTGCGGCGGCTCGTCCGGCATCAGCTCCCACCCGGCGGGGGCGACCCGCTGCAGCGGCAAGCCCACGGGTGGCGGCGCCCAGGTGGGATCCGGAGGCTCCGTGCCGTCCGCGGCGATCTTGAGCTCGAGCTCGGGATCGAGCGACGCGGAGAGATCCGGGGGAGTCACGGCCGGCATTCTACTCGCGCGGGCGGGGATCTCGACTTGGCGGTCGCCGGAGGAGACGACGGTGAGCCGGATCGAATCTCCAAACTCGACACCTCGAGGCGAACGCCCCGGGGAAACGGTCGATCGTCTCCCCGGGGGTACTCCTCACTTGGGCTTTTGTACGAGCACGGTCGCCGTGCGTGTTGCCGTGTTACCGGCCGCGTCGCGCGCCTCGTAGGTCACCCGATACGAGCGAGAAGTGAGGTGCTTTTCCGCCCGCAGGAGGAAGGTACGATCGTCCGTGCCGAAGGTCGCATCCTGGACGTCGTTGGGGACGTCGCGCGGATCCAGGCCCGAGTCGGCTTCGCTGGAGGTGATCGACAACAGCTTCACCGTCGGCTGAGCGTCTTTGTCGTCCGATGCGGTGATGGCCGCCTGGACCGAAATCAACTGATGCTCCGGCGGAAAGAGGCCCGAAGGCGACAGAGTGACCGTGAGGGTCGGCGGCATGGTGTCTCCGACGAACCCTTCGAACTGCCGCGCCTCGAAGTCGGCGGTCGTGAAGGCCCGATCCGAGATCAACGAGGCGTTGCTGCCGAAGACCAACAGGTCCGCCACCGTATAAGGACCGTCGAGGCCGCTCTGGCCGATCGAGGGGCCCGAATACGGGAGCAGGATGGACTGCCTGCCCGCGGACAGCGAGCCGGATCCGGAAGTGAAGCCGACCTCTCGGCCCAGCGGATCGATCAGCCGGGCGGACCAGGAGTAGAAGTCGGCCGCGTCGAGATCGAGGTCCAGGAGGACGTCGAGCCGATCGAAAAGACCGTTGCCGTTGGTGTCGACGCCCTCGGCGCTGCCGGTGCCGGCCAGAGCGATCGGCGGATGCTCGAACTCGCGGAAACCGAACGAGGTCGTCGCCCAACCCGGAACGCTTTCGGCAAGCGGCAGAACCCCGACTTCCCCTTCCTCCGCCAAGCGTAGCTCGGAGAGAGTGTAGGGTCCGTCGATTCCTTGGGCATAGATTTCACGACCGTCGAACGGAAGCGTGGCGGTCTGACTTCCCGCAGCGAGAGCACCGCTCCAAGAGGCTTCGTGACGGTTGCCGGCGGTGTCGGTCAACACTCCCAGGAGTCGGTAATCGCCCGGCGCTCCGACGTTGAGCCCGATGTCGACCGCCAACTGGTTGAACAGGCCATTGCCGTCCGTATCGACCCCTCGGCTGCCGAAGACGTTGGTGAGCTGCGCGCCGCCACTCGCCACCGCGGCGACCCCGAAGGCCTCGCGGCTGAATTGCGCGGGATTGGACGCCGGGGTTCCCGCGGCTTTGAAGGTGAGCTGATAGGTACCGGCCAGGTTCGGCAGGAAAGCGGCGGAGTAGATCCCATCGTCGGCCGCGGAATCGCCTCCGGTGCCGTCATCCCGAAGCGGCAGCCGCGTGATTTCACCGTCAGGGCGCCCGACCAGGACCGAAGTCTCGGCCCGGGTTAGCGGCCCGGTGCCGCGGAGCAAAGTCGCGCGCACCGTCAGCTGCTGGCCCACCGAGACGACCTGTGGTGAGGCGGAGCCGGAGAGACGGATCTCCGATTCGGCGAACCAGGCGTGGACGGCGAAGCTCACCCTGCCCGTAGCGGTGCCGACCGTCGTCGCAGAGACGTCGGCACGCCAGATGCCCGCCTCGGCGTTGGCGAATTGGTAGACCTCGAGGACGTTTCCTTCGAGCGCGGTCACCTGATGCGAAACGCCTCTCTGTCCAGCGACGCTCGACGCGTCGTAGTGCACTCCCGTCGGAGAAGTGAGCGCGAGCTTCAAGTCGGCGGAGGCGTAAAGGAGGGAGATGGAGGCCGGACCGCGCGCCTCGACCGGAACGAAGAGCGTCCGAGTTTCCCCAGCCGCGATGTCCCCACCCTCGGTCGCGGTTCTGGAAGGTACCGCCGCTGGCGGGGCGACTCTCGCTTTGGACGTGTCGGCGGTTCGATCGATGAGGCTGGAGAACACGCCCGAAGCCTCGGTCAAATGGGTGTGGACGGAATCGAGGTTCGAGCCCTGCGACGCGAAGGTTCGCTGGCCCATGTAGGAGAGAGCATGAACCGAGGAGACGGGGACGATTCCGTCGCCCTCACCGGCCACCACGCTCGCAAGAGCCCAAGCCGGCTCGGGACAGCCGAAGAGGAGGAATGCACAGTCCGGATCGTAGTCGCCGGCCAAGGCGGTATAGGTCACGTTGGTGTTGTGCGAGTGGAAGAGGTTGTAGAGAGCCATCGAGCCGGTGGTCAACTGTCGACCCGCAGGGAGCGTCAGGTCGGACAGAAAGACCACTGGTAAACGCGATTCGGCTTGCAGGGCGATGAGCGCCGCGCGGGCGAGATCGGCCCACGGGCTGCCCGCGTTGGGGGTGCCGATCTGGATGACCTGCGCGACGTCGGAATGCGATTCGACATAGTGCCTGGCATCGAGACCGCCCTTGCTGTGGCAGATCAAGTTGACCTTGTCGACCCCCCAGCGGGTTTTCGCTTTCGCCACCTCGACGCCGATCTTGCCCGCGTTGTTCTCGATGCTGTCGAGGGCGCCCATGTTGAGCGCGGTACTGTTAGGCAGTCCCAGCTGATCTAGCTTCGGTCCCCAGAGGCCGCCCCAAGCCTGACTGCCGCTCGAGAAGATGCCGTGCACCAGCACCGCCGGCCGCGCGACCTTGAAGGAGAGGGACGCCCAATCGATCGCGGTGCACCACTGGTCGCTCGAATTGGCCGTATCGATGTCGATGCGAATCTCATTGTCTCCGGGGGTGGGGGGGCCCGAGGCGTTCGCGGTCGCGAAGTTCACCCAGTCGACGGGAATTTGAAAGTTGTTCTCCTTCCAGACATTGTTGGCACCGGTCAGAAACGTTTCGCGGACTGCGTGGCCGTTGAAAAAGACACGATCCCGTTCGGGATTGATACCCGGGATCGCCGCGTCGAAATCGACGTCGAACGCGGGCATTCGCAAAGCGGCATTGGCGGCGAGCAGGCCGCTGTTCAAGAGCTTGGACCGATCGCCGATCACGCGGGTGATCGCGATCTTGAAGACCAAAGGGCCGCCGCTGCCATAGGTGCAGCCGGTGTCGAGGCCGGGGCTCTGGTCGACCGTGAAGTTGGTGTCGGTCATCTCGGGAGGAGCGAATGGGGAGCTGCCGAAGTGGCGGGCATCGTTGTGGATGACCGGCGGGCGCGCCAAAGGATTTGCGGGAGGGACGTCCTGCGCTCGCGCTTCGAAAGAGGCCAAAGCAACGAAAGCAACGGCCACGGCTTGGGAACGGATTTTCACAGATCTCTCCTTTCACGGCGGTTCTCCGGGCGCCTCACCGAACCGCGACGGTGAACTCTCTGGGCGGATGGACACCGGCAACCCAGTAGGCGTTTAAGCGCTGGAGCGAAGGCGACGAGTTTGTGCTCCATGTTGATTAAACGCGAGCTGTCTTGTTCGAACGGGTCGTGGGGACGACGCTGGACCCCGATTCGAAGCGCTTCGCGGGTGTCGAGCCACCTTGGGAGCGGCTCGGATCCCGCGGTTGGGAGAGAGAGCTTGGAAGCGGGTTCGCGGCGGCGCGAAGCGGGCTCGTTGGTCCGGAGTAGGGACGAATCCGCCGGCCCTTGGGACGTGCTCAGCTGAGGTGGCGTCGGCCAGACGGTAGACTTGTAGTCAAGTTAGCAAGGTTTGCCGGTATCCCGGGTCGAGGCGCTCGACCCATGAAATATTGAGGAACGGGGGATCCCATGAACGTTTTGAACGACCTGGAGCGGCCGCGTCCGCGGTTCCGATCGAACCTCACGATCGCCCTCGTCTTTCTGGGATCCGCCCTCGCCGGTGCCGCGGTGGGGCGTGCGATCGAGAGCCCCCGCTGGCGGCAGCTCCCGCTTTCCGGTGGGCCGATCGCATCGATCGCCGCCGCTCCGTCCGAGCCCCGCGTGGTCTACACGAGCACGGTCGCCGCTGGGTTGTTCCGGAGCGACGACGGTGGAGCGACCTGGGCTTCCCCGAGCGCGGCGGCGGCCGCCCGCGGCTACGGACGGGTGTCCGTTTCTCCTTTCGACCCGCGCGAGCTCTCTCTTACGGCGACGCAGCTCTTCTATCCTTATTTCGCGCGCAGCCAGGATGGAGGGGTCACGTTTCGGCGGATCACCGTGGCGCCCGGCGTCGCGGTCCGCGAGTTGATCTACGACCCGGTCGATCCGGCGCGCCAGTACGTCCGCACGTTTTCCGGGCTTTATCGCTCAACAGACGCCGGCCGGACTTGGCGGCCTTTTGCGTTCTCGGGCGCACGGATCCATCAGCTGTACGTTGAACCGCGTCACCCCGAACGGCTCTATGCGCTCGTGGCACCTGTAAATTCGGCGAACCTCTATGCCAGCGGCGACGGCGGCGCCACGTGGACGGAGAAGCTCTCCTCGAATTTCCTCGATGGAGTGACCTCGATCGCGGTCGATCCGGACCGCCACAGGATCTACGCCTCCTTGGGCGTCGGTCTTTACTTGAGCGAGGACGATGGAGGGACCTGGCGCGAGACGGACGAGGGCAGCCGACTCAGCGGGTTGACCGACCTCGCGGTCACCCCGAGCGGCGCACTCCTCGCGTCGAGCTTCTCCGCCATAGAACGCAGCGTCGACCTCGGCGATACCTTTGAAGATTCCAACCTCCCAGAAGATTCGATCCTGGGGCTCGAGATCGGCGTGGACGGCACGGCCTGGGCCGTTGCCGGCAGTGGGATCTGGCGCTCGAAAGACGACGGTGTTTCGTGGCGCCGCTCGCACCGGGGGGTGACCGCGCAGGATGTCCAAGGCCTCGCCGCGAGCGGCGGCCCCGAGCCGGTGGTTCTCGCCGCGGGTAGGGGCCTGTTCCGCAGCACGGAGGCGGGTTCAAGCTGGTCGCGGGTGCGGCGGTCGAACGACCCCAACTTCTTCAATCCCTACTTTTCGCCCTACTTCTTGGTCTCCTCTCCGGTCGATTCCCGGCTCTTCTTTGCCCTGTTCGCCTATGGCGTGTTTCGCAGCGCGGACGGCGGCGTCACCTGGGAGAAGATCGGCCCGCTCCGGATTTTCGGGCTCGGCTCGGTCGCGCAGCTGCGGCACGCCTTCGCGTTCGATCCGAGCGACGCCCGAAAGGTCTACTTCTTCGCCGGTTTCGCGGGGACCGGCGATTCGCCTCCTCGCCGTTTTTCGTTCTACAGCTCCGACGGGGGGAGAACCTGGCGCCGTCGAGCGAGCACGCCCGAGCTGGTGAGCGCCGCGGTCGATCCCCGTCGTTCGAACGTCTTGTGGGGCGCCACCAGGGACGAGCTGCTGCGAAGCGACGATCGCGGCGTCCGGTGGCGGCCTGTCGCGTCGCCGGTGCGGGATCCCGAGATCGTCGTCGTCGATCGGAGCGGGGCGCTCTTCGTAGGCACGGAAGGCGCCGGAGTTTGGATCAGCCGCGACGACGGAGCGAGCTTCGAGCAGCTCGGAACCGGACTCGAAAGGGCACACATCGCGACCCTGATCGCGGATCCGAGTCACCCCGGGCGCCTATTCGCGGCCGTTCTTCTGCGCGGGGTCTTCGTCTGGGACGGAACGGGTCGTAGCTGGCGACCGCTCCAGGAGGGCCTTCCCCTCGGCTTCTTCGACGGCCTGATCGCCCTCGATCCCTCCCAGTCCGGAGGGCTCTATGCGGCGACCCGCGGGCGCGGGGTGTTCCGACTGGATCTGGGGGATCTCTGAGCGGGAGGGCTGAACGACGACGGTGCCTTTCATCTCGTTGCGTCGTTTCTTTTCGGTGCGGGTGAGGGAATCGACCCGCCGGGGTCGTTTGCGATCTTCGAAGGCGAATGGTTGCCTTCCAAACTTCGGAGATCCCGTCCATGTTCAAGAATCTGTCCCCCTTCGCCCCGGCCCTGCTCCTCGCTCTCGGCTTCTCCTCGTCCGTCGCCTCGGCCGCACCTTCGGCGAAAGCCGGGGTCCGGGAGATCGCGCGTATCACCCGATCCGCCGGCAACTACGTCGCCTGGCTCGAAACGCCGGACGGCGAGGTCGAGATCGCCGTTGCCGCGACCTTCCCGGAGAAACCGCTCGTCGCGACCTCGTTCGTCAAGAAGCACGATCCGGCCGAGGTCTTCCTGGCCGTCGCCTCACCGAAGCGCGCGCTCCCCGCGGCGCTCGCGCACAGGATGGCCGGACCGGCCGCCGACGAGGGCGCGACCCGTCAACGCCTGCGCCAGGAAAACGCCGTGGCGCTCGCGAGTCTTTCCCCTTCGCTGCCGGTTCTCGAAGCGCAAGCGGGCTCCTGTTCGGCGTTCTTCCGCGGTTGGGCCGGTTCGGTCTACGGCGACTCCACCTGCGGCCAGTCGGGTCTCGCGGTGATCGACACCACGTTCCCGAGCGACACCTACTGCACGAGCGGCTGCGACTACTCGCTCGGCTCGACCGACAAGGGAAGCTGCACGCCTGCTCTCGCCTCCTGCGACATCGTGCGCGGAACGGCGACCAACGTGAGACTACGGACGACGACCGCGGGGAGCCCGGTGCTCGACCACAACGGCCACCGCGCCCATTTCGGCGTCGCCAACTGTTCCGGCAACGGGCCGGTGCAGTTCAGCCGCAAGCGCAACGCCACCACCACCACGGTGGACGTGCCGGTCAACGGCATGCTCCACTATTTTCAGGGGACGTCGATCATTCCGGCGAACGCCAAGTACTCGGTGACCTACGGCAGCTGGAACGACGGCACGCCGCCGAGCGGCGCGACCTACCTCGCCAACAAGATGTGGGTGGACGACAACAACGGCACGAACGATCTGGTGATCGCCTGCGGCGACATCCAAACCCGCTACGACATGGATGACGTCTCGGCGCCGAGCTGCCACGGCCCGAACATCTCGCTCTGCACCGGGGGCAACTGCGACAGCCCCTGCTTCCACTGCGTCGGAGGGACCTGCAACTAAGGGCTCGTCGAGGGTGCGCTCGCGAAGTGATGCGCCGGCCGGAAGGCCGGCCTTTTCATTGGAAGAAGCCGACGACGTCGAGCACGAAGTCGACCGACCCCGCGTCTAGGGTGGCCTCAACGACCAACTGGCCGTCGAGGCCCAGCACGACCTATTCGAAGTAGCCGTCCACGTCGACGGTGAAGCTGACCACACCGCCGGCCAGGCCCGCCGAGACGTTGAGGGAACCGGAGGTGCCGAGTTGCGAAATGAAATGTTGCGATCGATTCTGGCCGCCCTTCCAGTTGATCTTGGGAGTGACCTCGAACAGCAGGTTGATTCCCGTGCCTCGGACCAGGATGACTCCATCGAAACCGGCGTCGAACTCGCTCAAGGTGAAGGAGACCGACTGCGCGGTCGCCGGGACGCCGCAAGTCCCCCGGATGGGCACCGTCTCTTGAAACCCAGTGAGCAGGTGGGATCGAACGGCTCGACAGGGCGGAACGACGAAGTAATTTTCTGCGCCGGCGGCACCTGCCGTGAGAAACAGCGCCAAACCTCCCGCCAGGATCATCGATCGGCCGGGGCGGCTGTCGGAACGGGTCGAGCGGCAAGAGGAGTGGCGCATGGAAGGCTCCTAAGCGTAGCGAATCGGGACCGCGTGCCTTACTCGAAATACCCCACGACGTCGAAAACGTAGGAGACCGCGCCGCCGGTGAGCGCGGCCTGGACGACGATCTTGCCGTCGGCGCCGATCTCGACGGTGCCGTTGTTGGTACGGGTCTGGCCGGAGCTGAAGTTCACCTGGGAGACCAGCGCTGGCGCGGCGCCTGAGGGATAGGCGCGGAGGAAGCCCGCGCCCGTGGGCGTGATCGCGGTCAGGTTGAACGCCACGGCCTTGGCGGTCGCGGGGATGCCGCAGACGCTTCCGATCGTCACCGTCTCGGCGGAGCCGTTCAACAACGGCGGGCCGGTGAGCGCCGCGGTTCCCGAGGTCGTCCCGTCCGTCGCCCACAGCGGAGTAGCGCTCGTCCCCGGGTCAGCCGAGAAGAGAACCCGTGAGCCTACGGTCGTCATCTCGCGCGGAATCGAGGTGTCCGCTCCTGGAAAGAGGTCGGCCAGCGCGAACGTTCCAGCGGCCGTGCCGTCGCTCACCGCAGGCTCTCCACCGTTCGCACCGTCGTCGCCGACGAAGATCAGGCGGCCGTTCAAAGCGGCCGTTTGCCCCGGCTCGACGCTGCTGCCGAAATAGGGGAGCGCTACGCCGGAGCGCTGCTCGATCAGCCGCTTCACCCGTACCGTTCCGGCGGGCGTGCCGTCGGAGACGTAGAGCTGTCGGCCCTCGGAATACGGCCCATCGTAGGCGCGGAAGTACCACCGCCCGCCGAAGACGAACCGGGTCCAATGCCCGACGCCGAAGCTGCCACCGTCCGCTCCGAGCGCACCCGGGTTCAAGTCGGTGACCTGAACCGTGCCCTCTGGAGTTCCGTCGGTTGCCCACAGCTCGCTGCCGGTCACTCCGTCCTCGGCAAAAAACAGGAGACGCGAGCCGACCGGTGTAAAGCTGTGGGGGTTGTAGAAGAAGCCCAAGCCCGAATCCGGTCCCGGCCAGACGTCCTTGACCAACGTCGTACCCGCCTCCGTGCCGTCGCTCTTCCAAAGCTCTCGGCCATGCGCGTCCTGGGCGTGAAAAAAGACCGCGTTGCCGAACCGCGTCAACTCGTAGGGACTCGAGCTGTCACTCCCTGGAACGATGTCCTTCACCCGCGTAGTCCCCGCTTCGGTTCCGTCGGTCCGCCAGAGCTCTTGGCCGGTCACCGTGTCTCGGGCGGTGAAGAGAATGACCGATCCCAAGGTCTCGAAAAACTGAGGTGACGAGTCGGCCGGACCGGGAGCGAGGTCGCCCACCCGCGTCGTTCCCGCTTCCGTTCCGTCGCTCGCCCAGAGCTCGTAGTCGTTCGTCGAATCGGCGGCGGCGAAAAAGATCCGGGAGCCGAGCACGGCGGTCCGGTTGAACCCCGGAAAGGGAAAGAAAGAAAACACCGAGGACAAGGCGCCGGGAAAGATGTCCCGCACCATTCGCGTTCCGGCGACGGTGCCGTCGGTTGCCCAAAGCTCCAATCCGTGAACGCCGTCGTCGGCAGAAAAGAAGAGATCGGTCCCGACGACCTGCCAGGGCGTGGCGCCGGAGCCCTGCGGTCCGGGCCAAATGTCGACCAGCCGTTGGGTTCCGCCCTCCGTGCCGTCGGTCGTCCAGAGCTCTTGCCCCGCTTGAAAATCGGTGGCCACGTAGAGAATTCGGCCATTGACCGCGGTGAACAGGTAGGGCGCGCTGCCGCCGACCCCGAGGACGGCATCCTCGATCATTCGCGTTCCCGCCGCGGTGCCGTCGGAGATCCAGGGCTCCAAGCCGTGCGCGCCGTCGTCCGCCGAGAAATAGGTCGAAGCGCCGACGACGGCGAGGTTGCGCGGCCACGAATCGCAAGCGCCGGGGCAGAGGTCGGTCACGCGAACCGTTCCCCCCTCCGTTCCGTCGGTCTTCCACAGCTCCCATCCATGCAAGATGTCGGGTGCGGTGAAGTAGACCATCCCCGAGAGCTCAGCGAACTCGCTCACGGCGAGAAACGATTCGGGGCCGTCGTAGCTCGTGGTGTTGAGATCAGCGACCTGAGCCGGCGGCTGCGCGACGAGAGGGAGCGACAGGAACGCCGCGGCCAGAATGACTCGGACGAGACGGCAAGGACCTTGGTGCATGGAGACCTCTCAAAGAGAGGAAGGCAATTCACCGGAAGAATCGTTGACTCAGCAACCCTTGGAATTCGATTGTCCCACAAGTTCGTGCGCCGGCCTTTCGGCCGGCGCGGTCGTCCGCAACTTCTTTTCGAACGTCCTACTCGAAATACCCGACGACGTCGAACACGTAAGCGAGCGCACCGCCGGTGAGCGCGGCCTGGACGACGATCTTGCCGTCGGCTCCGATCTCGACGATGCCGTTGTTGGTGCGAGTCTGGCCGGAGCTGAAGTTCACCTGCGAGACGAGGGTCGGCGCGGCGCCTGAAGGATAGGCGCGGAGGAAGCCCGCGCCCGTGGGCGTGATCGCGGTCAGGTTGAACGCCACGGCCTTGGCGGTCTCGGGGATGCCGCAGACGCCCCCGATCGTCACGGTCTCGGCGGAACCGTTCAACAACGGCGGGCCGGTCCGGTTGTCGAAAGCGCGGCAGGGCGGAACGGTGTAGAAGCCGAGCCCGACGCGGAAGGCGGTCGCGTCGCTCCCGCCCGGCTGCGTGGGGTCGTCGGTGGAGAGGGTCACGTCGTCGACCAGGTCGCCGTCCGAGTCGTAGTGGATCGTCGCCTGGTTCGCGATCGAGGTCCCCGCCGCGGTCCCCGCGGGGATCTGGCACCGGATGGTGATCGTCACCTGCCCGCCCGCGGGGATCTCTCCCGCCCAGGCGACCTGGGTGCTGCCGGACCCGAGAACCACGACGGGAAATCCCGAGGAGGAGGTGGCGGAAAGGTACGTCAGACCCGCGGGAATCGTGTCTTCGAACGGCACGCCGGCCGTGCGCAGCTGAGCACCGAGCCCGCTGTTCGTGATCACGACCGTATAGGTGACGATGCCGCCCGGGACGAACGGGCCGGAGACCGTCTTGGTGGCGCTCAGCCGGGCGCCGAACGCTGAGCGCGGGACGCGCCAGAGCTCGAAACCGGAGACGGCGTCGGAAGCGGCGAAGTAGAAATCTCCGCCAACCGTGGAGAAGTCGTAGGGGCTCGAAGGGAGGTCGCCTGGCGCGAGGTCGGCGAAACGGCGCGTTCCCTGCGGCGTGCCGTCGGTCACCCAGGGTTCGCGGCCGTGAGTCCCATCATCGGCCGAAAAGAGGACGAGCCCGCCGAAGCCGGTGAGATGCTGCGGCAGCGAGGAGGCGGCGCCGGGCCAGAGGTCGAGCACCATCGGTCCATCCACGATCGGCGACTGGCTGGTTACCCAGAGCTCGCGGCCATGGACGCCATCGTCGGCGACGAAGGCGACTTTCCTGCCCACCGGAGTGAGCTGGCGCGGTTGGGACGAGGTCGAGCCGGGAAAAATGTCCCGCAGAAGGAAGGTGTTGAAGGGGCCGCTCACCCAGAGCTCCTCCCCGGACACGCCATCGTCGGCGGCGAAAGCGACGGGGCCGGAGAGCGAGAACGGGACGAGCGTTCGCGAGCTCGCGCCGGCGAACGACTCGATCGGAAACGCCGCCATCGAGCTGCCCGCTCCGGGGTTCACGTCGGCGGCGATCCGGGTGCCCGCTTCCGTGCCGTCGGAGACCCACAGCTCGCGGCCGTGGACGCCGTCGTCGGCCGAGAAATAGATCGACGGGCCGAAACCCGACGTGGGCGACGCCGTGAGCTGGGCGGGAGACGACTCGACCGCGCCGGGGCGGATGTCGGCGACGCGATGCGCGGTCGCCCCGTCGGTCACCCAGAGCTCGTTGCCGGCCGAGGTGTCGCCCGCGGTGAAGAACAGGTTGGTGCCGAGCGGCGTGAAAGCCGTCGGCACGGAGCCGATCACGCCTGGAACGAGATCGAACGCGAGGCCGGTGCCCCCCGGAGTGCCGTCGCTCGACCAGACCTCGGCGCCGTGCGCCGCGTCGAAGCCGGTGAAATAGGCCTTGCCGCCGAAGGCGGTGAGGGAGCTCGGCTGCACGAGCACGGGTCCAGTGAGCGCGGCCGTGCCGGCCGGCGTGCCGTCGGTCGCCCAGAGCGAGGCGTCGTTGTTCGTGCCTTCGGTCGCCCGGAAGAGCACGCGCGAGCCGACGGCTGTCATCTCTCCCGGGGTGGGGGAGTCGAGGCCCGGGCGGACGTCTTTGAGGACGATGGTGCCGGAGACCGTGCCGTCGCTCGCCGCGGGCTCTGCTCCCGAGGTGCCGTCGTCTCCCGCGAAGATCAACTTTCCGGCGAGCGCGGCGGTCTGCCCCGGCTCGACCGTGCGGCCGAAGTAGGGGAGCGCCACGCCCGAGCGCTGCTCGACCAGCCGTTTGACGCGGCTGGTTCCCGCCGCCGTGCCGTCGGAGGTGTAGAGCTGCCGCCCCTCGGCGATCGCGGCGTCGAAGACCCGGAAGTAGAGCTTGCCGCCCGAGACCACGCGGACCTCCCGGCCCCCCGCGAAGCTGCCGACGTCCGAGGGGAGAGTCCCCGGGTTCAGATCGACCACCCGCGCCGTGCCGGCCGGCGTGCCGTCGGTCACCCACAGCTCGTTGCCGGTCGTACCGTCGTCGGAGAAGAAGAGCATTTTCGTCGCACTCACGGGGATCAAACCGTGCGGGGTCTGGAACAGGTTCAAACCCGCGGCGCTCCCCGGGCCGATGTCGGCGAGCATCGTCGTCCCCGGTTCGGTGCCGTCGCTCTTCCACAGCTCGCGGCCGTGGACACCGTCGTCGGCATGGAAATAGATCGCCCCGCCGAACGAGGTCAGCTCGTACGGACTCGATCCGGAGGAGCCGGCGTTCAAGTCCGCGACGCGCACGGTGCCCGCCCCAGTGCCGTCGGTCCTCCAAAGCTCGGGCCCCGAGGTGCCGTCGTTGGCGCGAAACAGGAGCGTCGAGCCGAGCGGCTCAAAGTCGTTGGGTGTCGAATCGCCGGTGCCGGGGTTGACGTCGGCCACCCTCGAAGTCCCTGCGGCGGTACCGTCGGTGGCCCAGAGCTCCAGGCCGGTCGTGCCATCGGACGCGGCGAAGAACAGCCGCGAGCCGAGCACCGCGAAGAATTCCAACCCTCCCGGAACGGGAGTCAAACCCGGCAGCGCTGCACCCGCGCCGGGAGCGATGTCGAGCACCAGCCGGGTGCCGGCCGCGGAGCCATCAGTCGCCCAGAGCTCCGCACCGTGGATGCCGTCGTTCGCTTCAAAAAGGAGATCGGTGCCGAGCACCCGCCAGAGAACCGGCGAGGACCCGGTCGGTCCGGGGCGGACGTCGACCAGCCGCTGGGTTCCTCCGACGGTGCCGTCGGTCGTCCAAAGCTCCTGACCGGCGGCGAAATCGCTCGCGGTGTAGATCAGTTTCCCGGCGAGCGGGCGGAAGAGATTCGGCGTGCTCCCGGCGAGCCCTGGCACCGCGTCGAGGATGATGTGCGTCCCCGCGGTCGTCCCGTCAGTGATCCACGGCTCGAAGCCATGCGCGCCATCGTCGGCCGAGAAGACGATCGAGCCCCCGAAGACCGTGAGATTGCGCGGCAGCGAATCGCACGAGCCCGGGCAAAGGTCGGTGATCCGCACCGTCCCCGCCGCCGTGCCGTCGGTCTTCCACAGCTCCAGGCCTTGCAGACCGTCGGAGGCGGAGAAATAGACCGTGCCCGAAAGCTCGACGAACTCGGTCGCGAAAAAGAAATTGTCGCTGCTGTCGTAGCGCGTCGTGTTGAGATCGGCAACCTGGACCGGCGTCTGGGCTGCAGCGGAGATCGAGAAGAGGAGACAGAGGAAGGCGGGTGCGACCGAAGGAAAAGAAGCAAGGCGCATGGTAAATCTCCGGAGTTCCGGCCAGCCTAAACGAATCGGCGGGGGGCGGCTATCGAAATCTTGATCGGAGGGCGAAACGCCCCAGACTCTTCCCTGGGCACGCCAGGCTCCAGCCTGGCAACGGGAGCCTCGCCGATTCCTGGTGGTCTGGCCCGCGCCACCGGTGATCTCGCCGGGCTCGGCGGTGTTCCCGTCCGCGCCAGCGGTGGTCTGGTCGCGACCACCACTTGTCTGGAGCGCGCGAGCGGTGGGCTGGGCGAGATAAGCAGTATTCCCGTCCGGACCACGGGTGGTCTGGAGCGGACCACCCCTGATCTGGTCGAGACCACCGCTGGCCTGGACGAGACCACCACTGATCTGGGGCAGACCACCGCTCACGCCGGGCGGAACACCGGTGGGTTGGGCGCGGCAGGACGGCTGTCGTTCGGGAACGGCGGCATCGTACACCCGAGGTGTCCGAGAAAACGATAGTTTTTGGCGAGCTTTGTTTTTTTTCCTCGCCCGGCACGGCACCGCGGCGAAAAAAGAAAGTTCCCCAGAAACTATCGTTTTCTCGGAACCTCCTGGTGTAGGGTGTGCCGGACGCCCCGAGCCCGCATGGCCGAAGTTCGCGAGCTCAAACGGCGCGCGGCGCTCGCCCGAGCCTCGCGAGCGGTTGAAACCGCTCGCTGCGTTATGACGTCCCTGGCGGGACGTCTCCAGCCGCGCGCCGCTCGGCTCGCCGGTTCGCCTCGATCGTTTCTGAGATCTCGTCCCGGAGGGACGATTGCCCTAGCGAGGGATTTCAATCCCTCGCGGGGTTGGTGGAACCCGCGGGATTCGCGGGGCATTCATGCCGCCACTTTTTACCGCCCCGCCTTCTCCAGCGTTTCGATGAGGAAAAGGATCTCGGCGGCCATCGAGTAGTTCAATTCCGGGGCCTCTGCAAGCGTGCGGTCGCGGCTGCCGGCGACAATGGCTTGGAGCGGGGCAATGAACGGCCGGAACCACGCTGGCATGTCGGGATCTGCAGCAACTTGGTGGAGCAGGGCCGCAGCTTGGTTGGCATCCCCGGCGAGCAGGGCCTGCGTTACAGCGAGGCTGATGCGGCCATCGGTGGCGTGGTTCTCACCGCCATCCCGGCGGTAGGAGAGGTAGCTGGCGATGGCCTTGGCCCTGGCCTTCGCGGCGGCGGCGGGGTGGCCGGAGTCTGTCTCGAGCTCGGCAAGAACTGACAGGAATCGCCAGGGTTCCCCCGAATGACCGAGCGGCTCAAGGCATTCGATAGCTCTTCCGATTTCTTTTCGCGCTTCGTCGAAGCGACGGAGCCGGCGCAACGTCGCGCCGAGGTTGCTCCTACATTTGCCTTCGTTCGCGAAGTCGCCGCTCTCGAAATGCTTGTCGGCCGCTTGCCGGTAGAAGGCCACGGCTTCTTCCGGCCGTCGGAGGACATCGTCATAGAAGTTGCCCAACTGGTTGAGCGTGTTCGCCTGTCCGGTGACATTCCCGAGCTGCACTTTGATCGCGAGCGATTTCCGGTAGGCCTCCTCTGCGGCTTCCGGCTGGCCGGCCTCCTGGCACACCCTACCGGTCTGGTGCCAGCTCACTGCGACGGCGCCTGGTTCGTCCAATTGCGTGAACCGCTCGCGCGCTTCCTCGTACGCCGCAAGCGCATCCGCGTATCGACGCTGCATTAGGCGAACAGCCCCTAACTGGCCTTTGCCCACAGCGACCGCTCGGTCATCACCGAGTCTCTCGCTGAGATGGATGCCTTCTTCGTAGGCCGCCGCCGCTTCGTCGAGTCGGCCAAGATCGAGTAGGCAGTCGCCTTGTTCCGAAAGGCACTTGGCAGCCATCTGTTCCGCGCCGTTATTCGGGCGATCCTTTGCTACGGCCTCGAAACGTTTGCGGGCCTCGTCTAGCATTTGCAGGGCCTGCTCCGAGCCTCCAGCCGTTTTCAACACTCGACCTAGGAGCCAGCACGCACCCGCTAAGTCGAAATCGGCATTGGGATAGGCCTTCTCGCCCGCCGACCGGGAACGCTCCAGCAGGGTCCTCGCGTCTGCGAACGCTTCGCGCAATCTCCCACTGCCTATCTGCTGCTCGATGCGGGTCCGTGTCGCCTCGAACCGTGCGTGGCTCCAGGCACGGTCCGGAGTTTCGAGCCTTTTCGCTGCCGCGTCGCGCACCTGTCCCACGCGCTCTAGCAGTCGCGGTTTACCGACAAATTGAAGCAGGCCGTAGAGTGAGGTGGCGAGATCGATCGTCGCTTCTGAATCTCCCGCGCGCTCCACCTGGTCGAGCAGCGCGAAGAGATTCGACAGCTCCAACCCCGTCAGGGTCGCGGCGACCTCGGCTTTCTGGCTCCGCTGCTGATCGAGGAACCCAACGTACACACCCATCGCCTCGGCCCACCGCACCGTAAGCGCCTCCCGCTCGACGCTCTCCATCCGCCCGCGCAGGTAGGGGCAGAGTGCGGGGTTGAGGGTGAGGTGGTCGTAGGGATTCGGCGTCGCAAGGCCGGTCTGGACCAACTCGACCGCGAGCGCGAGAACCTCCGGCTTCTCCCACTCCATCATTACCCGGAGCACGTCCAGGTCGACCGCGCCGTGAAACACCCCGAGCATCCGCGCCTTCTCCTGATTCTCCGGTGACATACGTCGAAGCGAAAGCTCGACGCTCGCAAAGACCGATTTCTCCCGGCTACCGGGCGAACCTACGGGATAACGCCGATCCATTTCCTCCATGAGCTCGCCGAGCGCTTCGCGGGTCGCCTCCACCCCTCCGCTGCGAAGGGAGGGCGCCAGCAGCGTGAGCGTCCGCGCATGCCCCGCGACGGCATCGACCAGTTCTTCGATCGCTTCGCGCGCGGCGTCGAGAGCCTCTCCGTCGGACTCGTTAAGCACCCGCTCGACGAGCTTCACGGCGTCTTCGCGGCCGAGGCGGAAGAGCTCTCTCCGGTTCCGCTCCCCATCGAACGGCGCGGGGAGTGCCTCCCGGCTGGTGAAGACGAGGCGCGTTTCGCCCACTTTCAACAGCCGTTCGCACAGGGCGAGGATGGCGCTCAGCTCGCGGGCCGCATCTTCGGAGAGGGCGTTGGGCGTCTCCTCGTCGAGATACGGCGGCAGGAGAATGCTTTCCATGTTGTCCACGATCAAGAGCGTCGGCTGCTCGCGGAGCGAACGCTCGATGGGGAGGACGGCTTTCTCCAGGTTCTCGAACGTGGCGACGGAGTACGAATCGCCCACCAACTGATGGCCGATCGCGTCTAGCGCCGCTTTGGCGTTGCCGTGCGTTTCCACCGAAACGAACGCCGCGCGGTGGACCTGCTGTGAACGCACCATCCAGCGCGCGAACTCGGCCGCGAGAGCGGTTTTCCCTTCGCCGCCCTGGCCGCGGACGACGGCGTAGCGGTCGTCGCGCAGCAGCCTTTGAAGGGCGAGCAATTCCCGGCTTCGCCCGATGAAGCCGGTTGGGGGCACCGGACATTTCTCATCGAGATGGCCAAGGCGCGACGAGAGGATCGTCCGCAGATCCTCCCGCGTCTGCGGCGCGGGCGTGTTCTCGAAGAGCTGCGGATCCTCTTTCTCCTGAAAGAGGACCGGCACGAACCAGTCGGCCAGCCGAAGCTCACCGGCTCCGAAAATGCGACCGCGGAAGTCGTCGTCGTACAAGCCCCGCTGACCCGCGAGCATCGCGTCGCCCACGCGGTGGCCGCTCGCGAGGGCGTCGTAGAACCTTTCGACGAAGCGGCGCGCGGTCTCGACGAGGACACTGTGGCTCATCGCGACGACGGAGGAGACTCCTTGCTGCAGCAGCTCCGAGGCCACGGACTCCGACGTGTCTTCCGCCTGCGCCGTCTGGCAGGCTTCGAGAAAGACGAGCGGGATACGGTAGTCCTTGAGCAGAGGTCCGAGCTTGTCCGTGAAGACGGTGACGTGCCGGCGCTTTTCGAGCTTGCCGGTGTCCTCGGGGCTCTCGAAACAGAGCCCGCCGAGGCCGACTCGCCGGTCGTATATGCCATGCCCGTCGAAATGGACCACGTGGTAGGGCTCGCGAGCCTTGAATGCGCGTTGAAGCTCTTCGCCCAGCGCGCCGAACGTCGGCGGGCTGAGAACGTGAAGGCGGACAAGGCCGCCTAGCTCTTCCATCGCCTCGACGAGAGGGAGCGCGCTCGCCCGGTGGTCGATGTAGCCGCAGGCCTCGTCCTCCGGGCGCGCGGTCACGAGCAGAACGCGGATCGGGGCGGCGACCTTGGAAACGTCGGTCGGCAACGTGTTCCGGGGACGTCGGCGAACCCGAACGGGCTTCGCGCCTTGGAAGAGATAGCCGTCGCCGTCGTGAAGCAGCTCCCACGGGAGTCCCAGCAAGAGCGTCGCGGATTCTTGGGAAGCCTCTTCGTCGGCGGCTGAGGTCCCCGCTTCCACGGACGCATCGACTTCGACGGAGAAGCGCCGGCCGGCATGGGCGTCGACTCTCGACCACGAGCTCATGACGTCCCCCAGATAGGCGACGGGAAACGCTGCGTCGTGGAGGAGTCGGCCCCAGGCTTCGAGATTGTCCCTCACCTTCTGAGCCCGAGGGGCAAAGTAGGGGCTCGGCCAAACGGCGTACTGCTCTAGATACCAGCTCAGCTCTCCGGCCTCGATCGGGCCGATGGGCGCGACCAGCCTCCAGCTCTGCTCGCTCGCGACTTCGCGCTGGCCCGCCGTCGCCGGCTCGTAGACCAGCCGCGTGCGGGCCGAGGGGCGGCGGACGCCGTCCTTTTCGAAGAACTTGAGATCGGTCAGCGCGAGGACCAGCTCTTCGAGCGGCTCGGCTTTCGGTTGCGAAGGAACGGGCACGTCGGCCGCGAGCCTCTTTCCCATCGCGACGAGGAGCGGGTTCATTGCCGCCTCGACGCCCCCGGCCGCGCCGCTCACGGGGAGGTAGACCGGTTCCTCGCCGAAGAATTCCTCCAGCACGCCGAGCTTCGTTCCATTCAGCGACAGCGGAATGACTGGGAAATTGGCCTTGCCTCGCTCTTCGCGAAGCTTGAGCGCGTGGCGCAGCTCCTTGCCGACCCACTTCGATTCCAGCGCGTCCGGGCTGACGACGACGGCGTAGGCCGAGGACTCCTCGATAGCTTTCTGGATCTCCGACCAGAGCGGATCGCCCGCGCGCAGCTCGCGCGAATCGATCCACGCGTCCTGCTTGAGATCGGCGAGCGTCCAACGCAGCTCGCGCACGAAGCCGTCGTCCTTCGAGCTATGGGAAATGAAGAGCTTGCTCATGGCTAATATTTTACCGACAGCGCGAGCGGGGCGGTCGAATGATGGGAGCGAGCGATCGAACCGGGCAAATGCGCCCCGTCCCGCGAGCGGTTGAAACCGCTCGCTACGTTAGACGTCCCTCCGGGACGTGATGGCCGACCCTCCCGAGCCGCTCGTCCCGGTGGGACGACTACCGAAGCGAGGGATTTCAATCCCTCGCGGCCCTTGCGCGGCCCTTCGCGCGGCCCTTGCGCGGGCTTCGCCCGGGCTTCACGCGGGCCTCGCGCGCCCCTAACGCCGGCCTCGCGGGCGTCCGCGCCCCCTCTCGGCGAGCTTGTTCGCGCTGGCACAAGGTTGCCGGTATACTTCCCGCCCGAGGTCCGCCTCGGCATTCCACCCGAGAACCGTCCCGAAAATCTCCCATAGAACGCCCTCGACACCATGGCCGCCGAAAACTCCTTCGACATCGTCTCCACGGTAGATTTTCAAGAGATCAAGAACGCGGTGCAGCA
The DNA here is from genome assembly GCA_044226625.1 of Thermoanaerobaculia bacterium. Classification (GTDB taxonomy): domain Bacteria; phylum Acidobacteriota; class Thermoanaerobaculia; order Multivoradales; family UBA5704; genus DASYKS01. The sequence goes on from JBGAGQ010000061.1 coordinate 37,139, forward strand.
GGCCGCG
>JBGAGQ010000062.1:0-36671 GCA_044226625.1 Thermoanaerobaculia bacterium
CCCCAGCCCAGCCCCGAGATCTTTCCGATGTTGTCCGCCCGGGAGATCTCCGGCAGGAACGCCGCGGTCAGGTTCTCGCCGAAAGAAAAGCCGACGAACGAGAGAACGAAGAGGGCGAGCCCGAGCGCCGCGTGCCCCGGCGTGACGAACCAGAGCAGGGCCGTACCCGTGACGCAGATCGCGTACGTGGCGAACAGGAAAGGTTTCTTCCTTCCGGAGTCGTCCGCGACCGCGCCCACCATCGGCGAAAGCAGGAGGACGAAGAGGTTGGCGAGCGCGATCGCGCTGCCCCAGAGCGCGTCCCCTCGACCCACCGGGGCGATCAGCTTCGAGAAGAAGACGCCATAGGCGACCGTGACGATGATCGTCGTATAGCTCGAGTTGGCGAAATCGAACATCGCCCAGCCGAAGATCTCGCGCGGGCGGACCGGAGGAACCTCTCGGGGATTGGGCATTCGGCGGATCTTATCCTCGGTCGGGCGCGGGCCGGCGTCCGAACGCCTTAGGGCTCCGAGGCGAGAGCCTGCCGCACCTTTCCCGGATCGGCCACCACCGAGGCGCCGTGGAGGAGCCAGCGCCGCGCCTCGGCCGGGTCGCCGCGCCGGCCCGCGCTCGCGGCGAGCGCGAGATACCCTCGGGTGAAACGAGGATCGACCTCGAGGGCCTTTCGATACGAGGCTTCCGCCTCCTCCCTCCGATCGAGCGATTCCAAGGCTACGCCCCGGTAGTACCAAGCGGCGACCAGGTTGTCGCGCAACGCGACGGCTCGATCGAGGGTGGCGAGCGCCCCTTTCGGGTCGTGTGGGACGAGAAGCAGACCGAGGTTGAACAGGCTTTCCGGTCGCGCCGGGGCACCGCTCTTCTCCCCGGCCGCGAGCACCGCGCGGAGCGTCGCGATCGCCTCCTCGTCCCTGCCTTGAGCGGCCAGCGCGATGCCGAGCCATTCGAGCGCCAGCGGCCGCCCGGGAGAGCGGCCGAGGACTCCGCGGAGCGTCCGCTCCGCCGCCGCGAAGCGCCGAGCCTGGAGCTGCCCCTCCGCGAGGTCGAGATAGGGCTCGACCTCGGTAGGTTTCCCGAGATCGAGCATCGCCTCTAGGCGATCGACCGCAGCGTCGCTCCGGACTGCGCGCACGGCCGTCGCCGCCCGGTAGACCTCGGCGAGCGCGCCGGGGACCCGGCCGGACTCGAGCAGGCGAAGAGCGGTGATCTCCGGGTCCTTTTCGGCGCGTGGGGCGACGAGATCGACTCCCGGTTTCGGGATCTGAATCTCGTGGTCGGTCATCACCGCGTGGACCACGTCGCTCGGCCGGCGCCGGGGCATGTGGCAAGTGACGCAATCGGCCGCGATCGTCGCGTTGGGACTCTCTTTGGCGATCCCGCACGCCTCGGGCTGATGTCCCTCGTGGCAGGCGAGGCAGACCGAGGCGTAATGCTCCGCGCGCTCGGTCGACGGGACCTTTCGGTGCGGATCGTGGCACGAGAGGCACGAGAGGTCTCCGCTTTTCACGTAGCAGCGGCTTTGGCGAAGCCGGTAGGCATGGTGGTTGATCTCGAACCGGCCGCCGGGCGCGACGCCCTCTTCTTCGACGTCGACCGCGACCTGGTACTCCGCGAGATCCTGTCCGGGCCGAAACGACCAGTCTCCGACGCCGTACCGACGCAGCCCTTGGAGGGCGACCGACGGCTGGAGATGGCACTGGAAGCAGACGTCCTCCATCCGCGGCTTGGGCAAAGCGCCGGGATCGACGATTGCTTTTCGGACAGCCTCGCCTCCTTTCGGAGCGAGAATCGCGCGCCGGACGTGCTCCGCCCCGGGACCGTGGCAGCGTTGGCAACCGATCCCCTCCGGGAGCCGTTCCGGGAACGTCTGCGGCGCGTCGTGGAAGTCGCTTCCGAGCGGCGCGTCCGGATAGGCGTCGTGGCAGAACATGCACTCCCGACGCACGCGGCGCCGGACGCCCTCGTGGTCGGGGCGGTCGAATCCGGGAGCCATCCCCCAGCGGCCCTCGAGGGCATACCAGGCGATCGGCAGTTGGTAGAGCTCGCCTCCTTCGGTTCGATAGAGGTAGGTCCGCGCGTGATTGCCCGAGCCCAGAATCCAGGCGACCTCGCGTTCCCAGACGTTGATCGGCCGGCCCGACAGATCCTTTTGGTCGCGGCGAAACCAGAGCCGATCGCCGCGCCAGGCCATCTCGTACGACTCCTTCGACGCGGCATGGGTAAAACCGCCGGCCGCGAAGTCCTCGATCTTTGGGGCGGTGGCCGGGCGCGCGAACGAGCGCGCCATGCCCACCTGCTGATAGGAGGTCCAGACCTCCCGGTGGCAGTCGGCGCAAACGCGGTCCTCGACGTAGCCCGGGGCCGCGCCCGTCGTGACCGCGATCCGCCGGGAGACGAGCGGGTCTGCGTCCGGCGCCGCCGCGCCGAGGGAACCCAGGCCTAATCCGAGAAAGAGAAGCCCGAGCAACCGAGGCCTTCGAATCCTGGTGAAACACATTTCAAGGCGATGCTACCGCCGTTCGGCGTACCTGCGCCGGGCGAGCGGCTGGCGTTGACGCCGGCCTCCTCCACCCCCTACGCTCTGCCGCGCTTTTCAACCTCTCAAGACCGGTATCGGAAACCTCGCATGGGCAAAGGACGGCTCGAAGCGTTCAGCGACGGAGTGATCGCCATCATCATCACGATCATGGTGCTCGAGCTCAAGGTACCTCACGGCGCCGATCTCGCGGCACTGCGCGAGCTATCGCCGGTTTTCTTGAGTTACGTGTTGAGCTTCGTCTACGTCGGGATCTACTGGAACAACCACCACCATCTGTTCCACGTCGTCCACAAGGTCAACGGTCGGATCCTCTGGGCCAACCTCCATCTCCTGTTCTGGCTGTCGCTCACCCCGTTCGTCACCGGCTGGATGGGCGAAAACCACTTCGCTCCGCTGCCCGTGGCCCTCTACGGAGTCAACCTCCTCATGGCGGCGATCAGCTACACGATCCTGGTGCGCGCGCTGCTCGCCCATCACGGCCAGGAATCCTTGCTCGCGCAAGCGATCGGTCGGGATTTCAAGGGATACGTCTCGCTCGCCCTCTACGCCATGGCGATCCCCCTCTCGTTCGTCAACCCCTGGATCGGCTTCTCGCTCTACGTCCTCGTCGCGATCATCTGGTTCGCCCCCGACCGGCGGATCGAAAAGAAGATCGCGGAGTGATCCGAACAGACGCGGTCACGTTTCATGGAGGGGATGCACATCCTTTCATTGGGGCCTGACCCGATCCGGTACGGTGGCGACGTCGAGACCCCAGGAGGCGGAGATGAGAAAACGGAAGCTCCATCTGCACCGCGAGACCGTGAAGGCCCTCGCTTCGGTCGAACCCCTCGCCGGCGCCCGGCCCGATCCGGCGACCAGCCCCACGCTCTGCTTTACCTGTCCCTGTCCGCCATCGATCTTTACCGATTGCGGTTTCTGAGGTCCGCGGGGAGAGTCCCCCGACGGGAAGCACCCCGTCGGCTCGAGGGCGTCGGGGGACCGCTTGCGATCCTGCTCCTCGCTTTTCTCGTTCTCGGCTGCGCCTCGGCTCCGCGCGGCCCAGCGGAACCGGTTCGCGCCGCACTCGACGGTTTCGTGTCGGCCCTCAACGCCTTGGACGTCGATCGGATCGCCAGCTATCTCGCCGACGACGTCACCGCGTTCGTCCCGTCGGCCCAAGGCGGACGGGTGGAAGGCAAACCAGCGCTGGTCGAGATCTTCCGAGCCTATTGCGAATCGACCCGCAAGGCCCCGCAGCGCCCCACGATCGTCCCTCAAGACGTGACCCTCGACCGGGTCGGTTCGGTTGCCCTGGTCACCTTCCAGGTACCCCAGCCGGCGGGAGTCGCCCGGCGGACGTTCGTGTTCCGAAACCAGAAAGGGCGCTGGCTGATCGCCCATTTCCACGCCTCGAATTTCGCCACGGCGCCGAAGTAAGACCTCTTGGCACCCGGCCTTTCCTACCCTCCGGGCGGTTGCCTTTCCCGATCGGTCGCGGTAGAACCCTGAGCCATGTCTTTCCCCGCCACCCGACTCCGTCGTTTTCGCCGCACTCCGACCCTGCGCCGCTTGATCCGCGAGACGCGTCTTTCCGCCGATGACTTCGTGCTTCCTCTGTTCGTCTGCCCGGGAGATGGTGTGCGCCACCCCGTAGGCTCGATGCCCGGCGTCTTTCGCGAGTCGGTCGACCGGCTGGTCGAGACCTGCGAGGCGGCCTGGTCCGAAGGGATCCGCGCGATCATCCTGTTCGGCATCCCGGAAGAGAAGGACCCCATCGGCAGCAGCTCCTGGAGCGACGAGGGCATCGTCCAGCAGGCGTTCCGCGCATTGCGCGCGAAGCTGCCCGATCTGGTCCTGATCGCAGACGTCTGCTTCTGCGAATACACCGACCACGGACACTGCGGCGTGCTTCGCGACGGCCACGTGGCGAACGACGAGACGGTGGAGAACCTCGCCCGCCAGGCGGTGTCGCTCGCCCGAGCCGGCGCCGATGTGATCGCCCCTTCCGACATGATGGACGGCCGGATCGGCGCGATCCGGCACGCGCTCGACGAGGCGGGATTCCCCGACGTGGCGATCCTCGCCTACGCGGTCAAGTTCGCGAGCGGCTTCTACGGTCCGTTCCGCGAGGCCGCCGGCTCGACGCCTTCGTTCGGCGACCGGCGGGGCTATCAGATGGATCCCGCGAACGGCCGCGAGGCGATGCGCGAAGCCGCGCTCGACGTGGACGAGGGGGCCGACGCGCTGATGGTCAAACCGGCGCTCCCCTACCTCGACGTCCTCGCGGAGCTCCGGCGGCGGTTCGACCTGCCGCTCGCGGCGTACCACGTGAGCGGCGAGTACGCGATGATCAAAGCGGCGGCCGAGAAAGGCTGGATCGATGGCGACCGCGTGATGATGGAGAGCCTGGTGGCGATCAAGCGCGCTGGGGCCGACCTGATCCTCACCTACTGCGCCCGTGACGCAGCCCGCCTGTTGCGCGAAGGATGGGCCGAGTGATGGCGAGCCTGCTCGAACGCGCGTCCCGCGTGCTGCCCGGCGGCGTCAACTCCCCCGTCCGCGCCTTCCGCGGCGTCGGCGGCGAGCCGGTCTTCGTCCAAGCGGCCGAGGGGGCCTGGCTCCGCGGCGAGGACGGCCGCCGCTACCTCGATTTCATCGGCGGCTACGGTCCGCATATCCTCGGCCACCGGCACCCGGCGATTCTCGAAGCGGTGGGCGAGGCGCTCGGCCGCGGTACCACGTTCGGAGCGCCGACTTTGCGAGAGGTCGAGCTGGCGGAACGGATCGTCGAGGCGATGCCCTCGGTCGAGATGGTCCGCATGGTGAGCTCGGGGACCGAGGCGACGATGTCGGCCTTACGGCTCGCCCGGGCGGCCACCGGACGGTCGAGCTTCGTCAAGTTCGTCGGCTGCTATCACGGCCACGCGGATCCGTTCCTGGTCGCGGCGGGATCGGGCGCCGCGACGATCGGCGTCCCGTCGTCGCCCGGCGTTCCCGAGGCGGTGATCGAGGACACCCTGCTCGCCCCCTACAACGACCTCGCCCAGGTCGAGGCGCTGTTCGCCGAGCGGGGGACGACGATCGCCGCGGTGATCGTCGAGCCGATCGCCGGCAACATGAACCTGGTGCCGCCAGACCCCGGCTTCCTCGCCGGGCTGCGCGCGCTTTGCGACGCCCATGGGGCGCTCCTGATCTTCGACGAGGTGATGACCGGCTTCCGGGTCGCCTGGGGCGGAGCGCAGGCGCTGTTCGGCATCCGGCCCGATCTCACCACCCTGGGCAAGGTGATCGGCGGCGGTCTGCCGCTCGCGGCCTACGGAGGCCGGCGCGACCTGATGCTCCAGATCGCGCCCGCCGGACCGGTCTACCAGGCGGGAACGCTCTCGGGCAATCCGCTCGCGGTCGCGGCGGGAGGCGCGGCGCTCGCCGTCTTGAGCCGGCCGGAGACCTCGGCCTACGAGCGTTTGGAGTCGATCGGGGCGAGGATTCAGGCGGGATTCGAAGCGGCGGCGCGGCGCCACGGCGTACCGTTTACGCTGCATCGCCAGGGCTCGATGCTCGGCCTTTTCTTCTCCGACCGCCCGATCCGCCACATGGCGGACGTCGAGGCGACCGACCGGGCTCGGTTCAATCGCGTCTTCCACCGCTTGCTCGATCTCGGCCTCCACCTTCCGCCCTCGGCTTTCGAGGCCTGCTTCCTCTCGCTCGCCCACGGCGACGAGGAGATCGCGTTCGCCGTCGACGCCTTCGAGCGCGCGCTCGCGGCGGAGTGAAGCGTGACGGCGTGGATCGAGATCGATTCGGCCTGTGCTACGGTTCGGCAAGCCTCGGATCGGTATAAGATTTTGCTCGGCGGGAGGACTCCTCCCCCGAGAGTTTGCAGCCTCCAGGAGGGCTTCGAATGACGCACATCATCGCGGAACCCTGCGTCGGCGTGAAAGACACCGCCTGCGTCGATGTCTGCCCCGTCGATTGCATCTACGGCAAGGGCGAGGATTGGGAAATGCTCTACATCCATCCCGAGGAGTGCATCGATTGCGGACTCTGCATCGATGCCTGCCCGGTGCAGGCGATCTTCCCGCTCGAGGAAGTACCCGACAAGTGGAAGAACTTCGTCGCCAAGAATTACGAGCACTTCGGCTTCACCCCTCCGTGACGTAGGCCGGCCTCGAGCCGGCCCACAGAAGCTTCCGAGAGAGACGCGGTTCCCGCGTCTCTCTTTTTTTGTTTTCCCTGCCCCCCGTGGGAATGACAAAATCTGCGCGCCGGTTCTATAACTTGAGCGCGCTCCGCTCAAATTGAAGCTTCGCGAGGAGGGTGCCTTGGAGTACAAGGACTACTACGAGACGCTGGGGGTCAAGCGCGACGCGACCCAAGAGGAGATTCAGAAGGCGTACCGAAAGCTCGCGCGCAAGCTCCACCCGGACGTCAACAAAGACCCCAAGGCGGAAGCTCGCTTCAAGGAGATCGGGGAAGCGAACGAGGTCCTGAAGGATCCCGAGAAGCGAAAGAAATACGACCAGTACGGCTCCGCCTGGAAGACCGCCCAGCAGACGGGTACCCCGCCTCCCGGTTGGGAAGGGTTCGACTTCTCCGGCGGAGGTTTCGGCGGCGGTTTCGGCGGCGGCGGAGAGGGCTTCAGCTCGTTCTTCGACATGCTGTTCGGCGGCGGCGGTCCCGGCCGCGGCGGCATGCGCGGAGGTTGGACCTCTCAAGGGAGTCCCGGGGGAGCGTTCGGGCGCGACGGCGAGAGCGCCGAGGTCGCCCTGGAGATCACGCTCGAGGAGGCGCTCGAGGGGGGATCGCGCGAGCTTCAGCTCACCGACCCCCGCACCGGCCGCTCGCGCTCGGTCTCGGTGAAGATCCCGAAAGGGATCCGCGCCGGCCAGAAGATTCGCCTGGCGGGGCAAGGTTCGCCCGGGGTGGGCAAGGGGCAAGCGGGAAACCTGTTCCTGCGGATCGAGCTTCAGCCTCACTCCCGTTTCCAGGTGGACGGCTCGAATCTGACCGTCGCCGTTCCCCTCGCTCCCTGGGAGGCGGCCCTGGGCGCGGAGGCGGAGGTCGAGACCCTCGACGGCACCGTCCGCCTTCGGGTGCCGCCGGGGACCTCCTCCGGACGCAAGGTCCGGTTGCGCGGCAAGGGTCTGCCGCAACCGGGGTCGGACCGAGGAGATCTGTACGCGGAATTCAAGATCGTCATGCCGGATTCGCTCTCCGAGCGCGAGCGCTCCCTGTTCGAGCAGCTCGCGAACGAGTCGGAGTTCCGGCCGCGCGGTTAGAGAGCTAGAGAGAAGCTCCGGAGGAGAGCCATGGACATCAATCGGCTGACCCAGAAATCGCAAGAGGCGCTGCAGAGCGCCCAGACCAAAGCGCTTCGTTTCGGACATCAGGAAGTGGACGTCGAGCACCTGTTGCTCGGTTTGCTCGAACAGCCCGAGGGCTTGGTGCCGCGCCTGCTCGCGCGCCTCGAAACGCCGGTCGAGGCGATCCAATCCGAGGTCGAGCGCGAGCTCGCGAAACGGCCCAAGGTCTCCGGCGGCGGCGCCGAATCGGGAAAGATCTACCTGACCGGCCGGCTCCAGCAGGCCATGCTACGCGCCGAGGACGAGGCGAAGCGGCTGAAGGACGAATACGTCTCGGTCGAGCACCTCCTGCTCTCGATGATCGACGAGGGCAAGAGCGGCGCCGCGGGACGCATCCTCGACGCGCACGGCGTGACGCGCGACGCCTTCTTGAAAGCGCTCACCGCCGTTCGCGGCAACCAGCGGGTGACCAGCGCGATGCCGGAGGTCGCCTACGAGGCGCTCGAAAAATATGGCGTCGACCTCGTCGCCCAGGCGCGCCGCAACAAGCTCGACCCGGTGATCGGCCGCGACGCCGAGATCCGCCGCGTCGTCCGCATCCTGTCGCGGAAGACCAAGAACAACCCGGTGCTGATCGGCGAGCCGGGCGTGGGCAAGACCGCGATCGTCGAAGGTCTCGCCCAGCGCATCGTCCGCGGTGACGTGCCGGAATGGCTCAAGGATCGCTCCGTCTTCTCGCTCGACATGGGCGCTCTGCTCGCCGGGGCGAAATATCGCGGCGAGTTCGAGGAGCGCCTGAAGGCGGTGCTCAACGAGATCAAGCAGAGCGAGGGGCGGGTCATCCTGTTCATCGACGAGCTGCACACCATCGTCGGCGCCGGCAAGACCGAAGGCTCGACCGACGCGGGCAACCTGCTCAAGCCGATGCTCGCGCGCGGCGAGCTGCACTGCATCGGCGCGACCACGCTCGACGAATACCGCAAGCACATCGAGAAGGACGCCGCGCTCGAGCGGCGCTTCCAGCCCGTGACGGTGGACGCGCCGAGCGTCGAGGACGCGATCTCGATCCTGCGCGGCTTGAAAGAGCGCTTCGAGGTGCACCACGGCGTCCGCATCCAGGACAACGCGCTGGTTGCCGCGGCGGTGCTCTCGAACCGCTACATCTCCGACCGGTTCCTCCCCGACAAGGCGATCGACCTGATCGACGAGGCGTGCGCGCTCATCCGCACCGAGATCGATTCGATGCCCCAGGCCCTCGACGAGGCGACGCGGCGCGTGATGCAACTCGAGATCGAAGAGGCCGCCTTGAAGAAGGAGAAGGACAAAGCGAGCCAGGAGCGGCTCGACGACCTGCGCAAGGAGCTCGCCGACCTGAAGACCCAGGCGAGCTCGATGCGGGCCCAGTGGGAAGGGGAAAAGGCGGCGATCCAGGTCGTCCGCACGATCCGCGAGCAGATCGAGCAGACGCGCCAAGAGATCGAAGCGGCGGAGCGCGACTATGACCTCAACAAGGCCGCCGAGCTGCGCCATGGCCGGCTGCCGGACCTCGAGCGCAAGCTCAAGGAGGAGGAGGCGAAGCTCACCGGCGACGCCGGCGGTCCGCGCCTTCTGCGCGAAGAGGTCACCGAGGAAGAGGTCGCGGAGATCGTCTCGCGCTGGACCGGGATCCCCGTGACCCGTCTGGTCGAAGGGGAGCGCGAGAAGCTCCTTCGGCTGGACCAAATCCTCCACGAGCGGGTGATCGGACAGGACGAGGCGGTGCAGCTGGTCACCGACGCGGTGCTCCGCGCCCGCGCGGGCATCAAGGATCCGCGGCGGCCGATCGGATCGTTCCTGTTCCTGGGCCCGACCGGCGTCGGCAAGACCGAGCTCGCCAAGGCGCTCGCCCAGTCGCTGTTCGACAGCGAGGACAACTTGGTCCGGATCGACATGTCCGAGTACATGGAGCGCCACACGGTCTCCCGCCTGATCGGCGCTCCTCCCGGCTACGTCGGCTACGACGAAGGGGGCCAGCTCACCGAGGCCGTGCGGCGGAAGCCCTACGCCGTCATCCTGTTCGACGAGATCGAAAAGGCGCACGGCGACGTCTTCAACGTGCTGCTCCAGCTGCTCGACGACGGGCGCCTGACCGACTCCCAGGGGCGGACGGTCGATTTCAAGAACACGGTCGTGATCATGACCTCGAACATCGGCTCGCCGTTCCTGCTCGAAGGGCTCTCGCCCCAGGGCGAGATCACCGAGCCGGCGCGCGCCCAGGTCATGGGCGAGCTGCGTCGCCACTTCCGGCCGGAGTTCCTCAACCGGATCGACGACGTGGTGCTCTTCCGGCCGCTCACCCTGCCGGAGATCGAGAAGATCGTCGACCTCCAGACGATGGACCTCAGAAAGCGCCTCGCCGACCGCCACGTCCAACTGGAGCTCTCCCCCGCCGCCCGCACCCTGGTCGCCCGGGAAGGCTTCGACCCGGTCTACGGCGCCCGGCCGCTCAAGCGCTTCCTGCAGCGGCAGCTCGAGTCGAAGATCGGCCGCGCGCTGATCGCCGGCGACATCCAGGACGGCGGCACGCTCCGCGTGGGGGTCGAAGGGGGCGACCTATCGGTCGCGATCGAAAATCCGGAGCTGGTCCCGGCCTGATCGGAAATTGCGAGCTACGAGCCCGGCGAGGTCATCGCCCGCCGGGTTCTACGCTTTTCCTCGCCGGCGCCGGTCCCACCCCACCGCGAAGAGAATCGCGAGCAGCGCGCCGCCGCTCGCGAGCGCCATGTCCTTGTGGGCGTCCCAGACATCCCCTTGCGTACCGAGGTAGGCCATGCCGAGGCCGCCGCCGAACACCGCCGAGGCGCCCCATTCGATCAGCTCGTAGAGCGCCGAGGAGGAGACCATGATGTCGAGCGGCAGGAAGTAGCTCCAGAAGCCGCGAACGCCCGCCTTCGGCACCACCAGCTCTCGCAGGGGCAGCGCGAGCAGCAGGCCGTAGCCGAAGTGGATCACCCGATCGAAATTGTTGCGTTCCCAACCGACCAGCGAGTTGAAGGTCGAGCCCGTGAGCGCCTTCCACCACGCGTCGTACGGCACCTCGGCGTACGTGTAATGGGCGCCCACCTCGTGTAGGCAGAGGAAGACGAAGATCAAAGTGTAGGAGATGGTCGACAGCCGAGCCCGGCGCCACGTCCAGGTGACGAAGAGCACGGCGGCGACCACCAGAGCGTTTTCGAGCAGCCAATCGTGGCGATCGAACGGGCGGATCGCGAGCACCACCCAGAGCACGGCGAACAGAGCGGTGAGCGTCGCCACATAGCGACCGCTCGCCGGAACGATCGCCGCGGGTGGGCCTTTGGAACGGGATGGGCGGCTCATGGGCGGCTCGATCGCAGATCGCTCCCAAAAATTCGCATCGATGCCGCCTATGTTATGCCATGGAGCCTATCTCGCCCGTGACGCAGAGCGGCGAGTGGGTCAACGCCCCAACGCGCGGCGCCAGCTCCCGCCCACGAGGCTTCCCCCCAAGACCGCCACCAACCCCAACAGCGCGGTCGCCATGGCGATCCGCGGATGGCTCCAATCGACCTGCTCCGAGAAACGGCTCACCTGGAGTGCGGCCACGGGAAGCAGCAGGACCAGGAAGGGCGAGACGATCCGCACCCGGTCGCGATCGTTCTCCCGCGCCATCGAGAGCATCATCGTGCCGAGCAGCAGGAAGTAGCCGGAGAGAGCGCGCGCGTTGAGCGGCGTGATCTTCCACGGCGCGAAGTTCGAGAAATAGGCCGGATGGAGCAAGCCGATCACCGCCTCGATCGTAATGGCAGCCCCGATCACGATCAGCCCGGTCCGCACCCAACGGGGCAAGGGAGATTCCGCGACGATCGGATCGGCGCGCCGCTGCTGCCACAGGTAGCAGCCGAGGAATACCGGCGGCGGCAAGAGGTAGCTCGCGAACCAGATGTTGAACGCCCCGGTGCCGTGGGCGAACCGATCCCAGTGAACGAACGTAACCACCAGTTGGGCGAACGTGAAGAGCATGCCGGGCAGGACGAACACGCGAACCATCTCCCAACGCCGGGCAAACAGCGCCAAGAGGACGACCGGCCCGAGCGCGATGTAGAACGCGCCGAACAGCGAGGCCATCACCTCCGGCTTGATCGTCCAGGCAAAGCTCGTGGCCGTCTCCGCGGGACGCACCGCGACGGTGGACGTGGCGGCGAGCGCGAAGAAGAGCTCCACCAGGAACCAAAAACGGAGCGGCCAACCGATGGGTGTGGAACGCATGGATCTCCTCGCGCTCGAGAGAGCCGGTAGGGCTGGTTAGAAAAAGGCGGCCGGCCGCGCTCAGCGGCCGTGCCGGAGGGCGTTGACGGCGAGGAACGTCGAGCCCAGCCCGATCGTTCCCAGCGTCGCGAACCAAACGAGCTTCGACGGGCTCCCCTCGGCGAACAACGCGATGTGGCGCATCGATCCGATCAGGGCGAGAACGGCGAAGGTCACCGTGCCCACGGCGGGAATCAGCGTCTCTTGCCAGTTCTTGCGCGCCGCGAGGACCAGGCCCGCGACGCCGTAAGCGAGCGTCGGACCGGAATAGATCTGGGCGAGAAACGGCGAGATCTTCCACGGCCAGATCGTCGCGACCCAGGCCGGAGCGAAGAAGCAGGCGGCCGCGAGCAGCACGAGGAGCGTGCCCTGGACGCGCAGATAGACAGGGATCCAAGGCTCCCGGATGAGCCCCGTGTCGGGATCCGGACGCCGGGGGCCAGCCCACGCGAGCCACGCCGCCGCGATCGGAAACAGGATGTAGGCGAAGACCCAGAACCAGGGTTGCGGCCGCGAGAAATCGAACGTGTCCCAATGCATGAAGGTGATCAGGAGGAGCCAACCCGTCCAAGTGAAGGCCATGATGACGATGGTCCGAACCTGAAGCAGCGTCCGCGCCAAGAAGGAAAGAAAGAGGAACACCGTCGCCGAAAGGTAGAACGACCCGATGAATCGCGCATGGAGCGGCGGTACCGGCCACGGCAGAGCCCGCAAGATCTCTTCCGGCCGAAAGAAGCCGAAATATCCGACCCACAAAGTGAACCAGATGACGATCGAGAAATACACTCGATGCAAGGCCTGTGTCGGTTTCACAATTGCTCCCTCTCTGGATGCATCGTTACTTTACCTTTCTGACGTACCTTACTTTTCTGGCTAGGTTTCGACGGAGCGGCGGCCACCGAGCCAGGCCGCGGCGATCCCGAGTCCGCCCAACAAGAGGTGGAACGGGTGATCGAACGGCTGCAACCCGAGCCCGAGCGCGCGGCCGCTCGCGAAACCGAGCAGCGCCAGTCCGGCGTAGAAGCTTCCGAATCCCAGGGCGAACCACCAGGTCGCCCGCTTGCCGAGGAAGATCGCAAGGAAAGCGAGAAGTGCCGTTGTAATGTGTAAAACGGAATGGACCGGCATCATGCGGGTGGTTTCGAGCAATGCGGGAACCATCCGATCGAACCGCGGGAAGAGCCGAGCGGCCAGGGTGGTCGTTCCTTGAGCGAAAAGGAACGCGCCGCAAAACCAGGCATACGCGCGCGCCGGACCGCCTCTCCTCCGCACCTCTCCCATGGAAACCTCTCCCCCATCCAAGCCTTCACGCAACGTCACAAACGCCCACCGCGTTGCGTCGACGAAACGCGCGCTAGGCCCCTGTCCTGTCTCAAATGACGGGCCGGGATTCTGCCGTAGCGGGGAGTCGCACGCAAGCGAAGCCCATCGAAGCGAACGAATTCGCAACAAGCACAAAAATCTTATAGATTGCGCGCAAGAATTCCTTCGATGGAGGAAGGCCCATGAGACTCGACCGGACGTCTCCCCGGGTTGCTCGCTTCGCCGGCCTCTTCCTGGCCTTCGCCGTCTCGGGATGCCCACGCTCTGCGACCGTGGGGTCCACCCGCTCGACGCAGAACCTCACATGCGACTCGGCCGCGATCGAAGCGACTCGATGCGCGCAGGGGCTCGAACGGAGCCAGGATCGTTGCGCTTACGCCGAGATGATCGCCCGCGTTTGCGACCGGGCCGCGACGCGCTCGACTCCGGCCGCGGCGGCTTCCCTCGTCTCCGCCGCGAGCGCCTCCTCGACCTCCTCGGCCGGTAGCGGCTACGCGCCGCGATCGACCACGGTGTTCTATCGAGAGATCCCGGGCGGCCCGGAGCGGACCGCGACCGGCTCGCCCTCGGCGGACCCGTGGGCACTCTCGTGCCAGGCCAAACAGGGTGCGGAGCTCGCGGCCTGCCTGCGATCGCGCTATCTCGTCACCAACCCCGCCGTCTGCGCCGAGTACGCGAGGGCTTTCGGCGTGACCTCCTGCGGCACGCCGGGGGGAGGGTGGACTCGAGGCCCGAGCAACGAGCGCTGGGGAAGCGCGCGCCAGGCCCTCGATTACTTCTGCGAAAACGACCCGGCGGTGATCGGCTCGACCGGCCGCTCCGGCGGTTGGGACTGCGAGAGCACCGCGGTCGAATGGGCTCGGTTGGGCGCGTTCGGCGGCGAGGCGATCGTCACCGAATGGCAGCGGAGGAACGAGGCCCCGGTCTGCGGCAACCATCGACGCGATCCCGGCGAAACCTGCGCGAACTGCCAGGCCGACGCGGGTCCCTGCGTTCCGCCCCCGGCCGATCCGGAGGCGATCGACTGCTCGGGCCTCGCGCTCCCCTCGCCGGGTGCGCCCCTCTTCGTGACGTACCGTGCCGAGCTCGCGTCGACCGGTAGATCGGAGGTCCGCCAGGTCAATTGCCGCATGCGGCAGTAAGGCCGGCGAGCCGACCGCCGATCGCCTCGCCTGCGAGAGCTCAGTTTGACCTCGTCCGCGCCTTGTGACATCCTTCACAAGCCGGTTTCACGATTCGGTCGTATCGAATCCGGAAACCCGGCCCGCATCATCCAAGTTTGAGGGCCTCCCGGCCCTGGCGGCGGCCTCACCGGCAAGTCCCCCGTTTTCCTCCTCTGCATCGCCGGAACCCATGGAGCGCGAGATGGGCTCGCCACGGCGAGACCGCGCGCCCGGAAAGACCTAGGTTCCCTCATGTCCTTTTCTTCGTTCGGCCTTCACCCTTCCCTGCTCGCGGGAGTCCGCGACATGGGATTCGACCAGCCCACGCCGATCCAGCTCGACGCGATCCCGCCCGCGATGGACGGCCGCGACCTGCTCGCCTGCGCGATGACCGGCAGCGGCAAGACGGCGGCGTTCGTGCTGCCCACGCTGCAGCGCCTGCTCGGCAAGCGACCGGGAGTCACCCGCGCGCTGGTGCTCACCCCCACCCGGGAGCTCGCGGCACAGGTCGAAGAGAGCACCCGCGCGCTCGGCGCGCACACCCCGCTCAAGAGCGCGGCGGTCTTCGGCGGCGTCGCGATGGGCCCGCAGGAGCGGGCGTTCCGCACCGGCGTCGACGTCCTGATCGCGACCCCGGGACGCCTGCTCGACCATTTCCAGTACCCCTACGCGTCGCTGCCGGGCATCGAGATCCTGATCCTCGACGAGGCCGACCGGATGCTCGACATGGGCTTCCTCCCGGATATCCGCAGGGTCTTGAAGCACCTGCCGCAGACCTCGCGCCAGACGCTGTTCTTCTCGGCGACCATGCCCCAGCCCATCGTGGCGCTCTCCCGCGAGCTCCTGACCTTCCCGGCGATGGTCAACGTCGATCGCAAGGCGGCGCCCGCCGACGGAGTCACGCAGACGCTCTTCCCGGTGCGCGACGACCTTAAGTCGGCGCTGCTGCTCGAGATGCTCCGGCGCGACGAGATCAAGAGCGCGCTCGTCTTCACGCGCACGAAGCACCGCGCGAACCGGCTCGCCGAATACCTGAACCGCAACGGCATCGCCTGCGAGCGGATCCACGGCAATCGGAGTCAGGCGCAGCGTACGCTCGCGCTCTCGCGCTTCAAGGAAGGCAAGGACCGCGTGCTGGTTGCGACCGACATCGCCGCCCGCGGCATCGACGTGGAGCTGCTGTCCCATGTGATCAACCTCGACGTGCCGAACATCCCCGAGGATTACATCCACCGCGTCGGACGGACCGCCCGCGCCGGTGCGGTGGGCGAGGCGTTCACCTTCGTCGGCGACGACGAGGGGGCGGAGCTCGCGGCGATCGAGCGGGCGATCGGCAAGAAGCTGCCGCGGAAGAAGCTCGAGGGCTTCGATTACGAACGCAGGGCGCAGGAGAAGCTCGAGATCCCGATCGCGGAGCGGATCGCGAAGATCCGGGCGCAGCGCTCCGAAGAGCGCGCTCGCGCACGGGAGAAGGCGGAGCGGAAGGCGGCCGGTCTGCCGGCTCGCCGGCCGGCTCCGAAGGCGGCGAGCCCGGCGCCATCGGCCCCGAAGGGCGAGCGACCGTCCGCCGCTCCGCGGCAGGAGGCGCCCCGTGGGCGCCAACAACCGTCCTCCAGATCTACGTCCGCGCAGACCTCCGGCCGGTCGTCCGCGCCGGCATCCGGTCGCGCTTCCGGCCAGACGCCGGGCCGACCGGCGCACCCGAGCGGCGGCGCTTCCGGCCGGACGCACCGGCCTTCGGGCGCTTCTCCGACCTCGGGACGGCCAGCGCAGGGGCGTCCCGCCGAGCGGGGAACGCCGATCGTTCCCTGGCACCTGCGGGGATCGTCGATCGCTCCCTCCCGCTCGGAGCAGGTGTCCGCCCCGGCACCTCGCTCTTCAGAGCCGGGTCGGTCGCGCAACCGTCGGCGCCCGTAACCCATCCGGAAGGCATCGCGGGCTGACGCGCTGCATTTTGCCGCTGTGCGGCATGACGTGGTAGCGTCGAACGGATCTCTCGACTAGGAGCCGCCCGCGATGCCATCCGCTCTCGCCGCCCCGCCCATCGCAACCGCCACCGCCAAGCCGGCGGCCGGCGGTTTCCCGCCGACGCCGCGCGCCGAGATGGACGCGGCGTTGCGCGACCTCCAGAACGCCAAGCGGGCTTGGATCGCCGTATCGCCGGCCGAGCGGGTCCGGCTCCTCGCCGAGATGTCGCGGCGCACCCTCGCGGTCGCCGAGCGATGGGCCGCCCTCTGCACCGAGGCCGAGGGTCTCACGCCGGGCCATCCCGCCTGGGGCGAGGAGGCGCTCGTCGGCCCCTACTTCATGCTGCGCAACCTGCGGCTGATCGAGGCGTCGGTGGCCGACCTCGCGGCGGGCCGGAAGCCGCGCGTTCCCGGCCGGGTCCGCCGCCTCTCGGACGGCCGGACGGCGGCCCGGGTCTTCCCGTACGACGTCTGGGATCGGCTCTTCTATACGGGAGTCACCGGCGAAGTCTGGATGGATTCCGGGGTGACGCCGGAAAACCTCCCCTCCACCCAAGCCGTCGCCTACGACCATCCGGAGGATCCCGGCGCGGTCTGCCTGGTGCTCGGCGGTGGCAACGTCTCCGGCATCGCGCCGATGGACGCGCTCTACAAGCTGTTCGTCGAAAACCGCGTGGTCATGCTGAAGATCCATACGGTCAACGAGTACCTCGGCCCGATCCTGGCCGAGATCTTCGCGCCGCTCGCCGACCGCGGCTTCTTCCGCATGGCCTACGGCGGCATCGCCGAGGGCGCCTACCTTTCGAGCCACCCCGACGTTGACGAGCTGCACATCACGGGTTCCGACAAGACCTACGACGCGATCGTGTTCGGCACCGGACCGGAGGGGAAAGAGCGCAAGGAGCGCGACGCCCCGATCAACGACAAGCCGTTCTCCTCCGAGCTGGGCAACGTCTCCCCGGTGATCGTCGTCCCCGGCGATTGGAGCGATTCGGACATCGCCTACCACGCCGAGAACCTGGTGACCCAGTTCACGAACAACGCCGGCTTCAACTGCAACGCGACCCGCGTCATCCTCACCTGGGCCGGGTGGCCGCAGCGCGAGAAGCTGCTCGCCGAGATCCGGCGGATGCTGGCCAAGGCCGACCTCCGCAAGGCCTACTACCCGGGAGCCGCGGATCGTTTCGGCCGCTTCGCCGCGGCGCATCCCGAGATGGAGGCGTTCGGGAAGGCCCAAGGGGAGGAGCTCCCGTGGGGGTTCATCGTCGGCGTCTCCCCGACCCAGGGCAACGACCTCTGCTTCACGATGGAAGCCTTCTGTGGTCTCGCCTGCGAGACGCCGATCGAGGCCGCGTCGGCGGCTGAGTTCGTGGACGCCGCCGTGCGGTTCGCCAACGAGACGATCTGGGGAACCTTGAACGCCACCCTGATCGTCCATCCCTCGTCGCGCCGAGATCGCGAGGTGGGCCGCGCGGTCGAAAGGGCGATCGAAGACCTGCGCTACGGCACCGTCTCGGTGAACCACTGGGCGGCGATCGGCTACGGCGTGATCGTTTCGCCCTGGGGCGCCTACCCGGGGCACCCGCGGAACGACATCGGCTCCGGCACCGGCTGGGTGCACAACACGCTGATGTTCTCGCGCATCGAGAAGACCGTCTTCCGCGCCCCGTTCCGCGTCCTTCCCAAACCGGTCTGGTTCCTGACCCACAGGACCGCGAACCGCCTCACCGCGAAACTCGGTGCGTTCGAGGCGGCCCCGTCGATCGCGAAGTTGCCGGGAATCTTCGCGCTCGCCCTGCGCGGCTGAGACCGCGTCCCACTCAGGCCGGCCGCGCGTACCGCTCGGCCGAGCGTGCGCGGGCCTTTGCCGCCTCGATCGCCCGGTCGCGCGGCGGCGCCGTCGTGGCAAGAGAACCGAGGAGCTTGCGCGAGGCCTCGGCGATCTCTTCGATCGCCGCCGCGAACGCGTCCTCGTTGGCCTTCGAAGGCTTGTTGAAGCCGGTCACCTTCCGCACGAACTGAAGCGACGCCGCGCGGATTTCCTCCTCCGTCACCGGCGGGTCGAAGTTGAACAGGGTCCGGATGTTTCGGCACATGGCTCGCGTCCTTTCGGCATCCTCGCCGCGTCGCTCCGGAGGGCAGCTCGATGTCGCGCGGCGTGAGCCCGGAAAGGCGCGCGCGGACTTCGAGATCGGGGAGATTCGCCAGGGCAAAATTCCCAGGGGATCCCTCCGGCGGTGTTATACGGATATTCTATTGGGCACAAACGTCGGCTCGGTTGGATTCTGAAAAGTCGGTCTGCATCGCTCGCGGCAACGCTCGGGCTTGCCACCGGAATTCCGGGGCGGCCCCGAACGGGAAACATCTCTTGGGGTGGGGGAAGGCTTTTTTTATGTTCAAGGCTTGGTGTGCTTTGCTGTTGGTTCCGCTCGCGCTTCGTGGAGACGAGCTGCCTTCCTCGAACCTGCCGCCTCTCGGGGCGCCGACCTATCGGCGATCCCACCCGGTGGTGCTGTTCGACGAAGGGCATCACAACGTCCACTATCTTTCGACCGGCTACAAGCCGTTCGCCCAGGTGCTCGAGCACGACGGCTATCGTCCCGAGCCGATCCGCGAGCCGTTCTCGGACTCGAACCTCGCGGGCGCGAAGATCCTCGTCATCGTCAACCCAAGGAGCGCGGGGCGCGAGGTCCCGATTCCCGAACGCGGCCATCCGGCGTTCACGCCGGAAGAGGTCGCGGCGGTGGAGCGGTTCGTGCGGCGGGGGGGCTCGTTGCTGCTGGTCGCCGATCACTATCCGATCGGCTCGGCCACGCAAGGCCTCGCCGACGCGTTCGGGGTCGGATTGAGCAACGGCTTCGCGATCGATCCGAAGTTCGCCATTCCCGATCTGCCGCGCAGCCAGACGATCACCTTCTTCCGCGAGCAGGGCCGCCTCGGCGACCATCCGATCACGCGAGGTCGGAGCTCGAAGGAGAGAGTCGATCGGGTCGAGACCTTCTGCGGCCAGTCGCTACGCGGTCCGAGCGGCAGCACCCGTCTGCTGCTCCTCTCCGAGCAGGCGCAGGACGAGCAGCCTCCGGACCATCAGGCCAAAGTTTCGGCGGCGGGGCGCAGTCAGGGGCTCGCCCTCACCCACGGCGAGGGGCGCGTGGTGGTGATCGGTGAGGCGCAGTCGCTCACCAGCATCGTTGCGGATCACCAGCTCACCGGCTTCGGTCGACCGGACAACGACAACGTCCAGTTCCTGCTCAACGTCATGCACTGGTTGAGCCGCAAGCTCTGACAGATGTCGCCCTCCGGGGCGACGCCTCAAAACGCGGCATTGCATCGGCTGCAGTGATGGCTCCCGTCGTGGCCGGCTTCGCGGTCGCACGATCCCTGCCAAGAGTTCGGGCAGTCGCCGTGTTGCTGGCCGCATTCGGAACCGTAGCCGGGATGGGTTTCCTTCGGCTCCTTCGACGAAACGTTCATGGCCTGGACCTCCTACCGATTCCAACCGGCGGCGAATCGCGGGGATTCCAAGGTCGGCGGCCCGGCTACTCCCACTCGATCGTCGCGGGCGGCTTGCTCGTCACGTCGTAGACGACGCGGTTCACGCCCTTCACCTCGTTGACGATCCGGTTCGCGACGCGGCCGAGCAGCTCGTACGGCAGCGGGCTCCAATCCGCGGTCATGAAGTCCTGGGTCTCGACGGCGCGCAGCGCGATCACGCTTTCGTAGGTCCGGAAGTCCCCCATCACGCCGACGCTCTTGACCGGCAGGAGGACGGCGAACGCCTGGCTGGTCTTGCCGTACCAACCGCTCTCGCGGAGCTCGTGGAGGAAGATCGCGTCCGCCTCCTGGAGCAAGGCCACCCGCTCCGCCGTCACCTCTCCCAGGATGCGCACCGCGAGCCCCGGGCCCGGGAACGGATGGCGGGAGATCAACGCCTCCGGCAGACCCAGCTCGCGGCCGAGCTGGCGCACCTCGTCCTTGAACAGGGAGCGGAGCGGCTCGACGAGCTCGAAACCGAGCTTCTCGGGCAGACCGCCCACGTTGTGATGCGTCTTGATCACCGCGGACGGACCTTTGACCGAGGTCGACTCGATCACGTCGGGATAGAGCGTCCCCTGGGCGAGGAACGAAAGCCCTTCGAGGCGCTTCGACTCGGCGTCGAACTCCTCGATGAACCGGTGGCCGATGATCTTCCGCTTCCGCTCCGGATCCTCGACGCCGGCAAGGGCGGCGAGGAAACGCTCGCCCGCCTCGACCTTGCGGATCGGAATCCCGAGCCCCCCTTCGAGAGCGCGGACGACCTCGGCCCCTTCGTTCTTCCGCAGCAGGCCGTTGTCGACGAACACCGGCACCGACCGCTCGCCGATCGCGCGGGCGAGCAGCGCCGCGACCACCGAGGAGTCGACGCCGCCCGAGAGCGCGCAGAGCACGCGCCCCTCCCCGACCCGCGCGCGCACCCGCTCGACCGCCTCTTCGAGGTAGGAGGCCATGTGCCAATCGCCGCGGGCGCCGCAGGCGCCGAACAGGAAGTTCCGCAGCAGCTCCGACCCCGAGACGGTGTGCGATACCTCGGGATGGAACTGAATGCCGTAGAGGCCACGGGTTCGATCTTCGAAAGCGACGATCGGAACGCTCTCGGTGGATGCGGTCGCGACGAAGCCGGCGGGAAGCCCGCGCACGCGATCGCCGTGGCTCATCCAGACCGTCTCGCGGGCGGTCAAGCCGTCGAACAGCAGACCCGGATCGACGACGTCGATCTCGGCTCGGCCGTACTCGCGATGGGCGCTCGGATCGACCCCGCCGCCCAGCTCGTGCGACATGACGTGCATGCCGTAGCAGATCCCGAGCACGGGGATGCCCAGCTCGAACAGCTCGCGCGGCGCGGTCGCCGCCCCCTCCTCGTAGACGCTCTGCGGCCCGCCCGAAAGGATCAGACCGATCGGCGCCCGTTTGCGGATCTCCTCGAGCGGCAGGTCGAAGGAGTGGACCTCGCTGTAGACCCGGTGCTCGCGGACGCGGCGCGCGATCAGCTGGGTGAACTGGCTGCCGAAATCGAGGATCAGGATCGTCTGGTGCTCGGTGCTCATGCGCTCCTTTTTGGCGAAGCCTCGGGTCAGGGCTCCGATTCCGATTTGAGCTCGCGGGTCATCAGCTCGAGAACGGCCTGCCGCGGATCTTTGTCTTCGTAGAGGATCGCCACCGTCTGCCGGGTGATCGGCATGTCGAGCCCCCCCTCGCGGCACTTCTCCGCGAGATGGAGGATCGCGAGCGAGTTGCGGACCCCCTCGGCCACCATCGGGGTGTCGGCGGTGATCTCGGCGAGCTTGCGCCCTTTGGCGAGCTCGATGCCGGTCCGCCGGTTGCGCGACAGGCCGCCGGTCGCCGTGAGCACGAGATCCCCGAGCCCCGTGAGCCCGGCGAACGTGCGCGCGTCGCCACCGCAGGCGACGCCGAGCTTGGCGATCTCGTGCAGGCCGCGGGTGATCAGCGCGGCGAGCGTGTTCTGGCCGAAGCCGAGCCCCGTCGCCACGCCGGCCGCGATCGCGATCACGTTCTTCGTCGTGCCGCCGAGCTCGACCCCCACCAGGTCGCTCGACGAATAGAGCCGGAAATAGCGGGTCGAGAGCGTCTCGCGAATCTCGGTCGCGAGGTCGTGGTCGGCCGACGCGACCACCGCCGCGGTCGGCTGGTTCCGCGCGAGCTCGGCGGCGAAGCTCGGACCGGAGAGTACCGCGAACCGCACCTGAAGCTCCGCCCGCGCCCCCTCTTCCGCCGCCACCGCGCTCATTCGGGCGAGCGTGTCCGGCTCGATTCCCTTGGTCCCCGAGATGACGATCGCCGGCCGGTCGGGGGCTCGCTCCTTCAACCGGGCGAGATGGTTGCGGAGCACCGAGCGGAAGCCGTGCGAGGGGATCACCACCAGGGTGAGATCGGCGTCGTGGACGTCGTCGAGGCGGGAGGTGGGCACGAGATTCGGCGGCAGCTCCACGTCGGGCAGGTACTCGGGGTTCGCCCGCTCGGCGGCCATCCTCGCGGTGAGCGCCTCGCTCCGCGCCCACAGGACCACCTCGTGACCTCCCGCTCCCGCGAAATGCACGGCGAGCGCCGTGCCCCAGGAGCCCGCGCCGAGGACGGCGACGCGGCTCATTCGCGACCTCCGCGCGGACCGCCGATGCGCCGCTCGTCCCCCGAGAGGAGCCGGCGCAGATTGCCGCGATGGGTGAGGAAGACGAGCAATGCGAGCCCGGCCGCCGCGGTCGCGTGCCAAGGTCCCTCCGAGCGCTGCCAGCCGAGCCGCTCGCAGAGCACGACCCAGAGCGGCAACGTGAGCGAAGCCGAGAGCGAGCCGAGCGAGACGTAGCGCGTGCGGGCGACGACGGCCACGAACAGGACCGCCGCGATGCCGAGCGCCGCCGGTGTGAGCACCGTCATCGCCCCCGCCGAGGTGGCGACGCCCTTGCCTCCCCGGCCCCCAAGGAACAAGGGGAAGACGTGGCCGAGGACGACCGCGAACGCCGCCGCAGCGGCGATCCCCGCGCCCGCGCCGAGCATCCTCGCCCCGGCGACCGCCACGGCTCCCTTGGCGAGATCGCCGACTAGGGCGATGCCGCCGGCCTTCTTGCCGGCGACCCGAAGCGCGTTGGTCGCCCCGGCGTTGCCGCTGCCGGCGGTCCGCAGGTCGCGCCCCACGAACCACCGGACCAGCAGGTAGGAAAACGAGATCGAGCCGATCAGATAGGCCGCGGTGAGGACCGCCGCGGAGCGGAGGGGCGTCACGCCTCCTCCTTCGGGACGTCCGCCGAATTCGTCGACCCGGATTCCACCTCGTCGGCCGGTTCGATCCCTTCGGCCGGTTCCGCGACCCCGAGGGGCATGCGCAGGAGCATCTCGTGCCGGCCGCCGCGGACCTTCGATTCGGGACCGCCAGGGCCGTCGATCGCCCGGTTCCCTTCGCCCAGATGGCTCCGGTACAGCACCACTTCGGCCACTTCGAACGGCTCGCCGATCGGCCCGGCGAAGGCCGCCGAGAAGGTCGCGATCGCCGGCCGTGTCCACGGCTCGCGGCAGCGCGCGACCGTCAGGTGCGGCACGAACGGCCGGTCCTCGGGCGGATGGCCGATCGCCTCCCCCGCCGCTGCGTTCAAGGCGGCGACCAGCTCGCGGAGCTCGGGGGGATTGTTCATCCCCACCCAGGCTACCCGCGCTGGCCGCGACGGGGGAAAGGTCCCCGCGCCTTCGAGCGCGAGGGTGAACGGCGTCCGCGGCGCGCACGCCGCGGCGAGCTCGCGGCCGAGCCACGGCACGAGATCGGACGCGACGTCGCCCAAGAACAGCACGGTGAGATGAAGCCCGCGGGGATCGACCCAGCGCGTCTTGCCTCCGGCCGAGAGCGATTCGCGTAGCGGCGCGATCCGCCGGCCGACCTCGGACTTCTGCTCGGCCGGCAGCTCGATCGCGACGAACAGGCGCCACGCCTCCGGCGGCGCGATCCGGGACTCCTCGTCGACGACGTTCATCTCGCCACCTCGTCCGAGCCGAACGCTTTGGGAGGCGGCAAGCCGAGCAACTTCCGGCGCAACATCTCGAGCGCCAGCTGGCTCGCCTGGGTCCGGACGAAATCGCGCCCGCCGGGGAAGCGCGCGCGCCGGTGCTCCACCCCTTCGGGACCGGCGAGTGCCAGATGGACGGTGCCCACCGGTTTCTCTTCGCTTCCCCCTCCCGGGCCGGCGACCCCGGTGACGCTCAACGCCCAGGTCGTCCCGAGGCGCGAGCGCGCCCCCTCGGCCATCGCCCGCGCGACCGGCTCGGAGACCGCGCCGTGCGCGGCGAGCATCTCTTCGGAGACGCCGAGAAATCGGGTCTTCCACTCGTTCGAATAGGTCACCACCCCGCCGAGGAAGTAGTCGCTGCTCCCCGGGATCGCGGTGATCCGCTCGGCGAGCAGCCCGCCCGTGCACGATTCGGCGACGGAGAGCGTGGCCCCCGCCGCGCGCAGCAGCTCCCCCACCACGGTCGGCAGTTCCGCCTCTTCGCGGTCGGCGAAGGCCGCGTCGCCCGCGAACTCTTTCAGTCGCCCGACCATCGCCGCCAGGCGCTCGCGGCGCTCCTCCGCGGAGCCCTCGGCGGTCGCCTCGAGACGGATCTCCCCCGGCTTCGCGAGGATCGTGATGTTCTCGCGGCCGAACTCGTCGTAAGCGGGGGCGATCAGCTCCTCGACGCCCGATTCCGGCAAGCACGCGACCTTGACCACCGCGGTCTCGCGCCCGACGCCGCCCGAACGGGCGGCAAGGAACCCATCGAGATAGGAATCGATCATCCCTTCCAGCTCGTACGGCACGCCGGGGAAGAGCACGATCGTCTTGCCCTCGTGCTCGACCGCCATTCCGGGCGCGGAGCCGCGAGGATTCGGGATGACCGCTCCTCCCTCGACGAGCTCGGCCTGTTTGCGGTTGACCGCCGGCATGATCCGGCCGTAGGCGCGGAACCGCGCCTCGATCCCGGCGAGCACCTCGGGCACCAGCCGGAGCTCTCGTCCCAGCGCATGGGCCACGGCCTCGCGCGTCACGTCGTCCGCGGTCGGGCCGAGGCCGCCGGTGATCAGGACCAGATCGGCCCGCCGGAGGTGCGAGAGGATCTCGGCGGAGATTTCTTCGATCGAATCGCCCGCCACCGATTTCGCCCGCAGCTCATACCCATGGCGGAGCAGGACGGTGGTGAGACGCAGAGAATTGGTGTCGAGCCGCCGGGTTCCGAGCAGCTCGGACCCGACCGCGAGAATCGCTGCACGCATCTCGAGATGATAGCGCAGCAGACGAGGCGGCCCGGCTCCCTCGGCCGGCCGGACCGCGCCGCCCGGCAGGAGGGCGTTCGATACACTTCTCTCGATTTCCCGCGCCGGCGACCGGGCCGGCCGGACCGGACGATCAAACGGATGGCGCACAACCACTCCCACGCCCACGGGGCTTCGCACGCCCACTCCCACGCGCCCGCAGATTTCGGGCGCGCGTTCGCGCTCGGCATTGCGGCGAACCTCGCCTACGTCGCGCTCGAGGGGGGGTGGGGCCTTTATTCGGGCTCGCTCGCGCTGATCGCGGACGCCGGCCACAACCTGGGCGACGTCCTCGGGCTCGGTCTCGCCTGGGGGGCGAGTGTGCTCGCCCGACGTCAGCCGACGCCGAAGCGGACCTACGGCCTAAGGCGGGGCTCGATCCTCGCGGCGCTCGGCAACGCGCTGCTGCTCCTGGTCGCGGTCGGCGGCATCGCGGCCGAGGCGATCGAGCGCCTCCGCCACCCCGCGCCGGTCGCCGGCGGTCCGATCGTCGCGGTCGCCGCCGTGGGCATCGCGGTCAACGTCGGCACGGCCCTGCTGTTCCTTCGCGGCCGGCGCGACGACCTCAACGTCCGCGGCGCGTTCCTCCACATGGTGGCGGATGCCGCCGTCTCGCTCGGCGTCGTCGTGGCCGGAATCGCGATCTGGCGAACCGGAATCGACTGGATCGACCCCGCCGTGAGCCTCGTCGTCGCCGCGGTCATCCTCGCCGGCACCTGGGGCCTCCTGCGCGAATCGCTCGACCTCGCCCTCGACGCCGTGCCGCCCGGCATCGAGCTCTCTTCGATCCGCGCGTTTCTCGGCGCCCTACCGGGAGTTTGCGCGGTTCACGACCTGCACGTCTGGCCGATGAGCACGACCGAGGTCGCCCTCACCGCCCATCTCGTCATCCCCGGACCACGCCCGGCCGACTCCTTCTACGACCGCGCGGCCCGAGGTCTCCACGACCGCTTCGGCATCGAGCACACCACCCTCCAGATCGAGTGCGGCGACGACGACAGCCCCTGCCGCCACGAGCCGGACGAGGTGCTCTGAAGGCAAGGGATCACGCCCACGGATCGAAACCTTTTCGACCGAGCCTCCGAAAAGCCCGCGGCGGAGCCTTCCGCCACGGGCCTCCCGAGAACGATGGACCGCCTTACTGCTGGTCGGGACCGCCGAAGCAGTTGGCGCAGCTGTAGCTGATGAATCCGTGCTTGTGGACCTGGCCGCCCGAGAGAGTGCAGTTGTCGAGCGTCGCCGAGTCGTTGCACGAGCGGTCGTAGCCGCGGTTCACGCAATCGCCGTCCGAGGTGGTGTTGAGATCGTAGATCAGCGCCGACGTGAGAGGGCTGCAGGTGGGACCGTGGACCGTCGTCTCGTAATAGAAGACCGTATTCGAGAAGCAGGTGCAGGTCTCGGCGCTAGCGGGGCGGGAGCTGAGCAGAAGGGCGAATCCGAGTGCGGCCAACGCGAGGACGATACGACTCTTCAACATCGCGACTTCCTTTCCAAGTCGCTCCTCTCGAGACTCGTATCCGGTATACGAAGATTCTGCCGCAAGGTTTGACCGATCGGCGGCGGAACCACCGCGCTCCGCCGCCCCGGCTGCTATCCGGCTAGCCTAGCTCCGACAACAACTCGAGCAGCAGCGCCCGTCGCCGACGCACTGGCACCAGCAGAACTGTCCCTGACAGACGATGCCACCACAGAAGCAGCCGGCCTCATCGATCCTCGCGTCGAACAGGTCGCCCCAATCGGCGGCGCCTTTCGCCGGTTCGATCGGCGCGTTCGGGGACACGTTCGGCGCGGGAGCGGCAAAGAGGGCCGGCGCGGCGCAGGAGGACGCCGGCGCGAGAGAAGCGTCCGATTGGGCTTGGGCGACGGCGGGGAGTAGAACGGCGAGGGCGAGGACCAGCAGGGTGAAGGGGAGGAATCGGTTCATCGAGGATCTCCCTTGAGGTTGCGGGGTGCTAGAACCCCTCACCTTGTCGGGTGCGCGCCCGGCAGCGGAGCGCGCCTCGTGGATCCGCCGCCGGTTACTCCCCCGCCGCGAGCTCCTGGATCAGCTCCGTCGCGACTCGGCCGGACCACGCCTCGATTTCCTGTTCGACCTCTTGATTGGCTTTCGGCATCTCGCGCAGGAAGACCTTCCCAGCGGGCGACTCGTAGAAGGCGAGCAGGCCGCGGATCTCTTCCAGGGAATAGTGGCGGTCGTAGACGGCGACCACGATGTCGAAGATCTCGCGCGGATCGACCTTCTCTCGCAGCCGTACCCAGAGCAGCTCGGGCGTGTCGGGCGAGGCCTTCCGGAGCATGTCGATCATCTGATCGACGTTCTCCTGGGCGTTACGGGTGGCGCCGGTCGCGTCGATCACCTGGCGGATCAGCGCCGCTTTCGTCGGGTCGATCCGGGCTGTTACCGCCGGACGTTTGGGCTCGGATGCGGCGGCCGGTCCGGTGGCGAGGGAGAGGAGGGCGAGGACGATCAGCGGCGCAAGGCCGCGTTGCAGGCGAAGGAGGGCTTGGGTCGCTCTGGGCATCGGCGGAGTTCCTGGCGGGTTGGACGAGATCGAAATGGAGCTCATGCTCGCCGAAAGAGACTCCTTTCCCCGGCCGAAGTATTAGATTGGAGCCATGACCACGTTCACCTTCCGCCCGATCGGCTTCGTCCGCAGCCCCTACTCTTCGACCTCCGACATCCCGCGAGGACTCGGCGCCGAGCACCATGCCGAGGGAACCCTCGAGCTCCTGCCCGAGCTCGAGGCGGGCCTCGCCGACGTCGAGGGGTTTTCCCACCTGTTCGTTCTCTGGGTCTTCGATCGCTCGAAGGGCTTCGACCTCACGGCGTACCCGCCTACCGACGATCGCCCGCACGGGGTCTTCGCCACCCGGTCGCCGCAGCGGCCGAACCCGATCGGCTTGACGGTCGTCGAGCTGCTCGGTCGCGAGGGGAGCGTGCTCCGCGTCCGCGGCGTCGACATGCTCGACGGTACGCCGATCCTCGATTTGAAGCCCTACCTTTCGAGCGTCCCGGCGGAGAGCCTCCGCCGCGGCTGGCTCGACGAGGCGGAGCGGCGGAAGTAGGGCTAGCTCGACGAGCAGGCTGCCGAAAAACTCCTCCCACACGTCGCAGAGTTCCCGAGGACGACCCCGAGTCTGTCTGAGCAAAGCGAGTACGAGGGGCGCCCGCAGGGAACCTCGTGCGACGAAGGAGTTTTTCAGCAGCCTGCTAGCGCGAAGCTTTCCCCTTGTAGACGACGCCGAGTCGGAAGGTCGGTCCGAGCGCGATGTTCCGCGCCGAGGCGGCACCGTCGATCGCCGTCTGGAAACTCCAGCGCTCGGACGCATCCCAGGTGAGGCTCGGCCCGAGCGCGAGGTAGGCGACGTCGTTGCCGAGACCCGCGGGCACCGCGACCGGCCGCGTCTCGGGATCCTGGTACGGCTCGACGCCCCAGACGCGGGCGGCGGAGATCCAGCGGCCGTCGCGCCCGAACCGGTATCCCAGCTCTGCGCGATAGACGATGCCGTCGACGAAGCCCTTCCCCCGGGCGAGATGCCCCAGCTCGCCGAACCCGTAGCCTTTCCCCTCGGGACCGAACGAGCGACCGAGCGAAAGCGAGGTCTCGAGCTCCCAAACGCCGGAACCGGCGGGAAGCTCGCCCAAGCCCGCCGTCTCGTCGCCGGTCGGCGCCTGGACGATCCCCCGCGCCGCGAGGCGCCACGGGCCGCTCTCCCAGAGCTGCCCCTGGAGCCCGAGCTGGAGATCGCCTACGCCGCGCTCCGTTCCGAAGCCGTCGAGCTCCGACCGACGCACGATCGGCGCCCGGAAGATCGCCGTCCATCGATCGCCGAAGCCGTAGGTCGCATACAGCGAGAGCTCGTCGAGCGTGAAATCGGCGATGTCCACGTCGTGCCCGTCGGCGTCGGCCAACCGATCCGCGGAAAGGCGAGCCCAGCTCCACTGGAGGTACAGCTCCCCCGGCTCGTTCTTCCAAGGACCGCCCCAGGCGGCCGAGGACGCGAGCATCGAGAGGACGGTCGCAAGCGCAAGACGGAGGGCGGCGGGACGGAGGGGCGTAAAGATCGTAAGGCACGAGCTCATGGATGGACCCCCTTTTCGTAGCGGCATCTTAACCTCGGCGCGTTCGATCGTAACGAAACGCCCGCTCCTTCGCCCGTCCGAAGAGAGGCTATCGAAGGAGGTTTCCATGAAACGTCATCTCCGCGGCGTCCGCGCGTTGGTTTCCACGTTGCTTTTTTCGGCGCTCGCAGCGCCCACGTTCGCGACGATCGAGGGGACCACCTGGTTTCCGCTCGGTCCCGCGCCGATCGACGGATTCTTCGCCGGCGGCACCACCGGCCGCGCGACGGCCATCGCCGTCAACCCGGCCAATCCCGACGAGATCTGGCTGGGCACCGCGACGGGCGGAGTCTGGCATTCGCTCGACTCGGGGGCGAACTGGGAACCGGAATCGGATCGCGAGGACGCGCTCGCGATCGGCGCGATCACGCTCGACGGATGCAACGCCGCGGGCTGCGCCGTCATCTATGCCGGCACGGGGGAGAACGCGATCCGGCGCGACACCTACTACGGCGCCGGCCTGCTGATCGGCGCCAGCACCGGCGGCGAGATCCCGATCTTCGTCTGGACCCAGCGGACCGGCGCGCCGTTCGATTTTCGCCAGGGATCGATCCAGGACGTGGTGCTCGATCCGACCACCTCGGGTGCCTCGAAACGAATCTTCGTCACGCTGTCGAGCGGGGTCACGCTCGGCGCGCCCGAATCGACGGTGACCGCCCCCGCACCGACCGGCGGCTACGGCATCTACCGCTCCGACGACAACGGCGCGAGCTGGTCGCAGGTGACGGTCGCAGGCACGAGCGGCGCGAAACCCACCGATCTCAAGATTCACCCGACCGATCCCCTTACGATGTTCGCCGGTTTTCTCGGCCGCGGGGTCTTTCGCTCGACCGACGGCGGAGCGAGCTGGTGCCCCTTGAACGCCGGCATCGCGCTGCCGGCCGGCTGCCCGGCGCAGCAGCTGCCCAACGTCGGCTCGACGACGTTCGACCACGTCGAGGTCGCGATCGCCCCGAGCGACCCGCAGGTCGTCTACGCCTCGTTCGGCATGTGCGCGGACCGGCTGCTCCAAAACTGCCGTCCGGCGATCTTCCGCTCCGCCGACGGCGGAGCCACCTGGACGGCGAAGCTCACCGGCAACCCGAACGACGGCGGCGCTCAGGCGGGATACAGCCGCTACACCCACGCGCTCGCCGTCGATCCGACGAACCCGAACGTCCTGTTCCTGGGCGGCGTCTCCCTATGGCGTTCGACCGACGGAGGCGGCTCGTTCTCCGTCTCCGACGCGAATCTCGCGCCCGGCCCCGGATCGTCGGTGATCCACTCCGACCATCGCGAGGTGGTGTTCCATCTCTCCTCGACGAGCCGCGCCTACACGACCGGCGACGGCGGCTTCGCCGTCTCCACCGACGGGGGGCTGCACTGGACCCCGAGAAACGACGACCTACAGATCACCGGTTTCCAGAGCATCGCCTCGTCTCCCCTGGTCACCGCGGTGATCGGTGCGAGCCAGGACAACGCGGCGCAGCTGTTTTCCGGCAGCCGGCGCTGGAAGCACCTTCCCTGCTGCGGCGACGGAGGGTTTTCGTTTCTCGACTTCGACGACCCGCTCAAGATGTACGCCGGCACCAACTTCGGCGCGCTCGAGCGGTCAGACGACGGCGGGACGTTCTGGAGCGGCATCAACTCCGGCATCCCCTCGACCGATCCGCGCCTGTTCTACGCACCGTTCGTCCAAGCCCCCTCGGGAGCCCATCCCCTCTTCTTCGGCACCAACCGCCTGTGGAAGAGCATCAACGACGGCGGCGCGTGGAGCGACGTGAGCCCCGTGCTCGCGACCGGCACCTCGGCGGAGATCGTCACCGCGAATTCGACCTCGGCCCACATTGCGGCGGGCACGGGCCAGAACGTGATCACCGCGATCGGCGTGGCGCCGAGCGACGTCGACCGGATCTACGTCGGCTACTACCTGGGTCAACTGTTCCGCTCGAACGGCGCACCCTGCAACACCGCCGCCTGCTGGATTTCGATCTCGGCCGGCCTGCCCGCGGCGCCGATCTCGCGCATCGCCGTCCATCCGACCCAGCCGGGCACGGCGTACGTCACGTTTTCGGGTTTCGGCAGCTTTCCCCGAGTCTGGAAGACCACCAACTCCGGAGCCTCGTGGAACGCGGTCTCGACCGGCCTGCCGGCGGGCGTTCCGGCGACGACCGTGAGCCTCGAGCCGAGCGCGCCGGAGCGCGTCTACGTGGGCCTCGACAGCGGTCCGGATGGCGCGAGCCTGTTCCGGAGCACGAACGGCGGCGGCTCGTTCTCGGCGTTCTCGTCCGGCCTTCCGAACGTACCGATCGAAGAGATCTCGATCGACGAGACCCACGGCCGAATGTACGTAGGAACGCACGGCCGCGGCGCCTTCGCGCTCGGCAAGCCCTTCATCAGCAATTTCGAGGGGTGCATCGGCGGGAGCGTCTGGGACATCCCCATCTTCGGGCACAACTTCCTGCCCAACCAGCCGAGTTGCACGATCTCGGTGCTGCAATCGAACGGCTCGATCTGCGCCTCCGGCACGGTCGACGCGATGGGAGGGACCGTCCGCACGAGCGCGAACGGCGAGCTCGAAACCAGCCGGCTCAACCTGTGGAACGGCAAGCAGGTCGCCTGGGCCTGCTTCAACGGCGACTGCGTCGGCGACACGCCGATCGAGCAGTGCCAAGACGACGCGGACGGCGACGGCGACCGCGATCCCCTCTCGACCATCGCGGTGGCTTGCGGACCGGAGATCGCGATTGCGACGGTCACCGGTTGTCCGCCGCTCGACAACCCGCCGAGCAGCTTCGTCGAGCTCGGCGTCTCGGGCTTCCCGTCGTTGCTCCCGGCCGGCTTCGCGGCCGAGCTGCCCGCCGATCGCGCCGGCCTCGCGCCGACTGGCGGGGTGCTCCACCTGGTCGCGAGCGTCCAGCGCGCGGTGGGAACCGAATCGCTCTGCGCGATCGCGGTCCCCTACCAGCTCGGCGAGTCGGACGAGACGGTCCTCGCCCGCGCCCGCGACGCGATCGCCGCCAGCCCCACCTGCGCCTCCCACGGCGTCGAGGCGCTGCTCGATCCGGGGAACCCGGGATCCTCCGAAGACCTCTTCCCGCGACGGCCGCGCCTCCTCTTGCGCGCGCCCAGCCTCGCCGGCAGCCAGCTGATCACCGCTCTCCACGCCGATCCCGGAGGAAGCGCCGGCTCCTGCGTGCGGATCGACGGCGTCGGGGTGCCCGTCCTCAACCAGATCCAGGTGCTCAAGACGACGTTCACCACGCCGCCGGAAGGCGCCGCGGGCGGCGGCCTCACGCTCGTCGAGCAAACCCCGCTTGGCGCCTGCTCGCTCGACATCCCGACCGTGGCCGGCGAAACCGGCGCGCAGATCGCCGGAGCGGTCGACGCCGCGGTCCACGCCGTCGGGATTCCCGGACCCCATCCGGGTTGCCCCGCAGACCGCAACGCGCGCGACATCACGAGCCGGATGGGCTTCCTGCTCGCCGTCCACGCCTCGTCGCTCGAGCTTTGCATCCGCGACCCGAAGGTCGGCTTCGACATCCGCACCAAAGATCTGATGAACGCCCACCCGATCGCCGATGCCGGAGGCGACCGCGTGCTCGGAACGGGCACTGTCGCCCTGGACGGCTCGGCGAGCGCCGATTCCGACTCGAGCCCAGGCACGAACGACGACATCTCGAGCTTCGAATGGTTCGACGTCTCGACCGGCTCGCCCGTCTCGCTCGGCACCGGCGAGACCCTCTCGGTGCCGCTCGGGCTCGGCCTCCATCGCATCCGGTTGCGCGCGACCGACAAGGGCGGCTTGGCCGACACGGACGAGATCCTGGTCACCGTCGGAGGCGCCGGGACCGGCGGGACGAACAGCCCCTGGTTCGGCAGCTTCCACGTCGGCTCCACCCATCCGCTCGGCGACCTCAACCGAATCGCCGATGCCAACGTCCACGTCCGCGCCGATCTCGGATACCGCCTCGCCGACCGCTTCCGCCTCGATCTCCAAGCGGGCTTCTCGCAGCTCACCGCCGAAGCCGGCGCCGGCATCGATCATCCCCACTTCTTCGCCCTGTCCTTCGACGGTCAGCTGCTCTTCCCCCAGCCGAGCGGCAACGCCTTCTTCCTCGAAGCCGGACCGGGCCTCTACTGGCGCAACGGCGGCGGCTCCGATCTCGGCTTCAACCTGGGCTTCGGGTACCAGCTGCCGATTTCTTTCCGTCACACCTTGGAGATCGGCGCGGACTATCACCGGGTGCCGGGGCAGGAGGAGTTCGTGACCTTGGCGTTGGGTGTGCTGTTCTGATCGACGGCGCCTTCTCCCGGAACGTTGACGCGGTTACAGTTCCTCGCCATGGACAAAGACATGAAGCGGCTCCTGGCCCTGGTTCGCGCCGGGTGCTATGCCTGGTCGGGCACCAAGCGCGATCTGGAGAGGGCGTTAGAGATCGGGCACGGCCGGCTCGAAGAGTGCCTCAACGGAACGCGCGAGCTGCGGGTCTGCCACCTCGTCAACCTGGCTCGGCTGCTCAAGGTCAAACCCTCCGACTTTCTACGCCTGGCCTATCCGGAGGACGAGGCTGCGGCGCCCAATCAGCTGGAAGAATGGATCGGCGAACCCAAACCGCCGTTCGCTCGCAAGAACCTCCCGCCGGTGGCTCCGGAAATGGCGGAGGAGATTCGGAATCTGATTCGCGAAGAGCTGGCGAAGGCGAAGCCGAAAGCCGCTTTGGTCTCTGAACGGCGGCTCTCCGCCTCGAACAACGGGTACCGGAGCCAGGAAGCGGTCATCCGTTTCAGAAAGCGCGCTGCCGTCCCGAAACGGGAACTTCCGTCCCAGCACGGGAGCATTCGTCCCAGAATGGGAACTTCCGTCCCAGAATGGGAACATTCGTCCCAGGACGGGAATTTCTGTCCCAGGACGGGAACTTCTGTCCCAGGACGGGAACTGCCGTCCCAGGACGGGAACTGCCGTCCCGGGACGGGAACTTCTGTCCCGGGAAGGGAACTTCTGTCCCAGAACGGGAACTTATGCCGCAGCCAGCGGCTCTACGCAGCCGCATCGAGCTTCACTCCGAGGAAACCGGCCATCGGTCACCGCTCGGGATCGTCAGCGTCGAGAGAAGCCGGGCGCCCGCCGAAAGAGACGTCCTTTCTCAGAAAGTAGATCTCCCTGCCGTAGTGAGTCCAGCTTCGGGGAGAACGCTCCAACGAAAGCCACTTCTCTCGGGCTTCCGAAGGGATTGCTGGACAGGCTCCGCCGCGCGTGGAACACTGCGGGCGTGGCGCGCAATTCTCGGTTCTCCAGGATTCTCTTGGTGCTCGCCTTCCTCGGCTCGATCGGCTCGCTCTCCGCAGGCTGCCTTTGCGCGGAGATGCGTTCGACGCCCAGCGGCGTGAGCGGCGCGGCGGCGCGACCGGCGATGTCTTGCCATGTTCCGGAGAGACAAGACGGGGGCGGCCGGCTCCTTGCGCGCTGCTGCTGCGAGATGTCGCCCGGGGCTCCTTCGGCGGTCGATCCCCATCGCGCGTCGACGCTGCCCGAGCGTTGGAACGCCGCCGTCGCCGAGTCCGCCATGGTTCCAACGGCCCGTCTGCCGCGCTTCGAGGGCCATGGCGACCTCGGCGGCCATCGAATCGATCGGGCGCCCCCACCGAGCTTCAAGAACCCGCTGCGCATTTGATCTCCGCCGGAAGCCCCGAAGGTCGCCTGTCGTTCAGGCCCTTGACGGGATGCGTGTCGATTCCGGGCGCCTTCGCGCTCGGGAGCCGCGCCCCTTTTTCACGGAGAGATCGCCGATGGTACGTCGTACCCTCTTTTTCTACATCCCGCTGCTGTTCCTCGCGGCGGGCTGCACCACCACGAACCCGACCCGATCGTTTGCCGATGCCGCGCGACCGGTGGCCGAGCGCACCGCGCTCGAACCCTTGTGGCCGCGCGACGCGGCCGCCCAGTCGGAGCTCTCGACCCGGGTCGACGCGCTCCTTTCCCAGCCGCT
Source organism: Thermoanaerobaculia bacterium (assembly GCA_044226625.1). Lineage (GTDB taxonomy): Bacteria > Acidobacteriota > Thermoanaerobaculia > Multivoradales > UBA5704 > DASYKS01. Next base: position 35,502 of record JBGAGQ010000062.1, read on the forward strand.
CGATCCTGACCGCGCCGCGCAGATCGCGCTCTGGCGCAATCCCGAGCTGCTCGCCGAGCTGGAAGAGCTGGGGATCTCGCAAGCCGACTACGCACAGGCGACGCGGCTCGCGAACCCGTCGCTCGATTTCTTCTACCGGCGGCCCGACCGCTCCGGGCTGGTGCCGAACGTCGAGATCGGCTTGATCGAAAACCTGCTCGATCCGCTCCTCCTGCCGCTACGGAAACGGATGGCCGCCGCCGAGCTCGAAGCGGCGAAGCTCCGCGTGGGGCAGCGAATGCTCGACCAGATCGCGGAGACGAAGCAGGCGGTGGTCTCCCTTCAGGCCGCGAACCGGCTGGTCGAGCGGCTCGCTTCGATCGTCGAGGTCGAAGGGACGGCGGCCGAGTTCGCCGAGCGCCAGCGCGCGGCGGGAAGTCTCTCCGAGCTCGCGCTCGAAGAGCAGAGCGCGCTGCTCGACGAGACGAAGGTCGAGCTTGCGCACGCCGAGATGTCCGCCCGCGCCGCCCGCGAAACGCTCCAACGGGCGATGGGGCTCACCGGGAAAGAGACGGCGTGGACGGTGGCCGCCCCGAATCCCGATCCGCCGGACGATCCGCCGGCAGGAGGCGGAAGTGCCATGGATCCCTCGGCGCTCCAGACCGCGGCCCTCGCCGACCGCCTCGACGTCGCCGCCGCGCGCGCCGGGGTCGGCATCGTCGACCGCGCTCTCGCGCTCCGGCGCGGCGGGCGATTCCTCCCTGGCGGGATCAAGGTCGGCGTCTCGCGCGAGCGCGATCCGGACCGCGTACGGGTGACCGGCCCGGTGCTCGGCATCGAGCTGCCGATCTTCGACACCGGCGCCGCCTCGATCGCGAAGCTCCAGAGTGAAAGGCGCCGCGCGGAGCGGCAAGTGGAAGCGCTGGCGGTTCGGGTCGCCTCCGAGGTGCGCGAATCGGCGTTCCGCTTCGCCGCCGCCCGCGACCTCGCCCGGAGCTATCGCGACACCGTCCTGCCACGCCGGGCGCGCATCCTCGACCAGACCCTTCGGCATTTCAACGCGATGCTGGTCGGGGTTTATGACGTCCTGCTCGCCAAACGGATGGAGATCGAGAGCGAGAAGGCGGCGATCGAAGCCTGGCGCGACGCCTGGATCGCCCGCTTCGCGCTCGAGCACGCGGTCGGCGGCAA
>JBGAGQ010000063.1:0-36355 GCA_044226625.1 Thermoanaerobaculia bacterium
TAGGTGCTCGCGCGCCCAGGCGGCGAGGCCGCGCGACGGCGAGGACATCGAGACCAGGTAGTCGAACGCGTCGCCGCGCTGGATGTCGAGACACTGCGAAACGGGGCCGAGGCCGTGGGTCGGGTAGAGGTTGCCGTTTCGCGTCGTCGAGTGCCGCCAGCGCCAGAGCCCCTCGCTAGTCTGGGCGAGCTTGATCGCGCGCAGGTCGTGGATGTAGGCGCCTTCGGCGTGGAGCAGCTCGCCGAGCAGGCCGCTCCGGACCATCTTGAGCACCATCATCTCGGACCGGCCGTAGCAGCAGTTTTCCATCATCACGCAGTGGCGCAAGGTGGCCTCGGCCGTCTCGACCAGCTCCCAGCAGGCGTCCACGGTGTAGGCTGCGGGGACCTCGGTCGCCGCGTGCTTGCCCGCCTTCATCGCCGCGAGGCAGACCGGAACGTGCCATTCCCAGGGCGTCGCGGTGAAGACCAGATCGAGGTCGGGGCGGTCGCACAGGCGCTCGAAATCCCGCTCGCCGCGGGTGTAGAGCTCCGGTTTCTTCCGGCCCGCCGCCGCCACCCAACCGGCGACCTCCTCGGCGCGCGGCGCGTCGATGTCGCAGACCGCGACGATCTCGCACCCCTCGATCTTCAGGAAGTTTTCGACGTGGCTCCCGCCCTGGAGGCCGACGCCCACCATGCCGATCCGGACCTGCGGAATCGGTGGCGCCGCGAACCCGGCCGGCGCGGCGTACGGCCCGGGAATCGGTCGCGTCCCGTGGCCAGAAGCCGGTGCCGCCGCAGCGGATTCGGCCGCCAGGGCAATCGGCACCGCGAGCCCTCCGCCGAGGCCGATCCCTAGGCCCCCGAGCAGCGTCCCTTTGAGAAACGTCCTGCGGTTCGGCTCGCTCACGGTTCTTCCCCCTCGAATCAGCTCGAAAATCCGGCGTCGATCTCGGTCAGTCGCTTCCAGGCGAACCAGAGCGCCACACCCGCCGCGATCGAGAGCGCCCCGAGCCCCAACGCCGCGCCGGTCCGGCCGTAGAGCCAGGAGCCCAAGGCGAACAGCGAGGCGTACAGGGTGGCGCTTCCGGCAAGCATACAGACGATCCCCATCGGGACCGGCCAGATCTCATGAGCCCGTGCGGGCGGGAGCTCGCCGCGCGCGCGGGCTTCTTCGACGACCCGGCGCCAGCCGGGTCCACCGGGGTGCGTCCGGCGAACGAACTCGACCAGCGTCCGCTCGTCCGTCGGCGCGGTGAGGAACGTCGCGCCGAGCCAGCACGCGGTGGTCACGGCGACCCCGACGAGAATCTGTTGCCATCCAGGCAGCGAGGTCGGGACGAACGTGAAGTACGCCGCGACCAGCCCAGAGGCGATCATCGCCACGATTTCGCTCCAGGCGTTGATCCGCCACCAGAACCAACGAAGGATGAACAGGAGCCCCGTCCCGGCCCCGATCTGGAGCAGGATCTGGAACGCCTGGAGCGCGTTCTGGAGCCGCAAGGCGAGGAGCCCGGCGAGGATCATCAAGACCACCGTCGTCGCCCTTCCCACCCTTACCTGCTGCTTGTCCGTCGCCTCGGGCGCCATGAAACGGCGATAGAAGTCGTGGACGACGTAGGACGAACCCCAGTTCAGATGGGTGGAGATCGTCGACATGTACGCCGCGGCGAGCGAGCCGACCACCAGACCGAGCCAGCCGACGGGCAGGAAGGTGAGCATCGCGGGATAGGCCAGGTCGTTCTTGACCGAGGCGGGATCGAGGTGAGGGAACGCGCGCCGCAGCGACTCGAGATCGGGGAACACCACGAGCGAAGCGAGCGCGACGACGATCCACGGCCAAGGGCGCAGGACGTAATGAGCCAGGTTGAAGAAGAGGGTCGCCCCGGTCGCGTGCCCCTCGGTCTTCGCGGCGAGCATGCGCTGCGCGACGTAGCCGCCGCCCCCCGGCTCGGAGCCCGAATACCAGGCGGCCCACCACTGCACCGCGAGCGGCATCACGAACAGCGGAACGTAGACCGTCGGGTCGTCGAAGCGGGGAAGCAGGTCGAGCCGGCTCGCGACCGCCGGGTGGGCGAGCAGTTGTCGGAGCCCGCCGACCTGCGGGTGATGGAGGGCCGCGACCGCCGCCACCACGGCGCCGGTCATCGCGACCACGAATAGCAGGAAATCGGTGAGCAGGACGCTGGTAAGACCGCCTGCCCCGGTGACCACCACGGTGATCGCCGCGGCGATCGCGATGGTTTCGAGCGGCGACCATTGGAACATCACGCCGCCGATCTTGATCGCCGCGAGCGTCACCACCGCCATCACCACGACGTTGAAAAACACGCCGAGGTAGAGCGCGCGGAAACCGCGCAGAAACGCCGCGGGCCGGCCGCTGTAGCGCAGCTCGTAGAGCTCCAGATCGGTGAGCACCCCGGAGCGCCGCCAGAGCCGGGCGTAGACGAACACGGTGAGCATGCCGGTCAACGCGAACGCCCACCAGGCCCAGTTGCCGGCGACGCCGCCGGTCCGCGTGATGTCGGTCACCAGGTTCGGCGTGTCGGTGGAGAACGTCGTGGCGACCATCGAGGTGCCGAGCAGCCACCAGGGCATCGAGCGGTTCGAGGCGAAATACGCCGATGCGTCGGTGCCGCCCCGCCGGGCGCGCAGGAATCCCGGCGCCAGGCCGACGGCGAGGGTGATCGCGAAGTAGACGATCAGGAGGGTCCAGTCGAACGCATGAAAGATCAAAGAATCTCCTCCGACCCCGACCGGTGGAGCGGGCGAGCGCCCTCCGCCGCGGGAGTCCATAAGAAACGAGAACGACCGGCGTGCGCCGGAAACGCGGAGTGGTAGGCCTCGCGCCACGATCCGAGAAACCGTTCGATCTCAACCTCGGCCACCATCGCCCACACGCTGCCGCCGAAACCCGCGCCGAAGGCGGAGGCGGACGAGGCCCCGAGCTGTCGAGCCGAGCGCGCGAGGAAGATCGTCTCGGGAATCTGATTGCCGAGCAGCCGGGCGCCCAGCTCCTGCGACCGGTCGACGATCTCGCCGAACGCGGCGAGATCCCCCCGCTCCAGCGCGTCGCCCGCGGCGGGGACTAGCTCCTCGCTTTCGACCAGAAAATGGTCGACGCGGGTGGCGTGGACGCCGTTCGAAGCTCCGAGCCTCGAGCGAAACGCATCGGGCAGCGCATCGAGCGTTCGGGCGCCGGCGCGAGCCGCGATCTCCGCCAGATGCCTTTCGGCACTCCCCGTCGTCTGTCGCCAGATTTCGGCCGCTTCTGAGGCCAGCCGCGAGGCGCGGTTGTAGCGCTCGCGCGCTCCGTCCGCCTTCGCGGCTTCGACGCCGCTCGAAGCGATCGCGAAGACCTGGCCGGACAGGATGGGAATTCGGCGCTCGAAGACCACCGGGGCGTACGATGCCTGGAGCAGCTCGGCCGGCCGGCAGCAGAGGATCGCCGTGTGGTCCTCGCTGCCGCCGAACGTGCCGACGCCGTGGTCGCCGGCGAACGGTCCGAACGGATAGCCGTTCTCGACCGCGCCGAGGTAACCGGCGAGCGCCTCGGGGCGAGAGAGATGCTCGCGGAATCGCGGGTCGGAGAAGAGATCCCGGCGGGTCGCGAGCGCGAGGAACGAGGTGACTACGAACGCGCTCGACGACGACATGCCGGCCGCCGTCGGCAGGTCGTTGGTGAACGACAGATCGAGCCCGAGATCCGCCCTCGGATCAACCGCGGGAAAGTCGCGCGCCAACCGCCGAGCCACGGCGAGCGGGTAGCGCGCCCAGCCGGACGACGAGGCCGCGTTGGCGTCGAGCGGAACAACGGCCTGGACGCCGCGGGTCGCGTCGAAAAGCCGCAACCGCCTCCCCGCCGCAGGCACCGCCACCGCGAGGAATCCCTGTCGGGTCGCGGCGAGTAGGCTGCGCCCTCCGGCATAGTCGGTGTGCTTCCCGAGCACCTCGATCCGCCCCGGAACGAACCAGCCCCAGGCAGGCGCGTCCTCCCCATGCCCCTCTGCCGCGAGCGCCCGCGTCGCCTGGGCTACAGAGGTCGAGAGATCGCCCAGGCAGGTCATCGCGTTCGGATCCGTTCTCAGATCTCCACGGTCCGGCCGCGGAGCTGCTCTTCGAGGTAGGGCACGTCGGATCGGTCCGTGAGATCGAGCATCGGCTCGGGCGAGACGATCACCCGAAACCGCGCGCCGGCCGCGATGAGCCCGGCCACTGCGCTCGGCAGCTCCAGCTCGCCGCGCGGCGACGGTCGCACGGTGCGGCAAGCGGCGAAGATCTCGGGCTCGAAGCGAAACGCGTTGATCCCGGCGAGGTAGATCTCGCCGCTCGCGACCCGCGCGGTGTACTCCTCCGGCGGGGGCTTTTCGACGATCGCGGTCATGTAGCCGTCGGCATCGCATTCGATGCGCGCGAAGCTCGCGAACTTTTCGGACGTCAGATTCGGGCCGCCACGCGCCAAGACCTGCCCGCGATCGAGCACCAGATGCGCCCAGCCCGAAGCCTCCGCCAGCTCTCGGAGCGGGGCGACGGGGTAGAGGTTGTCGCCGTTCACCATGAGGAACGGAGCGTCCCTCGCGAACGCTTCGGCGGTGAGGAGCGCATCCGCCGTCCCCCGCGGCACGGCCTGAACGGCCGTCTCGATCGTCAGTCGCCGTGGCCGCAAGCTCGCGAGATGAGCGCCGAGCCCCTCGGAGTGCGGGCCAAGGACGACGAGCACCCGCCGAATGCCGATCTCGGCGAGAGTGGAAAGCGCATGGTCGATCAGGCGGAATCGACCGAGCGGCATCAGAGGTTTGAGCCCCGCCTCGGCGACGGCCGTCTGCTCCGAAGAGAGCTGAACGGCAGGCTGCGCCAAGGCCAACCGCGAACCGCGGCCGGCGGCCAAGAGGACGGCTCGTTCCATCGGGCTCCCGTCGAGAAGAGAAGTGGTGGAAGTGTAGCGGATGCGGCTTCGTGCCCGAAGAGGCGCCAACCGTGATGCGAAGTCGCTTTCTGCTCCAGATTGCGGGAAGGGCGTAGAATCCCCAGAGGTCAGCCTCGACGGAGAAACCATGCCCGCAATCACCCAATCCGAGCCAACCGAGAGGATTTCCCTCGAAGCGCCGTCTTCGGTCGTGAGGGAGCTGCCTCGCGACCCGGAAGAGCGCGCTGAAATTCTCCGCTTGGGCCTTCGCGAGTGGAAGATTCTGAAGGCATTGGAAGCTTATCGGAGGGGAGAGGGCACCCTTGCGTATGCCGCTCAACGTGCCGGGATTTCGCTTTGGGAGATCGGTGCGGTTGCTCACGCCCACGGGTTAGATCCAGATTTCGACTCCCGACTCCTTGAAGGCGAAAGGACCTTGGAGCGGGCCTCTCTCCTGTGATTGTCGTTTCAGATTCCGGACCCCTGATCGCATTAGCCAAGATCGACGCCTTGTCGGTCCTCTTCGGGCTCTACTGCGAAGTTCTTATCCCTCCTTCGGTTCTGGAGGAGACCGTGGGCGCAGGCTTGCGGCTTGGAGTCGTGGACGCACAGGCGGTAGAAACATTCCATTCCGCTGGCAAACTACGCGTCGTTGCCGTTCGGCCATAGACGATCAAGCTTCCCGAAGAGATCGACCTCGGAGAGCGGGACGGGATCCTTCTCGCGCTTCAGGAACAGGCAGATTGGCTTCTGGTCGACGATCTCCGCGGACGGAATCTGGCCGAGGAGGTCTTCTCGGATCAACGGGCGAAGACCCGCATTCGAGGTACTTTGGGCCTGCTGGTCGAGGCTTTCCGAGAAGGCGTTCTCTCTCAGATGGAGACCCTCGATCGGTTGCGTTCTCTCGAGGCCCACCCCGAGATCTGGCTTCACAAGAGTCTCATTGAGTGGGCGATCGGAACGGTTTCGAAGCAGTCAGGCTGAACAGGCCCTGGCGAGGGTGGTCACCCGGCGAAGTCGGTCGCGGCGCTAGCGATCCGCGCGGCCTGCTCCTCGGCCGGGGGTTTCTCGACGATCGCGGTCATGAAGCCGTCGGCGTCGCATTCGATGCGCGCGAAGGTTGCGAATTTTTCGGACGTCAGATTCGGGCCGCCTCGCGCCAGGACCTGCCCGCGATCGAGCACCAAGTGCGCCCAGCTCGAAGCCTTCGCTAGCTCGCGGAGCGGTGCGACGGGGTAAAGGTTGTCGCCGTTCACCATCAGGAACGGGGAGTTCGCCGTGAACGCTTCGGCGGTGAGGAGGGCATCCGCCGTTCCGCTCGGCGTGGCCTGTATGGCCGTCTCGAGGGCCAGCCGACGAGGGCGCAAGCTCGCGAGATAAGCGCCGAGCGGCCCGGAGTGCGGGCCGAGGACGACAAACACCCTGCGGATACCAATCTCGGCAAGTGTGGAAAGCGCGTGGTCGATCAGGCGAAATTGAACGAGCGGCATCAACGGTTTGAGCCCCGCCTCGGTGACGGCCGTCTGCTCCGGAGAGAGGTGAACGCCAGGCTGCTCCAAGGCCAACCCCGAACCGCGGCCGGCGGCCAAGAGGACGGCTCGTTCCATCGGGCTCCCGTCGAGAATAGGTAGGAGGAGTCTAGCGGATCGGCTCGGCCCTTTTGGATTTATGTGGTGTGAGGTTTTCGCCGAAAATTTTCGCGTAAAGCCCACCGCGAGGAGGATTGCCCCATGCTCTTCATGGTCATCGAACGCTTCCGAGACGACGACATGATCCCGGTCTATCGACGCGTCCGCGACGTCGGACGCCAGCTTCCCGAAGGTCTCAAGTAAGTCGATAGTTGGGTGGAGCCGAGCTTCGGACGCTGCTTTCAGCTCATGGAATGCGACGATCTGCGACTCTTGCAGGAGTGGGTGCTCTCGTGGCGAGGTGCGGGGGTGACCTTCGAGATCGTTCCCGTCGTCCCGAGCCAAGATACGCGCGAGGTCGTGGCGCCGTTCCTGGAACCAAACGAAGCGGAGCCCACATGACCTTTAGCAAGCTTCCTCACGTCAGTCGTAATCGCGATCCTATTGATCGGAAACGAGTTGAAAGACTAGCCCTGTATTGTTCGTCCAGATGCCAATAGCTCGCGGACTTGATCTATAGTGAGCGGAGGATTCTGCAAATGGATCACCCGGTGGCAATTGGCACAGAGAATCGCGAGGTCTTCCAGGCTGGTGGTGGCAAAATCCTCAACCTCAGACAGAGGGACGAGGTGGTGAACCTCGCAATAGGCGCCAGCCAATTCACCGTAAGCGCTTTTGAACGAGAAGCCGCATGCCTCGCAGTCGAGAGATAATGCCTGTCGCTTCTTTCGACGAACGATCTCTTGGTTGCGTTCGCGTTGCAGGTGTAGAACTAACCTGCGCCCCCCCTCCGTGGCGAGGGTTCCATGGATGTCCACGTCGAGATCAGTGAATGCGTTGGGGGAGATCACGCGCACGTAACCAGGGATCGCGGAGATACCGGGCTTTCGAACGCTGATCTGTTTGCCGATCCTAATCTGCGGAGAAGTCCGATACTCGTCCTCAGTCGCGAATAGCACGTACCCGTGGGCATCGAAGAGCGCGGCGGGAAAGCGCGCGAGCCTGGCATACCAGTGGCCGTCGTGACTGAAACGAGACTGGATCGCGCCGACACCCCATTCTTCGTTGAGACTCTGGGCTCTGGTCCTGTTCAGTGCAGCCTTTGTTCTTCTATCCATATCTGTCGTGGTTCGACCTAGAGTATAAGGTCGCCTGATGCTTTGCCGGCTCATAGAGTGTTTCCGGACAATCACATGATCGCGATTGAGAAACGAGAGGTCCAGTTCGTCTGCCTTGTTTTCCTGGTGCTCGGGCTCGGGATCTCGGGATCGGCAGAGGCGAGCCCGCCGAAGGTCGGGGAGCCCGAACGGGTTTCGTTCCCTACCTCCGACGGCGGGACCGTCTTTGCGAATCTCTATGGCAACGGCGCCCGCGGCGTCGTGCTCGCGCATGGTGGGCGGTTCAATAAGGAGAGCTGGGATGCCCAGGCGAAGGATCTCGCGACGGCGGGGTTCCGCGCGTTGGCGATCGACTTTCGCGGCTACGGCCAATCGCGCGGACCCGGCTCGGACGACCCGCTGAGCGCGCCTCTTTATCAGGACGTTCTCGCCGCCGTTCGCTTCCTTCGCGGGCGAGGTTGCAAGGCGATCTCGGTCCTCGGCGGAAGCATGGGAGCGGGAGCCGCGGCCGACGCGGCGGTCGAAAGCCGGCCGGGCGAGATCGATCGAATCGTCCTGCTCGCCGGGCATGGCAGCCTTCCACCCCAGAAGATGAAAGGGCGCAAGCTGTTCATCCTCGCCCGGGACGACAAGATGGTCTCGGGGGTGCCCCGTCTGGTCGAGATCCGCAAGCACTACGACCGGTGCCCCGCGCCAAAGCAGCTAATCCTTCTGGAAGGCTCCGCGCACGCGCAGTTCCTTTTCGAGACCGATGAGACCGGCCGGCTGTGGCGCGAGATCTTGCGCTTTCTCGAGGCGCCTTGAACCTAAGGTCCGGGCAATGTCGAGGACGGCTCGTTCCTTCGGGCTCCCGTCGAGAGGTGGCGGCAGGTTTCTAACGGATGCGGCTTCGCCTCCTAATGTACCTGCCAGTTTTTGCGGAGAAAACGGGGATGAAGCTCGAGCCGGTCGCGTCGCACCTAGCCCGAACTTCTCACCGGGCTTCTGCTGCGGCGGAAAATCTGCCGGCGCCTGCTGCGTTGCGCTTGTTCGTACTCCTCGACGGAGTGTCAACTACGCCTACGTCGTCCTCCCTTCGCGCGCCTTGCATTCACCGGCATCTTTTCCGCCTCGCTACGAAACTCTGTGAGAAATTCGGGCTAGAGAGGAAGCAGTCGTACCCGCGAAGTCGCCGCGTCGATGACAGCCAGTGCGCCCTTCTCGAGCAGGTCTTGGTGCTGCCGTAGCGTAGAGACAACGAGAAGGCCGATGCTGGTCGGGAGAACGTCCTCGGTGCGAACTTGGACGATGCTGGGGCCATCGGCGCGCGTTAGGGCAAGAAGGCGGGAAAAGTCGAGGTCGTGAGAGAAGACAACGAAGCCCTTCTCCCGAGCCCATGCCAAAATCTCCGGATCGCTAGCTCTCTGATCACCGATTCGGGTCCAATGAGCAGCCTCGATGCCGTGTTGGTAGAGAAACCCCTCCCACAGAGGAGAGAGATTCATGTCGATGAGAATCTTCACAAGCCTCCTACCAACACCTCTCGTTCCTCGACGCGCCACGTAGCGTAGGCCAAGGCGGCGCGAATGTCGCCGAGTTCAAGATAGGGGTAGGAAGCGAGGACCTCGTCTTCGGAGTGCCCCGAGGCCAAGAGCCCCAAGATCGTTCCGACCGTGACGCGAATCCCTCGGATGCAGGGCTTCCCCCCCATGACTTCCGGGTCGAGGGTGATGCGGGCTAGGTCGCTCATGGCTTACCCTCCGAGAGGTAACGCCCAATATATCCCGCGAGACGCACAGTGCGTCCGTGCCGAACTCGCGCCGCGCACTCCGGTCTGGTCGCGTACGCGCCTAGGGTGCAGGCTCCCGGTTTTTCGAATCAACCGGAGCCGAGAGCAGCCGCCGCGTCGATCAGCTCCGCGAACGCGAGCAGATCGGCCTCCGTGGCGTTCGGGCAGAGCCACCGGATATTCAGGTTGTCCACCGTCTCCGGCCGCCTGAGATAGGCAAGCGCCTCGTCGACGCAATCGTGCTCGACGAGGAAGCGCTTGAGGTCGTTCATGAAGGTTCCGGCGCTGAATAGGTGGTAGTTGAAGAATCCCTGCACCAGCACCCCTTCGAGGAATGTCTCGGGCGAGCGGAGAGCGATGCGCGACCAGGCCTCGGTCGAGATCACCGAGCCGCGGGCGAGGTCGACCGCCACCTCCGTGAGATCGGTCGCCTCGTCCGCCTCGCCTTCGCGAAGCTGCCAGCGGGTGAAGTGGATCAACCGCACCAGGTTGACCGTCTGGACCGCGAGCAGCGCCCAGACCGGGTGATCGCGGGGGAGATCGTCGAGGCGTTCGAACGTTCGCCGTACGGCCGCCAGCAGCTGCGTCCGCAGGGGGCACGGCGATCCTTCCACCAAGAACCAGAGGTCCTGGGCGATGACCCGCTCGATCTCCTCCGCGCTCAACGGGCTGGCGGCCTCAGCCGTTTCCCTGGGGCTCGGTGATCGTGTACTTGAAGCCGTCGGGATCCGCGACCGAGAAGCCCTGCGGCCCCCAGGGGAGCTTCTGCACCTCGGCTTCGAGCGCATACCCGGCCGCCTTCACCTGGTTGGCGAGCGCGTGGAGATCCTGCTCGGTCTCGACCCAGAAGCGGAGGCCGACGCCCTTCACCCGATCGCGCCCCTTGGCGAAGTCGTCCTGGCCGAGGCCGAGGAGGCTCGAACCTCCTTTGAGCATGACGAAGCGGAGCTTCCCCTCGTGCTCGTCGCGATCGAGGATCTCGAAGCCGAGCCCCTCGGTGTAGAACTTCAGGCTCGCGTGGATGTCGTTGCAGGTCAGGCCAGGTGCGATTCCCTTGCCCTCCAGTTTCACGTCGCCCATCGTCGTTCCTCCTTTTCTTGAGGGGAGGAACATACGCGAGCGGCCGGAGGACGGCAACCGATCTCTTAGACCTGGACGGAGACGCGCAAGTAGGTGGCCGAGATCGAGGTGCTCCCATCCGTCGCCCGATTCTGCTCGTTCGCGAGATCGAGCAGCTGGGCGTGCAGCGCCTCTTCCCGGCCGCCGACGCGCGCCGCTTCGAAGGCGTTCATCGTCGGGCCGTAGTAGCGGCGGAACAGCTCGACCAGGTCGCTCGGGCTCTTGTCGGGAGCGACGAAATGGAAGGTGTCTCGCGTCATCGAGAGGTTCCGTTCGTCGACACCCGCTTGAGTGAAGCGCTCGACGACGTGCGACTCGACGCCCCAAGTCATCGGGCTCACGAATCCCGCGGGCGGCGGGGGAGTGAACGCCGAGCTGATCTTGAGCAGCTGGGAGACGAACGAGGAGGGGTCGTTCGGAATCCAGTTGCCCATCTCGATCCGGCCCCCCGGCCTGGTCACCCGCACCATCTCTCGGGCGACCGCGAACGGTTGCGGCGCGAACATGGCGCCGAAGACCGAGAGCGTGAGGTCGAACGAGTCGTCTTCGATCCCTTGGAGCTCACAGGCGTCCCCTTCGACGAACTCCAGCCTCTCCAGGCCGGCGGTCTCCGCGCGCCGGTTGCCCGCCGCCACCAGGTTGGACGCGATGTCGATGCCGAGCACCTGGGCTCCCCGCTCGGCGAGCGGAACCGCCGTGGTGCCGTCCCCGCAGCCGAGGTCGAGGGCCCGAAGCGGCGGCTCGACGCCGAGCGCCTCGACCAGCGCCTCGCCGGACCCCCGCATCAGGGCGGCGATCTCGGTGAAGTCTCCTTTTTCCCACAACGCTTTGTTCGGGTTCATAGACCCTCCTCTCAAGAACAGGATCGAAATTCGGAGGAGAAACCCGACAGGCGAAGCGAAAGGATCTCGAAGGTGGGTCGGGAGCGCCGCTCCCAGGGGCTTCTCCGCGCTACGGCCCGCCGAGCTCCGCGAGGCGGGCTTTGGCCCGCACGACCCGGGGATCGGTGGCCGGAAGCGCGGCCGCCAGATCGGCGCAGCTCGTCCGCAACAGCGGCAGCGCCTCGTCCCGACGCCCGAGCGCCAGGAGGGCGGCCCCCATTTCGTTCTGCACTTCGGCGATCCGATAGTGGTGCGGGGCGAAGACGGCGACCCGGGTCGGCAGCGACCGGTCGAGGAGGACGAGGGCCTCTTGGGCGTCCCCGCGGGCGAGCAGAAGTCGGGCGAGGGCGACCATCGGGCGCGAGGTGTTCAGGTGGGCCGGGCCGTAGGACTTCTCGATCATCGCAAACGACCGCCGCAGCTCCGCCTCGGCCTCCGCTTCACGCCCCATGCGTCGGTGGAGATCGCCCAGGTTCGAGAGGGTGAGCCCGGTGAGGGGATGCTCCGGGCCGAGAATCTTTCGGCGCATCGCGAGCGTCTCGAGGTAGCGGGCCTCGGCCTCTTCGTAGCGTCCTTCGTACATCAGATTGGTCGCGATGCTGTCGAGGGTGAACGCGATGTCCGGATGGGCTTCCCCGAGCCGGCGCCGCTGCCCGGCCAGCGCCTCCTGGAACGCGGCGTCGGCCTCGGTGAGCTTGCCCCGCTCTCCGAGCATCACGGCGTATCCCTGGAGGAGCTCGCAGATCAGCGGGTGATCGGGAGCGAAATTGCGCCGGGCGATGCGGAGGGCGAAAGCAAAGTAGCCGAGCGCCGCGCCCGACTCCCCTTGGCGGCCGCGCACCGTGGCGAGGTAGGAGAGGCTCGATGCGACGAGGGGATCGTTCGGTCCGAGCTTCTTCAGCCGGATCGCGAGGGCCTCGCGTTGGGCGGCGTAGGCCCCCTTCAGATTTCCCTGCTGGAAGCGGGCTCGGCCGAGCATCTCGAGAGTCGCCGCGCGGTCCAGGTCGGCGACCGCGCCGAGCTTCTCTTGTTGGATCTGGCAGGAGGTGAGGATCTGCTCGGCGCGGGCGTGCTGACCCCGGACGAAGAGGACGTAGCCGAGCTGATATTGGTAGATCAACCGTTCGGCGTCCAGAGCCCCGGATCGCGCGCCGAGAGAGGCCGCGCGCACGATCAGGGGGCCCGCTCGATCGAAAGCCCCGAGGTTCAAATAGACGTCGCCGATCACGCTCGCGAGATGCGCTTCGACCTGGGGATCTCCTTCCACCTGTTGCAGGAGATGACGGGCGCCGAGATCGAGCACCTCCTCGACCGTCGGCTTCGAGCTGGCCGCACGCGCGTTTGGATCGGCGCCGCGGAACAGGTCGACCAGGAGCGACAGGGCGCGCTCCGAGCGATCGTGCTCGCGCGCGATCCGTCGCGCCTGGGCCGACGCGAAGAATCCATAAGCCAAGCTCGAAAGGAAGAGGAGCCCCGCGAGACCCGCGGCGAGCGGGTTGCGCCGGAGGAATTTCTTCGCCCGGTAGCCCCAACCGTCCGGGCGCGCTTCGACCGGAAGATGCTCGAGGTAGCGCCGGAGGTCCTCGCCGAGCCGCTCGACCGAGGGATATCGCCGCTCCGGCTCGTGGCGCAATGCCTTCTGGAGAATGTTGTCGAGATCTCCGGACAGCTGGCGGGCGAGCCCTCGCGGCGTCGTCGCGCGGCGGCGGGCGATCTCCTCCATCGAGACCGGCATGCCGCGCTCGGTCGGCTCGATACGCCGCGCCCTTCGGTTCGAGGTGTCCGCCTCTCCGCGGGCGACGGTGTTGGGCCAGGTGGGCGAGGTGCGGGGGAGCGCGCCGGTGAGCAGTCGAAACAGCACCACGCCGAGCGAATAGATGTCGGTCGCTGTGGTGACGGGCTCGCCGCGCAGCTGCTCGGGGCTCGCGTAGCTCGGGGTGAGAGCGGGGGAGATCGTCCGTCCGCCCTCCTCGTCGAGCTCGTTGGGCGACAGAACCTTGGCGATGCCGAAGTCGAGCAGTTTCGGCGCTCCATCCGCTCCGACCAAAATGTTGCTCGGTTTCAGGTCGCGATGGACGACGAGGTTCTTGTGCGCGTAGGCGACCGCCGCGCAGACCGTTCGAAACAGCCGAATGCGCTCGACGATCGACAGCCTTCGCTCGTCGCAGTGGCGGTCGATCGGCAGACCGTCGACCCGCTCGAGGACGAAGTAGGGGACGCCGTCCTCGGTCGTGCCGCCGTCGAGCAGGCGGGCGATGTTCGGATGCTCGAGCCGCGCGAGGATCTGCCGCTCCTGCACCAGTCGCTCGGCGAGTCGCGGATCGAAGAGCCCCGGGTAGACCAGCTTGACCGCGACCTGGTGCTCGTAGGCTTGATCGGCCCGTTCGGCAAGGTAGACCACGCTCATGCCGCCGCGGCCGATCTCCCGCACCAGGATGTAGTTGCCGACGCGCCTCCCGGCCCATCCGTCGGCGGGCCCCTTCACCGCGCCGCCGCCGGCGGGCCCCGCCGGGTTCACGGAATCGGGCCGGCGCTCCAGGAACGAGCCGGCTTCGCCGTGCGCCGCGAGCAGCGAGCCGACTTCTCTTTCGAGGTCCGAGTCGTCGCGGCAGGCCTCGGCGAGCCAGGCGGCGCGTTCGCCCTCGGGCCGTTCGAGAGCCGCGTCCAGCAGATCGAGAACCCGGCGCCAGCGTTCAGCGTCCAGGGGGGGCCTCCGCGGCGCCGAGCGGCTTGAGCTCGCGGTAGAGCCAGGCTTTCGCGGCCCGGAAACGGCGTACCACGGTCGCCGAGGAGAGCTCGAGCGCCTGGGCCGTCTCGTCGAGCGTCAGGCCGCCGAAGGTGTGGAGCTCGATCACCGAGATCGCTTCCGGGTCGAAGGCGGCCAAGCGCTCGAGCGCGGCGTCCAGCGCGATCAGGTCAATCTCGCGCGCGGGGGCGGCAAGGCCCGCTTCTTCGAGCAGCACCCGTACGCGACCGCCGCCGCGCTTGTCGCGCGCGAGGCTCCGCGCGTGGTCGACCAGGACCCGCCGCATCATCCTCCCGGCCATCGCGCAGAAATGGCTACGGTTCTGCCAGTCGATCGCCCGCAGCTCGGAGAGGCGCAGGTACGCCTCGTGGACCAGAGCGGTCGGTTCGAGCGTGTGCTCGTCCCGCTCGCCGCGAAGCTGCGCCGCGGCCAGACGCCGCAGCTCGTCATATAAAGCGGGAACCCAAGAATCCGCCGCCGCGAGATCTCCCGCGCTCCAGGCATGCAGGAGCTCGGTGACCGACCGCTCGCCGGGTGCCGCATCGGATGCCATACCCTGAGTATACGAAGCGGTCGGGGCGGGGGTTCCCCCATGGGACCGGGAAACTTGGAATGTGGTTGATCGACGGGATGGGGGTACGGCGCCTATTCGACTAGGCGGCGAGCGGGGCTGGCAATTGGCTCGCCGGGAGGACGACCGTACGATGTGTCGAGGCGACTTTTCTTCTCGAATTCAACAACTCGTGGTCGAGGAAGGTGGCGGCACGGAACGAACCAACATCCCGGACCGCCTGCCGCCGAGCTCGATGGAACGGATGCTCTTCGCCGTGTCGCTCGGCTCCGAAGAGCAGGGCTTGCTCGCGAGCTTCATCGACGACGGCCATTGGTGTCTGCTCACGACGAACCGGCTGATCTGGCGAAACGCCCCAACCCTCGGCAGCCTCCGTTGGTCGGAGATCCAGGATCTCGAAGGTGGCCCGGAGTTCACCGTCGGCGGTGGCTGGGGCGACCGCATGCCGCTCCCCGTCGAGCCGGGCCGCGGAAGAGCCCTGCTCGAAAGCGCCCTTCATGAGCTCCGGCCGGTGGAGGCGGCGAAGGCGGCTTGAATCCCTTAGCTCAACTGTAGAGCGTGCTCCGGGGAGAAGCGCAAATCTCCGGAGCCTGGTTCCTCGCGCAAAGGTAGAGCGGGGGACCTCCGCGAGTAACGCCCGAGCGCGGGCGTCGGGGGGCATGACTCGATTCGGGAGAAGCCCTCCCGTACCGCCGCGGCCTGTGGTAAGAAATCGCCCAGCTTTCAGTACCCTGAGGAACGAACGGGCTCGGCCCCGACGAGGCCGAGCCAGCCCCGCTCGTCGAGCATTCGACGTCGGGCAAATCAGCTCGGCGTGTGTCGTTTGTAGGGGAGATGACATGAGCACTCGAAACGGTCGTTCGAGGGCGGGCGGTGCGGTGAGTTGGATGTTGGGGGCGTTCGTGTTGGCAGCTGTAATCCTCTTCGCGCCGGCTCATGCGGTACGGGCGCAGGAGACCCCGCCTGCCGAGCCGAAGGCGCAGGCCGCCGAGGAGCCTCAACCCGAGGTGGTGAGCGAGGAGATCACGGTCACGGCGCGTAAGCGCGAGGAGACGATCGAGGACGTGCCGTTCTCGGTCGCCGCGCCGAGCGAGCAGGATCTACGCTCCCGTGGCGCCGAGAGCATCGAGGGCGTGGCGGCGAACGTCGCCGGCTTTTCCGTCCAGAACCTCGGCCCAGGCCAGAGCCAGGTGGCGATGCGCGGCGTTTCGGCCGGTCAGATCGTCCGCGACCAGCCGGGGGTCAAGGAGCAGGTGGGCATCTACCTCGACGAATCGGTGATTTCGCTTTCGTTGTTCACGCCCGACGTCGACCTGTTCGACGTGGGCCGGGTCGAGGTGCTTCGTGGACCGCAAGGGACCCTATTCGGCTCCGGGTCGGAGTCGGGAACCGTGCGATACATCACCAACCCGCCGAAGCTTGGCGTCACGGAATCCTTCGGCGAGTTCTCGGCCAACGGCACCTCGGGCGGCGCCGTGGGCGGCAGCACGAAGGTGGCGGTGAACGCCCCGGTGGGCGAGAAGTCGGCGCTTCGCGTCGCGGCCTATTACAGCAAGGTCGGCGGCTACGTCGACGCGGTGCAGCCCGGCCTGCGGGTGAAAGACGACGTGAACGGCTCCGATCGTTCCGGCGCTCGCCTTGCCTGGCGTACCCAACCGAACGAAAACCTTACGATCACGCCGCGCGTCGTCTATCAGGAGCTGAACGCCGACGGCTGGAACCGTGCCGACGCCTACAACATCCTGGGCAACCCGTTCACCACGACGCGTCCGGCGGTCCGGCTCGGCGAGCGCGAGCAGTTCACCCAGATCGAGGAGCCGACGAAGGACAAGTTCTTGCTCGCCGACCTGAACGTGGAGGTCAAGCTCGGCGCTGCGACGCTCACCTCGATCTCGTCCTACACCGATCGCGACATCGACGTCGTGCGCGACGCGACGGCGCTCACCGCGAGCATCACGGGCGGCAGTATCGGTCTGCCGCAGTCGGTTTATTCGCTGGATGCGCCGCTCGACGACAAGACGAAGGTGAAGGTGCTCACGCAGGAGCTGCGCCTGACGGGAAGCCGCGACCGGCTGAACTGGGTAGGCGGTCTCTTCTATAGCCACGTCGATCGCGACTACGACCAGAGCCTGCTGGTCGCCGAGTTCGAGAGCCTTTCGGGCATCCCCACGCGCGGCCTTCGCGCGCCGAAGGACGTGCTGTTCTTCTCGGATCTTTCCTACACGCTCAAGCAGGCGGCGCTGTTCGGTGAGGCCACCTGGTCGGTCAACCCGCGCTTCGACCTCACGGGCGGCCTTCGGTATTACGACTTCAAAGAGGACCGCACGCAGGTCTTCGACGGGATCTTCGGCAACGACAACAACGGCACCTCCCTGGTATCCACCGCGGGCGACACCTCGGCGAACGGTTTTGCGCCGCGGCTGATTGGCAGCTACAAGCTCAGCGATCGGACGACCTTGAACGCCCAGGTGGCGAAGGGCTTCCGGCTCGGCGGCATCAACGACCCGCTGAACGTGCCGCTCTGCACGCCGCAGGACCTGCGGACTTTCGGCGGTCACGAGGGCTGGAAGGACGAGACCCTCTGGAACTATGAGATCGGCGCCAAGACCCGCCTGCTCGTCGGACGCGGCTCGTTCAACGTCGCGGCGTTCTACGCCGACATCACCGATCTGCAAGCGACGGTCACCGCCGGCTCGTGCTCGTCGCGCGTGATCTTCAACGTTCCGAAGGCGCGGAGCCAGGGGCTCGAGATGGAGCTGTCGGCGGCGCCGAATTCGAACTTCGAGTTCTCGCTCTCGGCGAGCTACGCCGATTCCGAGCTGCGCTCGACGCTCACCTCGACCGACGCGGCGGGGCGCGTCACGGTGGTCTCCGGCATCAAGAGCGGCAACCGGCTGCCGACGGTGCCGAAGCTCCAGGTCGCCGCGGCAGCGACGTATCAACGTCAGGTGGGGACGAGCTCGCTCGGCTACGTGACGGCGACTTACCAACACACCGGCTCGCGCTTCACCCAGATCGGCGATCAGGATCCGTCGTTTGGCTTGGTGAACCTGCTCTCCTTCGCGCCGAACACGATCGGCGGTCCGCTCACGGCTAGCACCTTCACCTTCAATCCGGAGCTGCCGGCCTACGACATCTTCAACCTCCGCGCGGGAGTCGCCTTCGGCAAATGGGACGTGGCGCTGTTCGTCAACAATCTGACCGACGAACGGGCTTTGCTCGCCCTCGACCAGGAGCGGGGCACCCGCGCGCGCGTGGGCTTCCTGATCAACCAACCGCGGACCTTCGGACTGAATACGCGGGTCCAGTTCAAGTAGCTTCACGAAGGGAAGGCGAACCGGCCGCCGGGCGGCGGCCGGTTCGTTCCTCGCCCACCTCAATAGAGACAACTCGACGGTTTGCAGACGCGCGGCCCGGCGCCGTCCTTCGCGCACCAGCCGCCTTTCCGGCCCTGGCACTGCTCGTCGCTCGCGCAGGTGTCGAGCGGAGTCTGACAGGCGTAGGCGACGGAAAAGGCGCAGCCCGGTTGCGACGCATACTCGCCACAGACGCCGCCGTTCTTGCAGTCGGCATCGGTGCGGCAGGCGGCCTTCACACAGCGCCCTGCCGGTTTTCCGCATTCGCAGATCTCGCCGGCCGCGCAATCGGAATCCGTGCCGCAGCCATAGGTGCAGCTGAACCGGTCGGACGGCAGCGGGATGATGCAAGAACCGTAAGGCTTTTCGCGGCAATCCAGATCCGATTTGCAACTGCCTGAAAAATCGTGGCCTGGGGGTGATTCGAACTCCGACGCCGGCCGCGGCGCATAGGGACAGGCGACCACTTCGGTCCGATGGCGGAGGCCGTTGGCGCAGACGGCGAAACCCGTCGACTTTCCGCCGACCTCGAAAGGCTTCGAGTCGGTGCATCGGATCGCCGCGGGGAGGAGGAGGCCGGGCGGCACCCGGTCGGACGCGCCGAAGGCCGCGCTCGCGACAGCGCCCAGGAACCCGACGAAGGCGATCGACGCCACCGATGCTCCTGAGAGGAGTCTTGCGACGGCTACGCGGCGTAAGCGGGACCCACTCATCTTCGAACCCTCCCGTTTGTTTTGAATCGACGGATGGTAAATCGGTTCCCGCTCCCGTGAGGCCGCGTCGGACCTTGCGGAGAACGGGTCGGGATATAGTTCGCCGCTCGATGAAGATCCTGGTCACCGGGGGAACCGGATTCCTGGGCCGGCGGACGGTCGCCGAGCTGGTTGCGCGCGGTCACAAGGTGCGGCTACTGGTCCGCTCGGGCTCGTCCCGAGATCGCTTCCCCGCCGGGGTCGAGTTCGCGACCGGCGACGTCACCGATCGGGGAAGCCTGGTCGCCGCCGCGTCCGGAGGCGGGGGATGCGACGCGATCCTCCACGCCGCGGCGCTGGTGAAGATCCTCGCGCCGGCTGCGGATTTCGATCGGATCAACGTCGGTGGCCTGAACAACGTGCTCGCCGCGGCGCGGGCGACTGGGATCGAGCGGATCGTCTACGTTTCGAGCTTTATCGCCCTCGGCCCCACCGAAAATGGCCCCGGCGGCCAGCTCGACGAGTCGGCGAAAACCGGGGCGGTCAGCGGCGAGCGGGTCTGGATCAACGACTACGAGCGGACGAAGACCCTCGCCGACCGGCGCGCCCGCGCGGCGATCGCCGAAGGGGTACCGCTGTCGGTCGTCTATCCCGGAGTGATCTACGGGCCGGGCGAGCTCACCGAGGGCAATATCGTCGTCCGCCACGTTCTCGATCTGATCGGAAAAAAGCTTCCTGCGCTCCTTGGCAAGCCGGAGCGGCGTTGGAGCTACGTCTTGGTCGACGACGTGGCGCGCGGCACGGCGGAGGTCCTGGAGCGGGAGCCGGGGTCGCGTTACGTGCTCGGCGGCGACAACGTCTCGCTCGCCGAGTTCTACGCCTTGGTCGAAGAGCTCACCGGCGTCCCGGTGCCGAAACGCCGGTTTCCCGACGGAGTCGCGAAGGCCGCTGGCGCGCTCGCCAAGCTCTGGGCGCGGGCGACCGGAACGGTGCCCGCGTTGACGCCCGATCTGGTCGAGATCTACCGCCACGATTGGGCCTACAACTCGGCGTCCGCGACCCGCGATTTCGGCTATCGGCCGACCTCGTTGCGGGATGGGCTCGGGCGCACGCTCGCCTGGCTCAAGGAGATCGGCAAATGGGCCTGAGGCGCCTGCCACCGGGCGAGCTGCCGCGCAAGGTCGTGCACATCGGCAGCGGCCTGTTCGCGCTCGCGCTCCGCTTCCTGGGACCTCTCGGTTCGGCCGCCATGGCGGTGTTTGCGATCCTGTTCAACTTCCTGCTGCTGCCGCGTCTCGGCGGCAAGAACTTGCTGCGCGAGGGAGAGCGCGAACGGCAACGTTCGATCGGCATCCTTCTCTATCCGGTCTCCGTCTTCCTTTTGATCGTCGTCTTCTGGCGCCATCTGGAAGTCGCGGCGGCCGGCTGGGGATTGCTCGCTTTCGGCGACGGGATGGCGTCGGTGGTGGGTCTCGCGCTCGGCGGCACGCGCCTCCCCTGGAACCCGAAGAAGAGCTGGGCGGGAACGATCGCCTTCGTGCTGTTCGGCGGCGCTGCGGCGACCGCTTTGGTCCTCTGGACCGCCCCGGGCGCCTACACGATCGGCTTCGCCGCCGTCTGCTGCTTCGCCGCGGCTCTGCTCGCCGCCGTGCTCGAATCGCAGCCGCAGGGCCTCGACGACAATCTCGGAGTGCCGATGGTGGCGAGCCTGTTCCTGGTCGGCTTGCTTCTCACCCAAGGTCGCTGGGAGGCGTTGCTCGCGGGGGGCTTCTGGGTCCGCGTCGCGATCGGCTTCGCGATCAACGCGGCGCTCGCCGCCGCGGCCTTTGCCGCGCGCTCGGTGGACCGCTCGGGGGTGATCGGCGGGACGCTCCTGGGCACGGCGATTTACGCCTTCCTCGATTGGCGCGGCTTTCTGCTCCTGGTGGCGTTTTTCGTCATCGGCACCGCTTGCACCAAGCTCGGCTACCAGCGGAAAGCCGCCGAGAAGCTCGCCCAAGAGGCGGGAGGGCGGCGCGGCGCGAGGCACGCGTTCGCCAACGCGGGCGTCGCCGCCGGATGCGCGCTGCTCGCCGCGGCCACGCCCCATCCGGTCCTTTATGGGCTCGCCTTCGCCGGCGCGTTCGCGACCGCCGCTTCCGACACCGCGGGGAGCGAGATCGGCCAGCTGCTCGGCCGCCGGACCTTCAAGCTCACTACGCTCCGTCCGGTGCCGCGGGGTACCGAGGGTGCCGTGTCGTTCGAGGGGACGCTCGCGGGGGTGATCGCCTCGCTCGTCATCGGCGGGCTCGGCGCCTGGGTCGGTCTCTATCCGGCCCCGGGGATCGCCGTGGTGGTGGTCGCGGCGTTCGTCGGAACGACGTTCGAAAGCCTGGTCGGGGGAGCGCTCGAGCGAAGCGCCCTGCTCGACAACGAAGCGCTCAATTTCCTCAACACCCTGGTCGGAGCGCTGGTCGCGGCGTCTGCCGCGTTGGTCGGCCTGCTCGGCGCGAGCTAAGCGATCGGGCGCCGCCTACGGGTCCCATTCGAGGCACGAACCTTGAGCAAACTGAACCTCTACCGGCAGCTCGCGCGGCCGTTCACCCTGCTGCCGCCGCTGCTCGGCATCGTCTCCGGCGCGATCTGCGCGTTCGGCTCGATCCACAACCCGGATCCGAACCGGGAGGTGACGGCATCGGTGATCCTGACGATCGCGCTCGGCTCGCTTTGCGCGAGTCTGATGAACGCGGCGTCGAACGCAATCAACCAGATCTACGACCTGGAGATCGACCGGCTGAACAAGCCGGATCGGCCGCTGGTGACCGGGGCGCTCACGATTCCGGAGGCGTGGAAGTTCACCTGGGTGCTCTACGTGCTCGCGCTGCTACCGACCTGGCTGGTCGTTCCGTACCCGTACGTCACCTGGGCGGAGAAATTCCAGGCGCCGGCCTCCGCGCACGTGGTGTTCTTCATCTATCTGCTGGGCCTCGCCTTCACGTTCGTCTACTCGGCGCCGTCGCTCGGGCGGACGAAGGTGCGCGGCATGGCGGCGAACTGGACGATGGCGATTCCGCGCGGCTTCCTGCTCAAGGCCGCCGGCTGGGGGATGGTGGCACCGGTAGCCTCGACCGAGCCTTGGTTCATCGGCCTCGCGTTCTTCCTGTTCCTGCTCTTCGCCGCCTCGACGAAGGATTTCGCCGACATCGACGGCGACCGCGCGGGCGGCTGCCGCACGTTGCCGATCCTCTACGGGGTAAAGAAGGCGGCCTGGATGATCAGCCCGTCGTTCGTGCTTCCGTGGATCCTTTTGCCGCTCGGTGCCCACCTTCGCGACCCGCAGCAGCCCGAGCATCCGATCCTCACCGGCAACCCGAACCTGCTGGTGGCGCTCGGCGCGATCTTGATGACGTGGGGCGCGTATACGGTCTATCTCCTGGTGCGCGATCCCGACTCGCTCACCGCGACCGAGAACCATCCCTCGTGGAAGCACATGTATCTGATGATGATGTTCGCCCAGGTCGGATTCGCCTTGGCGTATATTCTCTGAGGATTCGTTTCCCGAGGCGGAGACCGCGCGACCGATGACCGAGATTCACTACGATCACGAATTCGACGAGCACGCCGATGAGCGCGAGACGGCGTCGGAGCGGGCTCTGTCGGGCGAGACCGAGATCCCCGCGCCGAAGCTGTTCGGTTTCTACGACCGGCTGCGCCGGCGCATCGTCCAGGCGGTCGAGCGGCGCGGCAACAAGCTGTCGGCCGACGCGGTTCGCGCGCTCCTCCTGGTGCCGGACGTCTTCATGCTGCTGGTCCGCCTCTCGCTCGACAAAGAGGTTCCGGGCAAGACGCGGGCGCTGATCGGCGGGGCGCTCGCCTATTTCCTCCTGCCGATCGACCTCCTCCCCGAGGCGATCCTGGGCGGCGTCGGATTCATGGACGACCTGATCCTCGCCGTCTCGGTCCTCTCCCAGGCGTTCGGCGGCGAGCTGGAGCCGTATGCCCGGCGCCACTGGAGCGGCTCGGAGGACCTCCACAAGGTCTTGCGCGACCTTTCGAACACGGCGCATTCGCTGCTGGGTGACAAGCTCTACCAGCGGCTCGAACGACTGCTCGGCCGGCGCGGCGTCCGGATGTAGGGGCGCACCGGCGGGTCTCCCTCCCCCTGGGAGAGCCGTGCCGGCGGATCGGGCCTCTTGAAGCCGAGGGCCAAGAGGGCTACAGTCAAAGGTCCAGTCGTACTTTTCGAAATGGGGTTCGAAGCGTCGTGAACGGTAGCCGTGCGGCATTCCTCGCGATCCTTGCGCTCGGCGCGATGGCCATCGGCTTGCCTCTGGCCGGGGCGCCCGGTCGCTCGATCTCGCTCCGTCCTGCCGGGTCGGGGGACGTTCGGATCGGCCTCGCCGGGACCGGACGGCGGGTCATCTTCAACGAGAACGCGGCCCAGCACGCGCGGCGTTTCGCGACCGAGCTGGTCGCCGTCCCGGATCATCAGCTCGAGCCGTTGATCGAGAGCCACGCCCGGGCCCAGGACCTCGATCCCAAGCTGGTCAAAGCGGTGATCCAGGTCGAGTCGGGCTACAACGCCGCGGCGCTGTCGAACAAAGGGGCGATCGGCCTGATGCAGCTGATGCCCGGGACCGCGCGGCTGCTCGACGTGCTCGACCCGTACGATCCGGTCCAGAACCTGCGCGGCGGCGTCACCTACCTGAGGAATCTGATCGACCGGTTCTCGGGCCAGGTCGAATACGCCCTCGCGGCGTACAACGCCGGGCCGGGCGCGGTCGAGCGGCACGGCGGCATCCCGCCGTACGCCGAGACGCGCGATTACGTGCGGCGGGTTCTCTCGCTCTATCGCGGCGACGCGACGCTACGCGTGCCCGCCCGAATGAACGCGCTCCAGGGCCGCAAGACGTTCGTGGTGGAGCGGCCGGGCAAGCGCGTTCTCATCACGACCGCGCTGCCGCGCTGAGGCTTCGCCCGGCCGCCCCGGGCACCGACTCCCTATTGCACCGGTACGCGGCCGGTGAATCCGTCCTCGTAGGAGTGGAAGTAGCGCAGCCCGTCCTCTGGATAGCGCCACGAGTAGTAACCCGCGCCGTTGTCCCATTCGACCCGCCACAAGCCCTCGACGACGCAGCCGAACGCGGTCACCCGTTCGGCCCAGCTCTGGACCACGCGGTCGCAGGCGGCCTCGATCTCCTCTTTCCTTCGCTCCATCTCGTCGCGGCTCTGGATGCGATTGATGATCGCCTCGACCTGACGGAACGCGATGTCGGTGACGTCGCGGACGTGGGGGAAGGTATCCACGGCCTCATCGTAGGAGAACGTCCGATTCCTGGGCTTCTTTGCCTCCGGGGGCATGCCCGGATTGTACAACCCGTCGGGGTCGCTCCCGGCCTCGCTCCGGAATAGAATCCGCGTCCCATGAACGAAGGATCGCGCGGCCACATCGAAGTCATCACCGGAGGGATGTTCTCCGGCAAGAGCGAGGAGCTGGTCCGGCGCCTACGCCGGGCGGCGATCGCCCGCCAGCGCGTCCAAGTCTTCAAGCCGGGAGCCGATACCCGGTACGAGCCGGAGCGCTTGGTCACCCGGGACAAGCGCGAGCTGCAGGCCGAATGCGTGCCGGACAGCGCCGAGCTGCGCCGTCGTCTGGTGCTGGGCGTTCAGGTCGTGGGAATCGACGAGGCGCAGTTCTTCGACGAGGGGCTCACGCCCGTGGTGAGCGAGCTCGCGGACGCCGGATTGCGGGTCATCGTCGCCGGACTCGACCTCGATTTCGAGCGCCGGCCCTTCGGGCCGATGCCGCAGATTCTCGCGCTCGCCGAGTACGTCGAAAAGCTCCACGCCGTCTGCGTCCGCTGCGGTGCGCCCGCTCACTATAGCCAGCGCATCGCGGGCGGCGACTCCCAGCTCCAGGTCGGCGACGTCGAATCCTACGAAGCCCGCTGTCGACGCTGCTACGAGACCTTCGTTCCGGCCCAGTAGACCGACCGCACCCGACTCACACTTCCTTCTTGGGTGCGTGGGCTCGACGTCCGCGTCCGGTCAGGTGTGGATCAGCTCCAGCCGGGCGAGCACGACGAGGAGCGTCGGGATCAGGTTGGTGTTGACGACGTCGTGAAGGCTCGCCTGCCACCCGAAGCCGTCGCGCAGGTCGAAGTACTCCATCACCAGAGAGAGCGCGAGGCCGGGGACCAGCGCCCAGAGCGAGGAGAGCTTGCGGCGGAATAAGAGCAGGGCGACCAGCAGGCAGAGGATGCCGATGTAGACGTGGATCGCATCCTTGGTGAGCGGCAGGACCGACAACCAGGCGAGCTTCCACAGCTGGTAATCCGACTTCATCGCGAGGAAGCTTAGCAGGACCTCAGAGCCGCCGGTGGCTCGCGACCGGGACCGAGCGGCGGACGCGGCGGACCCGTTCGAGGTCGACCTCGGCGAGGGCGAAACCCGGCCCGTCGGACACCGAGGCGATCACCTGACCCCAAGGGTCGACGATCATCGAGTGCCCCCAGCTCTCCTTGAGACCGCCGTCGTCGTGGCGCCCATGCTGCGCCGGGGCCATGACGTAGCACTGGTTCTCGATCGCTCGGGCGCGCAACAGAACTTCCCAATGGTCTTTGCCGGTCGCGAGCGTGAAGGCCGCCGGAACCATCTGGATCTCCGCTCCCCGGTCGGTCGTCTCTCGATAGAGCTCGGGGAAGCGCAGGTCGTAGCAGATCGACAGTCCGATCCGGCCGAACGGCGTCTTCGCGACCACCACCTCGGTGCCGGCCTCGCAGGTCGCGGACTCGGAGAACTTGACCCCTCCGGGGATGTCGACGTCGAACATGTGGATCTTCCGGTAGGTCGCGAGGATCCTTCCGGCCGGGCTGAACAGGACGCTCGTGTTGGCGCAGCGCGGCGCCGCTCCGCGGCGCGTTGGACTGGCGCTCCGCTCGTTGAACGAGCCGAGCAGCAGGTGGATCTTGAGCTCGCGGGCGAGCGCCCCGAACCGTTTGGTGGTCGCCCCGCCGAGCGGCTCGGCGCGGCGCACCTTCTCGTCGTGGGGGCCGAGGTAGGTGGTGCATTCCGGTGTGGCGACGAACCGAGCTCCCGCCGCGGCGGCTCGGCCGATCAGCTCGCGGGCGCTCAGCCAGTTGGCTTCTTCATCGGAGGTCGAGGTCATCTGGACGACGGCGACGGGGGTCATGCCGCCTTTCTAGCACAGCTCGGAGGGTATGCTTCGGACCATGCCAGCTCCCCGCCGTGCGACGACCGGATCGCCCCGAGCCAGCGGCGCCGCGGCGTTGGCCCGGATCCGCGCGACGGTCGAGAAGATCCCCGCGGGCCAAGTCGCGACCTACGGACAGATCGCCTTTCTCGCTGGCTTGCCGGGCCACGCCCGCCAGGTGGGGTCCGTCCTCAAGAACCTACCGGAAGGGAGCTCCGTCCCCTGGCACCGCGTCCTCAACGCCGCCGGAAAGATCAGCTCGCGGGACGATCCGGCCTGGGAAGGATTTCAACGCCACCTGCTCGAGGAGGAAGGAGTCGGGTTCGACGGAGAGGGCGCCCTAGGACGGGTCGATCTCCGTCGGTATGGCTGGGATCCCGACCTTCGTCCGAGCACCGATCGTCGTCGACAGAAGTAGACCCCGCCCCGGGCACTCTTCCGTCCCGAAAGCGAAGGTTCGGGGCGCTTTGGTGGGAGTTGGCTCGGCGCGTCCCCATCCCACCCCGCCGCATGCACATCCCTATGTATCGGGACTCATCGGACGCTCGCTTTCGACCTCGGGTGGAGGTGTCTTTTGTTGGACGGCAGATCCAGGGCTCTTTTCACGGTTCCGCTTGCGCCTGCGAGCGGCGGTCGCCGGATGCGTACCATCGTCCTGCTCGCGACCGTGTGGATCGCGGGCGCACAGAGCTCTCCAGCGGCCGCGGCTTCGGGCGCTATCGCTCCGCGGACGGGGGTAGGGGGGCTCTGGCGAGCCGCCGGCGCCTCTCCCGCCTTCTTCGGCCAGACGGAGAACGTTCTGGACGACGATCCGGTAGTGGGCGCGATCCATACCGTCGTGGCCCATCCGACCAACCCGAAAGTCCTGTACGTGGGAGCGGTGAACGGCGGAGTGTGGCGTACTTTGAACGCCGACGTGTTTCGGCCGAACTGGCGACGCCTCACCGACGATCAGGCCTCGAGCTCGATCGGCGCCCTCGATCTCGATCCAACCGATCCGGCGCGCCTCACCTTGGTGGCCGGAATCGGCACCTGGAGCAGCTTCGGGTTCACGGGCGGCCGGGCGACCGGCCTGCTTCGAACCACTAACGGAGGGGTAACCTGGAACGCCGTCACGGGCGGCGGTTCACTCCTCGACAAGAACGTCTCCGGTGTGGCGGCGCGTGGCTCGACCCTGGTCGTCGCGGTCGACCGAGCCTCCCCGGTTTCGACCTTCGCGACGATCGGCGTTTTCCGTTCGACCAACGGCGGTGCGACCTTTTCTCAGGTCTCGGTAGGGGACGGCTCGGCGACCGGTCTGCCGGGCGGCGCGAGCTACGACCTGGTGGGCGATCCGCTCCGCTCCCGGCGGCTGTTCACCAACGTCGACTTCGCCGGCAGCAGGAACGGCATCTACCGGAGCGACGACACGGGGGCGACCTGGACCCGAGTGAGCAGCCCGGCGATGAACGCGCTGCTCGCGGGCACGATCTTCAACGTCGAGCTCGCGGTCGGCCGCCACGACGAGGTCTATTGCGCGATCGTCGGCTCGGGCCAACTGGCCGGGATCTTTCGCTCGGGCAATGGCGGCGCGACCTGGACGGCGATGGACCTGCCGACCACGAACGAAGGCGGACCGATCGGAATCCACCCGGGATTTCAAGGGGTGGTTCACCTCTCGATCGCGGCCGATCCCACGAACGCCAACGTGGTCTACCTGGGCGGCGATCGCCAGCCCTACAAAGACGAGGCGCTCGGCGCGCCGGTCGCGTTCCCGAACTCGATCGGGGCGCAGGACTTCACCGGCCGGCTGTTCCGCGGCGACGCGAGCCGGCCGGCGGGGAGCCAATGGGCGCATCTGACGCATTCGAAGCTCCTCGGTGCCGCGGGTGGCGGGACGGCAAGCGGCAGCGCGCCTCATGCCGATTCGCGCGAGATGACCTTCGACGCGGCGGGCAATCTGATCGAGACCGACGACGGCGGGATCTACAAGCGGACCAGCCCCCGAACCAGCGCCGGAGATTGGTTCTCGCTGAACGGCGACCTCGAGACGGGCGAGTACCACGACGTCGCGTTCGACGTTGTGTCCGAGACGCTGATCGCGGGCTCGCAGGACAACGGGGTCCAGGTTCAACGCACCGCCGCGGACGAAGATTGGGACGTGCTCCTGAGCGGCGACGGCGGCGACGTTGCGGTCGACGACACCTCGATTCCGGGAGTCTCGATTCGCTACTCGAGCGCCCAGAATCTCGGCGCCTTCAATCGCACCTTCTGGGACGAGACCAACGCCTTCCTGGCGTTCGACTTCCCCGCGCTCGCGCCGCTCGGCGGGGGTGCGCCTCCCGTCGGAAGCTTCGTCACCCCGGTCGAGATCAACGGCGTGGACCCGACGCGGTTGGCGATCGGCGCGGCGAACTCGTTCTACGAGTCGCTCGACCAGGGCGACACCGTGACCGAAATCGCGCCCGGGCTGGTCGCCAACAACAGCGGCCGCGCGGCCGTCGCCTACGGCGCCGGCACCAACGTCGCGGCCCTCTACGTCGGTTCGGGTAACGCCCTCTACGTGCGGACGGCGCCCCACCCGGCTCCGCTGCTTCGCGCGCTCACCTATCCCGGGACGGCGGCGATCGCCGACATCGCGCTCGACCCGAACCAGGCGAACCACCTGTTCGTGGCCGATGACGCGAGGATCTATCGTTCGACCAGCGCGGGCGTCGGTTGGACCGACGTCACCGGAAACCTGGCCGCGCTCGGCGCGGGACGGCTCCGCACGTTGACCTACGTTTCGACCCCGTTCGGCGACGCGATCGTCGCCGGGTCCCAGACGGGAGCCTGGATCGCCTCGAAGACCACCGGCTTTTCGGTCTGGTACGCGCTCGGCAGGGGGCTGCCCACCGCACCGGTCTTCGACCTCGACTACGACTCCGGGTCGGACCAGCTGCTCGCTGCTACGATGGGGCGCGCCGCCTGGACGCTCGATCACGTGAAGCTCGCGGTGCTCCTCGCCCGATGAAGGAGAACGCCTTGTCCGTCGGAGATTTCGCCATGTCGCTGCTCGCTCATCTCGACCGGCTCGCCGGACCTCTCACGGCGGTGGGGCTCGCACTTTGGATCGGTGCCGGGCCGCCTCCGGCCCGGGCCGCCTCGCTCTTGGGCGACGGCGCGGTGATCGACTCGGCCGCCGGGATCGCCTACGTCGCCCGACCGCAGGGTGGAATCGAGGCGCTCGATCTCGCGACGGGCAAGGCGATCTGGCTTTCCGCTTCCTCCGCTGGCGCCGCCAAACCGCTCGTCCTGCTCCCGGACGGGCAGCTGCTCACCCAGGCCGAGCCGGGACCGGACGGCGCGCTTCGTCTCGCGACGCTCGACGCCGCGACCGGCGGCGAGAAGGGCCGCTTCGAGATCTCGTTGCCGCCCGGGATTCGCGGCAGCGTCTCCGATTCCCTCGCCGGCACGTTTCGGATCCGCGCCGCGACGCTCGAAGGGGAGAGCGCCGTCGTTCTGGCCTGGACCGCGACCGCGGCTCAGCCGCTTCGCGGCTACCTGCCGCCCGACCTGGCGCGAGACCCCCGGGAGCCGGCGCGGGCGCCGGCGGCGAAAGCGGGCGGCTTCGAGCGCGGCGCGGCCCGTTTCGAGCCGGCGACAGGACGCTTCGCGCCCGCGAGCGATGCGGAGATCTTGGCGCTCGCGACTGCCATCGACCGTGCGGTGGGCGCCCCTGCGTCCTCGGCGGGAGTGCAAGGCCTGCCGTCGATCGACGGCAGGCACGCGTTGCGCAGCGACCGCGTGGCCGGCTCGCTCCACACCTACCGGTGGTCGATCGCCGACCGGACGACCGGAGCGGTCGTCGCGGTGCTCGACGCCCCGGTTTCGCTCGCGCCGTTCGTGTTGGCGGGTCCCCGCGTCGTCTATCTCGCTCAGCCGTCCGTGCGTAGGGAAGAAGGGGCGACGATCCGCCAGCCGCTTCGCCTTCGGGCCCTCGATTTGGCGACCGGTGGAGAGGCCTGGCAGGTGGCGGTCCGCGACTCCGCCTATCGAGGACCGGTCCCTCCGTAGACCGTAGAGGTTCGGGCCCCTGCGGCGCGAGCGATGCGCTCTAACGGAGCCAGTCTTCGAGCTGCACCCGGCTGTCCGTTCCTTCGTCGCGATATTTGACGATGACCGGCGTGGCGAGCGACAGCCCCCAGTCCTTGCCCGCGCCGCGCGAGATCGAGCGGGCGCCGGGGACGACGACGGCGCCCTCCGGAACCACGAGAGGCTCTTCTTCCGTGGCCCGGTGGATCGTCTCGCGGACCAGGTCGTAGACCGGGGTCGATCGGGTGAGGATGACGCCCGAGCCGAGGACCGCGCGTCGTTTGACCACGGTCCCTTCGTAGACACCGCAGTTGCCGCCGATCAACGCTTCGTCCTCGACGACGACCGGGCTCGCGCCGACGGGTTCGAGGACGCCCCCGAGCTGCGCGGCGGCGGAGAGGTGGACGCGCGCACCGACCTGGGCGCAGCTGCCGACCAGGGCGTGCGAGTCGATCAGTGATCCCTCTCCCACGTAGGCGCCGACGTTGACGTACATCGGCGGCATGCATACGACGCCGCGCGCAAGGTGGCTGCCGGAGCGGACGCCCGATCCTCCGGGAACGATGCGCACTCCCGCCGCCGCGGGAAAAGCCTGGAGGGGATAGGTATCCTTGTCGTAGAACGGCAGGCCACGCCCCGTCGTAGGAACTCCGACCGATTGATCGACGATCCCGCCCATCCTGAAGCCCAGCAGGATGCCTCGCTTGACCCAGGGGTTCACGCGCCATCCGGTCGTGGTCGAGGAGTCGGGCTCGGCCGCGCGCGCCGTGCCCGATTCGAGCGCGGCGAGGAAGCGCGCGAACAGCTCGCGATGGGCACGGGAGAACTTGGCGGGGGGCGCCGCGAACAGCCGGTCGATCTCGGAGGTGAGATCCTCGTCCGGCCATTCCGTGACGGCTCCGCTCACCGGACGGCCTCGACGACTTGCGCCTCCTGGGCGATCAGGCCGAGGCCGAGCAGCACGCGCTCGATCTTTTTGCGGCTGTCCGGACGCGGCGGCACGATCGGCAGGCGATAGTAGGGCTCGAGGTGGCCCATGATCGCCAAGGCGGCTTTGACCGGGCCCGGGTTCGACTCGATGAAGTTCACTTCCATCAGATCGTGCAGGCGGCGATGAACTTCTCGCGCCGAGGCGAAGTCGCCCGCGAGGCAGAGAGAGGCGAGGCGCGACATGCCGGCCGGGACCTCGTTCGAGGCGACCGAGATCACGCCCACGCCGCCGAGCGACATGATCGGCAAGGTGAGCACGTCGTCGCCGGAGAGGACGGCGAAGCCGTCCGGGGCTTCCTGAAGGATCGCCGCCACCTGGGCGAGGTTTCCCGACGCTTCTTTGACCGCGACGACCGAGTCGATCTCGGCGATCCGCGCCGTGATTTTCGCGTCCATGTTGGTCCCCGTGCGGCTCGGCACGTTGTAGAGCACGATCGGCAGCCTCGTCGCCCGCGAGATCGCGCGGTAGTGCTCGACGAGCCCCTCCGGGGTCGGCCGGTTGTAATGGGGGGTCGCCGATAGGAGTCCCTGGGCGCCGAGCGCTTCGATTTCTTTCGCGAGGTGGGCGACCTCGCGAGTGTCGTTGCCGCCGCAGCCGGCGAGGACGGGGACCTCGCCGTTCGCTTCTTCGAGCACGATCTCGATGACCCGTAGCAGCTCGCGACGCGAGAGGGTTGGGTTTTCGCCCGTGGTGCCGCAAGGGACCAGGAAATGGACGCCGTCCTCGATCTGCCGGTTCACCAACCGGCGCAGGGCTTCCTCGTCGAGGCTTAGATCCGCCTTGAAAGGGGTGACGAGGGCGGTGCCGCATCCGCGAAAGATCGAATGGGGCAAAGGGCGAGGAGCGGTGAGGGAGATCGGGTCGGACATCGTCGTTTTCCTTCGAAAGCTCGGGGGTGGATTTACGCCGCTCGGCAGGCAGGGCTGGACGGGACGACTAGGACACAGGCGGCGAGAGGATTTCGCTCCAGACGTCGCGGAAATCGAAGAAGCCGCGACGGGTGGCGATCCATCGGGCCGCCTTGAGGGCGCCGCGGGCAAATCCCGCGCGCGAGCGAGCCCGATGTTCGAGCAGGATGGTATCAGCCTCGGAGTCGAAGCCGATCGTGTGGGTGCCGGGGATCGCCCCTGCCCGGTTGGAGGAAACGTCGACCGGCCTTCCGTAGCCCGCCTTCTCCATCGTGCGGACGGATTCGAGCAGCGTGCCGGAGGGAGCGTCTTTTTTCTTCTTGTGGTGGATTTCGTGGGCCCAAGCGTCGTACTCCTCGGCGGCGGCGAGACGGCGCGCGGCCTCCGCCACCACCTGGTAGAAGACCTGGACGCCGATCGAAAAGTTCGCGCCGTGCACGAATCCGATGCCGCCGCGAACGACGGCCGCGCGCACGCGATCGAGGTCGACACCCCATCCGGTCGTTCCGACCACCATGGGGAGCCCGAGAGATGCGATCCGTTCGACGTGATCCGCCACCGAGAGAGATACGGAAAAGTCGATCACCACGTCGATTTCGCCGAACGCTTCGGCGGTGATTCCCCGGCCCAGGACGTCGTCTTCGCGGCTCAGGCGCAATCCGACGGAGCACCCTTCGGACGGCGCCAGCTCATCGATCAAGCGACCCATCCGCCCGTAGCCGAGAAGGGCGAGGCGGATCATGGCGCCACTTCGAGGGCGAGGTCGCGCCCGGGGTCGGCGGCAATGGGCGCTCGAGGCCGAGGTTCGATCAGCGCCCGGTGGAGCTCGGCCACGACCTCGTGGATCTCGCGCTCCTCGGCGAGCAGGCGAATCGCGGCCACCCCCTCCGGGCCGTCCGGAAGAACCAACCGGGGCGATCGCCCGGCGGCGGCGGCGAGCGCCCGCTGTGCGAGATCGGAGGCGCCAGCGAGGTCGCCGGAGATGAGCGACACGACCTCTCGACCCGGGAGGATCTCCAGCCGGACCTCTCGGGGGAGGGCGGCGAGGACGCTTGAGAGGTGATCGGCCGTATCGAGCGCCAACTCGAAGGACCCGTCTTCATCCCCGAGTGGCAGGAGAGCGGGGCGAACCGATTCGATCGCGGCCAGGACCGCGGAGCGGAAATCGTCGCGAGAGCCGGCTCCTACCGGATGGACGCGCAGGAGATGGGCGTTGCGGCGGCAAGCGATCGACTTGATCGAGCTCGGGGAATCGGCCGGCCCTGCGGCGGGGCGGCCATCGGAAGCGCTGATGAGGGTGCTTCGTGCCTCCGCGCCGTCCGGTTCGAGAGAGGAAAGGATGCGGATCGGCACCCCTTTGCGGCGCGCCGGCTCGAGCGTGCCGGGATGAGGCTTTTTCGATCCCGAACGGGCGAGCTCGAGCCCTTCGGCGAACGACAGCGAAGGCACTCGAACGGCCCCAGCGTAGAGGCGCGGGTCGGCCGAGAGGATGCCCGGTACGTCCGTCCAGATCTGGATCTCTTCGGCGCCCAGGGAGGCGCCGAAGATCGCGGCGGAGAAGTCCGAGCCTTCGAACCCGAGCGTGGTGGTGACCCCGTCGAGCGTGCGGCCGACGTATCCGCCGATCACCGGTACCTCACGCGCTTCGAGGATCGGCCGGACGATGCTCTCCAGGCAGCTTTCCGTCTGAAGATAAAGGGGCCGGGCGCGCGTGAAGGCGGCGTCGGTCTTCAACACCTCGCGGCAGTCGACGAAGCGGGCGGCGATGCCTCCGTGGCGTAGCGCCAGGGTGAAAATCTCGCTCGACAGCAGCTCACCGAATGACACCACGGCGTCTTGAAGCCGCGGCGTGAGCTCTCCCGCCGCCGAAATCTGGGCGAGGACGGCGTCGAGCTCGGCAAACCAGCGGTCGAGCGCGGCGAGGAATCGCTGCCGGTCGTCCGGATGCGCGACCGCGCGGCCGACCCCCTCGTGGAACGTCCGGAGCTCGGCGCGCGTCGCGGCGAGGAGGTCGGAGCTGCCTTCGGCCGCGGCATCGGCCGCAGCGAGCAAAGACCGCGTGGTGCGCGCCATCGCCGACACGACCACCAGCGGCCGGCGGTCGAGGCGCGCGCGGACGATTCCGACGACCCGTTCGATCTCAGGCGGGGCGGCGAGCGAGCTGCCGCCGAACTTCATCGCGATCACAGCAGGTTCTCGCTCCGGATCAGCTCGGCGTTCAACAACGCGGCGCCCGCCGCGCCGCGAATCACGTTGTGCGAGAGGGCGGTGAAACGAACCCCCAGGATCGGGCAAGGGCGCAGGCGACCGACGGTGGTCGCCATGCCGCGACCGACCCCGGCGTCGCGCCGCGGTTGCGGCCGGTCGACGGCCTCGGTGCGAAGGATCGCAGGGGTGGGGGCGGAAGGAAGCCCCCGCTCCTGGGGGCGGCCGGAAAACTCGTCGAGCGCCTTGGCGAGCTCGGCGAGCGGGGGCATCTCGCGGAAGCCGACGTTGGCGGTCACCATATGACCGTCGATCACCGGAACCCGGTGGCAGTTGGCGGCCACCTCCGCGGCGAGCGGCTCGATCCGTTCCCCGTTCGGGCTCATCCGGCCCAGGATCTTCACGGTTTCGCGAGCGAACTTCCCTTCTTCGTCGCCGCCGATGTAGGGGATCACGTTGCCCAGGATGTCGAGCGAGGGCACGCCCGGATAGCCGGCGCCGGAGGCCGCCTGGAGTGTGCTCGCGACGACCCGGGACACCCCGAACCCGCGCCATGCGGCGAGCGGCATCACGAGCACCACCGCGGCGCAGTTCGGATTGGTGACGATCGCTCCCGACCAGCCGAGGTTGCGTCGCTGGGTCGCGAGCAGGGCGAGGTGCTCGGGGTTGATCTCCGGGACCAGGAGCGGCACGTCCTCGGCCATCCGGAAGTGGCTGGAGTTGGAGACGACGAAATGCCCGGCTCGGGCGAACGCCTCCTCGATCTCGCCGGCCTGGGTCCCCGACATGGAGGAGAAGGCGAGCTGCGGCCCCGTTCCGGGCGTGCACTCGGCGACCGTCATCTCGGCGATACGCGCAGGCATGGGGGTGTCGAGCTGCCAGGCGGTCGCCTCCCCATAGCGTTTGCCGGCGCTTCGGTCGGAGGCGCCCAGCCAGGCGACGGTGAACCAGGGGTGATCTTCGAGCAACTGAATGAAACGCTGACCGACGGTGCCGGTCGCGCCCAGAATACCGACTTCGATCTTCTTGTCCATGGCCCCTTGGATCGGTTAAGGCGTAAGGGAAGTGAGCTTCGGATCTAGATCCTAACGCGGAGCGGAGGCCGACCGGCGCGCGACCTCAAAGAGCCGCGACCAACCGGCCGGCCACGCCTCCAGGCTCTACGGCGACGAGGTCAACCGCCGCGAAACGGCCGGCCAGGCTTGCCGCCTCCTGGCAGAAGACTCGAACGTAGTCGTCGGTGAGACCTTGGCCGATCGGTCCGGCGGGACCGGAGCGCGGATTCTCCCAAAGCACGCGCGCCCGCCGGCCGACCTGGAGCTCGGAGTGCCGGCGTTCGGCCGCGGCGGCGAGCAAGAGCAGGCGGGCGTTCCGTTCGTGGATGATCGGACCCGGGATTTGCTCGGGAAGCGTCGCCGCTTCGGTTCCCGGCCGCGCAGAGTAGGGAAAAGCGTGGATCCTGGCGAACTCCGCTCGCTCGACGAAGGCCAGGCTCTCCTCGAACTCTGCCTGGCTTTCCCCCGGGAAGCCGGCGATCACGTCCGTAGTGATCGCCATCTCGGGGACCACGGCGCGTATGTCTGCGAGCAAACCGGCGAAGCGCTCGGGCGTGTACGGCCGACGCATCCGCCGGAGGGTCGCCGCGGCGCCGCTCTGAAGCGAAAGGTGGATGTGGCGGCAGAGGCGGGGATCGGCAAAAAGGCGCAGCAGGCGACGGTCGAACTCCCAAGGTGCGATCGAGGAAAGCCGGAGGCGGGGAGCCCGCGGGCCTTCGGGGAGCGCTTCGAGCAGAGCCGCGACGAGATCGGGAAGGCGATGTTTCTCGAAGCGATAGGAGGAGATCTGAACCCCGGTGACGACGATCTCCGGCGCGCCCAGCCGATCCGCGGGAGCCAGGGTCCGGAGCTCGGCGAGGACGTCGGAGAGGGGGCGGCTTCGCTGACCGCCGCGAACGGACGGGATGATGCAGAACGAGCAGCGCATGTCGCATCCGTCCTCGACCTTGAGGAAGGAGCGGGTCCGCCCCGGCTCCGGCGAGGCACACGGGTTGTCGATTTCGACGATCTCCGGAGTTGGCTTGGGGGGAACGAGCTCAGGGAA
This sequence comes from Thermoanaerobaculia bacterium, assembly GCA_044226625.1. GTDB lineage: Bacteria > Acidobacteriota > Thermoanaerobaculia > Multivoradales > UBA5704 > DASYKS01. The sequence goes on from JBGAGQ010000063.1 coordinate 36,216, forward strand.
AGCACGCTCTACCCGTTGCAGCAGGTCGGACTTCTCGGCGTTCGAGACGATCAGATCGACGCCCGCCGCTTTCGCTGCGGCCCCCGGATGCGAGGTCGCGTAGCAGCCGGCGAGCACCGTCCGGACGGGTAAGCCCAACC
>JBGAGQ010000064.1:0-37673 GCA_044226625.1 Thermoanaerobaculia bacterium
GTCGATGCAGTAGCGCGCCCAAGGAACCGCCTCGAGGCGCGGGAGCGCGATGGGGTTGCCGCAGCTCGAGCAACGACCGTAGGTCCCCTCGTCGACGCGCCGCAGCGCTTCCTCGATTTGGAGCAACAGGACGCGCTCGGAGTCGGAGAGAGAGAAGTTCAGCTCCCGGTTGTAGGCGTTGTTCGCCCGGTCGACGATGTCGTCCGTCCCGTCGTCGGCGGCGTCCTGCCCCGCCTGAAGGTCCGCCCGGTAGAGCTTGGTCATCTCGTTCTTCTGATGGAGAAGCCGATCGCGCAAGGGTCCGAACTCGTCGCCGGCCACCTGCGGAGCAGTCTGAGTCTTCTGGGATTTGGGCACTACCCTCTCCTTTCCAGCCACCCTTCAGCCGTTCGAAGGCGCGCGATGATAACCGATTCCGGCCGCAATCGAGAGCCCCCGGTAGAGCTGCTCGTAGAGCACCAGACGGGCGAGCTCATGGGAGAGGGTCATCGGTCCGAAGGCGATCACCTTGCGCGCCGCGTCCAGGACCCCTCGGTCCAGGCCGAGGTCCGAGCCGAGGAGGAACGCCACCGGGTGCGGCCACTCCCTCTTCAAACGCGCCAACTCTTCGGCGAGCGCCTCAGAGGAGAGGACGGATCCGCGCGAGTCGAGCGCCACAATCCAACAGGGATCCGGTAGCGCCGCGAGGAGCGCCTGCCCCTCCGCCCGGCACCGTTGGGGGTCGTCGGCACTCGAGCGGGCCCGAATCGGCAGGTCGCGCACGGGGACCGACCGCTCGATCCTCTTGCGGTAGTCGGCGCATAGATCTTCCCAGGCCGAGCGCTGGTGTCGGCCCGCCCAGGCGACGATGATCTCGCGCGCCAAAGGACTCTAGAGGAAGGGGTTAGAGGAGTCCGCCCGGCCGGCGACGGCGCTCAACCGAGCGCCGCGACCTCTTCGCGCTCGCCGACCTCCCGCGTGTGGACCAGGAACTGATTCCACTCGTCGGTGAAAGCGAGAGAACGCAGATCGCGCATCCGGTCGAGGAAGACGACGCCGTTCAGATGGTCGAACTCGTGCTGGATGATCCGCGCCTCGAAGCCCGCCGCGATGAAATCGGTAGGCCGCCCGGCCCGGTCGAGCCCGCGCACACGCACCGTCTGGTGGCGTGGGACGAGACCGCGCAAGTCGGGGATCGAGAGGCACCCCTCCCAGTCGTAGACCATCTCGTGGGAGGTGGGCGCGACCATGGGGTTGATCACCACCCGGAGGGGGATGTCCGGATAGGCCGGATCGGATCCCTCTTCGTCCACGTGCCGCTCATAGACGAACAGCTGAAGATCGGCTCCCACCTGCGGCGCCGCGAGCCCGACGCCGGATTCGGCGCGCATGGTCTCCACCATGTCGTCGATCAAATCCTGGATCTCGCCGCGGCCGACGTGCGCCACGTCCACGGCTTTCGCCGGAACTCGAAGTGCGGGGTGCCCCAGACGGAGGATCGGACGTACGGCCATAGCGGGTCTTCTTCCTCGGATTATACGCGCCTACCTATAGGAACATCGGGACCGTCCGACGGATTCCTCCCGCCCACGTTCCGCCCCGAGTACAATAAGCGGCTCTTTTCCGGCCCCTAGAGGGGACCATTACGCGAAAGACAGGCATCTTCAGACGCCATGAGCGACTCTCGATTTCCCGATCTGCCCGGCGGCTATCCGTTCCCTACCCTCGAGCTCGAGGTGTTGGAGGAATGGAAAGCGAACCGGATCTTCGAACGAAGCCTGGAACGCCCCGCTTCCGAGGGCGAGTTCGTCTTCTATGACGGTCCACCGACCGCAAACAACGTGCCGCACGTCGGCCACGTCGTCACCCGGGTGGTCAAGGACCTGATCCCCCGCTTCAAGACGATGCGCGGCTACCGCGTCGCGCGCAAAGCCGGCTGGGACACCCACGGCCTACCGGTCGAGATCGAGGTCGAAAAGCGGCTCGGTTTTTCGGGCAAGCAGCAGATCGAAGCGTACGGCATCGCCGAGTTCAACAAAGCCTGCCTGGAGAGCGTTTACACCTACGAGCGGCAGTGGCGCGCGATGACCGAGCGGGTCGGCTTTTGGGTCGACATGGACGACGCCTACTGGACCTACAAGAACGAGTACATCGAGTCGGTCTGGTGGGCGCTCGGGAGGCTCTGGGACCAGGGCCTGCTCACCGAGGGGTACAAGATTCAGCCCTACTGCGCCCGCTGCGGCACGACGCTTTCGAGCCATGAGGTGGCGCAAAATTACAAAGAGGCGGACGACCCGTCGATCTGGACCCTGTTCCGCCTCCATCCCGGGATGAAGGCGACGGACGAGTCGGCCGCCGAGGTCGATCTGTCCGGCGTCGGTCTGGTCGGCTGGACGACCACGCCCTGGACCACCCTCGCGAACGCCGGGGTCGCCGCCCACCCCGACCTCCTCTACAAGCTGATCGAGAACCCGGCGCGGCCGGGCGACCGGCTGCTGATCGGCGAAGGGCTCGGCACGCCGGTGCCGCTCGCGGCGGAGATCGACGGGCATCGGAAACAGCTCGACCTGCGCGAGCAGCCGGCGCTCGCCCACTTCCGCGGCAAGGCGCTTGAAGGGCTTACATACGAGCGGCTGTTCACCTTCGTCGAGCCGGAGGTCCCGGGCCGCGTCGTGCTCGGAACCTACGTGACCGCGACCGAGGGGACCGGACTCGTCCACACCGCGCCGCCGTTCGGCGAGGACGACTACCAGACCGGCAAGCGCTATGGCCTGCCGCTCTGGCTCACGGTGGACGGCGAGGGGAAGCTCGTACCCGCCGCGGGGGAATTCGCCGGGCTCTGGTTCAAGGACGCCGACCCGAAGATCATCCAGGACCTGAAGCGGCGCGGCCTGATGCTTCATTCCGACCGCTACAAGCACAACTATCCGTTCTGCTGGCGCTGCGACCGGCCGCTGCTCTATTACGCGACGACCAGTTGGTTCGTGCGGACGACGTCCAAAAAGGACGACCTGATCGCCCAGAACCGGACGATCGCCTGGCACCCCGAGCACGTGGGCGAAGGGCGGTTCGGCAACTGGCTCGAAAACGTCGTCGACTGGGCGCTCTCCCGGCGTCGGTACTGGGGGACCCCGCTCCCGATCTGGCGCTGCGACGCGGGCTGCGGCCACGACTGGGTCGCCGGCTCGTACGAGAAGCTCTTCGCCGAAGCGGGCCGCGCGATGCCCACGGACGTCTACGACCGCGCGCAGTTCGATCCGCACCGGCCGTTCATCGACGAGTGGGCCTGGCCATGTCCGAAATGCGGCGATTCGGAGTCGGGCGGAACCATGCGCCGCATCTCTGAGGTCATCGACGCCTGGTTCGATTCGGGCGCGATGCCGTTCGCCCAACATCACTACCTCGGCGAGCCGCTCCCCGATTTCGATCCTGAGACCGGCAAGGGATTCCCCGCCGACTTCATCTCCGAGGCGGTCGACCAGACGCGCGGCTGGTTCTACACGCTTCACGCCCTCGGAACCCTCCTGTTCGGCAAGGCGGCGTACGAGCACTGCATCGTGCTCGGCCACGTGGCCGACGAGCAGGGGCGGAAGATGTCCAAACGGCTCGGCAACGTGGTCGAGCCGATGGGCGTGATCGCCGAAACGGGCGCCGACGCGATGCGCTGGTACTTCTGCGTCAACAACCCGGAGGTGAACTCCCGCTTCTCCGCGAAGCTGGTACGCGAGGCGGCGCAGAAATTCATGCTGCCGCTCTGGAACGCCGTGTCGTTCTTCACCATCTACGCCAACCTCGACGGCTGGCGTCCGACGGCGCCCGGCGTCGAGACTCCCTTCGCCGAGCGCCCCGCGCTCGACCGGTGGGTCCTCCTCCGGCTCGACCGGGTCGTCGAAGAGGTGACCCGCCGTCTCGACGGGTACGACCTCACGGAAGCGGCGCGCACGATCGAGGCGTTCGTCGACGACCTGACCAACTGGTACATCCGGCGCAGCCGGAGCCGCTTCTGGTCGGCCGACGCGCAGGGCTCGGATGCCGACAAGCATTCGGCCTATCAGGCGCTTTACGAAGTCCTCACCACCCTCTGCCGGGTGCTCGCTCCGTTCGTGCCGTTCGTCGCCGAGGTGCTCCATCGGCATCTCGTACGGAGCCAGGACCCGACGGCCGCGGCGAGCATCCATCTGGAAGATTGGCCCCGGATCTCGAGCCGCGCCGACGCCACGCTCGAGTCCGGCATGGCGACCGTGCAACGGATCGTGCGGCTCGGACACGCGGCGCGAAACGTCCATGGGTTGAAGACGCGGCAGCCGCTCGCTTCGGTGACCCTCGTCGCCGCGGATCCCGCCCTCGCCCAGGCGGTCGATCCCCACCTCGACATCCTGCGCGACGAGCTGAACGTCAAAGAGGTTCACTGGGCCGCCGACCGGAAGGACTACGTCCATGCCGAAGTGCGTCCGGTCTTCCCCAAGCTCGGCAAACGGTTTGGCAAGCGGATGCCCGAAATCAAAGCGGCCCTGGAAGCGGCGGCGGGAGAGGCGCTGCTCGCGGAGATGGAGGCGACCGGCAAGGTCACCGTCACGATCTCGGACGAACCGATCGAGCTCGCGGCCGACGAGGTGGAAGTCCGCCTGATCGAGCGCGAAGGGACGGCGACGCAGGGCGACCGCGAGCTACTCGTGGCCCTCGACACGCAGGTCACGCCGGAGCTGCTCGCCGAAGGGTGGGCGCGCGAGGTCGTGAGCCGCATCCAGACCGCGCGGAAAGAACTGAATCTCGACTACGCGGACCGCATCCGGATCCGCTACCGCGCGGCCGATCCTCTCGCCGCCGCGATCGACGCACACCGTGCGTGGATCGAGGGCGAGACGCTCGCGGTGGAATTGAACGAAGGCGCCGAATTCGCCCCTTGGGCCGAGGCGCCGATCGAGGGGCACTCCTTCGAGTTCGCCCTCGAAAAAGTGGGAGCCTGAGGGCTCCCCGCTCGACGTTACGACGAAAGACCAGGAGCCGAACATGGCCGGAATCTTCAAGGCATACGACGTCCGGGGCACGGTCCCCGATCAATTGAACGAGACGATCGCACGGAAGATCGGCCTCGCCTTCCAACACGTGCTCGACGCGGACGATCGCGCGCTCGGCAACACGGTCGTGGTGAGCCGCGACATGCGCTCGCACAGCACGGGGCTCGCCGAGGCGTTGATCGACGGCCTGCTCGCGGCCGGTCTCGACGTGCTCGACATCGGCCTTGCGACCACGCCGATGAACTACTTCGCGATCGGCCACTTCAAGGCGGCGGGCGGCGTCCAGGTCACGGCGAGCCACAACCCGGCGAAATACAACGGCTTCAAGTTCAGCCGCCACGGCGCGTTGCCGGTCTCGGGCGACCACGGGATCGCTCTCATGGAGCGCAAGGTCGCCGAGGGCGATCTTCCCGAGTCCGCGCAGCGCGGCCAGCGCACGACGGGCGACGTCGCCGAGGCCTACCGGGAGCACGTGCTCTCCTTCCTCCGCCCGGGCGACGGCAAGAAGCTCAAGGTCGCGGTCGACGCGAGCAACGGCATGGTGGTGATCGAGCGGCCGATCCTCGAAGCGTGCGGCATCGAGATGTTCCCGCTCTACTTCGAGCTCGACGGCACTTTCCCCAACCACGAGGCGAATCCGCTCAAGGCCGAGAACCTGGTCGACCTGCAGAAGCTGGTGAAGGAGACGGGAGCCGACCTCGGCATCTCGTTCGACGGCGACTCGGACCGCGCGGCGTTCATCGACGAGCACGGCGAGGCGATCGGCAGCGACCTTGCGACCGCCCTGGTCGCGGGCGCACTTCTCGACCGCGAGCCGGGTAAGGCGATCATCTACGACCTCCGTTCGTCGCGCGCGACCGGCGAGTACATCGCCGAGCACGGCGGGGTCCCCGTCCGCGAGCGGGTCGGCCACTCCTTCATGAAGGCGACGTTGCGCGAACGGAAAGGGATCTTCGGCGGCGAGCTCGCGGGCCACTACTACTTCCGCGACCATTTCTACGCCGACTGTCCGTTGCTCACGGTGGTCGAGATCTTCAACCTGCTGCGCTCGACCGGCAAGACGATGTCGGAGCTGGTCGCACCGCTCCACCGCTACGCGAAGAGCCCCGAGATCAACTTCGAGGTGGAAGACAAGGCCGGCATGATCGCCCAGCTCGCCGAGCGCTATAAGGACGCCCAGATCGACTACCTGGACGGCATCACGATCTCCTATCCCGATTGGTGGGCGAACGTGCGCCCGAGCAACACGGAGCCGTTTCTCCGCCTCGTGATGGAGGCGAAAACGCCCGAGCAGCTCCAGGAGAAAGAGCACGAGTTCTTCGCGATCCTCGGAGAACCCGCGGAGTAAGGAGCCCAACAAGATCTGAGGACTTGAGCCGACCGAGGAAGGGGATCGATCGATGTTCATCGGGCATTTCGCGGTCGGCTTCGCTGCCAAGAGGCAGGCGAAATCGGTCTCCCTCGGCACGCTCTTTCTCGCCGCCCAGTTTCTCGATCTGCTCTGGCCGACGTTTCTCCTACTCGGCTGGGAGCAGGTTCGGATCGTTCCGGGATTGACGCCGGTCAATCCGTTCGATTTCACCTCCTATCCGTACAGCCACAGCCTGGTGGCCGCGCTGGGCTGGTCGGTCGGATTCGGCTTGGTCTACTGGCTCGTTCGCCGTCGGCCAACGAGCGCCGTCGTCCTCGGCCTCGTGGTTCTGAGCCATTGGGTGCTCGACTTCTCCACCCACATCCCTGACCTTCCTCTCACGATCGACGGCTCGACGAGAGTCGGTCTCGGTCTCTGGCGCTCGCTGCCGGCCACCCTGCTCGTCGAAAGCCTGCTGTTCGCGGGAGGCATCGCGCTCTACGCCCGATCGACGAGGGCGCGTGACCGCATCGGCCGCTTCGCCCTCTGGGGCCTCGTGGTTTTCCTCTTCGTGTCCTATCTGGCCGCGATGTTCGGCCCGGTTCCCGACGACGGCCGGCCCATCGCCTGGGGAGGGCAATCGGTCTGGCTGCTCGTCCTTTGGGGATACTGGCTGGATCGGCACCGGGCCTCAAGCGCCGACCGGGGGTGAACCGTCCACCGCCATCCTCGCGGCTCGGGTCGCTCAACACCGAGTCGAAAACCGTCGGAAGCGCGTTCTCAGTTCCGTGGCGGCTCGCTCAGCGGCCGCCAACTGGCGTTCACCTGGATCTCGGGATTTCTCGGATTGGCTTTCACGTAGTCGAAGATGGCTTGATATCCCTGCCGTCCACCGGGCGGTATGGGCCCCATACGGATCGTGACGGTTCCTTCGACGGGGACGAGACCCACCAGGAGCTGGATGTCGGCGAAGCCCTCGGCAGGCGCCTCTCCGAAGTTCATGAATTCGCCAAAGGCCTCCCAGCCTTGCCTGGAAGACGGCTTGAGCGTCTCGTGCCGCAGGGGCCGAACGTCGACCCTCGGCGTGGGAAAGCTCGACCCCGCTGCCGACGACAGGGAGGAGCGCAAACGGCCCACCTCGTGGGAGAGCTCCTCGATCCGCAAGCCGGCCGAATCCAACGCCTCGCGATAGGAGAAAGCCTGTGAGCTCGCCTCCTTGAGCTCGATCTTCAGCTCGTCCGCCGATTTTCGGTGGTACTCGGGCTTGGGGTCGTCCAAGGCTTCCGAGAGAACCGGCTTGGACGACGGACTAAAGGCGTACCAGAGGCTCGCGATCAATACGAGCCCCAGAACGCCGGCGACGATCCAAAGGCGTTGATTCGGCTCGGAAGAAACGGAAAATCCAGGCATCGAGGGTCCTTTCCCGGCGGATCGGGACTCCGCCGCACTCAGGGCGGAGCGCGCCCGTCCCTCTCCTTGGCGGAGTCCGGGCGGAATCCCTATCGGGAAATCTCCCGAAATTTCAGGAGCTTTCCGGTAAGGGTGGGTGAAGCTTTATGGGCAGATGGCGGGCATAGCCCAGAAAATCGCCGTCCGTAGTGAGGATCGGAAGGCGATAGCGCTCGGCGACCGCGCAGATCAGAAAGTCCGTGTGAGCGCCCTGAATCCCTCGAGCCCGGCATTGGTTGAAGAATTCAGCGGCCCGGTCGTGTTCCTCGGTCGTAACCGTGAGCATCGGGAACCAGCTCAGGTGGGCGCGAAGGCCCGCAAACCGAGCGGCATCGCGAATTCCGGAGAGAACTTCCTGCCGGATGGCCCCGAACAGGCAGACCTGCCCCCGTTCGACCAGCGCCGTGAATTCCATGACCGCTGGATGATCCGAAAGCTTGCTGCGGCGCAATCCGAGCGACCAGACCGTCGAATCGACCAGAACCTGGGTCACCGGCTGCGATACTTCTTGGGCTCGTACTCCGGGTAATAGTCGATCGTGCCCAAGAGGTCGAGAATGCCGAGCTGCCGGCGCCTCGCGATGTACTCCTGAAGCGCCTCGTTCACGGTGGCTCGCTTCGTCCGGTGCCCGCCCAAACGAACCGCTTCTTCGATGAGAGTCTCGTCCAGCTCCAAATTGGTCGCCACGACCACCCCCCTCCACACAATCCTAAGCGAAAACTTGTGCGGATTCTGGCGAATCGGACTCGCACGGGGCTGGATCGACCTCGATCCACGCACTCCCACGGAGGGTTACTCCAGTCGTACGATCGCGTCCCCCGCACCGATGTCGACCTCGATCTTTGCGGTGCCCGTGCCGGTCCAGTTGATCGAGCGCAGGAGCCCGCTGCCTTCGATCTTACCGCCGCTCACCCACAGCTCCGCTTTGCCGGCGCCGACGTCGAGATGGAGAGGGCCTACCGTCGCCCGGCTCTGGGTGATCGTGATGTCGCCGCTTCCGGAGTCCGCCTCGACGTCGCTCAACATGCCGGAGACCTTGACCTCGCCGTTGAGCGATTCGACCTCGAGAGGCACCTTCGCCGGAACCTTGAAGCGCGCCTCGATCCAGAGCTTCCTCGCGCGCCAGCCAGTCGCCCCCTTCACCCGGACCAGAACCTCGTTCTTGGTCCGCGACCAGGAAAGGCTCACGTTGTCGGTAGCCTTGCGGCATTGGTCCGCGGTCGTCCCTTCCAGACAACCGAGGTTGATCTCGGCCTGGATGAACGGACCGTCCCATCCTTCGACGATCAGATCTCCCGACTTGAGCTTGGTCTGTATTCTCGGCGTGGAGCCGACCTGGAACTCTTCGGTGATCTTGCGGACGGGGTCGAGCGCAAAAGCGCGAATGGGCAGGACGGAGAGGGCGAGCACAGCGAGGGCGAGGGGTCGGGCTTTCTTCATTCGGTGGTCCTCCTCGCCGCCGATTGTGGCAGACACCCTCCTCCGCCGTCACCCCGAGGCCGCCGCTACTTGGCCATCCCGGGCTGCACGATCTCCCGCTTCGCTTCGTCCTTCGCCTTGCGCACCATGGAGCGCACGTCGGCGAGGAGCTGTTTTGCGTCGTAGACGATGCCGTCTTTGATCGTGTAGCGAACGCCGCCGATCCGTTCGACCTTGTTGTCTTCCGTCAGGTGGATGGCGCCGGTGCCGTAGAGGACCCCGAGGTTTTCGATCGGGTTGGCGCCCACCACCACGAGATCCGCGAGCTTTCCGGGTTCGACGCTTCCAACCTGGTCGGCCACGCCGAGCGCCTGGGCACCCCAGAGGGTCGCGGAGCGGATCACCTCGAGTGGGTGGAACCCCGCCTCGCGCAGCAGCTCCAGCTCGCGAATGTAGTCGAAGCCGTAGAGCTTGTAGATGTATCCGCTGTCCGAGCCGGTCGTGACGCGCCCGCCCGCGTTCTTGTAGTCGAGCAGGAACGACATCCAGATCCGGTAGTTCTCTTTCCAGGCCACCTCCTGCTCGGTACCCCAGGCGAACCAGTAGGAGCCATGCGACGTGCGGCTCGGCGAATAGAAGTCCCAGAGCGAGGGAAGCGTGTACTCCTCGTGCCACTCGGCGCGTCGCGCGCGCATCACGTCGCGGTTCGCCTCGTAGATCGTGAGCGTGGGATCGATCGTGAAGTCGAGTTTCACCAGATCGTCGATCACCTGGTTCCAACGCTCCGAGCCGCGCGGCGCCGCCTGCTTCCAGAGACGGCCCGCTTCGCCGAAGCGGTCGGCCTCGTTGGCGTAGTTGTAGTCCACCGGGTAGTCCTGGATCGTCCGATCGACGAACAGCGCCTCGGGCAGCCCATACCAGTGCTCCATCGAGGTGAGGCCCCAGCGGGCCGAGTCGAGGACGTTGACGCGCGAAACGTAGACCTGGGCGTGGTGGCAGGCCGAGCGCAAGCCGAGCTTCTTCGCCTCGTCGAGCGCGGCGCGCATCAAGTCGGGGCGGGCGCCGAAGAATTTGAGCCCTTCGGCCCCCTTCTTCGCGACCGAGCGGACCCAGGCGCGCGCCTCGTCCGCCGTGGTGAACGGCTCGTCGCGTCCCTGCCCGAACGTCACGTACGGGTGGATGCGCGGCGCCACGATCTCGTTCCAGGCGCTCCGGTTCTTTTCCGACAGCACCCAGTCGAGGCCGTTGCCACTGCCCGGATCGCGGATCGTCGTGATCCCATGCCCCATCCAGAGCTTGTAGACGTACTCGGCCGGCGTGCCCTGCTCCACTCCCCCGATGTGGCCATGCATGTCGACGAACCCGGGCAGGACGTACATGCCGGACAGATCCATCTCCTGGTCTCCCGCCTTCGCCTTCGGCCGATTCTCCGGGTCGATCGGTGCGCCCGGGCTGCCGACGATGACCACGTCGGCGATCCGGTTCTTCTCGATCACGAGGTCGACCGGCCCGACCGGAGGCGCGCCGGTGCCGTCGATCAGCGTGGCGCCGCGGAGGACCAGGCGATCGAACGGCCCCTGGCCTTCGTCGGCCCGGCGCGGCGGCGCGGGCTGGATCGATTCGTCCTTCTTCGTTGCCGCCGCTTCGGCCTTCGTCTCGGCGGCCGGGGGCGGGGCGGCCGGAGGCGCGCCGAGGAGAGCCGTCGTGAAGAGAAATCCTGCGGTGGAGACGGCGGAAAACGTCGCGGACGTACGGCGCGAGAAGGTCGGCATCGGATCGCTCCCGGGGATTGGCGGCGAGATCCTACACCCCGCGGCCGGCCGTTCGCGGCTGACTCGAGCAGACGAGCCCCTCCCGGCAAATTGCCGTTCAGATCCCGAGCGCAGAGAGGTCCGACCCCGATTCCTTGACCGCCTCCTTCGCTTTCTTGAGCTCTTCGGCGTGGCCGGTCTTCTGCGCCGCGATCGCGAGCAGGACGTAGCCTTCGGTCGAATCGATGTCTTCCCGTTTGAGGATCGCCTTGTTCAACCGCCTGAAAGCCCGATCGAAATCGCCGTGGCGAAGGTCGAGGCGCGATTCGAGGAGGCGGAGCTCCGTATCCTGCCAGCTGCCGACCCCCGGATCGAGCGCCTTGTCCGCCTTGTCCATCAGGGCTCGCGCTTCGGCCTCGGCGCCGCGGTCGAGGGCGATCCGCGCGCGGACGAGCTCGATCCGGCCGTCGAGGTCGCGCGCGCTGGACTTGAGGTCGGCGCTGGCCGGCTTGTCGACCGCGTCGCCGCTCCAAACTTCGGCCGCCAATGCCTCGTTCAAGAGGCGCGAGGCCTCGTCCAGATCGCCGGCCGCCCATCGGTTCTCCCCCCGGTAACAAAGCATCCGCTTCGGCCACCGAGTCTCGTCGAAGAAGCGGCCATAGACCCGCCGGTCCGGATCGAGCGAGAACCTGCGCGGTGGAAAGTCCAGCGGAATGTCGATCGGTACCTTCTCACCGCGCAGGAGCATCGAGCCCTTGAGCAGCGCGTTCGGCTCGGGCGGGTCCTTTTGCTTCTTTGCGTCGTCCCGCGCCGGATCGTAGAACGCGACCTGAACGGGGACCACGAGGGACAGGTTCGACAGGTCGCCGATCGTGTCGATGCGCTCTCTCGTGATGTCGAATCCGGAACCCGAGTCGACGACCTTGTAGCGGAAGCGGTAGGGGGTTCCCAAACGCGCCTCTCCCTGGATCCGCCATTTGCCGTCCGTCTGTTGGTTATACCGGTAGGTGTAATAGATCTCCGGCAGACCGGTTCCTTCGACGAAGCGCGCGACGAACGGGTCGAGGCTCGCTCCGGTGATCCGCTGGATCAGATCGAAGAAGTCGCGGGTAGAGATCGAACGGCCGTCGACCACGCGCACCAGCTCGCGCAGGACCTTGGGGAAGTTCTCCGTCCCCAGGCCGCGGGCCAGCATTTCCAGGATCACCGCGCCCTTCTTATAGACGATCGGCTCGTAGGCGCTGTTCGTCCGGCTGGAGAACAGGCGAGCTCCGAGGACCACGGGACCTACCGAATCGATCGCCCGGCCGTCGGGGAGGGTTCGGGTGAGGGCCTCCTGCCATCCTGCCGTCGGTCCGACCAGCACGTCGTCGCGGCGGCTTTTCTTGTCTGTCTTGTCTCCGGTCGCGGGCTTGATCTTCTCGTCGAGATAGAGAAGCGCGGAGTAGTTTGCCATCGCCTCCGAGATCCAGATGTCGCGATCGCTCGCCCAGCCGACGCGATGCCCCCACCACTGGTGGGCGATCTCGTGGGCAATCACCGTCCGGCGATCCTCGAAGCCCAGCAGCAAGGTCCACAACGACTGCTCGAGCATCATCAGATCGGAGAGGGTGACGAACCCCAGCATCGACTGGGAAAAAGCGCGCGGAATGGTGACCACAGTGAGCTCGTCGAGCGGATACGGCCCGAACGTCGCCTCGAAATAGCCGAGCGCCTCGGCGACCGTATCGCCGATCTCCTTGCGGCTGTCGTTCCCCTGCGAGCGGCCGGTGGGGTCGAACGCGACGCTCAGCGCGACGTGCCCGACCTGGCGTGTCTCGACCGAGAACTTGCCGATCTCGAACGTGTATCCCCAGGTGGAAAGGTCAAGCCGACGGTGTTCCCATTTAGCACCTTGCGCCTCTCCGCCGTCGATCCGTCGACCGGGCGCCAGAAGATCGAACCGTCGCGGCCAATGGAACGTCGCCTCATAGGTAGCCCGATCGAGCTGGCCGACGTGCGGGTACCAGTTCTGGGTGTCTCTCAGGGCGTACGACTTGGCGTCGCCGTCGAGCGCCCGTCCTTCGTATTCGACGGCGAGTGAGAACGTCGCGTCGCCCTGCGGTGCGGCGGGGAGCACAGCCGAGAGCTCCCCTCCCGAACGTTGGATCGGCAGCTTCTCGCCGTTCCAGCGCACGGCGCGCACCTCGAAGTCGCGGGGCAGGCGGATCTCCACCGACCGCACGCCGGGGACGATGGGCCTGAGGTCGATCGTCGCCACGGCTTTGATCTTCTCGACATCGTCGTCCACCGTGACGTCGAGCGCATAGTGAACCGGTTCGAACGGCGCGGCTCCCGGGGCGGGCTTACCCTCCTTGGTGCGTAGGGAGGTCGAGACCCACGTATCCCATTGGCCCAGGTCCTCGAGCTCGATGCCGATCAACCGTCCTCGCCGTTGCTCCCGCGCGATCTGGCGGAGGATTTTCCGCTTCTCCTTCTCGGTCGCCTCGATCGGCACGAACTGTCCGAGCGTCACCTGCTCGTCGGCCTGGGGATCGACGACGTAGAGGAATTGTCCTCGCTCCGCGCCATGAAACCGGCCGGCGAACAGGTTCTGGTACGGCGCGTCGCCGAGCGCGTCGGACCACAGCGCACCTCGGATATCAAGCAGCTCGCGCTCGGGGCCTTTCTGCCATGCCTGGTAGAGCTCGCCGGCACGCCGGACCTCGTCCCCGTCGAGCGCCGCGGCCGGGCGCTTGAGCAGCGCTTCCACGGCCCGCGTCTGGCCGAAGACCAGGATCGCCTGGTCGAATGACTCCTCCAAGTCCGCCGCGCCTGTGAACAGCTCGAGCTGACCGGCTTCGATCTCGTTCGGCGCCGCCAACGAGATACTCCCCTGTCCGAAGAAGACCAACTCCCGCACCTCTCCGCCGGCCGGCGATACGGGGATCAACTTCCCCTCGAGCGTCAGCGTGGCGGGGCCCGCGGCGAGTTTCACTCTCTTGAGCGCGACCGCCTTGTCCGGCTGGACCGTCGCCGCGTCGATCTCGGCGAGAAGCGCCTTGGGATCGGCGGCAGCGGGATGTTGCGCGGAGAGCGAGGCAACACCGACGAAAAGGGAAGCGGCAAGAAGGATCGAAAAGCGGTTGCCCATGGGGAGTGCCTTTGCGGGAAAGGACGGCGTTTGTTAGACACCCGGAGCGGGCGCACCGTTGGCTTCACTGGCTCGGCCCGGCAGCGAAAGGGCCACACTGAGCCCCGCGGCAAGCGCCGCGATGGCGCCGAAGTCGAACGCCAACGAGGGGCCGCGCGCCTGCCAGAGCGCGCCGAACAACAGCGAAGCGGGCAGCGCGCCGAGACCCAGCGCGAGGTTGTACCAACCGAATGCCGCGCCCCGCCGCTCGGCGGGCACGAGGTCGGCGACTAGCGCCTTCTCAACCCCTTCGGTGAGGCCGAAATAGATCCCGTAGACGCCGAACAGCGCCCACGCATGCCACACGGCGGTGGCCCGGCCGAAGGCGAAATAGACCGCGGCGTAGACCAACCAGCCGCCGACGATCAACGGCTTTCTCCCCAGCCGGTCGGAAAGCGCCCCGCCGGGCGTGCTCGAAACTGACTTCACGACGTGAAGCGCCGCCCAGAGGATGGGAATCCAGGCCGCCGAAACGCCGAGCTGCGAAGCGCGCAGGAGCAGAAAGGCGTCGGTCGAGTTGCCGAGGGTGAAGAGCAGGAGCAGCGCGAGAAAGGTCCAGAACTTCCTCGGCAACCGGGTGTGGGGATCGAACGCGGCACGCTTGGGAGGCTCGCGGCGCGGCACCTCGCGGACGCCCCACAAAGCGGCCGCCACCGCGAGCAGGCCCGGAACGATCGTCCAGACGAAGAGCTGGCGCAGCGAGATCCCGGCGCCGCGCAGGAGCGCGAAGGCGACCAGCGGTCCAATCACCGCGCCCAGATGGTCCGCCGAGCGCTGGAACCCGAACGCGAGGCCGCGCGCCTCCGGCGCCACCGAATCGGCGATCAGTGCATCGCGCGGAGCGCCGCGGATTCCTTTGCCCACCCGGTCGGTCATCCGGATCGCGAGGACTTGGCCGGCCGAGCTCGCCAACCCGATCAGGGGCCGGACGAGCGTGGCGATCGCGTACCCGGCGACGACCAGCGGCTTCCTTCGACGCAGGCGATCCGACCACCAGCCCGAGGCAAGCTTGAGAAGCGCGGCCGTCGACTCCGCCGCCCCTTCGATCGCCCCCACCGCGAGCGCCCCCGCACCGAGCACCGTCGAGAGGAAAATCGGCAGGAGCGGATAGATCATCTCGCTCGCCGCATCCGTGAAGAGGCTCACGGCGGAGAGCGCGAAGACGTTGCGCCCAAGTCTCGGCTTCGTTTTGGCCATGTTGAAGCGGAGCGTATCAGCGGAAAACCGCCGGCCGGCCGCCGGACGTCGCAGCGCTCCAACCCCTTGTACGGGAATTCAGAACGTCAGCCTGTCTCCGCGCCTCGCCGAAGCCGTAGAACCGCCGCACCGATCAGCAGGGCGCAGAGCCCGAGCAGGCCGACTGGCGAAGACATCGGCACCTCGACCGATTCCAATTCGGCCTCGACCGCGCCCAGATCGATTGCCGGGCCGACAATCCTCGCAAAACCTCGCTGGTCGGTCGCGGGCGGGCTTGGAATGGCGGGATTGCCCGCGTTGAGCACGGGGCTCCCGGACAGCGGAATGTGGGTTTCCGTCGGGCCGCCGTTGTCCGCGAGCGGCCCGAGCCGAGGATCGATTCCGATCAGGTTGTGGCCTCCCGAAAGAATCGCGGTCCCGAGATTCCCGACCAGGGTGTAGTTGGCCGTGATCGAGGCGGGATCGTTGGACACGATCAGGTCCACCGACGGGTTGGCCAGAATGGAGTGATCGAGCTGGACCACGTCGGGAGCCGAGAGGGTTCCAACCACGAGGCCACCTCCTCCGCCGAGCGACCGATTGGCGGTCACCGTCGTGTGGCGAAGGAGGAGTGAGCCCCCCGCGCCTTCGGTGAAGTAGACCCCACCGCCGGATGTGTACGAGAAGTTCCCCGAAACCGTGCTGTCGATCAGTTGCAGATCGGTACCCGCACTGCCGATCCCCCCACCGAACGCCGCGTTGTTTTCCGAAACCGTGCTGTTCTCAATCCGAATCTCGCCGCCGAGGCTTGTGATTCCTCCGCCGTTCCCGAAGATCGCGGCGGAGTTCAAGGTGATCGTGCTCGACTCGAGGGTCAGGCTCCCCCCGGAGCTCAAGGATGCGTAGATTCCACCGCCGAGGTACGTTCCGCCGTTGCCGGTGATCGTCGACAGGACGATTGAGCTCGCGGTGCCAGAGCTGAGCCAGAGGCCCCCACCCCCGCCAAACCCTCCGCCGCAGTTGCCGCTGGACAACGTGCTTCGTTCGAGATGGAGCGTCCCTGAATCGACGCAGAGATTGCCGCCGGCTCCGGACTCCGTCCGACCCGTTGCAAGCAGTGTATTGACGATTCGCAGCGTCCCTCCGTCCACGCCTCCGAGGCCCAGGAGAGCCACGTTTCCGCCGCAGTTTCTCGTCGCGGCGGAGAAGGAATAGGCCCGGCTTTCCGAGACCACGACGGCCTCGAGGGTGAGGTTCTCGCCGTGCGAAAAGATCGCTCCGCCGTAAGGAAACGGATCTCCGGAAGGGCTCAGGTGGGCACCGCGGGTGATCGTCATTCCTGAGAGCGTGACATCGATTGGCACGGTGGCGCCGCTGTTTTCAACGAGAAAGATCCTTGACAGCCCGTTGGCATCGAGCGTCAGCGCCCCCAGTCCGGGACCGACGATCCCCAGAGAGTCCGAGATCGCGATCGCGCCCGAAGTGAAGGAAATCGTGCCGGTCACACCCGACGCAAAGGCCACGTTGTCCGCCCCTGCCGCGGCGTTCGCGTCGAGAACCGCCTGGCGCAGGCTGCCGGTCCCCGAATCGTCCAAGTTCGTGACGGTAAACGTTGAGGCCTGCACTCCCGCAACGATCCAGAACGTCAACGCCACGAACGACGCAGAGCGAGCGCATGACGGGCGGGAGAGGAGCTTGAATCCGGCGGGATCGACCATCGGTTCACCTCCACGGGGGCGTCCAGTCCCGCGATTAGGAATCTCCTTTTATCACTCAAGAGGCGAAAGAGGTATCTCGGCCTGCAACTACCAAAAGACGACGGCCGGCGGAGGAATCCGCCGGCCGTCGAGGAGAGCTTCTTTGGAGATGAAAGCTGGGCTTACGAGCCCATCTTTCGCGGCGCCGTCTTCTGGCCACCGCCAGCCGGCTTGGACCGAGTCTGCGCCTTGGCTTTCGGCGCCTTCTCTTTTTTGACCTTGGGCGCTTCGTCCGTGGTCTTCTTCTTCGGGGCCGCCGGTTTCTTCGCCTTCGCGGTCTTCTCCGGGGCGGGAGTCGGAGCTTCCGCGCCCTTCTCGACCATCTCGATCAGCGCCATCTCCGCGCCGTCGCCCGGACGGGGTCCGAGCTTGACAATCCGGAGGTAGCCACCCGGCCGCTCGGCGAAGCGCGGCGCGATGTCGTCGAACACCTTCTTGACGAGATCGCGGCTGCCGAGCCAGCGGAGCGCCCAACGACGGGCGTGGATAGTGCCCTGCTTGCCGCGGGTGATGACCCGCTCCGCGAGCGGACGGATCTCCTTCGCTTTCGGCAGGGTGGTGATGATCCGCTCCGCCAACATCAGCGACTGGATCTGGTTCTTGAAAAGGGCCTGCCGGTGCGACGTGCTCCGCCCCAGCCGCGACCCTCGATACGCGTGACGCATGGCTGCTCCTAGGCGGACGCGCCGCTGGACGAGACGTTCATCCCGAGCGAGAGGCCCAACTTGTCCAAAACCTCCTGGACCTCTTCGAGGGACTTACGGCCGAAGTTCTTGGTCTCCAACATCTCCTTCTCCGTACGCCGGACCAGATCGCGCAGGTTGTGGATGTTGGCGTTCTTGAGCGAGTTGGCGGACCGGACCGAGAGGTCGAGCTCGTCGATCGTCTTGGCGAGGATCTGGTCGAGACCGGCCAGGTCCTCCCGTCCACCCTCGCCGCCGATCTCGCGCAGGCTCTCCTCGGTCTGGATGTAGATCCCGAGGTGCTCCTTGAGCAGCATCGCGGCGAGCGAGACCGCCTCTTCCGGGGCGACCGTACCGTTGGTCGTCACGTCGAGAACGAGCTTCTCGTAGTCCGTGGTCTGACCGAGACGCGCCGCGCCGACCCGGAAGTTCACGCGCCGGACCGGGCTGTGGGCCGAGTCGACCGGAATCCAGCCGATGCCGAGCGACTCGTCGAAGTTGCGGTCGGCCGAGACGTAGCCGCGGCCGCGCTCGATCTTGACCTGCAGCTTGAACCGCGCCTCTTCGTTCAAGGTCGCGATGTGGATGTTCGGATCGATGATCTCGACCTGCGGATCATCGGCCATGTGCTTGGCGGTCACCTTGCCCGGACCCGTGACGTCGATCGCCAAGACCTTGGCGTCTTCGCCGTGGAGCCGGATCGGCACCTGCTTCAAGTTCAGGATGATGTCCGTGACGTCTTCGACCACGCCCGGCACCGAGGAGAACTCGTGGAGCACGCCCTCGATGTGGACCGCGGTGATCGCCGCCCCTTCGATCGAAGAGAGGAGGCAGCGGCGCAACGCGTTGCCCATGGTGGTGGCGAAGCCGCGCTCGAACGGCTGAGCCGTGAACTTGCCGTAGCTCGCCGTCAGCGTTTCTTTTTCTATTTCGACGCGCCGTGGGCGCTGAAAACCCTTCCAAAGCATTCTCGCAGGCTCCTTCGCGTTGTTGCCGACGGTTTATCGGCTGTACAGCTCGACGATCAACTGCTCCTGAATCGGCAGCTTGATGTCTTCGCGCACGGGAAGACGCAAGACCCTGCCCGCAACGTTGTCGGCATCCAGCTCCAGCCACTCCGGGATACCGCGGCCGCGGGCGGTTTCGACGCTCGAGCGGACCAGCGGATTCTTCTTGCTCGCCTCTTTCACCGTGATCGCGTGGCTCGCTTTCACCTGGTAGGAAGGCACCGAGACCTTTCGACCGTCGATCAGCACGTGGCCGTGACGGACCAGCTGGCGCGCCTGAGCGCGCGACCCGGCGAAGCCGAGGCTGAAGATCACGTTGTCCAAGCGCCGCTCCAGCATGATCAGGAGGTTCTCGCCGGTGATTCCCTTCCGCCGGTCGGCTTCGGCGAAATAGGTTCGGAACTGGCTCTCCAGCACGCCGTAAATGCGCTTGACCTTCTGCTTCTCGCGCAGCTGTAGGCCGTAGCCCTGGATCCGACGGCCGCGGCGGTTGCCGTGCTGGCCCGGGGGATAGGCCCGGCGCTCGATCGCGCACTTTTCCTTGAAGCAGCGGTCACCCTTGAGGAACAACTTGATCCGCTCACGCCGACAGAGCCGGCAAACGGGTCCGGAATATCTTGCCACTGTGATTCTCCTGACGTCCTCTCCTCGACGCTACGAGGAATTCTTCTGAGGAAGACGTCGGCGAGCGCCCCGGAACACCCGAGGCTGATCGACTCGCCCGTCCCTCGGCCGCGATTTAGACGCGGCGGCGCTTGCGCGGCCGGCAGCCGTTGTGCGGAATCGGCGTCACGTCACGGATCGACTTGACCTCGATGCCGGAGGCCTGCAGGGCGCGCACCGCGGACTCGCGGCCGGCTCCCGGACCCTTGACCAGCACGTCGACCGTACGAACACCCGAATCCTTGGCGCTGTTGCCCGCGCTCTGCGCGGCCACCTGCGCCGCGAACGGCGTGCCTTTGCGCGAGCCCTTGAACCCGATGCGGCCCGCCGACGACCAGGAAAGGACGTGCCCTTCCGGATCGGAGATCGAGACGATCGTGTTGTTGAAGGTGGCCTGGATGTGCACCACGCCGTGCGGCACGTTGCGCCGCTCCTTCTTCTTGCCCGCCTTGCGATCCTTCTTTGGAGCTGCCTTCGCCATGATTCTCCCTAAAAGGGCTCATCCGCTCGCGTAGCCACGGAGCGGAAAGCTCCCGGTCCTTACTTCTTCTACTTCTTCGTCGCTTTCTTCTTGCCGGCGACCGCGCCGCGACGCGGACCCTTCCGGGTGCGCGCGTTGGTCGACGTCCGCTGGCCGCGAACCGGCAGGTTCTTGCGGTGACGGACGCCACGATAGGAGCCGATCTCCATCAGGCGCTTGATGTTCTGGCTGACCTCCTTGCGGAGATCGCCCTCGACGCGCCCCTCGTCCGTGATCACCTTACGGATCCGGCGCGCCTCGTCCTCGGTGAGGTCCTTGACCCGGGTGACTTCGGGAACCTCCGCCTCGGCGAGGATCTTCTTCGAGCGCGTACGGCCGATGCCGTAGATGTAGGTCAGTCCGATCCAAACCTGCTTGTTCTGGGGCAGGTCCACTCCTGCGATACGTGCCATAGCTCGTTCCTTGACCTATCCCTGACGCTGCTTGTGTTTTGCGTTCTCGCAGATCACCCGCACCACGCCCTTGCGGCGGACGACCTTGCACTTCGGGCAAATCCGTTTGACCGACGTCCGTACTTTCATTTCCTGCTCCTTCGTCCGCGCCTACTTCAAGCGGTACACGATTCGACCGCGGTTCAAGTCGTACGGCGAGAGCTCGACGAGAACTCGATCGCCGGGCAAGATCCGGATGAAATGCTTGCGCATTTTGCCCGAGATGTGCGCCAGAACCTGGTGTTTGTTCTCGAGCTCGACGCGGAACATCGCGTTCGGCAGCGGCTCGACCACCACCGCCTCGACCTCGATCGCCTCTTCTTTCTTCGACAAATTTCGCTCCCGCTCGTCCCGGGCCTTAGCCCGGGCTCGCGCCCAAAACCCGGTAGCCGGTTGGGGTCACCGCGACCGAGAACTCGAAATGAGCCGACAGCGACCCATCTTCGGTCCGCGCGGTCCAACCGTCCGCGTCCATTCTGACGCCGGCGCTGCCGGCGTTGATCATCGGCTCGATCGCGAGCACCATGCCCGGCTTGAGCTTCGGCCCTTTGCCCGGCTTGCCGTAGTTCGGCACCTGCGGATCCTCGTGGAGCGAGGTCCCGATGCCGTGCCCCGAGAACTCGCGCACCACGGAGTAGCCGTGGCGCTCCGCGTGCGCCTGTACCGCGTGGCCGATGTCCGACAGCCGCCCGCCGGGCCGCACCTGCTCGATGCCGAGCAAAAGCGATTTCTTGGTCACCTCGAGCAGGCGTTCCGCCTCGACCGACACCGCGCCCACCGCAAAGGTACGGGCCGCGTCGCCGAAGTACCCCTTGTACTGGACGCCGCAGTCGATGCCCACGATGTCCCCTTCGACCAGCGGCTGCTGGTTCGGGATGCCGTGCACGATCACGTCGTTCTTGGCGATGCAGAGCGTCGCCGGATAGCCGCGATAGTGCAGGAACGCCGGAACCCCGCCGCGCGAGCGGATGTACTGCTCGGCGAAGCGGTCGAGGTCGGCGGTCATCGCACCCGGCACCACCCGCTCGGCGAGCTGGTCGAGCACGTCGTGCACGATCCGGTTCGCCTGGTCCATCAGCTCGATCTCGCCCGGCGTCTTGAGGACGGTCATGAGCCCGCCCCTTCGAGCGCGGCGACCATCTGCTCCGTGACCTCCGGAATCGACCGAAATCCGGCGATCCGACGGACCAGACCGCGCTCGCCGTAGTAGGCGACCAGCGGCTCGGTCGCTTCGCGATAGACCCGTTGCCGATCGCGCGCGACCTCCGGCGTGTCGTCCGCCCGGCCGCGCGCGACCATCCGGCGTACCAGCTCCTCCTCCGGAACCTCGACCAGCAGCACGTGATCGATGCCCCCTTCGCCCAAAATGCGCTCGAGCGCCTGGGCCTGGGGCAACGTTCGCGGATAGCCGTCGAGCAAGAATCCCCGCTCGGTATCGGGCAGGCGCAGTCGCTCGGTCACGACCTCGAGCATCGTCCCGTCGTCCACCAAGGCGCCGGCGTTCATGATGCCTTGCACCTTGCGGCCGAGCTCCGACCCCGCGGCGATCGCGCTCCGGAGCATGTCGCCGGTCGAGATCTGCGGCACTCCATATCGCTTGGAAAGAACCTCCCCCTGGGTTCCCTTGCCGGAACCCGGGGGGCCGAGCAGGATCACCCGCACACGCGGGTGCTCCAAACGACCGGCAGCCGGCCCGTCGGAAAACGTCGGGCGCGGCTGCGAATCGGCGGTCTCCGTCCGATCCAGGGGACGGTTACCCCCTTCGGCCACGAATCCTTCCTCGCTTCATGAACCCTTCGTAGTTGCGCATCACGAGCTGGCTTTCGATCTGCTGGACCGTGTCCATCGCGACGCCCACGACGATCAGCAACGAGGTACCGCCGAAGTAGAAGTTGATCCCCATGCCGTTCGTGATCCAGTTGGGCAGAATCGAATCGAGCTTCGCGCCGAGGAACGGAATCTGCTGGACGTGGATGCCGGTGAGCAGGAACTCCGGCAGCACAGTCACGGCCGCGAGGTAGAGCGCTCCCACCAGGGTCAAACGGGTGAGGATCCGGTCGATGTACTCGGCGGTCCGCTTGCCCGGCCGAATGCCCGGGACGAAGCCGCCGTATTTCCGCATGTTTTCGGAAAGATCGGCCGGGTTGAAGATGATCGAGACGTAGAAGTACGCGAAGAACACGATCGTCACGATCTGGAGCAGGTAGTACAGCGGCGCGCCGTACGAGATGTAGCTCACCATCTTGCCGATCCACTCGTTTTTCACGAACTGGGCGATCGTCGTCGGGATCATCACCACGGAGCTCGCGAAGATGACCGGGATGACGCCGCCGGTATTGACCCGCAGCGGCAGGTAGGTGCTCTGCCCGCCGTAGACCTTACGTCCGACCACGCGCTTGGCGTACTGGACCGGTATCCTGCGTTGCGCCCGCTCCATGTAGACGATGAAGCCGACGACCACCAGCATGAACCCCATCAGGATGATCATCCCGAGTGCCGACAGGGTCTCGTTCCGGATGCCGTTGATCGAATTGCCCACCGCGGGGACCAGCCCCACCACGATGCCGGCGAAGATGATCAGCGAGATGCCGTTGCCTATGCCTCGTTCGCTGATCTGCTCGCCGAGCCACATGATGAACGCCGTGCCGGTGGTCAGGGTGAGGACCGTGAAGAGCCGGAAGCCCCAACCCGGATGCGGCACCACGGGCGCCTGGCCCGAGGTCGTCTGCGCCTGGAGCCAGGTCGAGATGCCGAGCGACTGGATCACCGAGATCACCACCGCGCCGTAGCGGGTGTACTGGGTGATCTTCCGCCGACCGAGCTCCCCTTCCTTGGAGAGCTTCTCGAGGTAGGGCCAGACCACGGTCAGCAGCTGCAGGATGATCGACGCCGTGATGTAGGGCATGATGCCCAGCGCGAAGACCGTGAATTTTCCCAGGCTGCCGCCGGTGAAGGTGTTGAAGAAGCCGAGGAAGCTGTTTTGCAGCTGGCCCATCAGCTCGATCAACGCCTTCGGGTCCACCCCGGGCGTCGGGATGTGACAGCCGATCCGATAGACCGCCAGCAGTCCGAACGTAAACAGGACGCGCTTGCGGAGCTCCGGTATGGCGAAAATGTTACGGAAACTATCGATCACCGCAGTTCCTCGCAGCTCCCGCCCGCCGCCTCGATCTTGGCCCGGGCCGACTTGCTGAACTTGTGAGCCGTCACCTTGAGCGCTTTGCCGATCTCGCCGTCACCGAGGACTTTGACTTTCTCGCCCTTGCGCACCAGGCCGTGGTCAACCAGCGACTCCGGGGTCACGGTCGTTTCCGAGGCCTCGGCCAGCTCGGCGAGAGCCGCCAAGTTCACGATGTCGTATTCCGTCTTCCAGATGTTGGTGAAACCGCGCTTCGGCA
The DNA here is from genome assembly GCA_044226625.1 of Thermoanaerobaculia bacterium. Classification (GTDB taxonomy): domain Bacteria; phylum Acidobacteriota; class Thermoanaerobaculia; order Multivoradales; family UBA5704; genus DASYKS01. The sequence goes on from JBGAGQ010000064.1 coordinate 23,796, forward strand.
CGCGCCGGACGAGAGGCATCTGACCGCCCTCGAATCCGAGCCGGCCGCTGTAACCGGTGCGCGACCGCTGACCCTTTTCACCCTTGCCGGAGGTCTTGCCGATTCCGGAGCCCGGACCGCGACCGACCCGCTTTTTCGAGTGCTTGCTCCCCTTCGCCGGGGACATCGCGTGCAGCTTCATGGCTAGACCTCTTCCACCTCAAGCAAATAGCCGACCTTCGCGAGCACGCCGCGCAACGCGGGCGAGTCCTGCCGTTCGACTACGTCGTGCAAGCGCCGAAGTCCCAGCCCGCGGACGGACTCCTCGTGCCCCGGCTTCGTGCTGATCGTGCTGCGGATCTGACGGATCCGCAGCCGCTTCGTCTGGGCGACCGGCTCTTTCGCCTTCGCCGTCGATTTCTTTGCTCCGCTCTGCGCCTCAGCAGCCATCGCGCGCCCCCTAGCCCCGCGCCGACCGGGCCGAGGAATCCGCCTGCGGAGCCTCGATGCCGCGTAGCCGGAAGACCTCTTCGGGCTGCCGCAGGCTGAGCAACGCGTGGAACGTGGCCTTCACCACGTTGTGCGGATTGGTCGTGCCCAACGACTTGGTCAAGATGTCTTGAATGCCCGCGGTCTCGATGACCGCCCGCACCGGCCCGCCGGCGATGACGCCCGTGCCTTCCGATGCCGGCTTGAGCAGCACCCGGCCCGCGCCGTAGACGCCCAGCGCCTCGTGCGGGATGGTGGTCCCGCGCGTCGGCACCTGGATCATATTACGCTTCGCGATCTCGATCCCCTTTCGGATCGCGACCGGAACCTCTTTCGCTTTGCCCGCACCGTACCCGACGCGACCCTTGCCGTCGCCGATCACCACGAGGGCGGAGAACGAGAAGTTCTTGCCTCCCTTGACGACCTTGGTCACCCGGTTGATGTGGACGACCTGCTCGAAAAACTCGCTTTCGCGCTCGAACTCACGTTCCCTGGCCACAGCTCGCCTCCGACCTCAGAATTGAAGCCCGTTCTCGCGGGCCGAGTCGGCCAGCGCCTTGACCTTGCCGTGGTAGACGTAGCCGCCACGATCGAAGACCACCTTGTCCACGCCGTTCGCTTTCGCGCGTTCCGCGAGAGCCGCTCCGACCACCTTCGCCGCGGCCACCCCGGCGGTCCCGCCGGAGAGCTTCGACCGCAAATCGGCGTCCATGGAGTTCGCCTGCGCGAGCGTCACGCCCCGATCGTCGTCGATCACCTGCGCGTAGATGAAACGCAGGCTCTTGTAGACGGAGAGGCGCGGCCGGGCCGCGGTGCCGCGCACGCGCTGGCGGACCCTGAGGTGAGCCCGCTCGCGGCGCGCTCGCTTCTTCAACAGCTGCTTCGTCAGATGCTCGGTCATCTCTACTTGCCCCCGGCCTTTCCGACCTTGCGCCGGATGACCTCGTTGGCGAATTTGACGCCCTTACCCTTATAGGGATCGGGCTTCTTGAGCGCGCGGATTTCGGCGGCGACCTGACCGACCTTCTGGCGGTCCGCGCCGGAGACCGAGAGCTTGCCCGCCTTGGCGTCGAGGTCGATCTTGATACCTTCCGGGATGTCGAAGATCACCGGATGGGAGTAACCGAGCGCGAACTGCACCTGATTCCCCTTGAGCTCGGCGCGGTAGCCGACGCCGATGATCTCGAGATTCTTGACGAACCCGGCCGAGACGCCCTCGACGGCGTTGGCGAGCAGCGCGCGCAGCAGGCCATGCTTGGCCCGCTCGGGACCCGACTCGCCGGGCCGCGCGATCGACACGCCCCCGTCGTCCATCGTCACCGGATAGCCCGGAAAGAGGGCCTGGCTCACCTTGCCCTTGGGGCCTTCGGCCGTGAAGACTCCGTCGTGGACCTTGACCTGCGTCCCCTTCGGAATCGGAATGATCTTTCTACCAATGCGCGACATCGGTGGCTCTCCTCGAGATCGAGCTCCCTACCAGAGACGGCAGAGCAGCTCGCCCCCCACGCGGCGCTCGCGCGCCTGTTTGTCGGACAGCAACCCCTGCGAGGTCGAGACGATCGCCATCCCGAGGCCGTTGCGGACCTCCGTGATCTCGTCGGCTCCCTTGTAGAGCCGCCGTCCCGGCTTGCTCAGACGCTCGACGTAGTTGATCGCCGGCTGGCCGTCCGCGCTATACCGAAGGTAGATGCGGAGCGTATCGTTCAGGGCGCCCTCCTCGCGATGGCGCTTGACGCTGCGGATGAAGCCCTCGTTCTCGAGGATCTTGCAGAGCTCCTCTTTCAGGCGCGACGCCGGCACGTCCAGCCGGTCGTGCTTGGCCAGGTGCGCGTTTCGAACCCGCGCCAGGAGATCCGAGATCGGATCGGTCATGCTCATGATGCTCTCCTTGGATCCAAGCGGGGCCTACCAGCTGGCCTTGATGACGCCGGGCAGATAGCCCTGGAGCGCCAGATTCCGGAGGTGAACGCGGCAAAGCCCGAACTTGCGGTAAACCCCGCGCGGGCGGCCGCATACTCTACACCGGTTCCGGTGGCGAACCGAGAACTTGGGCTTCTTCGTCGTCTTTGCGATTTTCGCAGTCGTCGCCACGGAAGGTCTCCTAGCGAGGGAACGGCATACCGAGCTCGCGCAGCAGGAAGAGCGCGCGTTCGTCGTTGCCGGCCGTCGTCGTGATCGTGATGTTCATTCCCTTGGGCCTCTCGACTTTGTTGTAGTCGACCTCGGGGAAGATCAGATGGTCCTTGATGCCGAGCGTGTAGTTGCCACGGCCGTCGAAGCTCTTGCTCGGGATGCCGCGGAAGTCGCGAACCCGGGGCAGGGCGATCGAGATCAGGCGATCGAGGAACTCCCACATCCGCTCGCCGCGGAGGGTGACTCGGCAGCCGATCGGCATCCCCTCGCGCAACTTGAAGGCCGCGATCGACTTGCGCGCGCGGGTGACGACCGGACGCTGGCCGGCGAGCGCCTGCAGCTCCTCGACCGCCTCGTCGAGGATCTTGATGTTCTGGATCGCCTCGCCCATGCCCATGTTGAGCGAGATCTTCTCGAGGCGGGGAACCGCCATCGGGTTCTGGATCCCGAACTCCTTCATCAGGCGCGACACGATCTCGCCGTCGTATTGCTGCTTGAGCCGAGGGACGTACCCCTCGCGCCGCTCGGTCGCTCCGAGTGTCGACAGCCCGCGGTCTTCCGTCGTCTTCTTCTTCGCCATGGTCAGCCTTTCGCCAAATCCGATCTACTTGCCCGCGGCAATCCCGGCCGCGTCCCTAGAACTTCGCGTTGCACTTCTTGCAGACGCGCACGCCCTTGCCGTCTTCGAGACGGGCGCGGCCGACCCGGGTCGGCTCGCCGCACTCGGGGCAGATCACCTTGACGTTCGACAGGTGGATCGTCCCTTCGCGCTCGAGGATGCCGCCCTGCACGCCGCGCTGCGGGTTCTGCCGCGTGTGGCGCTTGATCATGTTCACGTGCTCGACGACCGCCCGGCCCTCGCCCGGCATCACCCGGAGCACACGGCTCTTCGTGCCGCGATTCTTGCCGGCGGTCACGATCACCTGATCGTTCTTTTTCACCTGCGCTTTACGAACCTTGACCGTCTCGCTCATCGTCTTCGAGCCTCCTGCCACGACTTCCTAGATGACCTCCGGAGCGAGCGAGACGATCTTCATGAAGCGACGCTCCCGAAGCTCTCTCGCCACCGGTCCGAAGACGCGCGTGCCGATCGGCTCGCCGTCGTCCTTGACCAACACCGCGGAGTTGGTGTCGAAGCGGATGTAGCTGCCGTCCTTCCGGCGCTGCTCTTTGGCGGTCCGCACGATCACCGCTTTGACCACTTGGCCCTTCTTGACCGTTCCATCGGGAGAGGCTTCCTTGACCGAAGCCGTGATCACGTCGCCGAGGCGACCGTACTGGCCGGTCGAGCCACCCCGCAGGTGGATGCACGAAATCTTCTTGGCGCCGGAGTTGTCGGCCACGTCCAGGATCGAACCCATTTGAATCATGGCTTGCTCCTCACTTCGCCCGCTTCAGGATCTCGCGCACTCGCCAGCGCTTGGTCCGCGACAACGGGCGGCTGGAAACGATCTCCACCTGGTCGCCGATGTTGCACTGCAGCTCGTCGTGCGCCGCGAATTTGGTCGTCTTCTTCATGCGCCGGTGGTAGAGGCGGTCGTTGACCAGGATCTCCACCGCGACGATGACCGTCTGGGTCATCTTGTTGCTCACCACCGTGCCCACCTTGACCTGGCGTCGGCTCTGCCGTTCGCCACCCGTCCCGGTCGGGCTATCCACAGCCTGCTCGCTCGTCTCGCTCATGGTTCGTTCGTTCCTTTATCCGTCGGCTCGCCGTCCGTGGCTCAGCCGCGCGCGGCGCCGGCTCCGGCGCGCTTCGCGGTGAGAACCGTCAACACTCGGGCGAGATCCCGGCGGACCTGCCGTACGCGGGCCGGCTTTTCGAGCTGCCCCGTCACCTTCTGCAGCCGGAGCGCGAAGAGCTGCTCGGCGAGATCCCTCTCTTTTTGCAGCAGCTCGTCGACCGAGTTGTCGCGCAGATCCGCTGGCTTCAACGTGGACTTGGCCATGATCGATCTACCTCATGTCCTCGTGCCGAGACACGAAGCGAGTCTTGATGCCCAGCTTGTGCGAGGCCAGGCGCATCGCCGCTTCGGCGACTTCCTGGGTCACCCCTTCAAGCTCGTAGAGGATGCGCGCCGGGCGAACCACGGCGACCCATTCCTCGGGGTTTCCTTTGCCCTTACCCATTCGGGTTTCGAGCGGCTTCTTGGTGATCGGCTTGTCGGGGAAGACGCGGATCCACATCTTGCCGCCGCGCTTGACCGCGCGGGAGATCGCGATGCGGGCGGCCTCGATCTGGCGGGCCGTCACCCAGCCCGGCTCGAGCGCCTGGAGCCCGTAGTCACCGAAGGCGATGTAGCTGCCGCCCTTCGTCATCCCGGCACGCCGGCCGCGGTGGTGCTTTCTGAACTTGACCTTCTTCGGCATCAACATGGTTCAAATCCCCTGACTCGCGCGGCAGGCACTTAGGCCGCGGTCCGCCGGCTCTTTTCCTTGAGCAGATCGCCTTTGTAAACCCACACCTTGACGCCGATGATGCCGAAGGTGGTGTTCGACTCGGCGAGCCCGTAATCGATGTCCGCCTTGAGCGTGTGGAGCGGCAGACGCCCCTCCTGGTACCACTCGGTGCGGGCGATTTCGGCGCCGCCGAGACGCCCCGCGACCATGATCTTCACGCCCTTGGCGCCGAAGCGAAACGCCGATTCCATCGCTTTCTTCATCGCGCGGCGGAACGAGACGCGCCGCTCGAGCTGGCCGCCGATCGACTCCGCCACCAGCTGCGCGTCGAGCTCGGGGCGCTGGATCTCCTGGATGTTGATGTGGACCTCGCGTCCCATCTCCTTCTGGAGATCGTCGCGCAGCTTGTCCACCTCGGCGCCGCGGCGGCCGATGATGATGCCCGGACGCGACGTGTAGATCGTCACCCGAAGCTTGTCGGCCGCCCGCTCGATGTCGATTTCCGAGACGCCGGCGTGGCCGAGGCGCTTCTTCAACTGGCGCCGGAGCTTCAGATCCTGGTGCAGGGTGTCGGCGTAGCTGGCGTCCGCGTACCAGCGCGAGTGCCAGGTCTTGTTGTAGACGAGCCGAAACCCGTAAGGATGTGTCTTCTGACCCACCGTGTCTCTCCTCTTCGTCGGCCGGGCCGTTAGGCCTTGCCGTCCGCCTTCTTGGTGTCGAGCTTGATCGTGACGTGGCTCTGCCGCTTCAGGACGCGGAAGGCCCGTCCCATCGGGGCCGGCTGGATGCGCTTGAGCATCGGCCCGCCGTCGACGAAGATTTCCTTGACGTAGAGCTTGTCCACGTCGACATGGCTGTCGCGATTCTCGGCATTGGCGATCGCCGACTTGAGCAGCTTCTCGATCGGCGCCGCCGCGCGCTTGTTGGTCGAGCGCAGCAGGTTCACCGCATCTTGCACCGCCCTGCCGCGAATTAGGTCCGCCACCAGGCGAACCTTCTGCGCCGAGCCCTGAAGAAAGCGAAGTCGAGCTGTTACTTCCATGTTCTCATCCCCTGGACCGAAATGCGTTCCGGTAATTGGCGCCGTTTACGCGGCGCCTCACTTCGGCTTGGCGCCCTTCTCCACTTTCTTGCCGGTGTGCCCGCGGAACGTGCGGGTCATGGCGAACTCGCCCAGCTTGTGACCGACCATGTTCTCCGAGACGTACACCGGAATGAACTTGGTTCCGTTGTGCACCGCGAACGTGTGACCCACCATCTCCGGGATGACCGTCGAGCGGCGCGACCAGGTCTTGATCACGCGCTTGTCGCCCTTGTCGTTCATCGCCGAGACTTTGGCGATCAGATGGTCGTCGATGAAATAACCCTTCTTGAGCGAACGAGACATGTCAACGGCCTCCGGACGAAGTTCGAATGACGAATGACGAAGGACGAACGTCTAAGCTCGATTTCGACATTCGCGCCCTACTTCCGATTCCTGCGCCGCACGATCATTTCGTCCGTACGCTTGTTGTTCCGCGTCTTGTAGCCCTTGGTGGGCACGCCCCACGGCGTGGTGGGGTGACGACCGCCGGAGGTCTTGCCCTCGCCGCCGCCCATCGGGTGGTCGACCGGGTTCATCGTGACGCCGCGGTTGTGCGGCCGACGACCGGTCCAGCGGGTGCGTCCGGCTTTACCGTACGAGACGTTCTCGTGCTCGAGGTTGCCGACCTGGCCGATCGTGGCGTAGCACTCGACGTGCACCTTGCGCACCTCGCCCGAGGGGAGCTTGACCTGCGCCCAGGCGCCGTCGCGCGCCATCAGCTGCGCTCCCGCTCCGGCGGCGCGGACCATCTGGCCGCCCTTGCCGATCTTGAGCTCGATGTTGTGGATCACCGTACCGAGCGGGATCAACCGCAGCGGCAGGGCGTTGCCCACGTTGACCTCGGCCTTCTCGCCCGACATCACCTGCGCGCCGACCGCGAGGCCGTTCGGGCAGAGGATGTAGCGCTTCTCGCCGTCCACGTAATGCAGGAGCGCGATGCGCGCCGAGCGGTTGGGATCGTATTCGATCGCCGCAACCTCGCCCGGGACGCCGTGCTTCTCCCGCTTGAAGTCGATCGCACGGTAGCGTCGTTTGTGACCGCCGCCGCGCCACCAGCTGGTGATTTCGCCGCTGTTGTTCCGGCCGCCCGAGGAGCTCTTGCCCCGGGTCAGGCTCTTTTCCGGCCGATCCCGAGTGATCTCGTCGAGCGTCAGGTGTGTCTGGAATCGGCTCGCCGAGTTGGTCGGCTTCCTTTGCTTGATCGCCATCTTCCGTGATTCCTTCCCTGGGCGTCGTTAAAACGACGCCTCAAGCACCCTCGAAGAATTCGATCGGCTTCTCGCCGTCGGCCAGCCGCACGTAGGCCTTCTTCCAGTCCGGACGCCGACCGACCGAACGGCCCTGGCGGCGAACCTTTCCGTGCTGATTTGCGATGCGAACCTCGGCCACCTTGACCTTGAACTGGGCTTCGATCGCCTTCTTCACCTGGATCTTGTTCGCGGTGACCGCGACCTCGAAGGCGACGATGCCACGCTCTTCGCGGAGCTCGGTCGACTTCTCGGTGATGAGGGGACGACGTACGACATCCTGGAGTCTCATTTCGCGAGCACCTCCACCAAACGATCGAGAGCGGCGGCGCTGATCACGAAATGTTGACGATCGACGACGTCGTAGACGTTGACCGCGAGGGCGTCCACCGTCTTCCATTTCGGGTGATTGCGCGCGGCGAGCGTCAGATCGTGATTCTCATGCGTATCGACCAACAAGACCTTGCCGTCGAGGCCGAGGCGGCCGAGCCGGGTGTTGAGCTCCTTGGTCTTGTGCGAGCCGATCGACATGTTGTCGATGACCACGAACTCGGACTCGGCGAGCTTGCGCGAGAGCGCCGACTTGAGCGCGTTCCGCTTCTCGCGGGCCGTGATGTCCTTGTCGTAGCTGCGCGGCTGGGGGCCGTGAACGGTGCCGCCGTGACGCCACTTCGGGTTGCGGATGTCGCCGGTGCGCGCCCGCCCGGTCCCCTTCTGGCGCCAGAGCTTCTTGCCCGAGCCGGAAACTTCCGAGCGATCCTTGACCTTGTGGGTGCCGCGCCGACGGGCCGCGAGCGTCGCCACCACCACCTCGTGGATCAGGTGCTCGTTGTAGGGATAGGCGAACACCGACTCCGGCAGCTCGATCTCGCGCACCGCCTGGTTGTCGAAGTTCTTGACCGCGATCTTCATGTCTTTCGTCCTTGGCGCTCTATGAATTTCGGACACGGGGATCAGCCGCGCTTGGCTCGGCGGATCGCGACGTAGCTGTTGACGGCTCCGGGCACCGCGCCGCGCAGGTAGATCAGGTTCTTCTCGGCGTCGATCTTGACGATGAGCAGGTTCTTGGTCGTGATTCGCTCGCCGCCCATCCGACCGGCGGCCCGCATGCCGGGGAAGACGCGCGACGGATAAGCCGAGGAGCCGATCGAGCCGGGAGCCCGGTGGTGCATCGAGCCGTGGGTGTCCTTGCCGCCGCCGAAGCCGTGCCGCTTCACGACGCCCTGGAAGCCCTTGCCCTTGCTGGTGCCCACCACGTCCACGTACTCGGCCTCGGCGAACATCGACGCCTTGACCTCGTCACCCGGCTTCGGATCTTCGTCGGCTCCGAAACGGAACTCGCCGATCGTCCGGGTCGGCGCGACGCAGGCCTTCTTGAAATGGCCCGCGGTCGGCTTGTTCGCCTTGTAGCGCGCCGTCTCGACGAGCCCGAGCTGCACCGCCTCGTAGCCGTCCTTGTCGGCGGTCCGCCGCTGCACCACGAGGCACGGCCCCGCCTCGATCACCGTCACCGGAACGGCGTTGCCGTTCTCGACGTAAATCTGGGTCATGCCTAACTTGCGTCCCAACATGCCATCCATCGCCGCTCTCCTTGCCGCGTGCCGCGCCGCTTACTTACCGAAGGCCTTGATCTCGACGTCCACCCCGGCGGGGAGCTCGAGCTTCATCAGCGCGTCGACGGTCTGGCTGGTCGGTTCGAAAATGTCGAGCAGCCGCTTGTGGGTCCGGATCTCGAACTGCTCGCGCGACTTTTTGTCGACGTGCGGCGAACGGTTCACGGTATAGCGCGCGATGTGCGTCGGCAGGGGAATCGGCCCCACCACCCGCGCACCGGTACGCCGGGCCGTATCCAAGATCTCGTGCGTCGAGGTGTCGAGGATGCGGTAGTCGAAAGCTTTGAGGCGGATCCGAATCTTCTCGTTGACCATGATCTCGTTCTTTCCGTTCCGGCTCTTAAAAGTCCGCGCGAACCGCCGCGGGCTAGGCCAGGATCTCCGTGACGGTACCGGCGCCCACCGTGCGGCCGCCCTCGCGGATCGCGAAGCGTACGCCCTTCTCCATCGCGATCGGCGCGATCAGCTCGATCTCCAGGTTCACGTTGTCGCCCGGCATCACCATCTCCGTGCCTTCCGGAAGCTGCGCCACCCCCGTCACGTCCGTCGTGCGGAAGTACAGCTGCGGCCGGTAACCCTTGAAGAACGGCGTGTGACGCCCGCCCTCTTCCTTGGTCAGCACGTACACCTCGCCCTTGAACTTCGTGTGCGGCTTGATCGATCCCGGCTTCGCCAGAACTTGACCCCGCTCCACGTCTTCCTTCTTCGTACCGCGCAACAGGCAGCCCACGTTGTCGCCCGCCTCGCCGCGGTCCAGAAGCTTCCGGAACATCTCGACGCCCGTCACCGTGGTCTTCGTCGTCGGACGGATGCCCACGATCTCGACCTCGTCGCCCACCTTCACCACACCGCGCTCGATACGGCCGGTCACCACCGTGCCGCGGCCCTGGATCGTGAAGATGTCTTCGATCGGCAGCAGGAAGTCCTTGTCCACGTCGCGCTGCGGCTGCGGAATGTAGGTGTCCAGAGCGTTGAACAGACGGACGATCGCTTCGTCCGCGATCTCGCCCTTCTCACCGTTCAGCGCCTTGATCGCCGCACCCCGGATCACCGGCACGTCGTCGCCCGGGAAGTCGTAAGCCGACAGCAACTCGCGCACTTCCAGCTCGACCAGGTCCAGGAGCTCCGGATCGTCGACCACGTCCACCTTGTTCAGGAACACGACGATGTACGGCACGCCCACCTGACGGGCGAGCAGGATGTGCTCGCGCGTCTGCGGCATCGGACCGTCCGCCGCCGAAACCACCAGGATCGCGCCGTCCATCTGCGCGGCTCCCGTGATCATGTTCTTGACGTAGTCGGCGTGACCCGGGCAGTCGACGTGCGCGTAGTGACGGTTCTCCGTCGCGTACTCCACGTGCGACGTCGCGATCGTCAGGATTTTCGTCGGGTCGCGACGGCCCTGCGATTCCGAGGCCTTCGCCACCTGGTCATAGGAAATCGCCAACTTCGTCCAACCCCGATCGTACGCAACCTTCGTCAACGCCGCCGTCAAGGTCGTCTTGCCGTGGTCGACGTGGCCGATCGTTCCCACGTTGACGTGCGGCTTCTCCCGATCGAACTTTTCCTTTGCCATGGTGCGCGAGTCCTCTCTCTTCGATCTCTCTTCTATCTCTTAGCGCTCTCGACTACCCGGCGGCCTTCGCGACGACCTCTTCGGAGACCGCCTTCGGAGCCTGCTCGTAGCTCGAGAACTGCATGCTGTAGTTGGCGCGCCCCTGCGACAGCGATCGCAGGTCGGTCGCGTAGCCGAACATCTCCGACAGGGGGACCCGAGCCTCGATCACCTGCGCGGTGCCCCGGGCTTCCATCGCCTGGATGCGGCCGCGGCGCGAGGTGATGTCGCCGATCACGTCGCCCATGTACTCTTCCGGCGTCACCACTTCGACCGCCATCACGGGCTCGAGCAGCACAGGCCGCGCCCGCTTCAGGGCGTCCTGGAGAGCCATCGAGCCGGCGATCTTGAAGGCGATTTCCGACGAGTCGACGTCGTGGTAGGAACCGAAGATCAGGTCGACCTCGAGGCCGACCAGCGGGAACCCGGCGAGCGGGCCGGTCTCGGTCGCTTCCTGGATGCCCTGGTCGACCGGCTTGATGTACTCCTTCGGGATCACGCCGCCGACGATCTTGTTGTTGAAGACGTAGTCCTTCTCGCACGGGCGGATGGTGATCTTGGCGTGGCCGTACTGACCGCGGCCGCCGGTCTGACGCACGAATCGAGCCTCGCCCGTCGCTTCCGAGGTGATCGCCTCTTTGTAGGCGACCTGCGGCTTGCCGACGTTCGCGCCGACGTTGAACTCGCGCACCAGGCGGTCGGTGATGATTTCGAGATGGAGCTCGCCCATGCCAGAGATCAACGTCTGACCGGTGTCCTTGTCGGTGTGGACGCGGAAGGTCGGGTCTTCCTGCATCAACTTGCCGAGCGCCATGCCCATCTTTTCCTGGTCGGCCTTGGTCTTCGGCTCGATCGAGACCGAGATGACCGGCTCGGGGAAGTTCATGGCCTCGAGGACAACCGGATTCTTCGAATCGCAGATCGTGTCGCCCGTGGTCACGTTCTTCAAGCCGACCGCCGCCGCGATGTCTCCCGCCCAAACCTCGGAGATCTCCTCGCGCTTGTTGGCGTGCATCTTGAGGAGACGGCCGATCCGGTCCGAAGTGCCCTTCTTGGCGTTCAGGACGGAGGTGCCCGACTCGATGCGGCCGGAGTAGACCCGGAAGAAGGTGAGCTGGCCGACGTACGGGTCGGTCATGATTTTGAAGATCAGCCCCGAGAACGGCTCGTCGTCGGCCGCGCGGCGCGTGACCGGCTGATCGTTCGACGGGTTCACCCCTTCGATTGCCGGCACGTCGATCGGCGACGGCAGCAGCTCGACGACCGCGTCGAGCAGCGGCTGGACGCCCTTGTTCTTGAACGCGCTGCCGCAGGTGACCGGATGGAGCTTGCCAAGGAGAACCGCCTTGCGGAGGGCCGCCTTGAGCTCGGGGATCGAGATCGCCTCGCCCCCGAGGTACTTCTCGAGCAGCTCGTCGTCGGTCTCGGCGATCGCCTCGACCATCTTTTCGCGCGCCTCGATCGCGAGGTCGCGATCCTCGGCGTCGAGCGTGTCGATGGCGACGACCTCGTAGGCCGCTCCCATCGTCTCGTCCTTATAAAGGATGCCGCGCAGGTCGACGAGGTCGATGATCCCCTTTAGGCGATCTTCCTTACCCCAGGGGAGCTGAATCGGCACGGGCTTCGCGCCCAGGCGCGTCACCATCATCGAGACGCAGCGATCGAAGTCGGCGCCGACGCGGTCCATCTTGTTGACGAACGCGATGCGCGGGACGTTGTAGCGATCCGCCTGCCGCCAGACCGTCTCGGACTGCGGCTCGACGCCGGCCACCGCGTCGAACACCGCGACCGCGCCGTCGAGCACGCGGAGCGAGCGCTCCACTTCGGCGGTGAAGTCGACGTGACCCGGCGTGTCGATGATGTTGATCCGATGGTTCTTCCAGAAGCAGGTCGTCGCGGCGGACGTGATCGTGATGCCGCGCTCCTGCTCCTGCACCATCCAGTCCATGGTGGCCGTACCCTCATGGACCTCACCGATCTTGTAGTTGACCCCCGTGTAGAAAAGGATCCGCTCGGTGGTGGTCGTCTTGCCGGCATCGATGTGGGCCATGATGCCGATGTTGCGGGTGTCTTTGAGAGGGTGTGGCCTTGCCATGATTTCGACTGCCTCTACGAGCTCTTGACGTTCGGCGACTGCGGTCGTCGCGAAGACGACCGGCGCGCTGTTACCAACGATAGTGGGCGAAGGCCTTGTTGGCCTCGGCCATACGGTGCGTGTCTTCGCGCTTCTTGATCGCGGTACCGCGACCCTCGGCGGCTTCCATCAGCTCGGCCGCGAGCCGGGCGCGCATGGTCTTCTCGCCGCGCGACTGCGCGGTCGCGATCAGCCAGCGCATCGACAGCGCCAAACGGCGGGCCGGACGGACCTCCACGGGAACCTGATAAGTCGAGCCGCCGACGCGCCGCGACTTGACCTCGACCGAAGGCTTGACGTTCTCGACCGCCTTCTTGAAGACCTTCATCGGATCGTCGCCGGTCTTCTCCCGGATGGTGTCCAGGGCTGCGTACAGGATCCGCTCGGCGGTGGTCTTCTTGCCGTCGCGCATCACGACGTTGACGAACTTGGTCACCAGCTGCGAGTTGTACAGAGGATCCGGCAGGATCTCTCGCTTCGGTACTTCTCTACGCCTCGGCATTTTTCTAGCGCTCCTAGCTCTCGGTCGGACGGGTTACGACTTCGGCCGCTTGGTGCCGTACTTCGAACGGCTCTGCTTGCGACCGTTGACGCCCACGGCGTCGAGCGTGCCGCGCACCACGTGATAGCGCACGCCCGGAAGGTCCTTAACGCGGCCCCCGCGGATCAGCACGATCGAGTGCTCCTGCAGGTTGTGGCCGACGCCCGGGATGTAGGTGGTCACCTCGATGCCGTTGGTCAACCGCACGCGAGCCACCTTGCGCAGCGCGGAGTTCGGCTTCTTCGGCGTCTGGGTATAGACGCGGACGCAGACGCCGCGCTTCTGAGGGGACCCCTGCAGGGCCGGAGCCTTCGTCTTGTAGACGACCTTCTCGCGCCCCTTGCGCACCAACTGATGAATCGTAGGCATACCGTTCCGCTCTCCGTCGTATGTCCTGTTCCAAAATTCCCTATTGCCGTTACGGAGCGAGACGGGCCTACAGCCGCCAAAGGCTGGCAGCGAGACCCTGAGGAACCGCTCCTCACGTTGTCCCGAGCGGGGAACTATGGCTCGGGATCTCGTCTTCAATCACAAGAGACCCACAAGGGGGCTCCGGAGAAGACTCCGCCCCGGTCCCGGGAGGGACCCTCGGCGGCTGGGAAACCCGCGTACCTTACCCGAAGGCGCCAGACCCGTCAAGGGA
>JBGAGQ010000065.1:0-36075 GCA_044226625.1 Thermoanaerobaculia bacterium
GCGAACCGTCGCCACGTACTCCCCGGCGGGAGCGAGCCGGCTGGCGGAGAGGCGCAACGAGGACGTGCTACCGGTCGTCGACGCCGGAACGAACGAACGGCCGATTCCGGTTCCCGTGGGCAAGCCGGTCAGCGAAAAGGACACCCCGTCGGTAAATCCGGTCCCCCGCACCAGAGTGACGGGGATCGAGACCTGCCCGTCCCCAGGAAAGAGCAGGGCGGAGGTGTCGCCGAGCTGGACGAGGAATCGGTGGACCTTCAGGACCACCGCGGTGCTCTTGGCGATTCCGGCGCCGCTTGCGGCGATCCCGATCAGATAGCTGCCCGGCGGAACGTTCGGCTGGACGGTGAGGACCAGGTTCTTCTTGTCGGTTCCGGCGCTCACCAGGTTTCCAGAGATTCCCGGATGCCCGGTCGTGAACGTGAAGGCGATCGGGGCGACGAACTGCGAATCCCGCTGGACGCCGATCCCGAAGGTGACCGTCTTGCCCGGAACCGTATCCGACGAGCCCGGCGAGACCGAGAGCCGGAACGCCGCGCGGATGAAGACCTGGATCCGGATCGACCGGCTGAGGCCCCCGGACACGGCCTCGAGTGTCACGTCGTAGATGCCGTCGGCGAGCGACGCGGACGACGCCAAGCTCAAGGAAACCGGATCTCCGGTTTCGGGGTCCAGCGCGATCTCGCCCGTGAGCCCGTCGTGCTCCGAGTGGAAGGAGAAATCGACCGGGTCGTCGAAGCCCTGCATACGCGCCACGGACAGCGGCAGCACCACGCCGGCCCCGGCGAGCAGCTCCACCTGGCGGGCGACGACGAACGAAAACGGCACCAACGTAAGGCTCACGGTCGCGCTCTGAGAGCGGGGCCGCGGTCCGTCTTGAGCGGTGCCCTGGACGAGCAGCTCGTAGGTGCCGGGTACGATGTCGAAACCGGCGTCGAGCACCAGGTCCGGTTGGTCGGAAACGACGGACGGCAGACAGAGGCCCCCGTCGGAGAGACAGCCGATCACGCCGGGCGGGAAACCTTCCGCCGAGATGGTGATCGCGCCGGTACAACAGCTGCTAATCGGCGGATCGGCCGGGCTCGGTTCCTGGCAGGCGCTGCAATTCGACAGGTCGCGGGTGATGAACAGAGGAACGGCGCTGACCTCTCCCGGGCCCAGGGTCAAGCTTTCGGGAAAGAGGTTCAGCTCGAACGGAAGGTTCGCCGCCGAGCACGGCACGGAGATCGACGGCAGCAGGACGGCGACCAGGGCAAACACGCCCCGGGAAACACGCAGAGATTTCATCGGTAAAGACTCCAATCCTTCGTCAGTGGGGTCGCCCGAAGGCGAACGGGTGAGCGCGTCGCCGCATCGGATCGACGAGCTCGTTTCGACGAGGGAAAGATAGAGATCCGGCCCGGGCGGCCGCCTCCCTCGCGGGTGAGGATCTTCGGCGCCGAAAGTGGGTGGGCGAACCCGACGAAAGTCAGGGTCCGCTCAGGCGACGAACCAAGCGCCCAGGAGCCCCAGCGCCACGATCGCGAGCAGAGCGAACTTGAGAGAAGCGGCCGCTCCGGCGAACGCCTGCCAGGGCTGGGCCGGACCGCTTCGGCGTACGGTTGCAAACAGGAAAAGGTCTTCGGCGAGGTCCAGGAGCCCGGCGAGCAGAGGGAGCGCCGCGAGGGCGGCGAGATCGACCGCGATCCCTTCGTTCGAGAACCGCAACGCGGTCCACCAGCAGAGGCCCGAAGCCAATAGCGCGTAGAACGGCACGAACAGGAGATCGAGAACCAGCTGCAACCGCAGAAGCCGGCGCGTTCTCTCCTCCGAGAGGCCCGCGGTCCAGCCGGTCCAAAGGCGCCGGGCCCGGCGGATCGAGAACGAGAGCTCCCAGGCGGCGACGCTCGCGGGGAAGGCTCGCCGCAAAGGGCCCCACGCTTTGAGCAGCAGCGCCGCCCAAGAGATCGTGGCAAGCAAGGCGAAGCCGAGCGTCCAGGGCGAACGGAACCAGGCAAGATCGAAGCCGTAAGCGAGGCGCGCCCAACCTTCGAGTTGGGCCACGGCGGGCGGCGGTGGCGCGGCGGGCGCGCTCGGAGACGCCGGTTCCCGACCGGCCAGCACTCGGCGGAAGCTCTTCATGCTCTCCCGCTCGGCGACCTTTTCCCAGTGGTTTTCGATCCGCTCCTTCTCGACCTCGGTGAGTCGCCACGACAGCGGCCCCGTGTCGTCATAGGACGCGTCGACGATGCGGACGTCGAGCCCCCGGCCCCGCCACCGGTTCGCAAACTGGTCGATTTCCCAGGCGTTGCGGGCCGCCTGGGTGGTCGTCCGGACCTTGATCACGGTGCTGACGGGAGCGAGAAATGCGGACGCCCACGACCCCGCCGGCGACACTTCGGCGAGCGGCCGGGGATCGGGCTCGAAAATCCGGAGCGTGAGCAGATAGATCGGCCGGCCGCGGAGCGTCTCCTCGCGCCCTGGAAAGACACGATTCAACAGCTCCAAGGCGGAAAGCACGCCGCTGTTGTCGTAGTACCCGCCGTCGACGAAATGGACGCCCGGACCCGCTCCGCCCTGAACCCGGGCCGCTGAGCTCACGAACGGAAAGGTCGCCGACAGGCGAACCGCCGTCGGAACCGTGAGATTCCGGCCGTGAAACTCGGCGAAGAAATCGCAGCATCGCGGTTTCGGCTCGCCCGAGGAGGCCGTGGGATCGGCGGGCTTCGGTCGATCGAGGGCCATCGTGGCGAACTGAAATCGATCCCCGGTCTCGGCGACCGTCGAGTTGAAGATCACCAGCGGCTTTCGGCCGTCGAGCGCCTCGCGCCGCCAGCCGGCGAGGGTCGGAACGGGGCGATTTTCGCCGAGACGCACCGTCCAGGAGTGCTCGAGCGCCCAGCTCCGGTCGAGCCAACGCGGTCCGACGAAAGGCCACGGAAAGACGCCGCGGAGCAGGTCCGGGAACGCCATGCCCCAGGCGACCGGCTCGAGGCTCGACTCGGAGGCGGCGCGCCGGATCTCGCGGGCGGCCTCGGGGGAGAGCCGGGCCGGGCCGTCCAGACGGTCGACGAAGAACATCGTGCCGACCGAGCCGCCGGAGACCGCGCTCACCATCGCGAGCCCGCTCACGAACGCCTCACCCGTCGCCTCGTCGCTCGCGAGCTCGGAGAGCACCTTGGCGGACCAGGCGGCCGAGGTGATCCCTCCCCCGGCCGCCATGACGATCACGATGGGACGGTCCGGCCCGCCGGAGACCAAGCGCTCACCGAACGCCTCGACGTCCGCCCGCGGCTCGGGGGCCGCCGCATTTCGGGCGGGCTCGACAAGTCGAAAGTAGTGATCGTTGCCCGGCACTTGAAAAAGGAGCAGACCGAGCAGGACGATGCCCGAGAGGACCGGCACGCGAAAGCGATCGAGGAAGAAGGCGAGGGCGGGCAGGGTCCAGGCGAGGAAGTTCACGACCAGCAACACCCCGGCGAGCGCCGGCATCGGGGTCCGGGCCCAGAGGGGACAGCTCACGATGCCGTAGCCAAAGTAGAGAGTCGCCGAAAGGAACGTGAAACCGACCGCTAGCGCGTGCCCCCGCCCGATCTGACGGTTCCGATCGAGATAGCCCGGTCCGAAACCGGGCGAGCGGAGCAGGGCGCGCAGCCGGGCGAGCGCCCGCCGTTGCCAGCGCGGCGGATGGAGTGTGTGGAGCGTCTCGATCCAGAGGGGAAGCTCGGGGAAGAGCCCCGAGCGGGGCCGTCTCGGCGGCGTGAGCCAGGCTTCCAGGAGCCCGGCGAGATAGAGCACCAGAATCGCCGCGACGAATCCCGCGGCGAGCGCGCCGGTCCGGCCGAAGAGGTCGCGGAGATGCGCGTCGAGGCGCTCGCCTCCAAGTTCCTCGCCCGAGGCGACGAACACCGCGGCAAGGGTCGGAGCGGCGAGCCCCAGGGCGGCCGGAAAGCGGAACCGGTAGAGCCAGCCGCCAAGGCGCGGCGCGAGCGGCAGGCCGCTCGGATCTCCGAGCCGCGCTCCGCCGTGCCAGACAGTAAGGACCGTGGTGACGAGGAACACCCAGGAGGCGACCAACGCCAGGAGCGCCACCGTCGCCTGGCCTGCCCAACCGAGCACGTACAGGTTGCCGAACAGGACCTCGAGCGGAGTCCGCCGGGCGACGAACGGAAAGAAGAAGAAGACCGAGCCGAGCAACAGCTGGAATCGAAGCAGAATCGCGAGCGACACCCAGGGCCGCGCGGCGCCGAGCCGGCGGAGGAACGCCTGGAGGATTCCCCGAGCGGGGGTGCGCAGATCTTGGGTCACCTTATACAGAGTGAGATTCGTCGCTCGGATCGAGCCGTGAGGAGGCAAGCTCGCGCGGAGTCTCTCGTGCCATGATCGTTGCCCGATGACCGAGCCAAGTCCGAATTCCCCCGCCGCGCGCGCCGGCCTGATCGCCTCGCCCGCGTTCTGGATCGCCGCCCTTTCGGTCGCCCTCCACTCGGCGGCGATCGGCCGATACGGCATCTTCCGCGATGAGCTTTATTACGTGGCCTGCGGCCGGCGCCTCGCCTGGGGGTACGTGGACCATCCGCCCGGGGTGGCGCTGCTCGCGCGGATCTCGGAGGCGCTGTTCGGCACCCGGCCGGAAGGCCTGCGGATCCTTCCCATCCTCTTGGGGGCGCTCGTGGTGTTCCTCGCTGGATGGATCGCGCGCGATCTCGGCGGCAGCCGCTTCGCCGAGGCGCTCGCGAGCCTCGCGACGCTCGCGGCGCCGGTCTTCCTGTTCGTCTTCCACTACCTGTCGATGAACGTCGTCGACGCCCTGGTTTGGACGCTCCTCGGATGGGTGCTGCTCAAGATCCTCCGCGGCGGCGACCCGCGGTTGTGGCTCGCGTTCGGCGCGATCGCCGGGCTCGGGCTCGAAAACAAGGTGAGCGTCGCGTTCCTCGGCGCCGGGGTCGTGGTCGGCCTGATCGCGACCTCCGAGCGGCGCCTGCTCGCGAGCCGTTGGCCCTGGATCGGCGGCGCGCTCGCGCTCGCCCTGTTCACGCCGCACCTCCTCTGGCAGATGGCCAACGGTTGGCCCCTGCTCGAATTCGCACGGAACGCCACCGAGCACAAGAACGTCCACTACTCCGCGCTCGCGTTCTTCTCCGAGCAGGTGAAGCAGGTTCATCCGCTCACCTTCCCACTCTGGCTCGGAGCGCTCGCCTGGTGCGCCTTCGCGCGGCGGGGTCGGCCGTACCGGGCGATAGCGGTCACCTACGTCGCGATCTTCGCCCTCCTGGTCGCCCAGGCGGGGAAGCCGTACTACCTCGCCCCCATCTATCCGCTGCTGTTCGCGCTCGGCGCCTTCTCGTTCTCCGGCTGGCTCGCGAGCCGAAACCTGATCTGGCCCAAACCCGTCGCCCTCCTCCTGCTCGCCGCGGGCGGGGCCGCGACCGCGCCGCTCACTCTGCCGATCTTGCCGGTCGAGACGTTCGTCCGTTATCAGGCCGCCCTGGGCGAAGCGCCGGACTCGCCGGAGCGGCACCGGATGGGGCGGTTGCCCCAGCACTACGCCGACATGTTTGGCTGGGAGGGTCTCACCGCGACGGTGGCTCAGGTGTGGCAACAGATTCCCGAGAGCGAGCGGAGCCGCTGCGCGATCTTCGGCCAGAACTACGGCGAAGCCGGCGCCATCGAGGTTCTCGGCGATCGCTACGGCCTGCCGGACGCGATCGCGGGGCACAACAACTATTTCCTCTGGGGACCCCGTGGAACCGATGGCCGCTGCGTCGTCGTGATCGGAGACGACGAGGAGAGCCTACGCAAGCTGTTTCGAGACGTCCGCCTCGGCGCGATCTTCGAATGCCGAAACTGCATGCCCTACGAGAGCGGGCTGAACATCCACGTCTGCCGCGGGCTCAAAACGCCGCTCTCGGAACTGTGGCCGAAGATCAAGCACTACGACTGAAGCCGGGTCACACGGCGTAGGGCACTTTCACCCAAGAGAATCGCTCAGGCGGAAAGTCCTTGGTGTTGCGAGTCACGAAAAACAGGGAATGATAGCGGGCGGTCGCTGCCTGCAAAGCATCCGGCATTTTCCACCGGTGCTCACGGCGCAGCCGGGCCGCGAGGTCGGCCACCGGAGTGTCGATCGGCAGGATTGCGAACCGATCGAGCAGCGCCAACGCCCCGGGCATACTCGCATCGTCAAAGCCGGCGAGCACCTCGGCCCGCGTGATCACCGAAATCTTCGCTTTCCGATGGGTCTCGGCCAGATAGGTCGAAGCGGCTTCGATCCCCCGAAAGTGGTCGATCAGAATCACCGAGTCGAGTAGAAGACTCACGTTCAGGTCTCCCACTCGGCGCGGATCGCGCGCTGATAGTCGAGACCGTCGGGACCCTTCCAGGTACCTGCGGTCGCGACGAGCAGATGCTCGATCGAGCTTGCCTCCACCTCATTCCGATAGTTCCTTACCGCCCGCCGGACGATCTCGGTCATGGCGATTCCCTCCTCCTCCGCTCGGGCGTCGAGCCAGGCCTTGTCCTCGGACTCCAGACTGATCAGGGTGCGAATGGTCGGCGAAGCGCGATATCGATTAGACACAAGAGATATCATACAGTCTCCTTTCCGTTGTTGCTACGGATAAAGACGCATTTCGACCTCGAGTCTCCCGATGGTCCAGCTCGACGATCTGCGCGCGGTATGCTCCGCTCGAACGTTTTGGAGGCTCCGATGACCAAACCCGGTTCGTCCCGTCCGCTCACGATCGCCCTCCTCTCCGCCGCGCTTTGCGGCGGGAATTTTCTCTCTCCCACCGTTCGCGCGGCCGAGACCGAGGCAAAAGCTTCGTCCGACACGGCCTATGCCCAGGAGATCGAGACCTTCCGCAACGAACGGACCGAGGGCTTGAAGAAGCCCGAGGGCTGGCTTTCCCTGGTCGGTTTGTTCTGGCTGGAGGAAGGCGCGAACCGGTTCGGCAGCGGCGCCGAGAACCGGGTGATCTTTCCCGAGGGGAGCGCTCCGGAGCTGGTCGGCACCTTCGTCCGCCACGGTCAAAAGGTGAGCGTCGAAAGCCGCGCCGGGCTCGGGCCTTACGAGCGAGGGCAAGCCGGTCACCCGGCTCGACCTTTTAGCGGACGCCGACGAGGGCGGACCCACGCATCTGGAGATCGGCGCGCTCCGCTTCTATGTCATCCAGCGCGGCGACCGGCTGGGCGTGCGGGTGAAGGACACGAATAGCGCGCTGGCGAAAAACTTCACTGGCCTCGATAGCTACCCGACGCAATCCGCATGGCGCTTCGAGGCGAAGTTCGAACCTTACGATCCGCCGAAGAAGGTGCCCGTTCCGAACATCCTCGGCCAGGTCGAGGACACCCCTTCCTCCGGCGCGGTCGTGTTCCAGGTCGGCGGTAAGACCTATCGGCTCGACGGACTCGGCGCGCCGGGCGAAGGTCTGTTCCTCGTCTTCGGCGACGAAACGAACGGCAAGGAGACGTACGGCGCCGGGCGTTTCCTCGATACCGACCCGCCGAAGGACGGCAAGGTGGTGGTCGACTTCAACAAAGCGTACAACCCGCCCTGCGCCTTCACGGCGTTTGCGACCTGCCCGCTGCCTCCGCAGCAGAACCGCCTCGCCTTGAAAGTCGAGGCCGGTGAGAAGAAATTCGCCGGAGGACCGCATCACTGAGGGAGCGCCTTCTCGATCGAGGCATCCCGTCGCTTGGGTGCCATAGACTCCGCCGCCTATGACCGAACGGCGCGCGAAAATCATGGCGACGATCGGACCCGCAAGCGGGTCGGAGCCGGTGCTCCGAGAGCTGCTCGTCTCGGGTGTCGATCTCGTCCGCCTCAACCTCTCCCACGGCTCGCAGGCCGAGCACCGTGAGACGATCGGCCTGGTCCGTCGCGTGGCGCTCGATGTGCGCCGCCACGTTCCGATTGTGCTCGATCTGATGGGTCCACGCTATCGGCTGGGCCTTCTGCCCGGCGACTGTCGAACGCTCGCCGCGGGCGAGATCGTGCGCCTGGGCGATCCTTCGGAAGGGGCTGACTTACCCGTAGACGATCCCGGGTTCCTCGCCCACGTCGTCCCCGGCGAGCGCGTGCTGATCGACGCCGGTCTGATCGAGCTCGCGATCGAATCGCGCGAGGGGTCGATCCTCACCGCCCGCGTGGCGAACGGCGGCACGATCCGCAGCCGCAAGGGTCTGAACCTCCCCGACTCGAACCTGCCTTTCCAGATCTCGGAAAAAGACGCGAGCGATGTCGCGTTC
The DNA here is from genome assembly GCA_044226625.1 of Thermoanaerobaculia bacterium. Lineage (GTDB taxonomy): Bacteria > Acidobacteriota > Thermoanaerobaculia > Multivoradales > UBA5704 > DASYKS01. The sequence goes on from JBGAGQ010000065.1 coordinate 8,230, forward strand.
GCGGTCGCGGAGGAGGCCGATTTCCTTGCCGCGAGCTTCGTCGGCGAGGCGGCCCACGTCGAGGCGATCCGTGCGCTCGCGATCGAGGCGGGAGGCGCGATCCCGATCATCGCCAAGCTCGAACGGGCCGCGGCACTCAAGAACCTCGACGCGATCTGCGCCGCCTCCGACGGCGTGATGGTCGCCCGCGGCGACCTCGGCGTCGAAGTGGCTCTCGCGAGCGTCCCAGTCTGGCAGAAAGAGATCATCGCCGCCGCCCGCCGCGCGGGTAAACCGGTGATCGTCGCCACCCAAATGCTCGAATCGATGATCGAGCAGCCGCGGCCGACGCGCGCGGAGGCGACCGACGTGGCGAACGCCGTCTTCGACGGCACCGACGCCCTCATGCTCTCGGGCGAAACGACGGTCGGCCGATATCCCGTGGACGTCGTGAAGACGATGGCCGGAATCGTCCTCGAAGCGGAAGCCTACGAGCGGCGCCGCCGGCCGGAGCGCGCTTCGTTCCAACCGCTCGGGCCGCAGCAGGTGCGACGCCATACGCCGCTCGATCCGACCGCGACGGCACCGGAGTGCGACCCGTCGCTCGAGGTTCCCGATCTGGTCTCGGCCGCCGCGGTTTTCGCGGCCGACCAACTTGGCGTGCGGCGGATCGTCGCGTTCTCCCAGAGCGGCTTCACCGCCCGGCTCGCCGCCCGCTACCGGCCGGAGGCTCCGATCGTCGCCTTCACCCCAGACCCGAAGGTCGCGCGGCAGCTCCAGCTGGTCTGGGGAGTTCGGCCGCTGCTCGCCGACGGCGACGTCGAGCATCTCGACGGCATGATGCAGCTCGTGGACCGCAAGCTCCAGCTCGCGGGCCTCGCGGCGCCGGGAGACCGGATCATCGTCCTGATGGGCCACCCGATCCGCGAGCGGCCGCTCACTAACCTGATGCGCGTCCATCGCGTCCGCTCCGCCGAGGATTGGGAACGTCTGCGCCCGGAGACCGCCGACCGCGACGGCATCGGCCCGTGATTCCGTTCGCCGACACCCAGCCGCGGCGCGGTTTCCCCGCGACGAACGTCCTGCTGATCGCCGCGAACGCGCTCTTCTTCCTCTACGAGCTCTCCCTCGGACCGCGGCTCGACGGATTCCTTTTCCAATCGGCGTTCATCCCCGCCGAGCTACATCAACCGCCGGTCCTCGTGAGCTTTGGCTCGGGCGTCTGGAGTGCTCTCCTTTCGATGTTCCTCCACGGCGGCTGGGTCCATTTCCTCGGCAACATGATGTTTCTCTGGATCTTCGGCGACAACGTCGAGGACCGGCTCGGCCACGGTCGTTACCTCGTCTTCTACCTCCTCGCCGGCTTCGTCGCGACGTTCGCCCACGCGCTCGCGAACCCGACCTCGCAGATTCCCGCGATCGGCGCCTCCGGCGCGATCTCCGGTGTTCTCGGCGCCTACCTCTTCCTCCACCCGGGCTCTCGAATCAGAACGCTGGTCTTCGTCTTCGTGTTCTTCACCACGGTCGAGATCCCGGCGATCGTCTTCCTGCCGATCTGGTTCCTCCTCCAGCTCGGCCCCGGCCTCACCTCGATCAGCCAAGGCCAAGCCGCGCAAGGAGGAGTCGCCTGGTTCGCCCACATCGGCGGGTTCGTGGCGGGCCCGATCCTGCTGCTGTTGCTCGGGAGGCAGGGGCGGCAGCGGCGGAGATCGATCGGCTGAGGGCGAGTCCGTCCGGCAAGAATCGCAAGATTGGAGAGGGTCTTTCGCGTCTATGGAATGGTGAAAGGAGACTTTCGCCGTGCCGCCCCACGATCACCTGTTCAAATCGTTGTTCCGTGCGTTCTTCCGGGAGCTCCTCCTGCTCGTGGACGCCCAACTCGTCGGGCGTTTGCCCGCGGAAGCCGAGGTCGAGTTCCGCGACAAGGAGCTGGTTCCGGAGGCTCCCGAGGAGGAGCATCGGATCGTCGATCTCCTCGCTGTGATTCCCAATTCGGCCGAAAGCCACGCCTTCCTCGTTCATGTCGAGATCGAGAGGAGAGCGGCCCGGGACATCGGCCGGCGGCTTTGGAATTACTCGAACCGACTTCGCGGACGCTACCCCGAACCGTCGGTCTCGCTCGTCGTCTTTCTGCGCGGCGGTCCGCCCGGCGCGGTCTGGCACACTCACCTCGAGGAGACGGCCGGCCACGAGATCCATCGATTCCGCTATCTCTCGTATGGCCTGTCGAAGCTCCCGGCTCAAGAGCTGCTCGACCGCCCGGAGCCGCTCGCCTGGGGCCTGGCGGCTCTCGCCAAAGTCGGCTCCTCGGAGCGTGCCAAGGTCAAATTCGAGGCGCTCAAGAAGATCGCCGCCACGCCGATGCGAGCGGACCAGAGGTTTCTGTTGATCAACTGTGTCGAAACCTATCTACCCTTGAATGGGCGGGACGCGGAGGAGTACGCTTCCCTGGCGGCTGCCCAAGAATCTCCGGAGATCCAAGCGATGCAAATGACCTGGGCCGACAAGATCGAAGCAAAAGGGCTCAAAAAGGGCCGCGAGGAGGTTGCGGCCGTTCTGCGCAGAATGTTGATCCGGCAGATCGGTGAGCGGTTCGGTCAAGTCCCTGCGCCGATTCAACGGCGCCTGAATGCCCTTCGCTCCGTTGAGAAGCTGAGCACCGTGGCCGAACGGGTGTTCGAGGTCCAGTCGATCGAGGAGCTCGGGCTCGGCTGATCTCGGCCTGGAGAGAGACAATTTTCCATAGGACGCCGGGCCGACGGCACGTCGGCCCGGCCAGTTCGAGCTCGTTTGATCGGCCGAGCGCTTACGCCCCCGGACCGTTGACCTCGATCTGTTGGAGCGTAATCGCAATGTCGAGGGTCTGGAGGTAGTTGTTGTGCGCGGGGACGATCAAGTCGGCGTTGCCCCCGCCGAGGGCGCCGAGGAATGGGTCGAGGTCGACGTAGGGCGAGGGGGTGCAGGTCGAGGTCCTGCGCGGGACCAGGCCGGTTAAGTAGGAGAGGTACGGCCCTACGCGCTGCTCGAAGGCAACGTAGGTAGAAACCGAGAAGCCCGACGCCAGCAGGTCGCGGGTCCGGGTTGCCCAAGTTGCCGCGATGCCGTCTCCATAGATCGCCGCGAGGCGCCCGAACACCGCCGCCTGGAAGGTGAGATTCGCGCGCGCCGCCGCCTCGGTGGTCGTGGCGACGGGCGAGAAAGAGAAGCCGTCGCGCGGCTTGCCCGTCGGGCTCGGTTTCGTCACCTCGGTGAAGGCGAGCGATAGATCGGCCCCCTGGGCGCTCGCCGGCACGTCGACCGTAACCTTCAACGCCCGAACTTCGCCGGCCGACATTCCGGAAAGGCAGACGGTCTGGCCCGAACGGTAGGACGCGGTGTTGAGGCCGCAGGCGTCGATCGCGACCGAGGTGTAGCGCAAGGCATTCTGGATCGGCGAGTCGAGCCGAAGACAGACGCTGCGCGACACCGAGGCGGCGTTGCGCACCAGGGCGTAGTAGTGCGCCTTGGACATCACCTTCATCTCGGGGTAGATGACGTTTCGCTGCGCCTTGTTGTTGTCGTAGAGCACCGCGGTGTCGAGCGTCGGCCAACCAGGCACGTGATTGAGCAGCGTCGGCTGGGCGAACGGATCGCCTGCCACCTCGAGCTCCACCCCCATGCAGACGTGCGAGGAGTGAGCGTCGGGAAGCGTCCACTCGTAGCCCGAGCCGTCGGCCAGCGTGAGCTCTTTCTGGTTTGGCGCGAAAGGGATCGGCACGGGCGGTGCTACGCCAGCGTCCTTGTAGGCGAGACCGGCACCGAAATCGGCGTAATAGAAATGCGGGATCACGTCGACGTCGGGGGAAGCGGCCGGGGCGGCCGCCTTTCGCCCCACGCGAACGAAGGCGAAGTTCTGTCCCGGCTGGGGGTCTGCATGCGGCGGCTCGGCGTTGGTCGCAGGAACTCCGGACGCGTTATCGAGCCGGTTCCAGACGTCGCTCGTCTCGTAGAAGACCGGCTTTGACGACGGCTCGAGCCCCGGGTCGTGGCTCGCCGCGTCGGTCCAGTCGCGGACGAAAAAGTCGTTGTCAGGCGTCACCATCTCGACGTGGAAGAAGAACGGATCGATCGAGGGCGGCATCGTGAAGGTGTGCGAGCTGTCCTTGTAGAGCTTGGTCGCGTCGTGCTCGCGTTGGAAGATCACGGTGTCGACGTCGGGGAAGTTGATGGCCGCAGGGTCGTTCATGGCGGAAAAAGCACCGAAGAAATCCTTACCCACCGCCATCAGGTGATCGTAGTCGCCGATGAAGTTGTTGGAGAAGCCGCCGCCAGAGCTGTCGGCGATTGACAGGACGATCGACTGGGGCGGCGTCGCGAACGCGTTGCCGGAGATGTCGACCCGGGTCTCCCAGAGGCCGAGCTGCTGCACGGCCTGGTAAAGGAATCCGACCTGGCCCACGCTGTTGATCGCGAGCGCCGGGTTGGTGGCGAACGGAACGGTATAGAGATCGTTCGCGTCCCAGGTCTTGCCGCCGTCGGTCGAGTGCCGAACGTGAAGCGTGATCGGCGGAACGTCGTTGTCGCCCCAGGCAATCCAGACGTTTCTCCAATCGTTCGGATCGACCGCGATCGAGATCTGAGAGCGTCCGACGCGCTGCTTGGCGAGCTTCGTACCCGAGCCAGAATAGGCCGTGCCCGAGACCACCGACACGCCCGAGGTGCCGATCAGATCGGCGAACGGCTTCGGGGCGTGTTTGCCCCATTGGTCGTCTCGAACCACCACGACATTCGCCTTGGTGTCCGAGGTCGGGCTGTAGAACGCGGCATAGACCACGCCGCTCGAATGGACCGCGGTACGCACGGCCGAGCCGTCCCGGCCGGGCGGGCTCGGAGGCATCGCGGCCTCGATCTCCTGCTCGAGGTTTGCAGCGGGAGGCGAGGCGCCGGCATTCGGATTGACGTCCACCGTCGCGGTCTGAGGGGCTCGCGCTAACCGCGCGTCGTTGACGCCGACGAAAACGCGATCGAGCTCGGTGCCCTCGCCGCCGAGCGTGGTCGTCGCTTGGACGTACGGTTGATCGGGGCAGTCGGGGATCACGCCGGTCCTCTGCTCGAGCAGGACGGCCGTCGGGTTCGCCGCGAAGACGTCGTCGAAGCGGTTGATCTGATAGGTCATCACGTCTTGATTCGAGCCGTCGGTCTTGGCGGTGAGGGTGCTCGTATACAGCTTCCCCGAGGTGCCGCCGAAGCGGAGCGTGATGTCGCAGAACGAGGTGGAGCAGACGCTCGTCGATCCGGCCAGGATCGGTTGGACGGTCCAGGTCGTGCCGCCGTTGGTGGAGAGGAAGATCGCTCCTTTGTTCGGCTTCTTCGGGTTGATGAAAAACGCCGAGGCGGCCATGCGCGACGGATTGGTCGGATCGATCGCGAGGTTCGGTTCGCTCTGCTCCGCCTGGTCGTCGCTCATGAAGTTCGGAAGGATGTCGACGACGGTGACCTTCTGCGCGGCGGCGGGCGACACATTGACGATCAGCCCGAGGAGGGCGAACGCCGACAGCATGCGCAGTAGACCGCGCGCCGGGTGATTTCGATCGAAAGGTTTCATAGACGTCTCCGCGGATCTCGAGGGATCTCGTTCGGTCGGAAGGGTTTGAATCGGACGGCGGCGGGGCTCAAGCGCCCGGGCCGCCGACCGCGATCTGCTGGAGCGTGATGGCGACGTCGAGGGTCTGCAGGTAGTCGTTGTGCGCCGGGACGATCAGACCCGCGTCGCCGCCGGAGAGGGCGCCGAGAAGCCGGTCGAGATCGCCGTAGGGCGAGGGCGCGCAGGTCGAGGTCGATCGCGGAACGAGGCTCGTGAGAACGGAGAGATACGGTCCCACCCGCTGTTCGAACGCGACGTAGGCCGGGAGCGAAAAGCCCGAGCCGAGCAGATCGCGCGTCCGGCTCGCCCACGTGGCGGCGGTCGCGTCGCCGTAGATCGCCGCGAGCCGCCCGAAGACCGCGACCTGAAACGTGAGATTCGCCCGCGCCGCATCCTCGACCGTCGTGGCGATGGGAGAGAAAGCGAATCCGTCGCGCGGCTTGCCCGTCGGTCCCGGTTTCGTCACCTCGGTGAAGGCGAGCGAGAGATCCGCTCCCTGGGCGCTCGTCGGCACGTCGACCGTGACCCGGAGCGCGCGCTCTTCCCCGGGCGCCATGGCGGGGATGCAGATCGTCTGGCCGGGACGGTACGAGGTGGTCGCGAGACCGCAGGCGTCGATCGCGACCGAGGCGTAGCGGCCTACCGTCTGGCTCGGCGAATCGAGGCGGAGGCAGACGTTGCGCGCGACCGTCGCCGCGTTGCGGACCAGCGCGTAGTAATGCGCCCCGGAAGCCGCCTTCATCTTCGGATAGATCACGTTCCTTTGCGCCTTGTTGTTGTCGTAGAGAACCGCCGTGTCGAGCGTCGGCCAGCCGGGCACGTGGCCGAGCAGTGTCGGCAGCGCGAACGGATCGCCCGCGACTTCGAGCTCCACCCCCATGCAGATGTGCGAGGAGTGTTTTTCCGGCAGCGTCCACTCGTAGCCCGAGCCGCTCGCGAGCGTGAGCTCCGTTTGGGCCGGTGCGAAGGTGAGCGGGACGGGCGCCGCCACGCCGGCGTCCTTGTAGGAGTGCCCCGAACCGAAGTTCGAGTAGTAGAAATGCGGCAGCACGTCGACGTCGGGCGAGTCCGCGGGCGCCGCAGCTTTCCTCCCCACCCGGACGAAGGCGAAGTTCTGCCCCGGCTGCGGGTCTTCGTGCGGCGGCTCGGCGCTTCCTGCCAGGCTTCCGGAGTCGTTGGCGAGCCGATTCCAGACGTCACTCGTCTCGTAGAAAACCGCGTGGGTCGACGGTTCGAGCCCCGGGTCGTGCCCACCGGCGTCGGTCCAATCGCGGACGAAGAAATCGCTTTCAGCCGAGACCGTTTCGACATGGAAGAAGAACGGATCGATCGAAAGAGGCACGTGGGAACCGTTGGACAGGATGCCGTCCGCGTCGTGGTCGCGGTTGAAGATCAGCGTGTCGACGTCGGGGAAGAACACGGGGTTCAGATCGTTCACCGCGGAGAAGACGCCGTAGAAATCCTTCCCCACCGCCATCAGATGCTCGTAGTCGCCGATGAAGTTGGAACCTACGGAACCCGAGTTGTCGGCGAGCGAAAGGAGGAGCGTCTGGGGCGGGGACGCGAATTCGTCGCCCGAGATCTCGACCTTGGTACGCCAGCGTTTCGAAGGGTCGACCCCCTGGTAGAGGAAGCCGACCTGCCCGACGCTGTTGACCGTGACCGCTGGATTGGTCGCCCCGGGAATCTTACGGAGTTCGGAGTCGCCCCAGGTCTCACCGCCGTCTCCGGAATGACGGAGGTGGAGGGTGAGCTTCGCACCGTCCGCCTGGTCGCCCCAGGCGATCCAGACGCTCTTCCGGTCGTTCGGATCGACCGCGATCGAAATTTGCGAATGACCGACCCGTTGGCCGTTGAGCTTCTCCTCGTCGTCGCTGCCGGGATAGGGCACCGCGGAGGCGACGATCGCTCCGGCCACGCCGCCGGTCGCAAGCGCCTCGAATGGTTTCGCGCTCGCGCCCCACTCGTCGTCTCGCACCACCACGATGTCCGCCTTGGTCAGCGAGAGCGGGCGATAGAATGCCGCGTAGACCACACCGCTCGCATGGAACGCGGCGCGCACCGAGGCGCCGTCCTTGCCTGGGGGATCCGGAGGCACGGCCTTCTCGACGTGCTGGGAGAGCACCGTGGGCGAGGCGACGCGCGCGTTCAGGCTCACGTCCACGGTGGCGGTCTGGCTCCCCTGCGCGGGGAGCATGTCGTTGACGCCGACGAAGATCCGATCGAGATCGGTTCCCTCGCCCCCGAGCACCGTGGTCGCCTGGACGTAGGGTTGGTCCGGCACGTCGGGAACTGTGCCGCTGCGCTTTCCGACCAGCACCGGCGTCGGATTCGCGAAGACATCGTCGAAACGGTGGACCGCGTAGGTCATCTCGAAATCGGTCATCCCCTGAGGCTTGGCCATCAGCGACGCGACGTAGAGACTGCCGGAGTTTCCGGCGAAGCGCAGGGTGACATCGCAAAAAGAGGTGCTGCACAGCGTCGGCGAGCCGGGGAGAATCGGCTGGAGCGTCCAGGAGAGGCCGCCGTCGGTCGACAGGAAGATCGAGGCGTTGTTCGGCTTCTGCGGGTTCCTGACGAACGCCGAGGCGGCCATGCGCGACGGGTTGGCAGGATCGACGGCGAGGTTGGGCTCGGCCTGGTCCGCAATCTCATTGTTCATCAGGTTCGGAATCATGTCGACCACGGTGACCTTCTGCGCCGTGGCGGTGCGCGATCCCGCGAGCGAGAGGAGGGCGAGGGCGAACGCCGTGGCGCGCACCCGTAAGGAACGGACGTTTCTCATGGCGAGGTCTCCGCGGTGAGGGGGCGGTCAGCGGAGCAGCCCAACGATCCGCTCGAGCTCGCCCGGCGGCTGGACGTCGAGCGCGTCGACCACGACGTAGGAGCCTTCCGGCAGGTCGCGACCCCGATAGGGCTGGAGCAGGAAGATCCCCTCCTCGCCCATGGCGAGCTTCGGCGTCGTCGCCCAGAAGAAGTCGGTGTCCTGCGCGAAATAGACCGCCGAGCCCTCGCGTCCCTTGAGCGCCTTCTCGACACCGATCGTCGCGAGCGCCCAGGATGCCGCGTGCTCGCCGAAGTCCTCCCTGTCCCCCTCCCTCCGTTCGAGCGGAAGGACTTTTTCGACCTTGCCATAGACGACCGCTTCGGCGCGGGATAGGCGCGCGGCGAGATCCTCGTCCGCTTCGAGCGCGCGCACCCGGGAGACCTCGCGCGAAACCGCATCGAGGTCCGAGCTCTCGGATTCGAGCCGCGTCGCGATCCGGTAGACCTCCGAGACCGCGAGGTGCTCGCCGTACATCAAGCTGGTGGAGAAGAAGATCCCGGTCGCACCCTCCGTCAGATCGCGCGCGTCGGCGGCCTGGACCGTCACCTCAGCGTCGCGCAAGCCGGGAAACACGTCCGGCTGGTCGACGACCGCGCGAACCCTTACGATCGCGGTTCGATCGGAAGAAGGAAGAAGCGAAACGTTCGAAGCGGCGGGCCTCTCCACCGTGCCGGCGAAGATGAAGTGCGAATCGCGGATCGCCGGCTCGAGGCTCGCGCCTCGAACGGCTGCGGGCGAAGCGGCAAGAACGAAGAGTAGGGAGAGAAAGGGAAAGAAGCTTTTCCGGGCGCGGCCCGAAAAAGATCGATTGCGTGCTGGAACCATGGCTCGCTCCTCGTCGATCGAACGAGCCCATCAAAGAAGCGCTCGCGCGTATCGCGAGCGGATGGGCTCGTTCTCCGAGACGATCGAGACGAGTCGAGGTACTAGGGGAACTTTGGGAGGGGTATTGGAATCCTCATCCCCCGGTCGGCGGCTCGGGCCGTCGGGTTTTGACGATTCCCCCCATCACGCTCAAACCGACCACGATCAGCGCGCCGACGACGATCCACGTCGAGGAGACCCCCACGAGGTGAGCGCCATACCCGAGCGCCGCCACCACGATCACCACACCAAGCATGTAGATCGCGAAGTTAGACATCGTTTCCTCCTTCGATTCCGCAAGCCGCTTCGTCCGAGAAGGACCGATCGCGCCCAAACCCCGGCGGAACGGGCATGAACGCCCCCCGTCCAAGCAGAAACGGTGCCACGAAGTCGCCGGGCAGAAACCCGCCCGGCCGCGAAAATCCTGCCGACTTTCCTCCTTATCCGGCGATCACGGGCGTGGCTGGCGTGGCGACCGCCGCCCGCTCGGCTTTCTTCGCCTTTCCTCGCTTGAGCAGCCAGAACGCGGCGCCTCCGGCGAGGATCAGCAGCGTCACACCGAGCACCGGGCGGACGAAGATCCAGGCCACCGCGATCGTGATCGACGAGAGCACGAACGCGATCAGGACTGCGAACAGGCCGATGCCGGCGCCGAGCATCGTGCCGAAGATCGGCAGCACGTCGGCGACGACCGCGATGGTCCGGAAGATCAAGAACGTGCCGAGGAAGAAGAGGAAGAAGCCTCCGGCGCGCAGAAACCAGGTGAGGACCGCGTTTCGATCCTGGGCCGACTTGAACATCTGCGCGGCGGTCCGCACTCCCTCCTCGACCAGCAGGACCGTGTCGCCCGCTTCGGCCTGATAGGGCGCGAACGTCTCGCCGGTCTGGACGCCCACGAGGCTCACCTCGGCGGGATTGACGATCGAGAACGAGACCCTGACGTCGCCGACCGCCGGCGCGGCCGGGTCGGCGCCCAGGAAATACCGGCCTCCGGCGACCTTCACCTTGTCGCGCGTCTCCTCCGGCAGACCGGCGACGGCATCCGCTTCCACCTTCCATTCGGTACCTTTCGAGAGCTGGTCGAGCTGCTCGGAGGAGAGCGAGAAGGCGCCGACCTTCACCCGATCGGCGGGGATGGTTTTGCTCTCGACCGGAAAGCCGCTCGGATTCTCGTGCCCCTCGGGCTGTTCGAACTGAGACGAGTCGATCGGATCGTTCGACCACTCTTGAGAATAGGTGTAGGTCCTGACCGTCTCGGTGCCGCCGCCGAGCTTCTTCTTGGTCTCGCTCTTCTCTTCCTCTTTCCACTGGTACATCTCGACCTTGCGGATCAGCTTGATCGCCTTGGCGTGGACGTTCCAATCCGGATCGGAGATCTCGCCGCCGGTGTCCACCGGCCCGGCGACGTGGATCAGCTTGCCGTCGTTGCCCGCGCTCACCGAATCCGCGGAAACGCTCACCACGGCGCCCAGGCCCTCCGAAAGGCTCTTCGCCGTCCGCACCGACCGGCTTTCGTTCCAGAACAGCACGGGGAACGCGGCGACGAACATCACGAGCCCGAAGAGAACGCTCTTGATCGAGCCGCCCAAGCGAGAAAACCACGATTGACCGCTCGTCACCGTAATGCTGTTGGCCATGGCGCGCCCTTACCCCTTGAAAACCGAACCCGTACCTCCGGCCGAGCCTGCTCCGGGCTGATGGCATCGACCGAAGAACAACGGATCCGAAATGAACCTGGATGTCTGGACAGGACGCTATCTCGCGGCACCGTGCCGGTCAAACAAACCGGGCATCTAAGGTGATCGGAGACGCCGCGACTTGTCGCCAAAGATCTTGTCGCCTGTTCTGCGTCCTATTTTTGCTTTGGAGGAGATCCGATCATGTCCAACACCAGCCCGGCCACCTGTCCGAAGTGCCAGTCCCCCGTCGCCCCCGGCTTCGAGAGCTGTCCGCAATGCGGAGTGATCTTCGCGAAGATCCGAAACCGCCCGTCCGGCGACCTGTACTCGGCGCCCTCGGCCTACGGCGAGATCTCCCCCTCACCGGGCCGGGTCGTTCCAGCCGTCCTGGCCGGCACCACGAAGGAAATCTGGAAAGCCTTTGGCATCGCCGCCGCCGCGGCTTTGCTCGGCTTCTTCTGTTATCAGGAGCTCGACACGATGGAACAGCAGGGGGGATCGGTGCGGATGAACGTCCTGGTCATCCTGCTCTATAAGATCGCCGGAACGACCGGCGTCGCCCTGGCGTTCGGAGCGGTCACGCTCTTCTTCCTGGTAAGCGGCATTCGGCAGCTCGCGGCACGGTGAACACGCACCGCCTCGACGCCGAGTTACCCCTCCAACTGCTCGCGCACCGCGTCGGCCGCGGCGGCGAGGGCGGCGGGGAGGTTCTCCGGCTGCTTGCCTCCCGCCTGGGCGAAATCCGGTCGGCCGCCGCCGCGACCGCCGATCACGCCCGAAAGCTTCTTGACCAGGTCGCCCGCTTTCACCCGGTCGACGAGATCTTTGGTCACCGCGGCGATCAGGCTCGCGTTGCCGTCGTCGCGGGCGCCCAGGATCACAACCCCTGAGCCGAGCTTCGCGCGGAGCGCGTCGGCCATCGCGCGCAGGTCGTCCGCCGGGGCGGAAGGAACCTCGCGGGCCAGCACCTTGACGCCGGAGACGTCGATCGTCTCGTCGCCGCCGCCGGAGCTTTTGGCCGAGCCGCCACCCGAGACGAGCTGGAGCCGCAGCTTCTTCACTTCGCTTTCGAGCTCCGCCGTCCGCGCCTTGATCTGCGCCGCGCGCTCGCGCTGCTGGGCCGGGTCGGCCGACTTGATCCCGAGCGAATCGATCAGGCCTTCGTAGGAGCGCCGCTGCTCGCGCACCGCGGCGAGCGCCGCCGCGCCGGTGACCGCTTCGATCCGCCGCACGCCCGAGGCGATGCCGCGCTCCGACTCGATCAGGAACAGCCCGATCTCGCCCGAGTTGTTGACGTGGCATCCGCCGCAAAGCTCGGTCGACAGGCCCTGCACCTCGACCGTGCGCACCGTGTCGCCGTATTTCTCTCCGAACAGCGCCATCGCGCCGGCCGCCACCGCCTCTTGATAGCTGCGGAAGCGGAAGTCGGTCGGCACCGCGCGGCGGATCCATTCGTTGACGAGATCCTCGACCTTTCGGACCTCGGGCTCGAGAAGCCCGCGGTGGTAGGTGAAGTCAAAGCGCAGCCGTTCTGGGGCGACCAGCGAACCCGCCTGCCGCGCGCTCTGGCCCACCACCTGACGGAGCGCCGCGTGGAGCAGATGGGTCGCGGTGTGGTTGCTCTCGATCGCCTGCCGGCGGTCGTAGTCCACCTTGAGGCTTACCCGCTGGTGGCGGCTCAAGGTTCCCTGCTCGACGTCGACGAAGTGGAAGAAGATCCCCGAGTTGTCTTTCCGCGTGTCGGTCACGCGCGCCTTGCCGCCGTCCCAGAGGATCCACCCCGTGTCGCCGACCTCTCCGCCCCCTTCGGCGTAGAACACCGTCTGGTCGAGCACGGCGACGCCCGACTCTCCCGCTTTGAGCTCCGAGACCCGCAGCGGATCGCCGTCGCGGAACGCAGCGAGCCGGGCGACTCCCGCTCCTTCGAGTGTCGTTGCATCCCACCCCTCGAACCGCGTTTCGGGCATGTCGGCGTGGCCGCGCAGCTCCTCGCGCAGGGCGAGCAGCCGGTTCTGGACTTCCTTGGTCGCCTTGCGTGACTGCTCTCGCTGCCCCTCGAGCGCGTGGCGGAAACCCTCTTCGTCGAGGCCGAAACGCTCCTCCTCCGCGATCTCGCGGATCAGCTCGATCGGCAAGCCGTACGTGTCGTAGAGCCGGAACACCATGGCGCCGGGCAGAGTCTCCTTGCCCTGCGAGCGCAGGCGCTCGACCTCTTCCTGCACCTGCCGCGCGCCGGAGGCGACGGTCGACAGGAACTTTTCCTCCTCGGCCTGGATCGCCGCGACCGAAGCCTGCCGCGTTGCGCCGAGCTCCGGATACGCCTGGCCCAGAACCTCGCCCAACACCGGCACCAGACGATGGAGGAACGGCTCCTCGAAGCCGATCCGCATGCCGTGGCGCACCGCCCGGCGCAAGATGCGGCGCAGCACGTAGCCGCGCCCTTCGTTGCCCGGGATCACGCCATCCGCGAGGAGAAAAGTCACCGCGCGCACGTGGTCGGCGATCACCCGCAAGGAGGTGTCCGACTCGAAATTGACCGGCTTGCCGTTGACCGCCGTCGCGCCGTAGCGGATTCCGGCGAGCGCCGCCGCGGCGTCGAGGATCGGCCGGAAGAGATCGGTGTCGTAGTTCGAGGAGACGCCCTGCAGCACCGAGGCGGTCCGCTCGAGGCCCGCGCCGGTGTCGATCGAAGGATTGGGCAGCGGCGCAAGCGCGCCCCCTTCCTCCCGCTGGAACTGCATGAAGACGAGGTTCCAGATCTCCAGATAGCGGCCGGAATCCGAGCCTTCGTCGAACGAGACCTGCGGGCGACCCGGGTCAAGGTCGACGAAGATCTCGCTGCACGGCCCGCAGGGGCCCGTTTCGCCCATCGCCCAGAAGTTGTCCTTGGCGCCGCAGCGGACGATCCGCTCGGCCGGCAGGGTGGAGAGGACCCGCCAGAGCGCCTCGGCCTCGTCGTCCTGCTCGAACACGGTGGCGAACAGGCGGCTCGGCGGCAGTCCCCAGACATCGGTCACCAGCTCCCAGGCGAAACGGATCGCCTCTTCCTTGAAATAGTCGCCGAAGGAGAAGTTGCCGAGCATCTCGAAGAATGTGTGATGCCGGGCGCTCGGACCGACGTTTTCGAGGTCGTTGTGCTTACCCGAGACGCGCAGGACCCGCTGCGCCGAGACCGCTCGCCGGTCCTCCGGGATCTCGAGGCCGAGGAAGGCGTTCTTGAACGGCACCATGCCGGCGTTGGTGAACAGAAGCGTCGGGTCGCCGTGGGGAACCAGCGGCGCGCTCGGAAAGAGGCGGTGGCCGCGCTCGGTGAAGAAATCGAGGAAGCTGCTGCGGATGTCTGCGCTTTTCATGATCTCGGGAAACCTTTAGAGGGGAACGAGCGAACCGGCGAAGAGGGAAGGCTAGCAGATATGATCGCCGCGTTGAGAAACCCCTGAGCTCCGCCCGCGATCCGCCCTGGGTCGCTCGAGATCCGCCTGAGATCCGATCCAAATCGTCCGCGAGGAACCCCGCAATGCCCAACGTCCGCCGCGCCCTGGTCTCCGTCTTCGACAAGCGCGACCTCCTGCCGTTCGTCCGCGGCCTGGTCGAACTCGGATTCGAGATCCTCTCGACCGGAGGGACCCTCTCGGCGCTTCGCGGCGCGGGGCTCGCGGCGACCGCGGTGTCGGACGTCACCGGCTTTCCGGAGATCCTCGACGGCCGGGTGAAAACCCTCCATCCGAAGATCCACGGAGGCATCCTCGCCGACCGCGCCGTCCCCGAGCACTCGGCCCAGATCGCCGAGCACGGCATCGCTCCGATCGACCTCGTCGTGGTGAACCTCTACGCGTTCCGCGAAGCCGCGGCAAAGCCGGGCGCGAGCCGCGCCGAGGTCGTCGAGATGATCGACATCGGCGGCCCGGCGATGGTGCGGGCGGCGGCGAAAAACCACGGGGGCGTGGGGGTGGTGGTCGACCCCGGCGACTACGAGGCGGTCCTGTCCGCATTGCGGAGCGGCGACGGCGCGCTCGCCGAGGGATTGCGGCGCCGGCTCGCGGCGAAGGCCTTCCGCCACACCGCCGACTACGACGCAACGATCGCGCGCTGGATGGAGGCGGATCTGGAAGGAGCTCTCGCAGGAGCGGCCGCGGGCGGTGACGACGGCGCGGGGGACGGCCGATTTCCCGAGGCGCTCGACCTCTCGCTCGACCGGGTGCTGGTGCCCCGCTACGGCGAAAATCCGCATCAGCGGGCCGCGGTCTACGCGGTCCGGGGCGGAGTCGGGGTCTTCGGCGGTTTCACCTCGATTCAGGGCAAAGAGCTGTCCTGGAACAACCTGCTCGACGCCGACGCGGCGCGGCGGATCGTCGGCCAATTCGCAGGGCCCGCGGTCGCGATCATCAAGCACAACAACCCGTGCGGCGTGGGGCTCGGCGACGACCTCTCGGCGGCCTACGCGAAAGCGCTCGCGACCGACCCGGTCTCGGCCTTCGGCTCGATCCTCGCGGTGAACGGCGAGGTGGACGCCCGGTTCGCCGACGCGATCGCCGATCTGTTCGTCGAGGTGCTGGTCGCGCCGGCTTTTTCCGCCGAGGCGCTCGCGCGCTTCGCCGCGAAGAAGAACCTGCGGCTGGTCTCCTGCCCCCTCCATCGGCCGCTCCGAGGGTCGGAGAACGGACCGATCGAGTTGCGGGCGATCAGCGGCGGCTATCTCGCCCAAGATGCCGACGACCGGGCCGACGACCCCGCGGGCTGGACGCTCGCGACGAAGCGGGCGCCGAGCGACGCCGAGCGTCAGGCGCTCGATCTCGCCTGGAAGGTCGGCCGCTACGTCAAATCGAACGCGATCGTGGTCGCGAATCCGCTCCAGACGGTGGGCATCGGCGCGGGTCAGATGAGCCGCCTCGACTCCTGCCGGATCGCGACGGAGAAGGCGCGGCAGTTTGGTCTAGATCTCGCCGGGACCGCCGCCTCCTCCGACGCCTTCTTCCCCTTCCGCGACGGCCTAGACGCGCTCGCGCGGGCGGGGATCACCGCAATCGTCCAGCCCGGCGGCAGCAAGCGCGACGACGAGGTGATCGCCGCGGCAGACGAGCAGGGGATCGCGATGCTGTTGTCAGGGGTGCGCCACTTCCGGCATTAGAAGTTTTCTGACCGGTCGGCCCCCCTCCTAGCCTCCCCCCGCAAGCGAGGGGAGGGACGCTTCGCCGGGCGACAGTGGAAGGTGGGAGCGGGAGGGGCGCTCCGCCGGGCCGTCAGGAAGGCGGGAACGGGAGGGACTCGTGCCCCGCCTTGCGGCTGGCTCGGGTCAGTGTCCCTCGCCCGACTCTCTTTCCTCGCCTTTTTCTCCGGCCTCTTCTCCCGTCGCTGTACCGGCCGGGCTCGCTTCGCTTCCGGGATCTGCCGCGCCCGCTCGGATCTCGGTGTGGCGGATCTCGCCGCCCAGGTTGGCGGTGCGGGCCATCGCAACGAGGGTGACGATCGAAAGCAGCAGGAGCACGATCTGGAGCGAGCGTTGCGGCCCTTTGTTCCAGAACAAGGCGACCAGCGCGAGGACCCCGAGCGGGAAGGCGACCCAACGCGCGCCTTCGGCAGACTCCTCGTGTTCCTCGATCGACTCTTCCGTTACCCCCGGCTTGTCGTTCACCCAATCCTCGGCGCGATGTCCGGAGAAGACCCCCGCCCAGGTCCCGATCCCGGCGAGCAAACAGGCGAGCAGCCCGGCCCGGGCGAGCGCGGAGCTCTTGCCGATCAATGCCGCTCCGAGCAGCAGCGCCCCGACGAGCGCGGCGTAGAGCGGCAAGTGGTTGACCATCATGTGCAGGTGCGCCCAGTTCGGATTCATACCCGGCCCCTCCTCGATCGGATCGATGCGGCTGCGTGCCCGTTTCGTGCGCCGGATTCGCGCCTTCTCCTGCGCCGTGGGGTACGCAAAACGTTAGGCGGATCGTAGCACCCGCCATCTGAGGCTTCGATGAAGGGAGCGCCTCCCTCCCCAGGGCACGAAGCCCCCTCCATACTTGACGCCTTGCGTTCTTAGAGCTAGTTTGCAGGCTCTTTCGCCAGCGACGGCCAAGATGTTTCGCCGAATTGGGTTTCGCCGCGCCTCGAGCGCCCTGTTTCTCGCCGCCGCGGGCTGGATCGGGGCTGCGTGCAACTCGTCGAACCCAGTGGCGCCCGATCCGCCGCCCCCCACGGGTACGTCTCTTTTCGCCATCACGCTCTCCGCGAACCCGACGACGCTCGCGACCGGCTCGACCACCCCCTCGACGATCTCCGTCTCGGTCCGGCGGACCGACAACGGGCAGGCCCCTCCCGACGGGACCAACGTCGCGATC
Organism: Thermoanaerobaculia bacterium; assembly: GCA_044226625.1. Lineage (GTDB taxonomy): Bacteria > Acidobacteriota > Thermoanaerobaculia > Multivoradales > UBA5704 > DASYKS01. The sequence continues at coordinate 25,525 of JBGAGQ010000065.1, forward strand.
AACACGAGCCTCGGCAACTTCGGAACCGATTCGGGCGGCAACGCGGTCACCATCACCTCGGCCCGGTTGATGGGCGGCGCCGCGCAGGTCAACCTGTTCGCGGGTCCGGCGAACGGCACCGCGCAGGTGCTCGCCCAGGTCGAGCAGAGCACGGGCCAGGTCGCGATCCCGATCCAGACGTTCACCCCGCCGCCGTTCTTCCTCACCTCGATCTCGCCGAACTCCGGGTTCCACCTCGGAGGGCAGACGGTGACGATCTCGGGCAGCGGCATCCAGGCGCCCGTGCGCGTCACGTTCGGCGGCGTGGTGGCACAGGTCCGGTCCACCACCGCCACGTCGATCCAGGCGACCGTGCCGGCGTCCACCACGCCGGTCGAGGCGGGCATGACCAAGGCGGTCGACGTCGAGGTGACCAACGCGCTCGGCCAGTCGAACTCGACCAGCGACAAGCTCGCGAGCGCCTGGACCTACCGCGGCGAAAACGTCGATCCGCCGCTCGCCATCTTCTCGGTGGCGCCGTTGTCCGGACCGAACGAGGGCGGAACGATGGTCACGATCACGGGCCAGAGCTTCAAGCCCCCCGTCCAGGTGATCTTCGGTAAGACCATCGGCGGCGCCTTCCAGGGCTTCCAGGCAACGGTGAAGACGAATCCGGCGCCGACCGAGAGCACGATCGTCGCGGTCACCCCGTCCGCCACCGGCGTCGGTCTGTCGCTTGCGAACCAACTGGTCGACGTCCAGGTCCGGAACGTGAACACGGGCGAGAGCACGATCGCGACCGGCGTCTTCTCCTACACCGGGGCGAGCCTGATCGTGACGTCGATGAGCCCGCTCTCGGGACCGTACACGGGAGGCACGCCGGTCGTCATCCGCGGCAGCGGCTTCGATCCGCGCGGCACCTATCAGGTTCAGTTCGGCGGTACGGTACAGAACTTCCAACCGCCGCCCGCGCAAGGGGGCACCTTGCTGAACGTGACGACCGTTCCGGTCTCGGTCTCCAACTGCAATCCGCCGAGCGGCCCGCTCACGGTCACCCGCCTGGATACGGGCGAGTCGGTCCAGAGCGCGATCCGCTTCTCCTACACGGTGCCGACGCCGAACGTCACCAGCCTGTCGCCCGCGAGCGGGCCGCAGGGGGGCGGCACGGTCGTCAACATCCAGGGCAGCGGCTTCGACAGCCAGGTGCGCGTGACGTTCAACGGCGCGGTGGCGGTCGTCGGCTCGACCAGCTCGACCTCGGTGTCCGCCACGGCTCCGGCGTTTACCGGAACGTTCGACACCGAAACTTGCACCGACGGCATGGGCACCCAGGGCAAGCGGAACAAGCCGAAGGCGGTCGACGTCGTGGTGACAAACACGGCGACCGGCTGCGGGGACACGTTCCCGCAGGGCTTCACGTACCAGCCGAACGACACCTCGTGCGTCGTGCCGCCGCCCGCGAAGCCCAAGGCCGACTTCACGTTTCAAGCGGTCGGCACGACGGTGCAGTTCAACAACGCCTCGACCAACTCGCCCACCAGCTACCTCTGGGATTTCGGCGAGCCGTCGAGCGGCGGCGCGAATACCAGCTTCGCCACTAACCCGAGCCACGTGTATTCGGTCCCCGCCGGTATGACGAAGACCTTCTCGGTCAGCCTGACGGCGAGCAACGCCGGCGGTTCGGACACGGTGGTGAAGCTCATCTCGGTGACCGCGCCCTCCCCTTAGGCCACCGTCCACGCCGCGCGCGGCTTTCGTTTTCTGAGCCCCTCGAACCCGTCTCAACCTCACAAGCTCCTGGAGCCACTCGATGCCCGCGATTCGCCGCAACTCGATCCTCTTCGCCCTCGCCCTTCTCGCCGTCGCCACGTCGGCCCATGCCTCGGGTTTCGCCGCCGGTCTCGAAGGGGTGAAGGCGATGGGGCTCGCGGGGGCGTACACCGCGATCGCCGACGATCCGAGCGCGCTCTCCTACAACGTGGGCGGCCTCGCGTTGCTCGGCAAGCCGGTGCTCACGGTCGGCGCCGCCGCCCACAGTCTCCAGCGCTCCCAATACCAGGGGCGCGCCCCCGGCGTCGGCGCGGGGACAACCGGCGAGCAGAAGGTGGTGCGAACGATCCTCCCCCACGCCTATCTCGCGCTGCCGTTCGGCACTCGGGCGAAAGTCGGCATCGGGATCAACTCCCCCTATTCGATCGACACCGACTGGGCGAATCCGGCGACCTTCGCCGGGCGCGCGATCTCGCTCACGTCGGAGGTACGGACGATCGACGTCACGCCCGGGATCTCGTTCGCGGTGACGCCGAAGCTCGGCCTCGGGATCGCCGCGATCTACCGTTTCTCGGACCTGTCGTCCTCGCGGCGCATCCAGCTGCCCGACCCGGTATCCGCCCAGCTGCGCGACGTGGCCTCGGTCACGGCGGGGACCGATTTCGACGGCGCACTCGGCTTTTCGGTCGGCGTCCTTCATCGCCCGACCGATACCTTCTCCTGGGGCCTCTCCTACAAGAGCCCGATCGAGGTCACCTACCAGGGCTCGGGACGCCTGACGCAGCTCGCCTCGGGCAATCCCCAGCTGGACCAGCTCGCCAAGGCCGCCCTGCCGTTCGATCGCGATCTGCCGGTCAGCAGCCGCATCCAGTTCCCGGCCTCGGCCGCCCTCGGCGTGGCGGTCGGCAAGGGGACGGGGCCGGGCGTGCAGGTCGCGTTCGATCTCGGCTGGACCCAATGGAGCGAGTTCGACGGCACCGGCGTCGCCTTCACCAACAATCCCTCCCTGAGCTACGTCCTCCAGGGGGCGTACAAGGACACCTACTCGTACCGCCTCGGCCTGCGCTGGACCCTCTCGGGCGGCTCGCAGTTCCGCTTCGGCGCGGCGCTCGAACCGACGCCGCAGCCGGACGCGAGCCTCAACCCGTTCTTCCCCGACGCCGATCGAAAGGTCGTGGCGTTCGGGTATGGCCTCGATTGGCTGGATATCGGACTGCAGTGGGTGCGCTACGACGACCGGCTGACGTTCCGCAATCCGAACGGCGTCAACGGCCTCTACCGCAACGAGGCGTGGATCCTCGCGGTGTCGGCTTCGAAGCTGAAGCGGTAGGGGTTTACCCGATCGAGAGGACGACGACCGAGACGCCCGCTTTCGAGCGGAGCGCGGTCGCCGCCTTCGCGGCGGACGCCCGATCGCCGAATCGACCCACGCGCACGGCGTAGAGCGGCGGCTGGCCTTCGCGCTCGATCTCCACGACGTAGGCCTCGAATCCGCGCGAGGCGAGCTTCTCGACCATCGCGTTGCTGTTGAGCGAGTTGCGATAGGCGCCCACCTGCACGGTGTAGCGGCCCGACTCCGACGCCACGGTGACCGCCGGCGAGATGGCGGCCGGGGAGGATTCGGGGGCCGCGGATTCGGGCGTCGCCGCCTCGTCGGAGACCCCGTCGCCCGCCCGTGCCTCGGGCTCGGCCGATGGACCAGGGGTTCCGTCCGACGCGCCCGAACGGACCGGCGCGCTCCCCGAGATCGGCGCGAGCGTCACCGGTTCGCCGCCCCGCGAATCGACAATGGGGTCGGCAGGCGCCTCATTGCGTCTGGAAGCGGCCGGCGTCCGCTGGCTCCCGCCTCCCGGTACCGCAGGCCAGGGAGGAGCAGACGTCGAGAACGACTCGGCCGAAGCCGAATCGGCCGGGGCGCCATACGCGGAGGGCTCGTCGCCCGGAATGTCGCTTCCGCCGTCCGGCACGGCGCCGTCGAAGAAGCCCTCGCCCCCTTCGAGCGATGCGGCCTCCGGAGCGGGTTCGAGGTCGGAGCTCTCGAGGCCACTCGCGAGGTCGGGCTCCGCGCCGGTGTCGATGCCCGTCACCCGGACCGGCAGCGGACTCGCGCTCTTGGCCTCGGCCGTGGTCCCCGCTGACGTCGAGGAGCCCGGTGGGAGCACGCCGTACTGGACGCCGAGTAGGAACCCGACCGCGACCAGCACGAGGGCGAGGAAGGCCGCACCGATCCCCAGCAGCACGAGAGAGCGGCGATCGAAAACGAACGCGATCATGGCCCGATTGCGGTCCCTTCGCCGGTCGCCCGGCGGATGTCTCTACTCGCCGAGCTCCATGCCCATCACGTGGAAGCCGGCGTCCACGTAGACCGTCTCGCCGGTGGTGCCCGAGGCGAGCGGCGACAAGAGATAGAGGCCGAGGTTGCCGACCTCCTCGTGCGTGACGTTGCGGCCGAGCGGAGCGATCTCGCCCACCTTGTTGAACATCTTGAGGAAGCCGGGGATCGACCGGGCGGCGACCGTGCGCACCGGGCCGGCCGAGACGGCGTTCACCCGCACGTCTTTCTTGCCCAACTCGTAGGCGAGGTAGCGGACGCTCGCTTCGAGCGCCGACTTGGCGATCCCCATCACGTTGTATTTCGGAACCACCTTCTCGGCCGCGTAGTACGAGAGCGTCACCATCGAGCCCCCGGCGTTCCACAGCGGCTCGGCGTGGCGCGCGACGGCGACCAGCGAATAGGCGGAGATCTCGAGCGCGGTGAGCCAATCGGCCTTGGTCGTCTCGATATAGCGGCCGTCCATCGCCGGGCGCGGCGCGAACGCGATCGCATGCACGATGTAGTCGAGGCTTCCCCAGCTCTCCCGGATCTGGCCGAACAGGGCCGCGAGTTCCTCCTCGTTCGTCACGTCGCACTGCGCGAGCAACGTGCCGGGCATCTCCGCGGTGAGCTTCTCGAGCTCCCCTTTCAAGCGCTCGCCCTGATAACTGAAGGCGAGCGTGGCGCCCGCGTCGCGCAGACGCTCGGCGACCGCCCAGCCGAGGCTGCGCGAATTGGCGACACCCATCACGAGGGCCCGCTTCCCTGCCAGGTCGATCGAGATCATAGGCGCGGTATCTTACCCTTCTCATGCCTTCTGCGCCTCCCCCCTCCCCAGCCGCCCTCCCAACCCTCCCCGCCGACCCCGAAACGCGCCTTTTCGCCCGCCTCCGCGAGCTGATCGACGTCGACTCGACCTCCGGCAGGGAACGGGAGGCGGCGGAGCTGCTGTTCGGCCGACTGCGCGAGATCGACCCCGCGCCAACGATCGAGAAGATCCCGGTCGACGCCGAGCGCTTCAACCTCTTCGCGACCTGGGGCGAGCCCGAGGTGATCCTCTCCACCCACGTGGACTGCGTGCCGCCTTTCTTCCCTTCATCAGAGTCCGAAGGCGAGATTCGCGGACGGGGAGCGTGCGACGCCAAGGGAATCCTCGCCGCGATGATCGCCGCGGTCGAGAAGTTGCTCGCCAAAGGAAGGAGCGGGTTCGGCCTACTGATCGTCGTCGCCGAGGAGACCGACAGCGTCGGTGCCGATAAGGCGAACGCCTGGGCCCGAGAGAGGGGCCTCTCCCCTCGCGCGTTGATCAACGGCGAACCGACCGAGAATCGCCTTGCGCTCGGTTCGAAGGGGACTCTCTTCTACCGCTTGGAAGCCACGGGGAAGGCGGCCCACTCGGCGTATCCCGAGCTCGGGATCTCCGCGATCGACGCCCTCCTTGCCGCGCTCGATCGACTCCGCGGCGTGCCGCTCCCGGCCGACTCGATCCTCGGCGAGACGACGATGAACGTCGGAAAGATCGAAGGAGGACGAGCGGCGAACGTCATCGCCGACGCGGCCTCGGCGGAGATCCTCGTCCGAACCGTCGGACCGACCGAGGTCTTACGCCGCGACATCGAGGCCGCCGTTCGCGAGATCCCCAACGTCGAGATCGCCCGCTCGCGGGAGACTCCCGCCCTTCGTCTCGGCGCGGTCCCCGGCTTCGAGACCATGGTCGCCAAGTACACCACCGACATCCCGCGTCTCTCCGCCTGGGGAACGCCCTACCTTCTCGGCCCAGGGACGATCCAGGTCGCCCACACGCCGGGCGAGCGGATCGGGAAGACCGAGCTGGTGGAAGCCGTCGAGCTGTATCGGCGGTTGGTCCTGCACCTGCTCGGCTCCTAGCTCACGTCCGCGGTTTGTTGTCCGTGGCATGTCGACTGGCATTCGGATGGTAAGCTCCAACCCATGACGACGACCATCGACAAGGCAGGACGTGTAGTCATTCCGGCCGAGGTACGGAAAAGGCTCGGCCTGACCGCCGGAAGCGAGCTGGAAATGGTCATCGAGGACTTCAGCATCCGCCTCACCCGCGCGGTGGAAAGCCCGCAGATCGTTCGACGCGGCGGCCGCCTGATCGCTCGCCCGCGGGCAGCGAAGAGCGAGCGCACGAACGTGGACCTTGCGCGCTTGATCGAGGAGGAGCGCGATCGTTGGCCAATCTGAGGGGGATCTTCTTCGACACCAGCGTCCTCGTCGCCGGCACGATCGATTTCGGCCCCAGCTCGCACCACGCGATGCGCCTATTGGATGCTGTCGCGGACGGAAGTATCGATCGGCCGCTCACCGCTTGGCATTGCTGCCTCGAGTACTTCGCCGTAACGACTCGTTTGCCTGAGGAATATCGTCTCGAACCCGGGATGGCCCTGCGGTTCCTCAGGGAGGAGATCTTCGCCCGCTTCTCGATCAGGGATCTGGCTGCGGACCAGCGCGAGGATTTTCTCGCTTCCGCAACTGGAGAGGGTGCTCTGGGAGGACGCGTCTACGACGCTCATATCGCCGAGGTCGCGAGGCGAGCCGGAGCCCAACTCGTGGTCACCGAGAATCGCCGCCACTTTACCTCCCTGCTACGACATGGCATCCGCGTCTTGATCAGCGCCGAGCTGAGCGACGAGATCGTGCCTTGAGCCCAGGCGACCCGGGCCGTTCCGGCGGGGATAGCCCCTACGCTACGGGAGGCGGTGGGGTCACTTTCGAACGCCAGGTCGCGGTGATTTATTTGGCGCGGCTGCTCACCGGTGCGACCGGACACGAACTCCAGGCTCGAAGGGTTTATCGCATTTCCTTCCAACAGGCGCCAACCCACCAAGTTGACGACCTCGTGATTCTGGCCAGCCGTGAAGATGAGACGGATCCTCTTGAGCTGGCCATCGCTGTCCGGCGCAGACCCGCGTTCATTAGCAGCGACAAGAAAACTGAAGAGCTTATTGGCAACATTCTCGCTTCAATTCGCGCATCCGCAGGCCCGGGGCATCGGGTCGGAATCTGTGTCGCCGGTCCCCAACCGGCTGCCCAACAGGTTAGTGAGCTCGCGGCAATTGCGCGCCAACAGGCGACCGCAGAAGGCTTCTTCTCGCTCGTACTGACACCGCGCCGCTTCAACGAGGCTGTCCGCAACCGTCTCTTACACCTCGTCGCACTGGTAAAGGCGAACCTAGCCACGAGCGACGACAAAGAATCCTCGGAAGCCGCCCAAGTCCGAACGTGGGAGTTACTCAGTCGTCTTGAGATTCTAATGCCACGTCTAGAAGCAACCGACGAGACCGATTGGAACGAACTACTTAACCAACTAACGCCTTTCTCTCGCGATCCAACGATGACCGCCGCTATCGCGTTGCGGGACCGCCTCGAGGCACTCGCCGGTTCCTACTCACTATCGGCCGCGGTCGTCGATTTGGCGATCCTACGTAGGGATGTTCATGAACAGCTTCACTCTGAGCGCCGCCGCCGGGAGATCGCATGGAAGGAGTTACGCCATCTCGATGCCGACGCCCGCAGCGCCGTCCGAAACACGCTCGGCCTCAGTCCGGCCGCAGACCCTATGCATCTCGCTCGGCCCGAACCAGCAGCATTGGTGCGAAGAGCGCTCGATTTCGGCGGCAGCGTACTCGTCTCAGGTGAGTCTGGGGTCGGCAAGTCCGCACTGATACTCAGGGAACTTACCCAATCGTCCGATTCGGATCCGGCGAAGTGTAACGTCGTGTGCCTCAGCCTCCGACTCCTGCCGCCCACGATGACCGAGCTCCGTGGGGTTCTAGGCGCGCCACTAGAAGAGCTGCTAGCCGAGATGTCAGCGCCAACGCGTGTCCTTTTACTCGACGCTGCAGATGTCGTGATCGAACGTGACGATCAGCTCCTCGCGCAGCTTCTCCGCGCTGCCCGCACCGCGGACGTCACCCCGTGGGCCATCTCAACCACCGACGCCAAGTCCGCTGTACTCGCAGTGATGGAGAAGAACGCAAGTCCAGTCCGGGAAGTAACCATTGACGGGATTAACGACGGTGAATTGGAAGAGGTCGCAAAGGCATTCCCTCAACTTCGACGGCTCGTTGAAGATCCCCATGCAAAGAATTTGCTCAGACGGCCGGGAATCATCGACCTGTTTATCCGATCTGGTAGCCAAGAGCTTCCGCTTAGTGACGCCGACGCTTTTGAGATCGTCTGGGCGAAACTCGTCCGCAACGACCAACGCGCGAATCGCGGCTTGCCCGATGCTCGGGATCAGGTGATGCTCCAGCTCGCTGCGCGGCAGCTCCGGCCTACAGACCCAATTGCTCTCTTCACGTCGATGAACGCGGATGCTGTCGCTGGCCTGCAGCACGACGCGCTGCTGCGACCTGGCGAGCGGTGGCAACTATTACCAGCATTCGCACACGATTTGCTACGCACTTATGCCGTGGCACGCTTGCTCCTGTCATCTGAAGATCCGATCGGCGAACTGGCCTCGAATGGTGCGCCTCGCTGGGCACTCCCTGCCACACGCCTAACTTGTCAGGTGCTGCTTTCTGCGAAGGGTTCTCCCGAGAAACCGCGCGCGCACCAGTTCGCAAAGCTGCAAATGGCAATCGATCGCCTCCCCGCAGCGGGACATGGGGATCGGTGGGGGGATCTCCCCACCGAGGCGATGCTTACATTGCCCAACTCTCGGGAAATCCTGGCAGAGGAGTGGCCTGTCCTTGTGGAGGGTAACGCTGCAGGGCTGAAGCGTGTGCTGCGGATCGTCCATCAGCGGTACGGTCGCACAGGAATCGTCGATCGACTCGTAGCCGAGCCAGTGATCGCCCTCCTGTTCGAACGGGGATGGCCGTCCAAATTGAAGAAAGAGGTCGATGAGTTGATTGCCGAGTGGTTGCGTGGGCTGATCTTGGCTGGAGAGCCCGCAGGCCATCCACTGCGGATTGCCCTACGCGAGCGATTTGCCACACTTGTAGCCAAGGCAGACGAGCGCTTGGCTGACAATCGTCGCAAGGAGTCCGCTCGGCTTGCTGCGCGCAGCCCTGAAGAAGTCGCCCAGGACGAAGCGAATGCTCGTGCTATGCGCGCTATGACCTCAATACCCAGCCACCGTCGCCGTTGGCCAGACCTACCGGACGAACTTACCGACGAGCAACTGCTAGAGCAACTCTCGCTGCTCGGCAAAGATTTGGGCGAAGTGGGAGAGGCGCTATTGCGGAGAGTGGCAGTCGACTCTCCACACCAGCTGGCCCCCGCTGTGGAAGAATTGCTGACAGGGCACGGACTTGCCTCACATGATCCGAGACTGCTTGTCCAATTAATCGAATCTTACTATATCGACGAGGTCGACGAAGATCGCCACTACGGGATAGAAAACGGCATCCGTGGTCATCGATATCTGGGGTTCTCGGTGCCGATGGCAGCAGCCTACCGCGGCCCGTTCTTGGCGCTTTTTCGCACGGACCTGCGCGCGGGTGTTGCCTGCCTCAACCGGTTGCTCAATCATGCTGCGCGTGTGCGAGTGCAGATCCTCCTCAGTCACCGCGATTCGGGCGAGGACGTAGAGCCGGAGGAAAGGTACATTCTGGACATCACCGGGGAGCGTAGGCGATTCCAGGGTGACGACCAAGTTTGGAGGTGGTACCGCGGAACCGGAGTCGGACCTTACCCATGCATGAGCGCACTCCAGGCTCTAGAGCTCGTATGCGATGAGTACCTTCGGGCAGGAACTCGCGTCGACGTACTAATCCAGCTCCTGCTGCATGACTGCGAGAACCTGGCAATGCCGGGGCTAATCGTCGGCTTGCTTATCCGGCACCTCGAGCGGGTCGGAGACGAGATGGATCCGTTCCTCGCCGAGCCGGTGATCTGGCGGCTCGAGTTCACCCGAGTGATCAGCGAGCACGCTGGCATGGCGGCGCGGACAGAAGGAGTCGTCGCGCCGGATCGTCGCAAATGGAATCTGCAGGAGGTGGCCATGTGGCTTGCTCTTCACGCCACTATTGACCGAAGCGAAGCTCTCAAAGGCGTCGGTCGGCGACTTGTCGCACGAGCCGCAGAACTGGAAGGATCCAAAGCCGACGGCGAGCCACTATCAGAGGGAATCGCCTCCGTGCGTGGTTGGGCGCGCAGTTTTGATCGCGAGTGTTTCAAGTTCACCGAGGCGGATCAAGGTTTACGCATCGAGGTAGTCCCGGACGAACAGGTCGTTGCCCGTCTTGCTCCTTCGAATGCCGACCTCGCCCAGGGCCAGGACGCATTCAGAGTTCCTCCTCGCCCTGGCCCGTCGGCGGACATCTGCGCCGCCGGGCCGTCGACTCGCAGTCCGCTTCAGGCGTAGCTCAAATCAAAACGGCAGGGTAACCGCGCCGGGAGACTTCAAGGCGGCGGTCAAGGCTTCGCGTAGGTAGGTTTCCGGGTCGAGGTCGTTGAGTTTCGCCGTCCCGATCAGCGAATAGAAAAGGGCGGAGACGTTGGCGCCCCGCTGCGAG
>JBGAGQ010000129.1:0-4246 GCA_044226625.1 Thermoanaerobaculia bacterium
GCGAGGGGCCAAGGCCCTTCCACACCATGACAAGCCGCCAGGTCGGGATTCGAACACGCTGTCGAAAACACGGAGACGAAACGACACCAGAGAGTCTTGACAGCAAGGACCCTCATAGAAGCCTGGGGCAACGCCCCAGGACTTGAGCCACCCGCGATTCCAAGGGCTGAAGGCCCGTCCGATCGAATCCGCCTGGGCACCCCTACCGGGCCTGCCAGCTCTCGATCCTCTTTCCGTTGCAGCGTAGCCAGGCGTAGTGGATTTCCCCGGGTCGGTCTTTCAGCTCGGCGAAGGCTTTGCGGTACTGCCGCTCGAGCTCGGCCCGGCCGTCCTGATCGAAGGTCTCATGGATCTTCGGGCGGATCGCGGTGCCGTGCCACAGGATCCCCGAATCGAAATCCCAGAACCCGATGAGGTAGTTGGTTTTCGGTAGCCGGTCCTCGACCCGCTCGAGGAGGCGGAGGAAGTCGCGCCACCCCCAACGCCGGCCGACCAGCTTTTCGCGCACGATCAGGGGGTTTTCGACGATTCGCTGGAGGCGATAGCCGTAGATCGACTCGAACGTCGAGGCGTCCAGCAGGCCCTGCTCGAGCATCTTCTCGCAGTGCTCGAAGAGACCGAGATACGCCTCCAGCGAGGCCCAATCGTCCTCGGACGGGAACTTCGCGTCGTCGTTTGACCACTCACCGTTGCGCAGCTTGAGGTGAATCGCCTGGTGCTTGTCGGCGAACATTTCGCGCAGGTCGAGCCAGAACTGCGCTTGGCTCACGCGGGAGGAGATGCGGAGCTGGATCGCCGAGTAGATCAAGGCGAGACCGCCGACGATCACCCCGAGGATCGTCGCGACGCTGGCCCAATCTCCGAGATCCAACCCCAGAAAGGTCATCGCTCCGGTTGGACGTACACGAAGCTCAAGTTCCTTCCCGCGCCCTTGCCCTCGCGCCGATAGCTGTGGAGGTTCTCTTCGTCGCAGCGCGTGCAGGCTCGAAGGGTCGAGATCGAGCGCACGCCGAGCCGGCGCAGCTGGCGGGAGGCGGCGTTGAAAAGGTCGAGATGCGGTTTTCCGTTCGGGCCGCGGCGGGCGATCGCTTCGTTGCCAGGTCCCGCCCCGAGCACCACTTCGTCGGCGACGTCCGGGCTGACCTCGTAGCAGCAGGGGCCGATTGCGGGTCCTATCCAGGCGGTGAGAGACCCAGGCGGATCGGGAAGGCGCTCGATGACCGAGGCGAGGACGCCCCTCGCGAGGCCGCGCCATCCGGCATGGGCCGCCGCGAAATGAGTCGGGCCGGCCAGCAGCACAGGGACGCAATCGGCCGTCGAGATGGCGAGTGCCAAACCCGCGTCGCGCGGAGCGTACAGGGCGTCTCCTTCTCCGCACAGTCCGGGGCTCGCCGCGAAGGCGCGGTTGGAATGGACCTGTTTGGCCCAGGCGACCTCGATCCCCTGCGCGGCGGCTTCCGGCGCGATCCGCGCGAAGACCTCTTCGCGCGAGGCCGCCGGGCCACGTCCGGCGAAGAGGATGCGCAAATCGTCCAGGCCACTTTCGACGAAGTCGACGGCCTGCCAGAACGAGCTGCCCCCGAGATGGAACGGTCCAGCGATCGTCGGCCAACGGCGAAGGCTCTTTCGAGGAAGGGTCTCGGTGATCATCGTACCCCGCGCTTTTTCAAAATCGGCGCCAACTCGTCGGACACGGCTTCGGCGAGCTCCGTGTAGCCGGCGTCGTTCGGATGGATCGGGTCGCTCTTGAGCGCGGGGTCCTCGAGAATCTCCGGAAGGGCATCCTCGATCACCGGGACTTGGTATTTCTTACTCAGGCGCTCGAAAAGATCGGAAAACCGGCCGCCGGAAAACGGGCCGTGGATCTCCACCAGCACCGGCACCGTCCGGGCCGCGAGCAGCCGCTCGACGATCGCTTGAAGATTCGCCTCGGTCCGCTCGATCGGCACCTGGCCGAGGATGTCGTTGCCGCCGAGCTCGACGATCACCAGCCAGGGGTTTTGGGCGAGCACCGAATCGATCCGCGCGAGCCCGTCGGCGGTCGTGTCGCCGTTGACCCCCGCGTTGATCACCGGCCGGCCGATCCGCGCGGCGAGGCGTTCCGGGTACGTGGCCGAAGCGCCCGAGGCGCCGTACCCCGCGGTGATCGAATCGCCGAAGGCGACGATCGTCGTTCCCGGCGAATCGAGATTCGGGATCTTTCGCGCGCAACCGTAAAATTCCACCAGCGCGAAGACGAGCAACCAGGACCAGCGGCGCATGGAGGGGATTCTACGAGGGACGGTTTCTTTTCGCTCGCGGCGCGGCCCGGCTCACGACGAGGCTCTTGGGCGCCCGAGCACGTCGATCGCCGTGTGGCGGAGGCAAGCTCCGCCCTGCGTCGCTGGAGGCGACGGGCCTAAACCGCGTCGTCCCCTTCCGCCGACTCCTCGTCGCCGTTCTCGCGAACCGCGGCGAGCAGGCCGCGCTCCCCGAGCGGATGGACCTTCGCGGTAGCGCCGGTCTCGAACCAGGCTTCGAGCCGCACGATCGGCCGCCCTTCGCCGACGAACTTCGCCTCGTAGTGGGTGCGCGGCCCTTCCGGCCATTCCGCGACGCGGCGGAAGGTGAGGCCGGGAACGCCGGACAGGGTTGCGATCACCGCTTCGCCATACTCGAGGAAATCGGTGGCGAAGGAGAGCTTTCCTCCGGGAGCGAGCAGTCCGAGCACGAGGTCGACCGTTTCGGGTTCGAGCAGCCGGCGCTTTCGATGTCGCGTTTTCGGCCAGGGGTCCGGGAAATAGACATGCACGACCTCGGCAAACCCCGCGGGGACCGACGTGGCGATCAGCCCCAGGGCGTCGCCGTGGAGGACTAGGAAGTTCCGGTGCCCCTGCTTACGGCTGCGGCGCACCCACTCGCGCAGGTATTGGCCGGCGATCTCGACGCCGAGAAACCGGCGACCGGGCTCGGCCCGGCAGCGCTCGAACAGGTAGCGCCCCTTGCCGAAGCCGATCTCCACTTCCCAGGGGGAGTCCGAACTTGGCGCGGGAACCAGGGCGTCGAGCGGGATCGGCGAGCCCGTCTGGGCGAGGGTGAGATCGCTCGAGGCGGTCGCCAGTCGGGCGAGTTGGATCGGCATGGGATGGAGAGCTCAGAGCAGGTCGCGGCGTTCGCGAGCCTCGAGCTCGCTCACCAGGCGGCGGACCTCCTGCGAGCGATCTTTGGGCAGGACCACCACGGTGTCGCCGGTGCGCACCACGACCAGGTTGGACACCCCGAGCAGAGCGACCTGCCCCGCCTCCGCGACGACCAGATTGCCGGAAGAGTCCAGCGTCACGGCGTCGCCGCGTACCGCATTGCCCGCCTCGTCCTTGGGGAGAACCTCATAGAGGGCTTCCCACGAGCCGAGATCGCTCCAGCCGCAGTCGAGCGGCAGGGTCGCGATGTCGTCGAGCTTCTCCATGATGCCCACGTCGATCGACTCGGCCGGAAGCGTCCGATAGATCTCGGCGGCGCGCTCGGGATAGGCCGCGATCTCGGCGAGCCCGGTGGCGAGCGCCGGTTGATGTTGGGCGATGAGGTCCAGGAGTCGGGTGCCGCGGAAGACGAAGATGCCGGCATTCCAAAGGTGGCGGCCTCCGGCTAGATACGCCTCGGCCGCCGGGAGGTCCGGTTTCTCGACGAAGCGGAGGACGTGATGGAGCCCGTCGGCCAACGCGGCGCCGAGCTCCAGATAGCCATATCCGGTCTCCGGCCAGCGTGGGGTGACGCCGAGCGTCATCACGTGACCGTGCTCCTCGACCGCCTGGCCCGCGCGGCCGAGGATCGCGCGGAACGCCGCGTCGTCGGCCATCCGGTGGTCGGCGGGGAGGACCGCGATTGGCTCGTCGCCGGCTTGCATGGCCCCCACGGCCCAGCCGATCGCCGGGCAAGTATTCCGGCCCACCGGCTCGGCGAGCACCTGCGCGGCCGGCACCTCGGGCAGCTGTTCGCGCACGGCCGCGGCGAGTGCTTCCGTGGTGCAGATCCAGACGTCCGCGGGGGTGACCAGCGGATGCAGCCGGTCGACCGTTTCCTGAAGGAGGCTCCGATCGCCTTCGAGGGCGAGCAACTGCTTCGGCCGCGCCTTCCGCGACAAGGGCCAGAATCGGGTGCCGCTGCCGCCGGCGAGAATGAGGGCTTTCACGGGGGAGGTCTCCGAAGAATTTGGCGGGGGAGTATATCGGCAGGCAGGCGGCGGCCGTTCCGGCCCGGGCCTCCCCCA
>JBGAGQ010000066.1:0-35664 GCA_044226625.1 Thermoanaerobaculia bacterium
CAGGTGAGACCATAGCGGCGGCTCCAAAAGCCGTACCCGCCGCCGAGCGTCAAGCCCGCAACACCGACCCCGGCGCAGGAGCCGGCGGGGATCAGTCGCCCGATCGGAGCGAGGTTGTCGTAGACGGCGCCGAGCTTCGCCCCCGGCTGCAGCGTCACCCGTTGCGTCGTGCGGTCGAACCGCGCGCCGTTCATCACCGAAAGGTCGATCATCAGCCCGCCGTCGTTGGTGGAGAAGCCCTCGAAACAGTGGCCGCCGCTCTTGATCGCGATCGGCAGCCTCTCGGTGCGCGCATAGGCGACGGCATCGCGGATTCCCTGCTCGTCGAGGCAGACAGCGATCACCTTCGGGGCGCTCGCGATACGCCGATTGAAGATCTGGGCGGAGACGGCGTAGTGCGCGTCGTCGCGGCGCAGGAAGCGGACGTGCGGACTCGCGGCCGATGGCGGCGCCGCGAACAGCTCCGCCGCGCGAAAGAAGGCCGGCGCCCCAGTCCATCCCGCGAGGCCCGCGAGCGCGCCGCGGACGAGATCGCGCCGGGTCGGGTGGACCGTGGGATCGGCGGGCTCGCGCATCGCCCGATTCTATGCGCGAAGCCTAACCGCGCTTGAGCCAGCGAAACGGGGCGAGCAGGGCGCGGCCAAGCCGATAGGAGCGGGAGGAGCGCAGGGCGGACAGCTCGCCGCAGAGATCTTCGAGCCGTTTCCCGGGATCGAGCATCTGCCAGCTCCCGCGCACCTCGAAAGCGGCGACCTCCCCGGAGACCGGGAAGATCAGCCAGGGATCGAGAGTGTCGAACGCGACGGCGCCGTCGGCGAGGCGAGTTCCGTTCGTCTCGGCCGAGGCCACGGAGAGCGGCACGCGGGCGCCCGAGGAGCGCTCTGCGAAGACGGTCTCGAGCCGGACGATCGCGAGCTGCCCCTCGGTCGGATCCCACCGGAGCCGCTTGACCGCAACCGGCTCGGGCAGCGTGAAACGAAGCGCGAACCTCGGGTTCGCGGGATCGCTCCGCTCGACGATCGGCTGCGGCTCGGAGAAGCCTTGGCCGGTGTCGAGAAACAGGGAGGAGATCCGGCCCATCCGGGCGTCGAGCCGGCCCTCCAATTCCGCAATCGCGGCCTCGGGCGAGGCGACCTTCCAGGCCCCGGAAAGTCGGAGCGCGGTCGGGCGCGCTCCGGGAGCGAGGTCGAACGAGATCCAAGGCGCCGAGGTCGCGAAACGGATCGAGCCGTCCGGCCCGATCGATCCGTTGGTGCGCAGGGCGGCCGGCTCGACCGGGTGCGCTTTGCCCTCGGTGTCGTCCCATTCGACCTGGGTCAACCAGATGCGGGCGAGACGTCCGTGGAGCGGCGACCACCGAAGCGAGCGAGCGCCCTCGGAGGGAGGAAACTCGAAATGAAGGGCGAGCGGCTCGCCGTCGGGATCGACGCGGACCGGGGAGGCCGCGGCGATCGGAACGTCGTTCTCGCTCAGGATCGATGCGGATGAGATCTTTCCGGACCGGTAGTCGACCAGATCCTCGCGGGCGGGTTGAACCGGGGCGATCGGCGGCGCGTCCCGCGAATCGTCCACGCCGAGCCGGTCGTCCGTCGAAGCGAGGATCGCGTCGTCCTCCATCGTCAAAACATCCCGAGCTCGAGGCGGGCGGCCTCGGTCATCATGCCCTGGTTCCACGGCGGATCCCACACGACGTCGACGTCGGCGCGCGCGACGCCGGGCAACGACTCGATCTTCCGCTTGATGTCGTCGGCAAGCACCGGTCCCATGCCGCACCCCGGGGCGGTGAGCGTCATCAGGACCCGCACGTCGTTGAGGCCCTCGATCTCACCGGTCGCGGGGGCGAGGTCGCAGCTGTAGATCAGGCCGAGATCGACGACGTTGACCGGGATCTCGGGGTCGTAGCAAGTCCGCAGCTGCGCCCAGATCCGCTCCTCGAGCGATCCGCTCTGAGCCGCCGTCGGCAGTCCCGCGGCCTCGCGGCCGATCGCGTCGGCGTCGCGGTCTTCGAGGCGGACCATCTCGCCCCGATCGGTGACCACGGTGTAAGAACCGCCGAGCGATTGGGTGATGCGAACCCGCTTGCCGGCGGGGAGGACCGAGGGCATCCCTTCCGGGATGCGAATGCCGCGGACGTCGCGGCTCAAGATGGCGTATTCGGGTGCACTCATTCGTTCGTGGAGGGATTCTCGCGTGCCGAGGCGTCGGTTGAGAGCAGCTCGCCCGCGGGCCTCGCGAGCGGAAAACAACGGTAACACAAGGGCAGGAGTAGAATTCCCTTATGGTGGATCGGCTCGGAGCCCGTTCGGTTCGCGTTCTACTCGCCCTATTCTGGGTTTTCTGGGGTGTTCTCTTGGCGGCGCGCGAGGCAGAGGCGGCGATCACGGCGAGCTCGCCCGGCTGGCGCAAGATCTCGATCCCCGCCACGAGCTCCTACCTGTGGCGCTATCTACCGCAGAGCTTCGACCGCGACCATCCCGCGCCCGCGATCTTGTTCTTCCATGGCGCCGGGGGGCGACCGGAGGGGTACAAGCCGTTCATCATTCCAGCGGCCGAGGCGGCTCACGCGGTCGTGATCCTGCCGAAGTCCGAGCGCGACGTCGGCTGGGAGTCCGCCGTTGACGACTCGACGGTCGCCGAGTCGCTCCGCTTGGTAGGGGACGAGATCGAGCTCGATCCACGGCGGATCTCCGTCGCCGGGCATTCCGCGGGCGGCGCCTACGCGATCCTCCTCGCCTACACGCACGAGCTCGGCTTTTCCGCCGTCTTCTCCCTGGCGAGCCCGTTCCGCACCGTCTCCGCCGTCGCCGATCCGCTCTGGAAAGCGCCGATCCGGATGTACTACGGAACGACCGACCCGAACTACACGGGGGGTTCGTACGCCGCGCTCAAGGCGCAGTTCGAGACGTTGGGGATTCCCTGGCAGGAGGAGATCCGCGAAGGCTTCGGCCATTCGACCTGGCCCGACACCACGCTGCCGGACGGATTCCAATTCCTTGCCGCGCAGCGATATCCCGACGCGCCCCCTCCTCCGCCGGTCTGCTCGCCGACGGCCCATCGCGCCTGCTTACGCGACGGCCGGTTCGGCGTCGAGGTGACCTGGAAGAAAGGAAACGGCGAGAGCGGCCCGGGCGTGGTCGCCGTTCCTTCGTCCGCCTCGGCGAGCCTCTTTTCCCTGATCGTGCCCGACAACTGGGCTGCGCTCATCAAGGTCCAGGACGGCTGCGCGGCCACCGGGAAATACTGGGTCTATGGAGCGGTGACCAGCGACCTGGAAGTCGAGATCCGGGTCAACGACGAACGGACCGGCATCGTCCGGACCTACAGGAAACCGCCCGGCTCGGCGCCGTTCGGGCTCCGAGATCGGGCGGCGTTTCCCTGCGCCCCCTGAGATTAGACGGCGCCGGTTAGGCGCCTCGGTCGGCGCCTACTTGCACTTCCCGTTGTGGTCGGGACGGACGCCGGCCTTGGCGATCTCGCACGAGTTAGCGTAGGTCTTTCCGTCACAACCGCAAACGGCGGGACCCTGCGTCGGGCAGGGATCCGGAGTGGCCACGCACGTGCCGGCCAGGTCCGGTTGGTTGCATTTGCCGCTCGGGTAGGCACACCCCTCGCCGCTCGGGCAGGTCAGGCCGCCGATGCCGCCGCAGGTCGCTCCGGTCATCTTTCCGGGCTTGGTGTCGCACGCGCCGGTCGACCGCAACGAGACGCCCGCCATCTGGCGCTCGCAGTCGTTGCCATAGGTCTTGCCGTCGCAACCACACACCGGGTCGTACTGCTGGGTGCAGTTTTCGGGCTTCGTCATGCAGGAGCCCTTGTCGCCCGAGCCGGCCTTCGGGCAGGTGCCAGCCGCGAACTCGCAAAACGAGGTCTTGGCGCAGTCCGCGTCGCGTGTACAGGTCTGCGCATGGAGTGGGGTGGAGGACAGGTACCCGGCGATCGAGAGTGCCAGGAGCAGCCCCGGGAAGACTTGGTGGAGGACTCTTCGCTGCATGTCTACCTCCTCGGGTCGAGCGTCTTGTGGACGATTTCGTTGGAAAGGACCGGTGGGTTCGCCGGTCCCCGGATGCGCTCTGCCGAGTGCAACGCCGGTGCCGTGTACGCCTTCGCATGGCGCCGAGGTCGTCATGCGCGGACGGCGCACATCTTGCCGATCCGTCAATCGGTTTATGGCAAGGCCTGCAATCCTTCTAAGTCGTGATCTGGCCGAAATGCATTGCCAGAAGCTCCCTGCGCCGCGCGATCGGTTGGAGGGCATCGTCGCCCTCCGCGCGGTCCGTCATCAAAATCCCGTCCAGATGATCGACCTCGTGCTGGACCAGCTCGGAGAGATCGGGTGCGAGCTCGCTCCAGCGTTGTGTCCGGCCCTCGTGATCGAGGTAGTCGAGAGAAAGAGACCGGTGTCGGCGGACCCGGACCAGGCGATCCGGGATGCTCAGGCAGTCGTCCCAAACCAGGAAGGTCTCGTCGCTGCGCCAGGTGATCTCGGGGTTCACGAGTACGAACGGCTCGCCCCCGAGGTCCATCGCGATCAGCCGCTTCAAAACGCCTACCTGGACCGCCGAGATCGCGCGGCCGAACCCTGTGCGCGCCCGGAAGTCGCGGAGCGTGGCAAGGAGCGACGACGCCTCGGATCGGAGGTCCGGGTCTCCCGGATCCACCTCGGTGGACCGTTCGCGCAGCCGTGGGTCGCCCGCGAGGAGAATGGGAAGGGGAGCGGCGTCGAGGTCGAAGGCGGTCATTCGACTTCCGTCAGGCCGCCGCGGTATTCCTCAAATGCCCTTCAAGCCGCAGGGGCCGCGAGCCGCCCGTCGAGATCGAGCTCGGCGGCGACCTTCTGCATCGACGCGAGGACGTTGCCGACATGGGTCCAGAGGTCGAGCTGGCCATCGAAGCAGACGCGGGAGAAATCGGCGGTCGCCGCCTCGACGTGGTCACGGTCGACCCCGGCGGCGAAGATCTTCTCTTTCCACCGCTTCTTGATCGACTTGACCTCGACGTCGCGCACGTCTTTGCTCGGCCGGACGAGCGCCGCGGCGAGGATCAACCCGGTGATCTCGTCGCAGGCGAGCAGGGCGAAGTCGAGCGGCCGCTCGCGCTCGACTCCGGTTCCCTCGGTGTTGTGCGAGAGGATCGCCTGGACGACGCTCTCGTCGCATCCCTTCTCGCGCAGGATCGGCGCGCCCTCCTTGGGATGCGCTTCGAGCGTCGGATGGATCTCCCAATCCCAGTCGTGAAGCAGGCCGGCGAGACCCCAGACCTCGGGGTCCTCGCCTAGTCGCTCCGCGTAGCCTCGGACGGCGGCCTCGACCGCGAGCATGTGCCGACGGAGGCCGGCGGCCTGCACGTTGTCGAGGATCAGCTGCCAGGCTTCCTGTCGGTTCATCGTTTGCGAGCCTCTCTGGGCGGAGCGTCTTGATCGAATGAACCGTCCGGGACTAGATCATCACTTCGATCGGGGTCTTCGAGCGCAGACCGTCGGCGTGCGAGCGCACGGCGGTCTTCAAATCCCGGTTGCGGAGGAACTGCTCGATGCGCCCCTTCACCTGATCGAAAGGCACCTGTTTGGCCGGCAGCACGTCGATCATCTGGATGATGTGGAAGCCGAATTGCGTCTCGACCACGCCGGAGGTCTCCCCCTTGGCCAGAGCCCAGGCGGCTTTCTCGAAGGGCGGAACCGTCTCGCCTTGGGCCATCGGAGGGAGCTCGCCGCCGTTGCCCTTCGAGCCCGGATCGGCCGAGTACTGCGCCGCGAGCGCGGCGAAGTCCTCGCCCTTCTTGATCCGG
The DNA here is from genome assembly GCA_044226625.1 of Thermoanaerobaculia bacterium. Classification (GTDB taxonomy): domain Bacteria; phylum Acidobacteriota; class Thermoanaerobaculia; order Multivoradales; family UBA5704; genus DASYKS01. The sequence continues at coordinate 5,785 of JBGAGQ010000066.1, forward strand.
TCGAGCACGTCCTCGGCGAGCTTCTTCGCCTTTGCCTTGGCGGCCTCGTCCTGGCCTTCCGGACGGATCAGGATGTGCCGCAGCCTCCGACGCTCGGCGATCTTCATCTCGTTCGGATTCTGCTCGTAGTAGGCGCGAATCGTCTCCTCCGTCACCTGGACCTTGGGCGCGAACTTCTCGGCGATGTAGCGGTCGACGGTCAGGATCGTCCGGGCGTTGTCTCGAAGCGAAGCCTGGCTGATGCCCTGCGCCGCAAGCGCCTCGTCGAACTTCTTGGCGTCGGGGAAACGCGCCTTGATCTCGGCGATGCGGTTGTTTACGTCGGCGTCGCTCGCCTTGATTCCTTGTGAGGTCGCGTCGAGGTAGAGGAGCTGGCGGACGACCAGGCTGTCGAGCACCTCGCGAAAGAACGCGAGGCTCGAAGGAGGCGGAGGAGTGCCGGTCTGCGCCGCCTGGGCGACGAGCTGGCGCGCCGCGTTCAGGAGGTCCGAGCGGGAAATCGAATCCTTGCCGACCCGTGCGACCACGTCCGGAAATTTGGTCGGATCGACGCGCACCTGGGCTTCCGAGTTGAGCGGCGGCGCCGTGGTGGTTCCTTCGCCGGCGGCGGATTGCGGCGGTGCAGTAGAAGGCGACGTTTGGGTGCCGGTGCCGTTTCCGGCGTTCGTACCCGGGGACTCGGCGTCGCGCGAACAGGCGAGCTGAAAGAGGATCGCTACCGAGAGAAAGAGGAGGAGATGGGGGCGTCGGATCATCCGACCATTCTAGCTTTCCGTACGGTTTCGTTCCAGGGAGCGGGGGAGCGTCGGGAGCCGGGGGAGGAGGCGACCGACCTGGGCGGGACGATCGCCCCGCCCAGATAGTTCTCGATGGAAGAAAGCTACCGGAGGCCTACCAGACCTCGCAACGCTGGGCCCGGTTCATCGGCGTATTCGCGGCGCAATGGAAGGTCTCCGCGAAGGCCGGGAAGTTCGAGAGCGGGCCGTCGACCCGGAAGTTCGGCGGCGAGTGGGGATCGACCGTCACGAGCAGCTTGGCGTACTCGGGACGGCGGATGGAGCACCAGCTCTGGGCGAAACCGAGGAAGAACAGCTGGTCGTTGGTGAAGCCGGGGATCAACGGCGCGGGATTGCCGTTGCGCGCGGACCACGAATGCCAGGCGTTGAAGGCCGCCTTGATGCCTCCGAAGTCGGCGATGTTCTCGCCCAGGGTGAGCTTGCCGTTCACCTTGACCTCGGGAAGGACCTCGAAGCCGGAGTAGAGGTTCTCCACGCACTGGGCGCGCTCCTGGAAACGGGAGACCGCCGCCGGATCCCACCACTCGCGCAGGCTGCCGGATCCGTCGAACTGCCGGCCCTGATCGTCGAAGCCATGGGTCAGCTCGTGGCCCATCGCCATGCCGATCCCGCCGTAGTTCATCGGCGCCGGGTGATCCTTGCTGAAGAACGGCGGCTGGAGCACGCCGGCGGGAAAGACCATCTCGTTGCGCAGGGGGTTGTAATACGCGTTGACCGTCGGCGGCGTCATGCCCCACTCGGTCCGGTCGACCTTTTGGCCCACTTTCCGGAGCAGGCGGGCGACCTCGAAGCGGATCGCGGCCTGGGCGTTGGCGAAATAGCCGGCGCCGGGGCTCAAGCTCAGCTCCGAGTAGTCGCGCCACTTTTCCGGGTAGCCCACCTTGTTGACCAGGACGGCGGTCTTCTCTTTTGCCTTGGCGCGCGTCGCGTCGTCCATCCAGGCTAGCGACGGGAGCCCCCCTTCGAAGGCGTGCTCGATGTCCTGGATCATCTCGACCGCGACCTGCTTGCTCTCGCCCGCGAACTGGCGCTCGACGAAAGCCCGGCCGAGCGCGAAACCGAGCGCTCCGTCCGTCGCATCGACGCAGCGCTTCCAGCGGACCTGAATTTCCTGCTGGCCCTGGAGCCGCTTGTCGAAGAAAGCGAAGCTCTCGTCGACGAACGGCTTGCTCAGCTCGTCGGCCCGGGAGTGGACCGCGAGCCAGCGGAAATCGGCGCGCAGGGTGTCCATGTCGACCTTGCCGAGCGCCTCGGAGAGCCCCTTGAAGAAGCCTTCGGGCGCCGCGCTGATCAGGCTGAGATCGGGCTTGCCCAGCCCCTTGAAGAACGGCGCCCAGGACATGCCGCCGGACATCTGCTCCAGGGTCTTGAGGTCGACCCGGCGGTAGATCTTGTTCGGATCGCGCATCTCGGCGCGCGGCAGCGACACCTTGGCGAGCGCGGTCTCGAGCTCCACGATGCCCTTGGCGTGACGGCTCGCGTCGTCCGCCGACTCGCCGGCGAGGCCGAGCATCTTCGCGACGTGCGCCTGGTAGTCGGCGAGGAGGGCTTTGCTCTCCGCGTCGTCCTTCAGGTAATAGTCGCGATCCGGCAGGCCGAGGCCGCCCTGGGTGAGGTAGGCGATCGTCAGATCCGGCTCCTTGAAGTCCCCTTCGACCGCGGTCGACAGCAGGACCTCGATCGCCTCGCCCTGGAGCTCACCCGCGACCTCGAGGGCGCTCGCGACGTCTTTCACCTTCTCGATGCGCGCGAAGATCGGCTTCAAGGGAGCCGCGCCGGCTTTCTCGATCGCCGCTTCGTCCATACAGGAGGAGTAGAAGGCGCCGAGCCGCCGGTCGTCGGGATTCTCGCCGGGCGCCTTGGCGAGCTTCTCCAGGATCTGATGGAGGACGTCGCGGTTCGTGTCGGCGAGCTGGGAGAAGCCGCGGCCGTAGTTCGATTCGTCGGAAGGCAGCGTGGTCTTGGCAAGCCAACCGCCGCAGGCGTACTGATAGAAGCTTTGGCAGGGATCGGCCTTGGGGTCGAGGGTGGCTCGGACCTCCGTCGCGACGGCCTCGTACTTGGCGGCCGCGGCCGCCCTCGAGGCGCGGTCGGCAGGGGGCGGGGTCGAGTCCGCGGCCTGGAGTGGGAGGCTCGCGAGAGAGGTGGCGCCCACGAGGGCGGCCGCGAGAGGGAGGCTGCGGAGAAGTGAGATCGGCATGAGGCTCCTTCGAAACGAGAGGTTGGGTCGCCGCCCGCGTCCGGGCGCAATTCGAGTTTTCGGGTGACAGTATACGGATCGCCTTCGAGAGAGTTTCACCGCTTCTTTTCCGCCGTCCCATCGGGTCCCGCCCGATCGGCTCCGGTCGAGGAGCGGTTCGGCCTTCCGTCCTCCCGCACGGCTGGATACGATGCGCCGCCGGGAGGGTCGCGATGAGAGGGAGCTCCAGATGAGCGTGCGACGGATCGCCCTGGTCACCACGGGCGGCACCATCGAGAAGACCTATGACGAGCGCTCCGGCGAGCTGGTCAACCGCCGATCGATCGTTCAGCGGATGCTCGAGGAGCTCCGGCTCGAGGAGACGAGCATCCAGGTGCTCGACTTGATGAGCAAGGACAGCCTCGACCTGGTGGACGAGGACCGCGCCCAGATCGCGGCGATGGTCCGAAGCCTCGGGGTGGAGATCCCCGGGCGCGGACCGACCGGGGTCGTGATCCTCCACGGGACGGACACGCTCGAGGCGACCGGCGAACGATTGTTGACCGAGCTCGGCGGCACGAAGGTTCCGATCGTCCTCACCGGAGCGATGAGGCCGTTCGAGATGAAGCAATCGGATGCGCTCCAGAACCTCACCGAGGCGATCTTCGCCACCGGAGTGCTGCCGCCCGGCATCTGGTGCGTGGCCCACGGACGGGCGCTTCGTTTTCCCGGGGTGAAGAAGGACCGTGCCGCGGGCACGTTCGTCGGTGGCGAGACGGACGCTTCGCCGAGCGCGTCGGACTGACCGTCGATCGGACCGGTGAACCCGGCCCCGTCTCGCTCAGGGGACTACGGTGCCGTCGGCTGCGATTCGGAAGAGAAAGCGGGGGCCCTCGGCACCGCCCGTCGTCCAGCGGGTGAGACGGACGCCGTTGGCCGAGATACCGGCGGTCGCGCGCCCTTGCGCGTTGCGGAAGCAGGCGTTCGGATCCGACACGGCGACCGAGATCTCACGGCCGATCGGCGCGCCGGCGACCTCGGTCTCGAAGCGAGCCTCGGACACCGGCTCCATGTAGATCCGCGTTTCCTTCCAGCTCACGGACACGTGGGTGCGGATGACCGCGCGGATGCAGTTGGAGGGGTAATTTCGGGGAGCGGGACCGGCCGGCGCGGCGAGGTAGGAGAATTCGACCGTGGCCGTCGCCGGTGCGGTCGGGGTCTCGTTCGCACAGCCGACCCAAGCGAATGCCAGGAGGGCGAGAGCCCAGGGGCGAGGCGTCCGCATCAGGGCCGGAAGTCTACGCGATTCCGCTGGCTCGGCAAGAGGGGGGCTCCGGACCCGATTTTTCAGAGGCCGAACGGCCTTAGGCTGCGGTTTCGCTGCTGCCCGGCGCCACCTCGCCCAGGATCTCCAGATTCCCCGTCCCCGCGAGCGTCGCGAGGTCGATCTTGCCCCGGAAGCGGACCTTCACGTAGTCGAGGATCAGGTTGCCGGCGAGCTTGACCACGCCCGTCTTCGCCTCGTAATTCGCGGCCGAGAGGTCCGTTTCCGACGGATCGAGCCGGATGCCGAGCTCCGTGCCGCCGCGGGTCTCCGTGAACTTGCAGTGGACGTAGCCGCGATCGAGCGCGGCCTTGAACAGCTCCACGGTGTTTTCCGGGCGCATGCTGGCGATGATGGGTTGTTCGACGGTCAGGCGCTGGACGAGGTCGTTCATCGAGGTCTCCGGGAGTCGAGATTGCGGCAACAATGGACCGGCTTCCCAGCTGTAGTGCCTGCCGTCGCCTCTCTGGAGACAGATTCGGAAGCGAACGGTGAGCGACCGCCCGCCTACCCGCGCGCGGGGCTCCAGCGGACCCGGTTCGAGGGGTTCGTCATTTCTGGTAAAAAGGCCCCATGGCCGAAAGCTGGTTGCTCGAAGTCCGCGCTCGACTCGCCTCACCCCCTCCGAAGCGTCTGCCGCCGAGCGAAGCTCGGCCCGCGGCCGTCCTCGTGCCCCTGTTCGTCGATGCCGGCGAGCTTTGGACGGTTCTCACCAAACGGACCGATCATCTCCCGACCCATCGCGGCCAGATCGCCTTCCCGGGCGGTGGCCTAGAGTTGGGGGAGGACCCCTGGGCGGCGGCGTTGCGCGAGACGCACGAAGAGGTGGGGCTCGAGCCGGGCCGCGTCTTCCGCCTGGGCGAGCTGGACGAGACCGGCTCGCCGGTCGGCTTCCGGGTCGTTCCGTGCGTCGGCGCCGTCCCGTTCCCGTTCGAGACCCGTCCGAACGAAGCCGAGATCGCCGAGGTGTTCGCCGTCCCGTTGACCGCCTTCGCCGACCCCGACCTGGTCGAAGAGCGCGAAGTGAAGATCGACGGCGCGAAGCGCAACCTCCTCATCTACCACGTCGGCCGCCACCAGGTCTGGGGCCTCACCGCGCGGGTCCTCGAAAATTTGCTCGGCCGGTTGGGGATGAGCATCGCCCGGACTTGAGTCCAGGGCATCGGGTCCCGGAGGGGTTTTCCATTGGTTGATCGATCGAGCGCGGTTCCCGCGGTCCGCTTGCGGGCCGCCAATGACGCACCCGTCCGTCCGGACGGAGAGTACGTCCTCTATTGGATGACCGCCTTCCGGCGCCTGTCCTGGAACTTCGCGCTCGACCTGGCGGTCGAGCGGGCGCGGAAGTTGGCCAAGCCGCTGCTGATCTTCGAGGCGATCCGGTGCAACTATCGGTGGGCGAGCGATCGGCTGCACAAGTTCGTCCTCGACGACATGGCCGAGCACGCGACGGCTCTACGGGGCACCGGGGTCGGCTACTTGCCCTACGTCGAGCCGTCGGCCGGCGCGGGCTCCGGCCTGCTCGAGGCGCTCGCCGCCAAAGCCTGCCTGGTCGTCGCCGACGACGCACCGGTCTTCTTCCTGCCGAGAATGCTCTCGGTGGCCGCCTCGCGGCTGAAGGTACGCGTCGAGGCGGTCGATTCGAACGGGCTGCTGCCGCTGCGCGCCGCCGACAAGTCGCATCTGACGGCCTATAGCCTGCGCCGGTTCCTGCAGGGCGAGCTGCCGCGGCACCTCGGCGATCTCCCCGCGGCGAAGCCGTTCTCCGGCGCGGCGCTCGCGCCGTTTGTGGGAGTGGCGGACCCGATCGCGAAGCGTTGGCCCGCCGCGTCCGACGAGATGCTCGCCGGGAGCCCCGCCGCTTTACAGTCCCTGCCGATCGATCACTCCGTGGCGCCGGTCGCCGATACCCCCGGCGGCGAAGCTGCGGCACGCAAGCGCCTGCACCGGTTCCTCGACCGAAATCTCGCGCGGTACGGCGCAGCGCGCAACGAGCCGGCCGAAGCGGTGACGAGCGGCCTGTCTCCCTACCTTCACTTCGGTCACGTGTCGACCGCCGAGATCCTCACCGCCCTGGCCGAAAAGGAGCGCTGGACCCCCGCGAAGATCGGTGCGCAACGAAACGGCAAGAAGGAGGGGTGGTGGGGAATGAGCCCCGCCGCCGAGTCGTTTCTCGACGAGCTGGTGACATGGCGCGAGCTCGGCTACAACCATGCCGCGACGCGGGACGACATCGACCGCTACGAATCGCTCCCATCGTGGGCGAGGGAGACGCTCGAAACGCACGCGAGCGATCCGCGACCGGAGCTTTATACCCACGCGCAGTTCGCGGGGGCGGCGACCGCGGACGAGATCTGGAACGCCGCCCAGACCCAGCTCGTCCGGGAGGGGACGATCCACAACTACCTCCGGATGCTCTGGGGCAAAAAGGTGCTGCACTGGAGCTCGAGCCCGCGCGAGGCCCTCGAAACGTTGATCGAGCTCAACAACAAATACGCCCTCGACGGGCGGAACCCGAACTCGTACAGCGGCATCTTCTGGTGCTTCGGCCGGTACGATCGCCCGTGGGCACCGATCCGTCCGATCTTCGGCGCGATTCGCTATATGAGCTCGGACAGCACGCGGCGGAAGTTGCGGATCGAGCCCTACCTGGAACGCTACCGGCCCCGACGGCAGGCCAACCTGTTCGATTGACAGGGGCGGGACGCTCCGCGTAGGTTCCGGCCCAATCCCTCGAGGTCGTCATCGCTTCGCATCGGAGGCCGTCTCTGAGCGCCAAACTCTGCTTTTTCATCCAGACCCACCGCGATCCAGAGTTGATCCTCCGATTGGTCAACACGCTCCATCGCGGCAGCGAGACCGCGCGCGTCGTGGTGCAGCATAACTTCGCGGCGAACCCGCTCGACTGGACGCCGTTCGAGAAGATTCCGCGGACGCATCTCTTTCCGGCCTCCGGACCGCAGATCCGGGCGAACTTCTCCTGTCAGGTCCAGCCGTTCCTGGACATGATCGATTGGTTAGAGCGAGACGCGATCGAGTACGACTGGCTGGTGACGCTTACCGGTCAGGACTACCCGACCGTGTCGACGCCCCGGATGGAGGCCGAGCTCGGCACGACCGATCGCGACGGCTTCATCAAATCCTGGGACGTTCATTCGAAGGCGAACCCCTGGTCGTGGCGCAAGGCGCGGAACCGCTACCACTACCGCTACCGGAGGCTTCCAGGCTGGACCGAAAAAGCGTTGCACGCCGTCCGGCTCGCGACGCGCGTGCTGCCGATCCATTTCTATCTCGACTACGGCCCGTACGTCGGCCACCGGGTCTTCCGGACGCCGTTCTCCGACCAGTTCCGTCTCCACGGCGGCTGGGCCTGGTTCTCGCTCCGACGAAGTGTGGTCCTCTACCTGCGCGACTATCTCGCGGCCCATCCCGAGCTGGTCCGCTACTACCGCGGGACGATCACCCCGGAAGAGTCGCTGGTCCAGACCGTGCTGCTCAACGGCGACCGGTTCAACCTCGAGAACGACGACCGGCGCTACATCGACTACTCGCGGGCGCACAAGGGCTCGCCCCGGGTACTCACCACGGCCGACGTGCCGATGCTCGCCGCGGGGAACTTCCATTTCGCCCGGAAGTTTGATCCAGGGGTCGACCTCGAGGTCCTCGACCGGATCGATCGAGAGCTGCTCGCCGATCGATGAACCTCGGCGATCGCCGGCCGGTGAACGGTGATCGTCCCGCGGGGAATCTGAAGTACTCTTTGCCGTCGTAAAAGAGGGATTGGAGTCCCCTAACGACCTCACCACCAAGGAGACCTCGCATGGACCAGGGCAAGCTGAACCGACGCGACTTCGGCAAACTCACCCTCGCGGCTTTCGGCGGCATCCTCGCCGGCTCGTTCGCCGCCCGGACCGCGTTCGCGGCCGAAGAGAGCGGGGAGTTCCGCCTCGGCGACAAGCACATCTGCTGCGGCCTGAATACCTGCAAGGGGCTCGGCGCCGACGGCAAGAACGACTGCGCGGGGCTCGGTACCTGCGCCAACGTCGAGGCGCACGGTTGCGCGGGAGCGAATGACTGCGCCGGGCTGGGACCCGATGGCACCAACTCGTGCAAGGGCAAGGGGAGCTGCGCGGTGCCGGTGCACGGCGACGCGTGGAAGAGCGCCCGCGCCGGGTACGAGAAGGCGATGACCAAGGCGGGCAAGAAGTTCGGCGCGGCCCCGAAGAGCTGCGGCGCAGGGGAGGGGATGGAGTAACGGGAGTGCCTGAAGCGATCGGGGTCCCCTCGGTTCCGCGGTGGGGGCTTCTGAAAGGAACCGGACGATGAGCTCCGGAAAGCTCCCGCGCCTGGGGGCACCGAACCTAGGCGCGGGCGTCGGTCTGCGTTCGGTTCATTTCGATCACATCCTCTCCGAGCGCCCGGGGGTCGACTGGTTCGAGGTGATCACCGAGAACTACCTCGACTCCCAGGGCCGTCCAAAGCACGTCCTGCGCGAGATCGCCGAGCGGTATCCCGTCGTGCTGCATGGCGTCTCGCTCTCGATCGGCTCGTCCGATCCGCTCGACCGCGACTATCTGAGAAAGCTCAAGGCGCTGGCTGCGGAGGTTAAGGCGCCATGGGTCTCCGATCACCTGTGCTGGACGGGGGTGATGGGGAAGAACACCCACGATCTCCTTCCGGTGCCGTTCACCGAGGCGACGCTTCGGCACGTGGTCGAGCGGATCCGGATCGTGCAGGATCTTCTCGAACGTCCGCTGGTGCTCGAAAATCCCAGCTCCTACGTGACGTTCGCCCACTCGACGATGGAGGAGTGGGAGTTCATCGCCCGGATGGCCGAGGAGGCCGACTGCGGGCTGCTGCTCGACGTGAACAACGTCTACGTTTCGAGCGTCAACCACGATCTCTCGCCCGAGGCGTTCGTTCGCGCGCTGCCGCACGAGCGGATCGTCCAGTTCCACCTCGCGGGGCACAGCGACTACGGCACCCACTTGATCGACACCCATGACCACCCGGTGATCGAGCCCGTCTGGGAACTCTACCGGTTGGCCCATCAGCTCACTGGAGGCGCGGCGACGCTGCTCGAATGGGACGCGCACATCCCGCCGTTCGAGGTGGTGCACGCGGAGGTGCTCAAGGCGAAGCGCTGGACCGGGGACCGCGACGAGGAGACCTCGGCATCGCCGCCCGAGCCGTGGCGAGACGCTCGGCCGTTCGGACCGCTCGGTCCTCTCGACGGGGCTCCGGCGCCGCATCCGCTCCATCACATCCGGCCGGACGTGGTATGAGCTCGCCCGACCGAGACGAGAGCGGCCCCGCGCTCGACGTCGTCCAGCGCTGGTTTCAGGCGGTGATCTCGCATCCCGACGGGGTCGCGGAAGGGATCTCGGCCGACGAGACGCAAGCGCTGATCGGCCTCGGTCGAGACCAGCTGGAGACCGTCGTCCGGCGTTCGAAGAATCTCACCGCGAGCGAACGGGTCGGCATCTACGCCTACGCCTATTACGCCCGGCTGCTCGAATGCCTGAGGGAGAGCTTCCCGATCCTCCGCAAGGTTCTCGGCGAAGAACTGTTCCAGCCGATCGCGCTGGAATATCTCCGGCGCTATCCCTCGACCAGCTACACGCTCGATCGGCTCGGCGACCGCCTCGCGCGATTCCTCGAGGAGACTCGCGCGGCCGAGGCGGGGGAGCCCCCCGCGTGGCCCGAGATGCTCGCCGATCTCGCCCGCTTCGAGCACGCGATCGCCCGCGTGTTCGACGGTCCCGGCCTCGAAGGGGAGCCGCCGTTCTCGATCGAAGCTCTCCGAGCGATCGGCGCCGAGCGTTTCGCCGAGGCGCGCCTGATCCCCTCGCCGGCGCTCCGGCTCGTCACGCACCGGTTTCCGCTGAATGCTCTCTATACCGCGGCGCGCGGGGTCCCGGAGGGGGAGGAATTCGAGATTCCTGCGCCGATCGAGCCGCTTGAGGAGCACGTCGCGCTCTGTCGTTTGGAGTTCGTGGTCCGGCGCCATCCGCTCTTGCCGGTCGAACATGCGCTGCTCCAAGCGCTCGTCGAGGGCAAGACGGTCGGCGAGGCGCTCGCGGTTGCGGCAGAGCGGGCGCCGTCCGACGAGGACCTCGGGCCGATCGTCGAGCGCTCGTTCGCCACCTGGACCGCGGCGGGATTCTTCCGCGGCCTCGCCGAGGAAAAGTCATGACCGAAAGGATCGACCAAATCCTGATCGTCCTCGGAGCCGGGATCTACGGATTCCTCGCGACGATGCATCTGATCTACACGTTCACCACGAACCGTTTCGACGCCCGCGATCCGGGGGTGATCGAGGCGATGAAGCGGACCTCGCCGGTGCTCACCCGCCGCACGACGATGTGGGATGCGTGGATCGGTTTCAACGGCAGCCACAGCCTCGGCGGCATGCTGTTTTCCGCCGTCTTTCTGCTGCTCGCGTTCGGCCACATGGACCTGTTGCGCACCTCGCCCGGCTTTCTGATCGTCGCGGTCGCATTCAGCTTGGGTTACCTCGCCCTGGCGATCCGCTACTGGTTCCGCATCCCCTTGACCGGGATCGCGGTCGCGACGGTCTGTTTCGTCGCGGCGGCGCTCTCGATCTGGCTATAGCGGATCTTCAAGCCGCACCCCCTGGTGGACCGCGATCGGCGAGCCGACCGCGACGAACGCCGAGACGGGAGGGGATGCGAGGAGCGGCCCGAAATCCGGGCCGTATAGCTTCTCGCCGGGACCGGCGAATTCCGCCCGGTCGGCGCTCCAGACGTGCCATGGGGGATGCTCGACCTGATATTCGAGCGTTCCGCCGTCGCGCTGGCGGGTGTAGCCCCAGTAATGCTCGGTGATGTACTCCGCCTCGGAGCCCGGAACCAGCGGCCGAGCCGGTCCGCTCGCGGTCGCCGAGAGCGAGTACGCCGCGCCCGCATGCCGCCAGCCGTAACGAACCCCGCCCCCATGCTCCGAGTCGAGCCGGACGTCGTGGCTCATCGGCACAGCGAGATAGGGCTCGTTGTAGATCCGCCGGGCGAGCGCGGCGATCGCCCAGCGGGGAACCAACTCGCGGACGAACACGACGGCCCGCTTCCAGGCGCCGTCGTCTCCGCGTCTCCGGACGTAGAGCCGAAGGTTCACCTCCTCGAAGTTGCGATGCCCGGGAATCGGCATCCCGAGCAGACGGGTGTCGAGGAAGAGGAAGCCGACCAGGCTCATGAAACAGCGGTCCGACCAGAAGTCGAGCTCGGTCCCGGCGGGAACGAGGGGGCGGACGAGCGCCGGATCGACCTCGTAATTGAGGAGGACGAGGCTCTCCCAACGGGCGGTCAGGAACGGGCTGCGCGACATGGCGAAGAGCTTAAAGTGAGGCGAGAACTTCCTGGGTCACGTCCTTGCCGCCGCCGAGGTTCGTCACCACCGATCCGATCGTGTAGATCGGCCCCCACGGGATGCCCCACCAGCCGGCGACGAGGCTCAAGAGAGTAAAACCGATGCTCTTCGAGAACGTGCCTTCCCCGGGCCGGATGAAGTGGATGTCCGAGCCACGACGGAAGGTGATGACGATGACCGAGATGCAATATTGGAAGTAGACGAACTTCCCCCCCTGCTGGACCTCGAACTGCAACTGCTCGCGATTCATCCCCTCGATGCCTTGGATCGCCACGTCGTCACCCCCTATGGATACAGACCGGAAGCAGACCGAAACAGACTGCATTCAGAACGGAATCAAAACGCGGCCCGGGGGTCCCGGGCCCGGTCGATCTCTATCTCGAGCTGGTTTTCTAGCGCGCCTCTTGATTGCCCCAGATCAGGGCGTCGAGGCTCCACGGACCGCCCCCGTAGGCGGCCATGAACAGGAAAAGGAAGCAGAACAGGACGGCGGGCTCGCCGTGATTCTGGATCGGCCAGACTCCCTGCGGCGCATGAAACTGCCAGTAGGCGACCGCCATCTCGCCGGAGACGATGAACGCTGCCGGCCGGGTGAAAAGGCCGAGCAGGATCAGCATTCCACCGATCAGCTCGAGCAGGCCGCCGATGCCGACCTGAGTCATCAGCTCCGCCGTGGCCCCGTTCGGTGGCATACCGCCGAACCAGCCGAAGATCTTCATGGCGCCGGCATGGAAAAAGAGCAAGCCCGAGACGACGCGGAGCAAGAAATAGGAGATCTGGATCGCGCGATTCCTGTCCATTGGCTCACCTCCCGAACGGCATGCCGCCCATTCGGCCTGCCGATCCGCCGTTCACTTCTCTCATCTTATGGGAAACCGAGGAGAGGCCTCGACGATCGGAAATCCTCATGGGTCGTGGTATCCTCAGCGTGTGCGCCGCGATGCGGCGTTCCATCCGCCGGACCTTCCGCGCGACGGAGTCCGGGGCCGAATCCAGGATCCCATCCAGGACAATCCAGGAAAGATCGAGCCGGGCCGGGTCGTCTTCGAGGCGAGCGGGCCGTGCGTCGTTTCGGGAGGGCCGCAACGCGAGCTCTCTCTAGAGGGGGAGTCTCCGTGACCCGCGAACACAAGAACACCGCCCGCCGCGAGGACGTCCGGAACCTCGCGATCATCGCCCACGTCGACCACGGCAAGACCACGCTGGTCGACGCCATGCTCTGGCAGAGCGGCATCTTCGGCGCCCACGAGCACGTGGTCGAGCGGGTCATGGACTCGAACGATCTGGAGCGCGAGCGGGGGATCACCATCCTCGCCAAGAACACCGCGATCAACTTTCGCGGCACCAAGATCAACATCGTCGACACCCCCGGCCACGCCGATTTCGGCGGTGAGGTCGAGCGCACGCTCAAGATGGTCGACGGCGTAATGCTCCTGGTCGACGCCTCCGAAGGCCCCCTGCCGCAGACCCGGTTCGTGCTCAAGAAGGCGCTCGAGGCGAACCTCGCGCCGATCGTGGTGATCAACAAGATCGACCGGCCGGACGCCCGCGCCGCGGAGGTGCTGAACGAGGTCTACGACCTGTTCATCGACCTCGACGCCACGGAGGAGCAGCTCGATTTCCCGGTCCTCTACGCGAACGCCCGCGCCGGCCGCTGCCGAACCTCGCCGGACGGCCCGGACACGAACCTTCAGCCGCTGTTCGAGCAGATCGTCGCGACCGTGCCGCCGCCGACCTACGACCCGACGGCGCCGCTCCAGATGCTCGTGGTGACGCTCGACTACGACGACTACGTCGGTCGGTTGGCGATCGGCCGGGTCTTCAACGGCACGTTGAAGAAGGCGCAGGAGGTGGCACTCTGCGAGCTCAACGGCAAAGTGAGCCCGGGCAAGGTGGCGCAGCTCTACGGCTACCAGGGGCTCAAGCGGATCGACCTCGCGGAAGCCGGCCCGGGCGACATCGTGGCGATCGCGGGGCTCGATCCCGTCTCTATCGGCGAGACGGTGACGCTCCGCGACGATCCCCGGCCGCTGCCGGCGATCCACGTCGACGAGCCGACGATCGCCATGACCTTCTCGGTCAACGACTCGCCGTTCGCCGGTCTCGAAGGCAAGCACGTCACCTCGCGCAAGCTCAAGGAGCGCCTGGAAAAGGAGATCCTCACCAACGTCTCGATCCGGGTCGAGGCGACCGATCAGGCCGATTCTTTCAAGGTCTCCGGACGCGGCGAGCTCCAGCTCGCGATCCTGATCGAGATGATGCGGCGCGAAGGCTTCGAGGTCGCGGTCGGCAAGCCCGAGGTCCTCACGCGGCGCATCGACGAGGTCCTCCACGAGCCGATGGAGCACCTGGTGGTCGATTGCCCGGAGGTCTCGATCGGCGTCGTGACGCAGAAGCTCGGCGAGCGCAAGGGCCGGATGATGAAGATGGTCAACCACGGCTCGGGCCGCGTGCGGATCGAGTTTCGGGTGCCATCGCGCGGCTTGATCGGATTCCGTTCGGTATTCCTGACCGACACCAAGGGTGCCGGGATCATGAACCACCTGTTCGACGGCTTCGCCCCCTGGCAGGGCGAGATCGAGCACCGCGCGTCGGGCGTGTTGATCTCCGACCGCCCGGGCAAGGCGACCGCCTACGCGATCGAGCATCTCCAGCCGCGAGGGGAGCTGTTCGTGGAGCCGGGGCAGGATGTGTACGAAGGCATGATCGTCGGGGAGCACAGCCGCGACAACGACCTCGACGTGAACGTCGTCCGCGAAAAGAAGCTCACCAACATGCGCGCCTCCGGCGCCGAGGAGCTGGTCCGCCTCGTGCCGCCGCGCGTCATGAACCTCGAGCAGGCGCTCGAATTCATCCGCGAGGACGAGCTCGTCGAGGTGACGCCGAAAGCGTTCCGGCTGCGGAAACGGATCCTGCAGGCGAACCGGCGAAAGTAGGCGGGGGCAGCTCCGAGAGAGCTTCGTAGGGCGGAGCTTGCCTCCCAACTTGGCGTAGATCCCGGGCGGAGGCAAGCCCCGCCCCTGCACCCTTCTCGGGCGTTGACCGGGCCGCTACGTTCGGCCGCGGGCTGTCACGATTCGGTCGGTCCTCGTTTATACTGCCACAGCATATTTTCGATGACGATCGAGCCGACGGCCCGGCGCGGCCTCCGCCGCGGGAGGGGGGAGCCGGCGGCGAGGAGGCGATGGATGCGCGCATCCGCTCGGATGGGTTGGGCCTGCTGGGCTCTCAGCTTACTTCTTCCTCTCTCGTTTGCTCACCCCGCGGAGGCGGTGCTCTGCGCCGCCGACGCGACGCCCGCGGCGACGCTGCTGTTGCCCTATTTCGAGGTCGACCTCGACGATCCGGAAGGGATCGACACGCTGTTTTCGATCAATAACGCGTCGGCCGCCGCGACGCTCGCCCACGTGGTTCTCTGGAGCGACCTCTCGGTGCCGACGTTCGACTTCAACGTCTATCTGACCGGCTACGACGTTCAGACGATCAGCCTGCGCGAGATCTTCTCAGGCACGGCGCCGCGGACGGCTTCCTCGGGCCAAGACCCGGGCGACACGATCAGCCCGCGCGGCATCCTGTCGCAGGACCTCAATTTCCTGAGCTGCACGGGACAGCTGCCGCCGCCGCCGATTCCCGCGTCCTTCATCTCCCATCTCCGGGCGGCCCATACGGGCCAGTTCTCGCCGTTCTTGAACGGCTGCGCCGGCCTGGCCTATGGAGATGGAATCGCCCGCGGCTACGTGACGGTCGACACGGTGAACAACTGCACCCTGCGGTTCCCGGGCGACGCCGGCTATTTCGTCGCCGGGGGGACCGGCGACGCGACGAACCAGAACGTCCTCTGGGGGGACTACTTCATGGTCTCTCGCGACGAGAATTCGGCCCAAGGGGACGATCTGGTTCACATCGAGGCCTCGGCGACA
Source organism: Thermoanaerobaculia bacterium (assembly GCA_044226625.1). GTDB lineage: Bacteria > Acidobacteriota > Thermoanaerobaculia > Multivoradales > UBA5704 > DASYKS01. The sequence goes on from JBGAGQ010000066.1 coordinate 21,388, forward strand.
AATCCGGAAACCTCGACGCCGGGGCAGTACACGTTCTACGGGCGTTACGTGAACTGGACCGCCGCGGACAACCGCGAGCCACTGGCGACCAATTTCGCGGTTCGATACCAGAATGGCGGATCTTTCAACGGCGGCACGGACCTGTTGGTCTGGCGCGATTCGAAGGTCGACCAGAACGCGTTCAAGTGCGGCACGCTCCCGAGCTGGTTCGCGATGGGAGCGGAGATGGTCGTCCTGTTCGACGAGGAGGAGAACGCGACGGCGTTTGAGGTCCCGCCGTTTTCGCCTCAGCCGCCCTCGTTCGACATCATCCCGTTCCCGGGGGAGGCAACGCGCGTCCTGATGACCGACGCCGAGGTCCTCCAGCCTCCCTACTTCATCCTGCCGTCCGACGCCGACTTCGGCTGGCTCTACACCAGTTTGAACACGACGGTCTTTCCCGCGGGGGCAAACCCGCCCGAAGATCCTGGGGCGGCGCAAGGTTGGATCTCCGTTTCGACCCGCGCGGGCGGTCGCTACAGCGTGGGCCACCCGGCGATCCAGCTGGACAGCGCCTGCGACGCAACCCACGTCACCCTGCTCGAAGGCGGCCCGGTCATCGAGTGAAAAACGCGAACCGCGATCCGACGAGGCGAAGAACGGCGGCCGATTCGAGCCGGCGACAGGGAGATATACTCGAAGACGCATCTCTTGGAAGACCTGCTCACGGGGCGCGGCGCGGCCCCGCGGCTCCGTCCGACCTACCGGAGGCCCTATGACCAAGTTCCGTCTCGCGGCGAGCGTTCTCGCCATCAGCCTGCTCGCCGGACCGGCGACGGCCCGCGCCACGATCTGCACGATCGACGACGTACCGGCGGCCACGCTGCTTCTGCCCTATTTCGAGGTCGACCTCGACAACCTCTGGGGCGTCAACACGCTGTTCTCGATCAACAACGCTTCGGCCTCGGCGGTGCTCGCCCACGTCGTGCTCTGGTCGGATCTGTCAGTGCCCACGTTCGACTTCAACATCTACCTCACGGGCTACGACGTCCAGACGATCAGCATCCGCGACATCTTCAGCGGCACGGTGCCGCGCACCGCGTCGGTGGGGCAGGACCCGGGAGACCTGATCAGCCACAAAGGGGCGTTTTCCCAGGACATCAACTTCGCGAGCTGCACGGGGCAGCTGCCGCCGCCGGCCGTGCCGACGTCCTTCGTGACCCATCTGCGTGCGTCGCACACGGGGCAGTTCTCGGCGATCCTGAACGGGTGCGCCGGGCGCAGTCTGGGAGACAACATCGCCCGCGGCTACGTCACGGTCGACACGGTGAACAACTGCACGCTCCGCTTCCCGGGCGACGCCGGCTACTTCGCCTCGGGCGGCACGGGCGACGCGACGAACCAGAACGTCCTCTGGGGTGACTACTTCTACGTCTACGACCTCGCGAACTCGGCGCAAGGGGAGACGCTGGTCCACGTCGAGGCTTCGGCCACGAACCCCGAGACGTCGACGGCCGGTCAGTACACCTTCTACGGCCGCTACGTGGGCTGGACCGCGGTCGACAACCGCGAGCCGCTGGCCACCAACTTCGCGGCCCGTTTCGTCAACGGCGGCGCGTTCGACGGCGGTACGGATTACCTGGTCTGGCGCGACTCGAAGGTCGACCAGAACGCGTTCAAATGCGGCACCCTGCCCGCCTGGTATCCGCTCGGAGCCGAGCAGGTCGTGACGTTCGACGAGCTCGAGAATCCCGAGGTCGAGCAGGTTCCGCCCTTCTCGCCGCCTCCGCCCGGGAACTTCCTCTTCCCCTTCCCGGCCGAGGCGCAACGCACGGACGTGGATGGGGAGGACCTTCCGGTGTCGTTCGATTTCGGCTGGATCTTCCTCAACCTGAACACGACGGTCGCGCCGGCGGGGAGCAATCCGCCGGAAGATCCGGCGGCCGCTCAGGCCTGGGTGACGGTGGTGATGGACGCTTCGGGACGGTTCAGCGTCGGGTTCGACGCGGTCCAGCTCGACTCGGCCTGCGCCGCCGACCATCGCCTGCTCGGCTTCTGAGCTCGACGATTGGCGGTGCCCTCCTCCCCCCGCAAGCGGGGGGAGGACCGCGGCGCCCCCTTCTCGTGGGGAAGCCCCCCTCCTAGCCTCCCCCCGCAAAGCGGGGGGAGGGACCGTTTCTAAGGTCGGACCGTGCCGGCGGAGCGAGGACGCTGCGCCCGCGAAGTAGAAGGGCGGCCCCATTCGGGACCGCCCTTTTTGGCGATGGTGCTCGTGAGGATCGAGGACCGATCGCTTCGGTTGAACAAAGCCGGCGGGAGGTCCCGCCGGCTCCTCCGGCATTCGACTACTGGAAGAAGCCCGCCACGTCGAGGATCACGTGGGTCAATCCCGCCGACTCGTTGAAGATCGAGATCGACTGCGAGCTGTCGGCCGGCAGCGTCACGATCCCGTTGTTCGTCCGGGTCTGGCCCGCACCGAAGTTGATCGAGCTGGCGAGCGGCACCGAGACGTCCGAGGGGTAGACCCTGAGGTCGCCCGCCGCGCCGGGCGAGACCACCGTGAGGTTGATCGCGAGCGCCTTGGCGGTCGACGGAATGCCGCAGGTGCCGGCGGCGACGAACGCCCGGATCGCGCCCGGGGCGAGGACCGGACCGCCGAGGGGACCGTCGGAGTTGCGGGTGTCGAGCACCCGGCACGGAGTGAGCGTGTAGTAGTTGAAGGAGTTGGCCACTCCTGCGACGCAGCTCGTGGGCTGACCGGCGTTGGTGATGGTGACCGAGTCGATGAACCAACCGGTGGCGATCGTGTTGTCGTCATCCCCTTCACGCCACCGGATCCGCACCGTCTGGCCGGCGAACGAGCCGAGGTTGATCGACACCTGGGTCATCGCGCCGATCGTGCCGCCGCAGTAACCGCGCAAAGCGCCCATCGGGTTGCCGCTGTTGATCGTGCCGTTGAACAGGCCGGCGGTGAAGTTCGCGTCCGGCATGGTGTTCCAGGTCGCGCCGTCGGTCGAGATCTCGATCGTGCCACCGTCCCAGCAGGTGGCGGAGCTGAACTCGAACGAGAAGGTGTGGAAGAAGCTCAGGGTGGTGTTCGCCTGAGCCTGGAACGACGGCGAGACGAGGACGCGCTGGGAGGGCGATCCCTGGCTCGCCGAGAACCAGGAATGCGTGGGCGTTTGCGATTGAGTCATCGAAAGCGCCCAATCGGTGGCGCCTTGGATCGCGGCGTGGGTCCAGCCGGGAAGGTCGAAGCCCCCCGCCGCCTCGAAAGTGTCGGTGAGGGTCGAGATCGGAATCGGGCCGGTGGGCGACGTGCTTCGGCGGACGACGTTCGTGTCTTCGGCGCCGTTGGAGGCATCCTGCGCGCGGACGACATAGTAGTAGGTGGTGCCGAAGTTGAGCGGGCTGGTGTCGGAGTAGGAGGTACCGGAAACTCCAGCGGCCACGAGGTTCGCGCCGCTCGGCGTAAAGGTCGGGTTGGTCGAACGGTAGACGTTGTAGGTGACGGGGCCGGTGCAGTTCGGCGTGCCAGCGGCCCACGAGACCGTGAGGCCGCAGGTGGCCGTCGCGTTGTTGCTGACGCCGATGGCTCCGGAGAAGGTCGGCGCGTCGATACAGCTTCCGGTCGCAACCGCCTCCACGCAGGAGGTCGGTGGCGACTCGCAGTCGCCGGTCGTCTCGACGCCCGCGATCTTGTATGCGTAGGTGACGCCGCCCGAAACCGCGTTGTCCTGGTAGGACGTACCGATCACCCCGGTCGCCAGCGGGACGAAGCCGCTGTTCGAAGCGCAGGTGCCGCGTGCCCGGAAGACCTTGAAATGGGGCGCCGCCGGAACGCCGTTGGCCCAGGTCACCGTGATCTGGTTGAGCGCGGTGGCGGAAGCGGAACCGATCGACGGCAAGCCCGGCACGTTGCAGACCGGCACGGCGCTCACGCAGTTCGACGGCGGAGCGCCGCACGCCTCCGTACCCGCCGGGTGGGCGATGATCTGGTAGTTGTAATTGAAGCCGTTCGCGACGTTGGGATCGGTCAGGTTGAGCGCCGAGAGATCGTTGGCGATCTTGATGAATCCTGCGTTGCAACCGAGCTCGTTCTTGTAGACGTCATAGACGACGCCCGCGCCCGCCGAGGTCCACGACAGGTCCGCCGTCTTGCTCATCGGGGTGGTGATCGAAAGGGTGGGAGGGGTGGGGATGGTGCAGGCCGCGAACGTGGTGCTCGCCCCCGGATCGGAGGCGCAGGCGATGTCGTGTCGATTGAACGCCGCGAAGATCGCACCGCCGTGCGGCGTGCCGTTCGCCAGGTTGCCGTCGTCGTCGTCCGCCACCCTGTACGTGCGGAACAGAGTACCCGCCGCGCAGCCGTCGGAGGTCCAGGTCGTGGGCGCGACGTTGCAGGTGAAGAAACTCGTCGTGGTTGCCCGGGTGAGGTACCAGAGCCGGTCGGAGATCGACCAGGCCCCTCCCGTGCCGGGGCTCGGCAGGTCGCGGTTCGCGAGGTCCCAGAGCGCCTGCGACGAGATATAGGACTCGCAGTGCCCTTCGCGCTTCTTCGTCGTCGCGCCGAGCGAGATCGCGTTCGCGCCGCAGGGACCGACGTAGTTCGGGTTGAACGGGTTGGGCTGCGGGCAGGTGGTCTGGGTGAAGTTGGCGACCGTCGACGGAGTGTTGGCGGTGTGCTTTGCCCAGTCGATGTCGCGGACGCCGGTGCAGGCGGTGCATGCGTTGCCGTAGCCGGCGCAGTTTCCCCCGAGGAAACCGGAGCCGATGCAGGACAGGTGGGTGGCGAGCGACGCGGTCCAGTCGCCCACCGTCTCGCCGCTACCGTTCTCCGGCGGCGCGCCGGTGCCGTCGTTGCTGTCCAGCCCGTGACCGTATTCGTGAAGCGAGACGCCGGGCAGCTCGCCCGAGTTGTTGCAGCCACCGCCTGACTTGAAGAAGTTGAGCGTCGAGCCGTTCCAGTACGCGTTGCAGGTCTGGTTCAGGTTGACGTTGGTCGTGAGCTGGGCCGAAAGCCAGGCGACTCCCGGCAGCCAACCGCGGCCGACTTCCTTCACCCGGTTGACCCAATAGAACTGCGTGCGCGAGGAGCGGGTGTTGCCGGCGCCGCCGAAGCCTGGGGTCGAACAGTCGCTCGCGGGGGAGGTGCCGAAGTCGAAGTCGCCGGCCCCGTCCGCGGCGAGAGAGATCGTGCCGCAGCTGTCGATCAGGCGGACGTACTGGCCCGCCATCGAGGAGGTGGTCGCTGCTCCGGTGAAGTTGTAGGCGCCGGCCGAGTTCGTGAAGCCGCCGGTCGAGAGGTTCGCGAACGGCATCGGCTTGCTCGTCTCGCCGAGCGACGGCTGGACCAGAACCACGCCTTCCTTGGCCTGCGCGTACTCGTTGACGTCGCCGAACTCGACGATGCGACCCGTGAGCGCGTCGACCCGGGCTCGCCAGGTACCGACCGTTCCCTTGCGCCGGAACGAGATCTCCCAGACCGGCAGCAGACCGTAGCCGTCACCCGCGCGGAAGCGCTCCGCCAGAGAGGTGTCGATCTTCGCCCGGGTCATCATCTTGAGCGAGCCCGAGTCGACCCATTCGTCCTTCGCGGTGAAGCCGCCGACGTAGGAGGCGACCGCTTGGAGCGCCTCCTCGCGGGAGAGGCGAGGGAAGGGAACCGTCACGCCTGGTGGGGGAACCCCCTCCGCACCGAACTGGACGAGGTTGCCGTGGTTGATCCGGAACATCACCCGGGCGCCCTCGATCTTCCAGCCGCCGCGATAGACGTCGTAATCGACGTACCAGAGGTAGTCGGCCATCTGGCCCGAGCGCCCTTCGGAGAGCTTGAGATCCTTCTCGTCGATTCCCATCAAGGCGCCGACCTGGGGTAGAAAGCCTCGCGCGAGGCGATCCAGCGTCGCGAGATCGACCTCGCCGCTCGAGCCGACGAACGAGGCGATGTCTCGGGGGGTGAGGTCGTTTCCGGTTCCGGGAATCCAAGGCCAACCGGAACCTTCCGCGAACTCGAGGTTTCCGCTGCGGCGATCGACGTAAGCGACCCAGGTACCGCCCGCCTCGCTTTCGAACCGGCCCCAGGCGTCGACGAGGTTGGCGGCGATTCCGTTCGGTGCCTGCTCGAGAAGATCTACTGAAGGTGGAGGGCTGAAGGCTTCTGCCAGGGTCGCGAGGCGTGCCAACGGTCCGCCCTCACGAGTCTGCATCATCTGGCCGGTAGAGGAGCTGGCGAGCAAGGCGCCCAGGAAGACCGCAAGCCAGGTTCCCTTGACGATGTTTTGGTTCATGAACGTCCCCTATAGGTGCGATCCCGAGTTGTAACTGGGCCTTCTAACAGGTGGGTGGGTGGGAGTCAATCTCCGTTCATCCCACCGTTGGAGCTCGATGAAAAGCGCGAAGAATTCAAGGCCGTGCGAGCTTCGAAGGTCTTTCTCGCCCGCCCCGATCGTCCGTGCGATTCCTGGCCATCCAAGGCGCGAGGATCGGTTCGAGCGTGTGGTACGCTTCGCGCAATTCTCACGGACCTGGCGATGAGGAACTTGCCGTAAGGGTTTCTGAGGGAACGACTGATCCCGAAAAGCGGGGAAGGAGTGTAAGGATGAAAAAAGCTGCCGTATTGTGCCTGTGCCTGAGCCTCGCGGCGCTTCTCGTGCCCGTGGGCGCTCGAGCGACGATCTGCACCATCGACGACGTGCCGGCGGCGACCCTGCTGCTGCCGTACTTCGAGGTGGATCTCGACAACCCGAACGGGATTAACACCCTGTTCTCGATCAACAACGCCTCGGCGACGGCGGTTCTCGCCCACGTCGTCCTCTGGTCGGACCTGTCGGTCCCGACCTTCGACTTCAACATCTATCTGACGGGCTATGACGTCCAGACCGTCAGCATCCGCGACATCTTCAACGGCACGGTGCCGCGCACCGCGTCGGACGGCCAGGATCCGGCCGACACGATCAGTCCTCAGGGTCCGTTCTCGCAGGACATCAACTTCGCGAGCTGCACCGGCCAGCTGCCGCCGCCCGCGGTTCCGGCTTCGTTCGTGACCCACCTGCGCGCGTCGCACACGGGCCAGTTCTCGGCCATCCTCAACGGCTGCGCCGGCCGCGCCTTCGGCGACAACATCGCCCGTGGCTACATCACGGTCGACACGGTCAACAACTGCACCCTGCGCTTCCCGGGTGACGTCGGCTACTTCCTGTCCGGCGGCACCGGCGACGCGACGAACCAGAACGTGCTGTGGGGCGACTACTTCTACGTCAACTCGGGCGAGAACTTCGCTCAGGGTGAGACGCTTGCCCACATCGAGGCTTCGGCCACGAATCCGGAGACCTCGGTCCCGGGTCAGTACACCTTCTACGGTCGTTACGTGAACTGGACGGCGGCGGACAACCGCGAGCCGCTCGCGACCAACTTCGCCGCTCGCTACATCAACGGCGGTGCGTTCACCGGCGGTACGAACTACGTCGTGTGGCGCGATTCGAAGGTCGACCAGAACGCGTTCAAGTGCGGCACGCTTCCGGCGTGGTATCCGCTCGGCGAAGAGCAGATCGTGATCTTCGACGAGATGGAGAATCCGGAGCTTCAGCAGGTTCCGCCGTTCTCGCCGCCGCCTCCGGGCGACTTCCTGATTCCGTTCCCGGCCGAGGCTCAGCGCACGGACGTGGACGGTGAGGACTTCCCGGTGTCGTTCGACTTCGGCTGGATCTTCCTGAACCTGAACACGACGGTCGCCGCGGCGGGGAGCAATCCGCCGGAGGATCCGGCGGCCGCTCAGGCTTGGGTGACCGTGGTGATGGATGCTTCGGGCCGGTTCAGCGTCGGATTCGACGCCATCCAGCTCGACAGCGCCTGCGCCGCGAATCACACGTTGCTCGGGGACGCGCCGTAGGGCGTAGCGGTCACGAAGTTCGAAAGCGGGCCGGGGAGCGATCCTCGGCCCGTTTTTCTTTTTGCCTTTCGAAAGGCTCGATCCACGCCCGCCGGCCGGAGCCTTCGAGCCTTCAATCGTAGACCCCGTCGGCGAACCAGTCGCCGCTCGTCCGATTGCGGAACAGGCGATAGACGCTGCCACCGAACAGCTCGACGTCCCAATACTCTCGGTCGGCGGGATCGTCGGTCCACCATCCGTCCTCCACGGCCCACGGCCCGGCGGCCACCCTGACGGAGCCGCGAATCTCCAGACGGCGGGCTCCCTCCTCGCCGGCGCCGACCAGCGGCCGTAGCTCGACCGGGCGCGCGGTGGTCGAGCCCGGATCCGACCCGTCGGTGATGACCTCGAGCGGCAGAGGGGGACGGAGCGATCGGACGCTCAGCAGGCCGCGTCCCTGGCGCACGGCGGCGCGCTCGGCGACGAGCGGCGGCGGAGGAGGAGCGAACGCGACCAAGGCGGCGCTCTCCGGGCGATGCCCCTCGACCGGTCGAGGAGAGCCGACACGATCCGGACCCAGCAGCGAGAACAGCCGGGCGAGCGTCGCCGCGAGGCGGTCGGGCGAGAGCGCGGCCGGGCCGAGCAGGGAAAGCTGCGCCTCGCGCGGGCGGTCCGGATGGGCGCGGAAGACGAAGCCGATCACCGGCGCGCCGGGAGGGTTCGCTTCGAGGTCGAGACGGATCAACGAGAGGAGCGTCTTGACGTCTCGGCTCGGCGCCGGCAGCTCGATCGAACGGCGCAGGTTCCCCTCCGGTTCGAGCACGAGGTCGAGCTCCAGACGCAAACAGGCGAAGCCCGCGCTCTCCAAGCGGCGCGTGAGCCGTTCGAGCGCCGAGCGGCCGATGAAGAGGAACGGCTCGATCGTCGCGAGCGGCCATTCGAGCCCCATGCCCTCTTCGAAACAGGGGGGCGGCTCGCGCGGTACGAGCGGGCGGGGGTCGAGCCCGCGAGCCACCTGATGCAGCTCGCTGCCCGAATGGCCGAGGCGGCTCACGACCTCGGCCGCGGGGAGACGGGCGAAATCGCCGATCGAGCGCATGCCCCAGCGTTCGAGCGTCGCCGCGAGGCCCACCTCGGGCGCCAATCGCGCGAGCGGCAGCGGGGCGAGAAACGACGCCTCCTCGCCCGGGGGGACGATCACCGGCGATCCGGGCAAGCCGGCGGCGATCCGGGCCGCCAGCTTGCTCGATGCGATCCCCACGCGCGCGGGCAGCCCGGCGGCGTCGGCGGCGGCGGCGAGATCGCGCCCGAGCGTCCGCTCGACCGCGTCGGGGTCGGGCGACCCCGCACCGCGCGACGAAGCGGCGCGGGGCAGCCCTTCGAGATCGAGGAAGACCGTGCCGTCGCCCGCGCTTTCGACTCGCGGCGAGAAGGCGTCGGCGAGCTCGATCAACGCCTCTTCGGCCGCGCGCTCCGCGGTGGCGTCGCGCGGGCGCACGGCGAGCTTCGGACAGAGCGCGCGCGACTGAGGTAGCGAGAGCCCCGGCCGCACGCCGGCCGCGCGGGCGGCACGGGTCGCGGCGATCACGCGAGAGGCTTGGCCGTTGCCTTCGAGGATCGCGAGCGCCTCGCGAATCAGCTCGGGCTCGCTGCGCAGCCGCGCGGCGAGCGGGAAGAGCGGCACGCTGAGGCAGGCGAGGCGCGGCCGATCCGACGCGGCCTTGCTCATGCGGAGACCGCGATCCGGGAGGGCTCGAACGAAAGACGTCGCGGCAAGGCGGGCGTCGCGGCGGGGGGAGGAAGCAGGCATTCCGTGCTTCGCCAGGCGACCTCGATGCTGCGGCCGGTGGCGGCGGCGCCGCGTCTCTTTTCGAGCGCGAGACGCCCTGCCAAACCGGCGAGCAGGAGAGGGGAGAGACCCGAGCCGAGCCAGCGAGCGTTTCCTCGGTCGAGCTCGATGACCGCCGCCGCCGCCGTGCCGCTCGCCCGGTAAGGGGCCGAGACGAGAAGGGCCGCCCCGCGCGCCGCCGCCGCACGGGCCAGGCGGAGCCAGCCCGCTTCGCCGCCACGGCCACCGCGCACCGGAGGAAGGCCCAGGTCGATCGCGACGAGCGGAAAGCCCGAACCGAGCAGCATTTCAGCGGCGGCGAGCGCCTGCTCGACGCTTTGCGGCCGCACCCAGAGCAGTCGGGAGAGGTCGGCTCCCATCGTCTCGGCTTGAGCCGGATCGAGATGGTCTCCCAGGTCGATCAGCGCCACGGCCTCGCCCGAGCGGGTCGTCGCCGCGATCGTCGTGAGGACCAGAGAGAAGCGTCCGCTCGACCGGCCGCCGACCATCTCTACCAGCTCACCGCGGGGCAGGCCGCCGTCGAGCAGGCGGTCGAGATCCGGTAAGCCCGTCGGCAACAGCTCGCGCTCGCTCTTCTCCAGAAGCTCGCGCGCGCTCTTCATCCGCCCCCGCAGGTCCGTGAGAAGCGCCCGAGGGCCGAGCGGTTGGCGCAATCCCTCGTGGGCTTGGATCTCGATCTCTGCGGAGGGGTCGCAATCGGCGGTTCGGACGGCGTGCATGGTCGGCGTTCGCTTTCAGGTGGCTGGGAGCGTAGGCGTAGAAGAGGCGTAAGTCAATCGTAAGTAACTCATCTTTAATGGCTTCTGGTTGCAATCGGATTTTGGGGTCAGCGCAAAAGGAGACGCTTCGGCGATCCTGGTTCTCGATTCTGATCACCGGAAAGGAGCGCCTCGGGAGGTATGATTCCGACGCGATGAGCCTCTCCGACCTACGCCGCGACTACACCGCACGAGAGTTGGTCGAAGCCGACGCCGGGGACGATCCGCTCGAGCTGTTTCGCCGCTGGTTCGCGGAAGCCCTGGCGTCCGACGACGACGCCAACGCGATGACGCTGGCGACGGTCGATGAGGCGGGTCGGCCGTCCGCGCGGATCGTCCTGATCAAAGGGGCCGACGAGCGCGGGCTCACCTTCTTCACCAACTACGACAGCCGCAAGGGGCGCGAGCTGGCGCAAAATCCGTTTGCCGCCCTTACCTTCTTCTGGCCGCGGCTCGATCGCCAGGTACGGATCGAAGGAAGGGTAGAGCGCACCTCGCGAGAGGAGTCGGAGGAGTACTTCCGCAGCCGCCCACGCGCGTCGCGGATCGGCGCTTGGGCCTCCGCCCAGTCTCAGCCGATCGGCGGCCGAGAGGACATCGAACGCGCCGTGGCGGCTCTGGAAGCACGGTTTCCCGGCGAAGAGATCCCTTGTCCGCAGTTTTGGGGGGGATTTCGGCTGATCCCGGAAGCCTGGGAGTTCTGGCAAGGGCGCCCCAGCCGCCTTCACGATCGCCTCCGCTTTACGCAGGATCTCGCAAAGGCCTGGTTCCGCAAGCGGCTCTCGCCGTAGCGGACAACGGATGGTCGGGGCGAGCTCTCCATCGAACGAGGCCGAACGGATCGCCCGGTGGCGGGCGGATACGCCGGGGTGCGCGGAGAGGATCCACCTCAACAACGCGGGATCGGCGCTCCCCGTCCGTTCGACGCTCGCCGCTCAGGTGGGGTACCTCGAGCGCGAGGCGCTGCTGGGGGGCTACGAGATCGAGGACGCCGAGATGGCGGTGTCCGAGGCCGCCTACGGCCACCTCGCGCGCCTGGTCGGGGCCGCGCCGCGGAACCTGGCCATCATCGAGAACGCCACGGTCGGTTTCGCCCAGGCGCTCTCGGCGTTCGACTTCAACCCGGGCGACCGCCTCGTGACGACCCATGAAGACTATCCCTCGAACCATCTGATGTTCCTCTCGCTCGCCGAGCGACGAGGGCTCGAGGTGGTCCGGGCGGACGACCTCCCGGAAGGGGGAGCGGATCCGGATTCGATCGCGAAGCTCGCCGCGCATCCCCGCTGCCGCCTGGTCGCGGTGAGCTGGATTCCCACCAACTCCGGTTTGATCCAGCCGGTCGAGGCGATCGGCGAGGTCTGCGAGCGGCTCGGAGTTCCCTATCTCGTCGACGCTTGCCAGGCGGTGGGGCAGCTGTCGGTCGACCTCTCGGTGCTCCGGTGCGACTACCTGTCGGCGTCGGCGCGCAAGTTCCTGCGGGGACCGCGGGGGATCGGCTTCTTGGCGGTGTCGGATCGGGCTCTCGAGCGGGGAGACGCCCCCCTCCTTCCCGACATGCGGGGCGCCGATTGGACCGGCGCGGAGACCTACGTGAAAGTCGATTCGGCCCGTCGATTCGAAAACTGGGAGTTCAACTACGCCCTGGTCCACGGGCTCGGCGAGGCGGCGCGATACGCGGTCGACGAAGCGGGCGAGGAGGGGCGGCGACGTGCCTTGACCCTCGCGGCCCGAGCTCGCGAGAAGTTGGCGGAAATTCCGGGCGTCGCGATCGCCGACCGGGGACGGAACCTCGCGGCGATCGTCACCGCGACGGTCGAAGGAAGAGATCTACCGGAGCTGGTGCTGACCCTCCGAGGTCGTGGCATCAACCTTCACGCTTCCAACCGGATCGCCTATTTCCAAGGCGGCGGACGGAGCCGATCCCTGCTCCGCATCTCACCGCACTACTACAACACCGAACGGGAGGTCGACGGGGCGATCGAAGCGCTCGGCGAGCTGATCGCGAGCTAGCGAGCTCGGCCTCGACGGCGCCGCGCGCTGTCCCTCTTTGCCGCTTCAGATACACTCCAGCGTGGGGCGTCCATCGCTCTAACCGCTACCTTTTCAGCCGTTTACCGTTCTACTCCAGAACAGCAACGAGACCGACATTGCGTCTACCGTCGTCGCCTCAGCCGGTGGCCGAGGAAAGCCTGGCCGCGTCGCCTGCGATCTCCTCCGACCCCGTTCACGCGCCGCTTTCCTACGGGCAGGAAGCGCTCTGGTTCCTCTCCCGCCTGGCGCCCTCCTCGCGCGCCTACCATCTGTGCGGCGCCGCGCGTCTCCTTTCCCCCTGCGACGAGCGTACGGCGCAAACCGTCGCGCGCTCCTTCACGGCCCTGGCCCTTCGCCATCCCGCTCTCCGCACCACGTTCGGTGAAGGCGAAGGAGGATCCCCCGAGCAGCGGGTCGGCAGCGGTCCGGGCCTCGTCTTCTCCCACCGACACGTCGACAAGGGTGACGAACTAGCTCCACATCTCTCCGCCGAGCTCGACGCCCCGTTCGACCTCGAGCGCGGCCCGCTCGTCCGCGCCGGGCTGATCACCTCCGATGCAACGGGCGAGACGATCCTCTGGCTCGCCGCCCACCATCTCGTGGCCGATTTCTGGTCGCTCGCCGTGATGCTGCGAGACGTCGGTGCGGCCTACGCGAACGGCGGAGCTCTCCCTCCCAATTCGACGGACGACGCGCAGCTCACCTACGCCCAATGGACCCTCTGGCAGCGCGAACGGGCGGCCAGCGAGGAGGGGGAGCGGGAGCTGGCCGAATGGAAAGAGGCGCTCTCGGGCGAGCTGCCGCGGCTCGAGATCCCGACCGACCGGCCCCGCCGCGGCAAAGCCACCTGGGACGGCGGGGCCGTCGACCTCGCGGTCGGAGCGGAGGCGGTCCGCGCGCTGGGCAAGGTGGCTCGCGGATCGAAGTCCAATCTCTTCTCCGCCCTCGTCGCGGCGTTTCAGTCGTTCCTGGCGCGGCTCTCGGGGCAAGACGACGTGATTGTCGGCACGCCGACAACCGGTGGGCTATTTCGTCAACCCGATCCCGGTGCGAGCGGACCTCTCTGGCGACCCTTCCTTCTCCGAGCTTCTCTCGAGACAACGACCGACGATTCAGAGAGCGCTCGCGCTCCAGTCCTATCCGTTCTCCCGGCTCGCTGAAGAGATCCAGCCGGAGCGCGACGCCGGCCGCTCGCCGCTCTTCGACGCGATGTTCGCCTATGAGAAGGCGCGGGGCGGAGAGGGCTTCTGGGGATTCGCGCTCGGTCTCGCGGGGACGAGCGTCGACCTGGGAGGGCTCGCGATCGAATCGTTACGCGTCGAGCCCACCGGTTCGCCGTTCGATCTGTCGCTCGCCGTCTCGGAGGTCGAAGGGGGTCTCGCCGGTTCGCTCCGCTACTCGAGCGAATTGTTCGACCGGTCGACGATCGAGCGCTGGGCCGCCTGGTGGGTACGACTCGTCGAAGGGGCCGCGGCGAATCCCGCGCTTCGCCTCTTTGAGCTGCCGCTCCTCTCGGACTCCGAGCGGACGGAGCTTCTGGCGCTCGGAGCCTCGGGGCCTTCGGCGGACAAAAGCGTCAGCGAAGGAAAAAAGCTTCTCGACGGGGCGTTCGCCGAATGGGAAAACCAAACTCCCCAGGCGCTCGCGGTTGCCGACAGCCAAACCCGCTGGACCTATCGCGAGCTGGGGGAGCGCGCGAACACCCTCGCGCATCGCCTGCGCTCGCTCGGTATCGCCGAAGAATCGCGGGTCGCCGTCTGCCTGGACCGCTCCGCCGCCTTCGTCGCTTC
>JBGAGQ010000067.1:0-34391 GCA_044226625.1 Thermoanaerobaculia bacterium
CCGCGGTCGCCCGCGGCGTCGCCCGGGCGTGCGCGGTGAAGCGCTCGTGGAGCGTCTGCTCGACCGCGTGCTCGCGGCGATTCGCGGTGCGGATCGCCTGGGCTTCCTCGCTCGGGCTCAGATAGGAGAGCGCGGCGTGATGCGCGAACGGATCGGCCGCCATCGCCTCCACCACCCGGCGGTAGTAGTGGTGCATCCGCTCGACCTGCTCGGTCGCGAGGTACGGATCGTTCTTCTCGAGCGTCAGGCTCACCATCGCTTCCGAGATCGGATCGCGCGAGAAGGTTGCGGCGAGCGGGAAGTGGGTGACCGAAAGGTCGCTGTGCCCTCCCTGGCCGGAGACCGCGACCGAGCCGGTGCCGAGCACGCCGTGGATGGCGTGGAAGTGGAGATAGCTGAACGCCGACTCGAACAGCACCTGGCCGCCGCGCAGGCGCTGGATGGCGACCAGCGGATAGCGACGATAGGGGATCAGCTCCAGCTCGCCCGCGAAGGTGCGCTTGACCAGGTCGACCCACGACCCCGAGCCGAGCTCGAGGCGGAAAGGAAGCGTGTTCAGGAATAGGCCGCGCACGTCGTCGCCGTCGGCTTCCTCCTGGCGCCCATGGGTCGTGAGGCCGGTCACCACATCGGAGCGGCCGTTCACCATGCCCATCACCTTCAAATGAGCGGCGAGCAGCGTGCTCTTGAGCGGCGCCCCCGCCTCGGCCGCCAGACGCTCCAGCCCTTCGACGATGCGCAAATCGTAGTGCTCGGTCGGCTTGTGGTCGGTCCCCGGAGGGTCGACGTGCGGGCCGCCCGGCCAACGCGGCAGGCGCTCCACGTCGAGCGCGTCGAGCTTGCCGCGCCAGAACGCCTGCGCCTCGGGCGAGGCGAGGATCTTGCGTTCGAGGAAGACGAAGTCGCGGTAGGTGGTGCCGAGCGGCGGCCGTTCCGGCGGCGCCTCGCCACGGACGATCGCGAGATAGTTCTCGAAGATCTCCGACAGCGTCGACATCGTGCTCCAGCCGTCCGAGATCGCGTGCGGCTCGGTGAGCGTCAGGTTGAACGAGTCGTCGGTTCGACGGTGGACCCGGTAGTGGATCAGCGGCGGCTTCGTGAGGTCGACGAGCCGACGATTCTCCTCCAGGATGAACTCGTCGAGACGGCGCTGCCGCTCCTCCGGATCGAAAGCGCGCAGGTCCTCGAACTCGATCGGCAGATAAGCGTGGCGGTAGACCAGCTGCAGCGGCTCGCTGTAGCGGGTGAGGTCGAAGGCCGTGCGCATGATCGGATGACGCGCGACCACCCGCTGCACAGCCTGGTCGAACGCCCAGACCTCAAGCGGCGCGAAGAGGTGGAAGCTGTTGACGTTGTGGTACGTCGGCGCCACCGCGTCCGACGGAGAAATCTCCATGTGGTACAGCATGCCGAGCTGCACCGCGGTGAGCGGATAGGCATCCTCGACATCCGGGGGAAGCTTCGCCCGGTCCTGCTCCGAGATCAGGCTGAACGGCTCGGTGAGCGGGGCTTTGGCCGCACTCTTTTTCTTCGCCCGGAGCTGCTCGAGCAGCTGCCGCCGCTCGGGCGACAGCGCCGAGATGCGCTCCGAATTGCGCGCCGAAAGGTCGCTCATACCTAATCCCCCTTTCGGCCGGGTCCGCGGCGCCCGACGATCCCTTCGAACGTCACGATTTCGCTGCCTCCTCGCCCTGCAAGCGCGCGGCGACCTCCTCGTCCGACAAACCTTCGAGCTCGGCGAGCAACTCGGCGAGCTCCGCCTCGTCCTCGACCTTCGCCTCGGCCCCATTCGCCGCGGCGGCGGCCGATCCCGCGCTCGCCGCGTGCTCCGCCAACGCGGCGACGGTCGGATGGCGGAACAGCTCTTCGACCGTCAGCTCGATGCCCTTCTCGCGCGCGAGCGCGATCACGCGGACGCTCCGGATCGAGTCGCCGCCGAGCGCGAAGAAGTTGTCCTCGACGCCGATCCGGTCGACCGAGAGCACCTCGCCCCAGATCTCGACCAAGGTGGCCTCGGTCTCGTTCCTCGGCGCCACGTACTCTCGTTCCAGCTCCGGGCGGGCGTTGCCCGGCGCGGGCAGCGCCGGGCGGTCGAGCTTGCCGTTCGCGGTGAGCGGAAGCGTCGCCAGGCGCAGGAAGAGCGCGGGGACCATCGCGTCCGGCAGCGTAGCCGCGAGATGCCGGCGCAGCTCGTCGACGTTCGGCGCCGGATCGCGGTCGCTGGTGAAATAGGCGACCAGCCGTCGCTCGCCCGGCCGGTCTTCACGAGCCAACACCGCCGTCTCGCGAACGCCCGGCGCGCGCAGGAGCGTCGCCTCGATTTCTCCCAGCTCCAGACGTACGCCGCGCACCTTCACCTGATGGTCGTTGCGGCCGAGGAATTCGAGGTCGCCCGTGGGCATCAGGCGCGCGAGGTCGCCGCTCCGGTACAGGCGCGCTCCCGGCTCCGCGGCGAATGGATCGGGTACGAACCGCTCCGCCGTCAGGTCCGGGCGGCCGAGATAGCCGCGCGCCACCCCGGCGCCGCCGATGTAGATCTCTCCGGGCACGCCTTCAGGCACCGCTCGTCCGCGGCCGTCGAGCAGATGGAGCCGGGCGTTTGCGATCGGCCGGCCGATGGGCACCGGCCCGGGCTCGATCGCGCCGGCCCGGACGATGAACGCCGAGCATCCGACGACCGTCTCGGTCGGCCCGTATTCGTTCGCAATCCGGACCTCCGGCGAGCGCTTGGTCCAAGGGGCGAGCGCCTCGCCGAGCAGCGCCTCGCCGCCGACGATCAGCGTTCTCGCCCACGCGGCCGGCTCGCCGTCCGCCGCGATCGGCCCGAGCAGGCCGAGGTGAGCGGGGGTGAGCTTGGTGAGGGCATACTCGGTTTTCTCGCGTAGCGTCTCGGCGAGCGCCTCGATCCCGCGCTCGTCGGCGAGCAGCTCGACCGCGCCGCCGGAAAGGAGCGGAGCGAACAGGCTGGTGACCGTAAGGTCGAAACCGATCGGCGAATGGAGCGGGGTGACGCCCGAGCCGGCGTCGTAGGCGCCGATCGCCCAGTGGAGATAGTTGACTACCCCGCCATGGGGCACCATCACCCCCTTGGGCTTGCCGGTGGAGCCCGAGGTGTAGAGCACGTAGGCGAGATCGGCCGGAGAGGCCGTTCCCACCGCCCCCGACGTCTCCCCGCCGTCGCCCGCGTCGCCAAGAACCAGCGTTCCCGCCGCCGTCGCTCGTTCCGGCGCGAGCAGCGACAGCAGGCTCTCCTGGGCGAGGACGAGATCGGCGCCCGAGTCGTCGAGCATGAAGGCGATCCGGTCGCTCGGATACGCCGAATCGAGCGGCAGGTAGGCGGCCCCCGCGCGGAGAACGGCGAGGATCCCCACCGCCATGTCGATCGAACGCTCGGAGAGGATCGCGACCAGGCGCCCGGGGCGGGCACCGCGCGCCGCGAGGTGCCGGGCGAGCCGCTCGACGCGGCCAGCCAGATCGCCGTAGGTAAGCTCCGCCTCCCCCATCTTCACGGCGAGCTTTTCCGGGGTCCGCGCGGCCTGGGCGAAGAACAGCGAATCGACCGTCGCCTCGGTCGGGTACGCGGCGGCGGTCGCGTTCAACTCGGCGAAGCGCAGCCGTTCCCGTTCGGTGAGCAGGTCGGGATCGCCGATCGGCGTCTCGGGCGCGCACAGCAGAGCGGCGAGATACGCGCCCCAGCGCTCGGCGTGGGTCGCCGCGACCTCGGACGAGAAGACCCGGCCGTCGTAGACCAGGGAACAGGTAAAGTGCCCCGGCTCCCGATCGACCTCGAGCCCGAGCTTCGTGCGCTCGACGTTCGCCACCCGACGCGTGCAGGCGAGCCGCGGCGCTCCACCTTCGGACGGGATCGCGGCGGAGCGGGCGCGATAGGAGAACGACGCGGGAAAGCCGATGCCGTATCGATCGTCTTCCTCGGTCGAGAAGCAGTCCTGCCAGTCGATCGCCTCGGAGAGGGCGGCTTCGATCTCGGGCGCCAGGCTCGCGATCGACTTGCCATCGGCCGCTTGGGCGACGAGCGGCGCGGTCCGGGCGAACGCGCCGAGCGCGTCGGCGAGATCGGGATGCGAACGCCCTTCGAGCTCGACGCCGACGCCCACCTCCACCGAGCCACTCATCCGCGCGAGCAGGGCGCACCAGGCGGCAAGCAGGAGCGAGCGCTCTTCGACGCCGAGGGAGGCGGCGAGCGTCGCCACCCGCTCGGCCGTCTCGGGAGCGAGCGCCACCGCCACGCGCTCGGGCGCGAAACCGCCGGGGACTTTCTTTTCGAGCGGCAACGAGAGAGCGAAGAGCGAGGTGAGCGGAAGGGTGCGGAAATGCTCGCGACCGGCGCGGCTCTCCTCGCTGGCGATCAGCTCGTTCGCCCACTCGGAAACCTGGACGTACTGGACCGGCTCTTCGGCGTCGCCCTGAGTCGCGAGCTCGCGCTCGAGCTCGGCCAGGAAGGCGTCGAGCGAACGGGCATCGGCGGCGATCGAAGGGAGCGCGAGGATCAGCGCGGCGCGCCCCGGGCCACCAGGCACCCAGGTCGCGTGGACGACCGGCCCACGCTCGAGGTCGAACGGCCGCGCGAGCGCCTTGTCGAACAGGGCCGCCGGATCGCTCCCCTCGGGCGCGACCTGCCATAGCGGCGGCAGCTCGGCCGCCACGACCTGGAGCGGAAAGCGGACGCCGGGAGAGCGCCGGTAGGTCGTACGCAGGATCTCATGCCGCGCGACCAGCGCCGTGAGCGCCGCGCGAACCGCCTCGGGCGTCGCGGCCTCCGCTCCCCCTTGGATCTCCACTAGCGCCTGAACCTTGAACGCACGGCTATCGCGCGCGAGCTGCCAGGTGCGACGCTGCTGGGGCGATAGCCGGAATCCTTCGATTGCAGGGGCCGCAGTCGCCGCCGTCATTGCGCTCCTCCCACGTCGTCGTAGCTGGTCATCTCACCCATCGCGACCAAGATCTTCCTCGGCCCGCGGTACGGGTTGCGCCCATGGGCGACGAGCACGTTATCGACCAGCACGACGTCCCCCTTCTGCCAAGGGAACTTCACTTCGAGCCGGTCGTAGACGTCCAGGATCGTGGCCATCCACTCGTCCGGGATCGGCATGCCGTCGCCGAAGAACAGATGGCGCGGCAGCTCGTCGTCGGGGAACAGCGAGCGCATCGACTGCGACGTGGTCGGATCCAGACAGGCGACGTGCCAATGCTGCCCTTGGTTGAACCAGGTCTTCTCTCCCGTCACCGGATGCGGGATCACGGCCGGGCGACCGCCCCGCGTACGCAGCCGATCGCCCGAGCGCCATGAGAGCTCAACCCGGGTCTCCAACGCCTCGCGCTCGACCTCGCCGATGTCGTCGGTCTGGAAGACCGTCTGCCAGGGCAGGCCGAGTCCCTCGGAGTACGTGCGCTGGTAGAGCACGCCCTTCTCCTCGAACGCCCTGCGGATCTCCTCGGGGATCTCCTCGTAGACCCGCCGGCTGTCGACCAGAGGTGTTTCGCCTCCTTCGGCCGCCGGCTGGGCGCAGGCGAAGAAGATCTTCAACGGCCAGCGCCAGTTGAACGAGTTTTCGTTGTGCCAGAGCAGGCGCTGGTCTTGCGGATAGAAGACCGGCGTGTAGACGTTGCCGGTCACCGACTCGCGCGGATGCTCGCCGTTTTCGTTGAACAGGTGGGCGCACAGCTTGCTCGCGAAGGCCTCGAGCACCTCGGGCGTATCGACGCCGAAGCCGCGGAAGAGGATCGCCCCATGAGCGAGCAGGTCGGCTCGGATCTCCGCCTCGTGGCCGGCGGCCCACTCCGCGAGATCGGCGTCGGGAACCGCGGGGGTGACGACGAGCGGCAGCTTCTGGTCGGGGGAGAAATATCCCTTACGCACGATCTCCTGAGCGGCGATCGCGACGGGCTTCGGCTGTACCGACTTGAACGACCTGAAGCTCAGATTCTTGAGGTCCTTCTTCTCCATGGCCTGCTCCTCTCGTTCGATGTCAGCCAAAGCGCCCAGCAGCTCGGACAGCGGCGCGTCGGGGGCGAGCCCCGCGCGCCCGGCGACCGTCGCGAGCTGGCGCATCCAGCGCTCGACGCGCGGCGCGTCGAACAGGTCGGTCGAGTAATTCACCCATCCGACGAAGCCTTCCGGGCGGTCCCAGAATGCCAACACCAGGTCGAGCTTGGCGACGCGGATCTCCACTTCCATCGGCTCGACCGACAGGCCGGGGGTCGCTCCTCCCGGCCGGGAGGCGTTCTCTAAAAACAGCTTGACCTGAAACAGCGGGGCGTGCCCCACGCTGCGGTCCAACTTCAAGGTATCCACAAGGGCATCGAACGGGACATCCTGGTGCGCGTAGGCGGCGAGCGCGGTCTTGCGCACCCGGGCGACCAGCTCGGAAAACGACGGATCTCCCGCGAGCGAAACCCGGAGCGCGAGCTGGTTGATGAAGAAGCCAACGATCCCTTCCGTCTCTTCGCGGTTCCGGTTCGCGACATCGGTGCCGACCACCAGGTCGTCGCGGCCGGTGAGCTTCTTGACCACCACCAGCCAGGCGGCGAACAGGACCATGAACGGGGTCGCCCCTTCGCGGCGACCGATCGCCTTGAGCCCTTCGGCGACGGGACCGGACAGGAACACCGACCGAGTGGCCCCCCGATCGCTCGGGCGCGCCGGGCGCCGCCGATCGGCGGGCAGGTCGAGCAACGGCGGTGCGCCCTCGAGCCGATCGCGCCACCAGGCAAGCTCCCGTTCGAGCGTTTCGCCGGCAAGAAAACGGCGCTGCCAGGCGGCGAAGTCGGCGTACTGGAACGGCAGCGGCGGCAGCAGCCGGAGCGGTTCGGGCTCCCCGGCCGCGGCGGCGGCGTAGAGCTGCGCCAGCTCGCGTACGAAGACCCCCGAGGACCAGGCGTCGCTCGCGATGTGGTGGATGGTGAACGCCAGGACGTGATCGCCGGCTTCGAGCTCGAACAGCCGGACGCGAAGTAGCGGCCCGATCGCGAGATCGAGCGGTCGGTCCCCGTCTGAGGCGAGCAGGCGCCGGCATTCACGCATGCGCACGCCGGAGCGCGCCGCGCCGAGCGCCGAGAGGTCGATGCGCGGAAGGTCGGGCGCGGAAGGCGGCAGGATCCGCGGCGCCGGCTCGCCGCGCAACGCCGGAAAAACCGTGCGGAGCGATTCGTGGCGGGCGACGATCGAGCCGAGCGCGATCTTGAGCGCGCGGACGTCGAGATCTCCGCGTAGGCGCACCGCGTCCGGGATGTTGAACATCGCCGTCCCGGGACGCATCTGCTCCAGGAACCAAAGGCGCTGCTGCGCGAACGAGAGGTCGAACCGCGAGCCATCGCGCGGAATCCGTTCGAACGCCGGCGCCGCAGCGCGGCCTTCCGCTCCTCCCTGGGAGCCGGCCAGAGCGCCCTCGACCTCGCGCGCAAGCGCCGCAATGGTTGGCGCGTCGAACAGCTGGTGGACTCCAAGCTCGACGCCGAACGCCCGCCGCGCTCGCGAGACCACCCGGGTCGCCGAAAGCGAATGCCCCCCGAGCGCGAAGAAATCGTCGTCGAGCCCCACGTGCCGTCGCTCCAGCACCTCGGCGAAGAAGCCGGCGAGGATCTCCTCGGTGGCGCTGCGCGGACGGGCGTCGGGTTCCTCGCCTTCCGCGATCTGCGGCACCGGCAGGGCGCCGAGGTCGAGCTTGCCGCTCGGCGAGCGCGGGAAGCTCTCCAGCCGCACGAACGCCGACGGCACGAGCGCGGCGGGGAGCCGGGCGGCAAGGAAACCGCGCAATTCCTCGGCGAGCCCCTCCTCCGCTCCCTCGCGCGGCACGACGTAGCCGACCAGGCGTTTGCTCCCCCCTTCGTCGATCGCGAGCACCACCGCCTGCCCGACCGCCGGGTGCTCGGCGAGGCGCGCCTCGACCTCGCCCAGCTCCAGCCGGACGCCGCGCACCTTCACCTGGCGGTCGGCGCGGCCGAGGTAGAGGATCTCCCCTTGGGCGTTCCATTTCGCGAGGTCGCCCGTGCGGTAGGCGCGGTCGCCGGGGCGCCCGGCCTCGCCCGCGAACGGGTTCGGGATGAAGCGCTCGGCGGTCAGATCGGGTCTCCCGACGTAGCCGCGCGCGACGCCGTCGCCCGCGATCAGCAGCTCGCCCGGGGTGCCCGCGGGGACCGCGGCGAGCGCCGGGCTTACCACGTAGGTGCGCACGTTGCCGTTCGGTCGGCCGATCGGCACGGCGGCGCGCGCGAAGTCCGGTTCGAGGCGCAGCGACACGCAATCGATCACCGCCTCGGTCGGGCCGAATAGGTTGTAGATCTCGGCCCCGGGGAACAGGTCCTGGAAGCGGAGCACGAGATCCGGAGCGAGCGCCTCGCCGCCGGAGAACATCCGCCGCAGCGTCCGGCAGGCCGCCACCTCGGGCTCGTCGAGAAACGGTCGCAGCAGCGACGGCACGAGCTGAAGCACGGTGATCCGGTCCGCCTGGACGCGGCGTACTAGCGCCCCGGTATCCTGGTGCTCGCCTGGCTTCGCAATCACCAGGAGCGCGCCCGAAAACAGCGGCGTGAAGTACTCCCACATCGAGGCGTCGAAGACGATCGGGGTCTTCTGCAGGAAGCGATCGACCGCGCCTACGGGTTCGAGGACGAGCGGATGCTCGATCAGGCTCCAAAGCACCCGGTTCGCGACCGAGGCGTGGGTGACCGCGACGCCCTTGGGCTTGCCCGTCGAGCCCGAAGTGAAGATGACGTAGGCGAGGTTCTCGGCGTCGTGCGGCGCCGACACCGCGAAGAGGTCGGGCGCGGCCCCCCCCTCCTCGAGGATCTCCTCGATCGCGAGCGCCGGTGTCGGCGCAACCGCAGGGGTCGATGGCGCGAGTTTCGCGAGGAATTTCCGCTGCGCGAGGACCCGGAACGCCGAGCCCGCCTCGATCACCTCGGCGATGCGCTCCGCCGGATGCTCCGGATCGACCGGTACGAAACAGCCGCCGGAGGCGAGAATCCCGAGCATCCCTGCGACCATCTCGAACGACCGCTCGGTGACCAAGGCGACCGGCGTCTCCACGTCGACGCCCTCGGATCGCAGTCGACGCGCGATCCGCGCCGCGGCCGCCGCGAGATCGGCGAAGGTCCACCGCAGACCGTCGAGCGCGAGCGCCGGGCGCTCCGGGGTCCGGCCCGCTTGCAGGGCGAAGAGGCGGTCGAGTCGCAGCTCCGCGCCATAGTCGGCGCCGCTCCGGTTCCAACCGAGGAGCACCGCCTCGCGCTCCGCCGGGTCGAGCAGCGGCAGCTCGGACAGCCTCGCCGACGACCGGTCGGTCACCGCTTCGAGCAGCGCCTCGAAACGGGCAAGCATCCGGTCGACCGTCGCCGGATCGAACAGATCGGCGCTGTATTCGACCCAGGCCTGGAGCCCCTCCGGAGTCGGGGTCAAATTAAGTAGCCAATCGATCTGCGCCGTGACGCGCGGCACCGGCAGCGACGCGATCTCTAGCCCCGGAAGCGCGAGCTCGGCCGGCGGCAGGTTGTGCAGGTTCACCTTGGTCTGGAAGATCGGCGAGAACGCCCGGCTCCGCTCCGGATTGATCGCCTCGACCAGCTTGTCGAACGGCAGATCTTGATGGGCGAACGCGGCGAGCGTCGTCTCCCGGACCCGCGCGAGGAGCGCGCGAAACTCCGGATCGCCTCCAGTGCGGCAGCGCAACGGAAGCTGATTGATGAAGAAGCCGACCGTCCCCTCGGTTTCGCCCCGGTTCCGGCCGGCGAGGTCGGTGCCGATCACCAGATCGTCGACCCCAGCGAGCCCGCCGAGGAGCGCGGACCCCGTCGCGAGCACCACCATGAAGGGCGTCGCGGCCTCGGCGCGGGCGAGCTGCTCGACCCGCTCGAGCAGGGTCGAGGGCATCGCTCGCGCCCGCGCGCCACCGCGGCTGCTCATCACGCCCGGCCGCGGCCGGTCGCTCGGTAGATCGAGACGCTGCGGCGCTTCGCCGAGCTCCCGGCGCCAGAAATCGACCAGGACGTCAAACGCCTCGCCGCCGAGCCATCCGCGCTGCCAACGCGCGTAGTCGGCGTACTGCAGCTCGGGCTCGGGCAGCGGCGACGGCCGGCCGGCCGAGTAGGCGGCGTAGAGCGCCGCAAGCTCTCGCGTCACCACGCCGGTAGACCAACCGTCCGAGACGATGTGATGGAGGGTGAACAGCGCCTGGTGGAGGCCCTCCTCCAGTCGCAGCAGCGAGACGCGCAGCAGCGGCCCGCGGGCAAGGTCGAACGGCAGCAGCCCCTCGGCGCGGCCGAGCCGCCGGGCTTCCTCTTCGCGGAGCGCCGAGCCCAGCCCCAAGAGGTCGATCTCGCGCAGCGGGAAGCGCTCGGCCTCCGGCCCGATCACCTGGACCGGCTCCGAGCCGGCGAGGGCGAACGTCGTGCGCAGCGCCTCGTGGCGGCGGACGATCTCGGAGACCGCGGCGGCGAACGCGGGGCGGGACAGGCGGCCAGCGAGCGAGAGCGCGACGGGGATGTTGTAGAACGGGCTCCCCGGCTGCATTTGGTCGACGAACCAGAGGCGCGATTGCGCGAAGCTCAGCGGCTCGCCCTTCGGATTACGCTCGCCGCGCACGAGGGGCGGGGCTTCGAGGCGCGGATCGGCACGCAGCCCCTGGTCGATCCGGGCTGAGAGGTCCGCGACGGTCGGCAGCTCGAACAGGCTGCGCAGCGGCACGTCGACGCCGAACGTGCGGCGCAGGCGCGATCCGAGCTGGGTCGCGTGGAGCGAATGGAACCCCAGGTCGAAGACGTTGTCGTGGATGCCGATCCGTTCGATCCCGAGCAGTGCGGCGAGGCGCTCGGCGACCAACTGTTCGGTGGGGGTGCGCGGCGCCTGGTAGGCGCCGCCGCGCCCGGTGCGGCCGGCCTGGCTCCCCTCGATCGGCGGCAGCGCACGGCGGTCGACCTTGCCCGAAGAGAGGCGCGGAAGCGCCGGCAGCACCGCCCAGTCGGCTGGCACCATCACCTCGGGGAGAGTCTTCGCGAGCTTCGCCGCGAGGGCGACGACGTCCAGCGCCGCCCCTCCGGCCGCGCCCTCGCTCGCGACCAGATAGGCCGCGAGGCGCGGGTCGCCCGGACGATCCTCGCGCAACGCGACCGCCGCTTCGGCCACGCCGGGCTCGGCGACCAAAGCCGCTTCGATCTCTTCGAGCTCCACGCGGACGCCGCGGATCTTCACCTGCGCATCGATCCGGCCGAGGTACTGGAGCACGCCCGACGCGCTCCAGCGGCCGAGATCGCCGGTCCGGTAGAGCCGTTCGCCCGCGGAGCCGCTCGCGCCGTCCGGGACGAAGCGCTCGGCCGTCAGATCCGGCCGGCCGAGATAGCCGCGCGCGAGCCCCGCGCCGCCGATCGCGATCTCGCCACGGCTGGAGGTGGGAGACCACCGCCCACGACGGTCGAGCAGCACGATCCTGTCGTTCGCGATCGGCGCGCCGATCGGGACGATCGCCTCCCGCTCCGCGCCCGTGGCGGCGTGGTACGTGGCGTCGATCGCCGCCTCGGTCGGTCCGTAGGTGTTGACCGGCGCGACCCCCAGCCGGTCGAGCGCGCGCGCCGCGAGGTCGGACGGGAGCGCCTCGCCGCCGCAGAACAGCCGCCGGAGCACGCCCTTGCAGGTCGCGGCCTCCTCCGTCGCGAGCAGCGGACCGAGCAGCGAAGGCACCAGCTGGAGCACGGTGATCCGGCGTTCGGCGATCGAGCGAGCGAGGTAGGCGACGTCGCCGTGACCACCGGGCCGGGAGAGGAACAGCCGCGCCCCGACCGCGAGCGGCAGGAAGATCTCCCAAATCGAGGCGTCGAACGAGTAGGGGGTCTTCGCGAACACCCGGTCACCCGTCTCAAGGGGGAACCGGTCTTGCAGCCAGAGCAGCCGGTTCGCGATCGCCCCGTGGCTCACCGCCACGCCTTTCGGCCGGCCGGTCGAGCCGGAGGTGTAGATCACGTAGGCCAAGTCGTCCGCATCGGGCCCGCCCGGCGTTGCCGAAACGGCCGGTGCTTCGTTTCCGTCCTCCGCGCTCCAGGTCCGAAGGTCGAGCACCGGCAGACCGCACGTGGCCACGTCCTCGGGCGACCCTTCGCCCGCGATCAACAGCACAGGCTTCGCGTCGCCGAGCATCCAGGCGCGGCGCTCGGCCGGCAGCGCCGGGTCGATCGGCAAGTAGGCGGCTCCCGCCCGGAGGATCGCGAGCAGGGCCGTCACCCGTTCGGGCGACGGATCGAGCGCCAGCGCAACGATCGAGCCCCGGCCGACGCCCCGTCGGGCGAGCGCCGCGGCGAGCGCCGACGACTCGCCGTCGAGGCGCCGGTAGGTCCGGTCGCCGGCCTCGCTTTCGAGCGCCGTTTCATCCGGAGTCCGTGCCGCTTGCGCCGCGAACAGACCGGAGAGGGTGCGGATCGCGCCGAAATCCCGCGCCGGACCGGTCCCCAGTGCCACGAGCATCTCTCGCTCAGCCTTGCCGACGATCGAAAGATCGCCGATCGACGCCGTCGGCCGCGCCACGGCGTCGGCAAGAAGCGCAAGGAAGCGCTCCGCCAAACGCCGAGCGTCGGCCTCGGCGACGCGGCTCGTGTCGAAGCCCAGCTCCAGCTCGAGCTTCCGGTCGCTCGACCCATCGGCCGCGCCGGCCGCGCCGGCACCGCGAAGCTCGAACAGGAACCGGTCACTGATCACCTCGCGATCCTCGACGCGGAACACTGCCCCACCCGCCTCGATCGTCGCCTTCGCACCGCGCGGAACGAACGAAAACGGCAGATCGGCTGGCGTCGAGCCGGGGAGCAGGTGCTCGGCGAAGACCTCCTCGAAACCGCGCCGCTCGGCGAGCGCCGCTCCCACGCGGGCGACGGCCTCGGCGAACGGCAGATCAGCCGGCAGGTCGAACGGCACCGGGATGCGCGCGGCGAACAAGCCGATCGCCCCTTCGAGCTCGGCAAACTTCCTTCCGAAGAACGCGACGGAGAGGGCGACCTTCGCGCGTTCCGAGAGCCGGGCGAGCAGCGCCGCCCAGGCGGCCGCGAGCAAGTCGGCCGGCGCCGCGCCGAGAGCTCGTGCGGCCGCGCCCATCTCGGCCGGCGCCATGAGCGAGATCCTACCGGGGGCGAAATCGCCGGAGGCTTGCAGCTCGATCGGCAGCTCGGCGGGATCGAGCGCCGGGATCTCCTGGCGCGCCCAATAGCCGCGGCCCGCCACGGTGTCGGGCGATTCGAGCAGGTCGCAGAGCCAATCGGCGAGGTCGACGTATTGGAGCGACTCCTCCGTCGGCCGTTCCGCCGCTTCGCCCCGCCTCTCGCCATAGGCCGCGGCGATCGCACGAACGAGAAGGTCGAGGCCCGTCTCGTCGACGAGCATCGCCGGCAGCGCGAGATCGAGCACCGCCGCGCCCCCTTCGCGCTCCCTCAGCGAGGCGGTGAGCAGCGGCGGGCGCGCGAGGTCGGCTGGCGGGCACGGACACCCTTCGAGCCGGAGCTCGAGCTTCGCCGTCCCCTCGACCACCTGCAAGGGGGTGCTCATCCCCGACGGAGTACGGAATCCCGTGCGCAGGATCTCCCACCGCTCGCACAGAGTGGCGAGGGCGGCCTCGAGAGCGCTTCGATCGAGGGGGCCTTCGATCGCCACACGGCAGCGCGCGATGTATGGCGAAAGGGCGTCGCTCGATCCCAGCGCCGCGATCCGCCGCCAGAGGCGCGCCTGCTCGGGCGCCAAACGGAAACCTTGCATCTCGCTCAAATCCGACGTTCCTCTCCGCTCACGACGATCCGATCAAACCTGGCTTGCGGCTGGACGCCGCCGCGCCTTCAATTTTTCTCTGGCGACGTCGGCGACCGAGGCCGCTGTCGCCGCGACCCGCTCGCGGTCCAGCGCCGCGAGCCGCTCGATCGCCTGGCCGAGCGTCGAGCCCGCCTCGGCCGACAACGCCGCGAGCGCCGCCTGAAGCTTCTTGAGCTTGTGCTGGATCGTCGCCGCGTCGAACCGCCGTCGGTCGTAGGTGAGCTGCAGCTCCAGGCCCGGCTGGGGGATCACGCGCAGCGACAGCGGTAGGTTGGTCGACACGTCGTAATCCGGCATCCGCATCTCAAACGAGAGCCGCCCTTCCGGCTTGGTGAACGGGAAGTTCCAGAATTCGAACGCGGTGTCGAACAGGCCCCGGTCGGCGGGCAGTCCGGCCGCCCGCTGCGCCTCGACGAGCGGCGCGTGCGAGTAGCCCAGCAGCTCGGCTTGCTCGACCTGGAACGAGCGCAGCCACTCGCCCACCGGCGTTTCGGCGGCGAGCCGCGCGCGCACCGGCAGGGCGTTGATGAAGCAGCCGACGATCCGCTCGACGCCCGTAAGCTCCGGCGGCCGGCCCGAAACCGAGACGCCGTAGACCACGTCGTCGCTCCCCGCCTCTTGCGCGAGCAGAAGCGCCCAGGCGGTCGCGACCACGATCGACAGCGAGGTCTGCTCGCGCTTGCCCGCCTCGCGGACCGCCCGTTCGAGCTCTGGGTCGACCGTCGCGCCGAGCCGGATGAAATCCGCCCGCTCCGGATGCCCTCCCTCGTCCGGCCGGTCGGCCGCGAGCGGCGTCGGCCCCGAGAAGCCGCCGAGGTAGCGGCCAAAGAAGCTCTCCGTCGCTCCCGCCGCGCGCGCTGTACGCTCGGCGAGCCAGGCGATGTAGTCGCGGAACGGCCGCGTCGGCGGCAGGACCGCCTCCTCGCCGCGGCGCAGCGCCTCGTAGGTCGAGAGCACCTCGACGACCAGCATGGGTGAGGACCAACCATCCATCAACAGGTGGTGGTGGCTCCAGACCACCTCCCAGCTCCGGTCCTCCGTGCGGATCAAACGGAGCCGCATGAGCGGCGGCGCCGTGAGGTCGAACGGCGTCTCGCGGTCGAGCCGGGTGAGCGCCTCGGCGCGTGCCTTCTTCTCCTCGGGTGGCAGCGCCCGAAGGTCGTCGAACGCAACCGGTAGGGTGGCACGCGACGCCACCAGCTGGAGCGGCTGGTCGAGATCTTCCCAAGCGAACCCGGTGCGCAGCGCCGGGTGGTGATCGACCGAGCGTTGCCAGGCCTCGGCGAGCGCCGCCTCCTCGATCTCTCCCACCAGGGTGCAGGTGA
Source organism: Thermoanaerobaculia bacterium (assembly GCA_044226625.1). Lineage (GTDB taxonomy): Bacteria > Acidobacteriota > Thermoanaerobaculia > Multivoradales > UBA5704 > DASYKS01. Next base: position 15,118 of record JBGAGQ010000067.1, read on the forward strand.
CCTGTTCCAGGTAAACCGCCTGTTTGCCCGCGGCGAGCGTGTCGAAGAGGAATCCCTGCTGGAGCGGCGACAGCGGATAGGCATCGACGGCGTCGCGTCCCGACACCAGCGCCGACAACCGCTCCGGATCGAGCCCGGCGAGCGCGAACGGCTCGCCCGCGTCCTCCCGCGTCCCAACCTCGACTGGCAGGTCGCCGAGGGCGAGCCCCAGCTCGCGCAGGGTCTGGTGTTCGAACAGGTGGCTGCTCTGCAGGTCGATCCCCGCCTCGCGCGCCGCGGCGACGATTTGGATTCCGAGCACCGAATCGCCGCCCATCTCGTAGAAGTTGTCGTCGATGCCGATCTCTTCGATCCCGAGCACCCGCTGCCAGATCTCGCCGAGCTTTCGCTCGGTCTCGGTGCGTGGCGCCGCGAACGGCGTCTGGACGCTGCGCGGATGCGCCGCGCGCGCAGCGGTCGAGGCGGCGGCCAGCTCGCCCGGTCCCTCGGCGCGCGCGCGCTGCATTTGTTCGAGCAACACGCGCAGGTCGCGCGGCGAGACCGCCACCTGGCGGCCGACCCGCGAGGCGAGGATGCGCCGGAACGCCTCGACGCCCTCCTGCGGGCTCATCCCCGACTGAGCGAGCAGCGCGTCTCGCTCGCGGTCTCCCGAGCTAGCCGCCGGGGCCGATCCGGACGAGGAGGACGCAGCCTCTTGGCGCCCGGGACCTGCCGCCTGCGCGGAGGGAGCCGCTCCCTGCGCTTCGAGCCGGCCGGCCGCCGCGCCGACGCTCTTCAAGGTGAACGCCTCGATCTCGACGACCGCGCGCCCTTCGTCGTCGAGGAGCGAGACATCGGCGGTGACCGTCTCGGCCGTCCCGTCCTCGCGCTTGCGAATCGAGCTCCAGAGCCGCACCGGCATACCACCCGCGAAACGCAGGCGCCGATAGGCGAACGGCAGGTGGCTCCCCTCTTCGAGCAGGCCGACGATCCCGGTCGCGACGTCCAGTAGCGCCGGATGGAGTGGAAGCTCCGCGAAATCCGCCGCGAAGGCGGGATCGAGCTCCAGCCGCGCGAGCGCGCACCCGTCGCCGATGTGCACCCGCTTGAGCGTCTGCCACCGATCGCCCCACCAGACCAGCGCCTCGCGATCGTCGAGCAGGCGGCCGGTCACCTCGTCGGTGCGCCCGGCGCACACATCGCGCAACGCCGACAGGTCGCGCCGGCCGAGATCCGCGGGCCCGCGACGCGCTTTGCCGAACGCGTGCTCCTGCCATTTCGCCTCGCCCGGCGCGCGGCTCGCGATGCGGAAGCTCCAGACCTCCTCGCCCCCCCTCTCGACCCCTCGCTCGACCAGCACACGGGCCTCTTTGACGGCGCCTTCGGGGACCATTAGAGGGGTGAGGAAATAGACGTCGGACAGCTCGACCGGCGTCGCGGGATCGCCGTTCGCCGTGGCGAGGACGAACGCGGCCCGCGCCATCTCCAGCATGCCCGTGCCGGGCACCGCCGGGGTCTTCGCCACGCGATGCTCGTCGACCACCCAGAGCGCACCCGCCGAGAGGCGAGAGAGGAACACCTTGCGGGCCGGCTCATCCTCGGCGAGCGTATGCACCAGCGGGTGGAGCTTCGGCCCCGCCGTTTCCTGCCTTTGGGCCGATTGACTCGAACTGGCCGCTCCCTTGGTCGGCACCCGCCCGTGGACGGCCATGCCCACGTCGCGCCAGGCACCGTAATTGATCGCCACCGCCTGGATACCTCGCCGCCCGCCGAGGTCCTCGGCGAACGCGTCGAGGAATGAGTTCGCGGCGCAGTAGTCGACCTGGCCGAAGTTGCCGTAGATCGCGATCGTCGACGAGCAGACGACGAAGAAATCGAGCGGTTCGGCTACGAGCACGCTCTCGAGCACCCGCGCGCCCTCGAGCTTCGGCCGCAGCACCGCGGCGGCGACCTCCGGATCCTTGAGCTGGACGACGCCGCCGCCGGGAAGGCCTGCCGCGTGCACGACGCCGCGGATTCCGTCGCCGAAACGCTCGTGCGCGGCGGCGACCGCCGCTCGCATCGATTCGGCGTTCGACACGTCGGCAGAAACGGCAAGCACCTCGGCGCCGAGCGCCTCCAGCTTGAGGATCGCGCGCATCGCGCGGCTCGCCGCGTCTCCCTCCCCCTCCGGCTGCGCCGCGAGGTGATCGTCCCAGCGCTCCCGCGGCGGCAGGGCGCTCCGGCCGGTGAGCACGAGGCGCGCGCGGCACGAGGCGGCGAGCGATTCGGCGAGCGAATAGCCGACGCCTCCGAGGCCGCCGGTGATCAGGTAGACACCGCGCTCGACGTAGGGGAGGCGCGCCTCCAGCGTACGGTCGAGCTCCACTCCTTCCCAGGCCTGAACCCAGCGCCGGTCGCCGCGGAGCGCGACGCCGACATCAGAACGTGGGTCGCAGATCTCGGCGAACAGCCGGTCGAGCGTTTCGTCGAGATCGCGCGGCGGCCATTCGAGGTCGATCGCCCGGGCCCCCAGGCGCGGGTTTTCCTGCGGCACCACCTTGCAGGGGCCCAGCAGCGTCGCCTTCTCCGGCGAGAGCCGCTCGTCGCCGCGGGCACGGAACAGACCGCTCGCCACCACCGCGATCTCGATCTTCTCGGCGAGCCGCTGCCGGCCGAGCGCCTGGGCGAGGAACAGCAGGCTCCAAAACGACCGCTTCTCGAGCGCGGCCGCATGCGCCGGGGTCGGTTCGAGGTCGTCGCCCAGCGCCAGGCAGTGGACGATCCGAGTCGGCAACCCCGGTCCCGCGGCGAGCGCTTCGAGAAGGCGATCGTAATCCTCGGCCCGGAAGGGATCGAACGCGAACCGCCCCGGCTCGAGCTCCGCGAATTCGCCTCCGGTCGCCTCGACGCCCGTGGCGATCGAGACGGTGACCCCGGCGGCCGCGAGCCTCCGGCCAAGCGCATCGGCCAGACCCTCGCGATCGGCGATCAGCAGGAACCGCTCCCCGCTTCGTTCGGCCGCCAGCTCCTCGACCGGCCGCGGCAACGCAGGAGAAGAGGGCTTCCAATAGGGGACGTAGAACCAGTTCTCGAAGTCGAGGCGCTTCGCTCCTTGCTGCGCCGACATCGCCGCCAGCATGTCGGAGGCCGGCTCGATGAAGAACCGCCGACGCTCGAACGGATAGGTCGGGAGCACCACGCGGTGCCGCTTCTGGCCGGAGAAGAACTTCTTCTGATCGATCGCGACGCCGCCCATCCAGAGCTGGCCCAGCGCGGTCAGCAGGACCGCGAGGTCGTCCTGCTCCTCCTTCGCCTGGCGCGCCGAGGCGACGACCGGCCGGCTGCCGCGATCCGGATGCTGGCGCGCGAGCTGCGCGAGGCTTGTTCCCGGCCCCACTTCGAGCAACGCCCGCTCGGGTTCTTCGAACAGCGTCGTGAGCCCTTCGGCGAAGCGCACCGTGCCGCGAAGGTGGCGGAGCCAGTACTCGGGATCGGTCGCCTGCTCGGCGGTGATCCACGCTCCGGTGACGTTTGAGACGTACGGCAGCTTAGGCGCCGAGAACGCGACCGATTGGAGCGCGGCGCGGAACGGTGCGAGCGCCGGCTCCATCATCGACGAATGGAACGCGTGCGAGGTGTGGAGCCGCCGCGAGGAGACGCTGCGCTCCCCGAGCTCGGCCTCCAGACGGTCCATCGCGGCGAACGGCCCAGCCACCACCGCCCGACGCGGCGCGTTGGTGGCGGCGAGCGATAGGTCAGGATGGCGCGCGAGCAGCTCTTCCACCTCGGCGCCCGGGAGCGAGACGGTGAGCATCGCGCCGGGCGGCACCGCCTGCATCAGCCGGCCGCGCGCCGCCACCAAGGCGAGCGCGTCATCGAGCGAGAAGACTTCGGCCAGGGCCGCCGCGACGTATTCGCCGATCGAATGGCCGAGCATCGCCTTCGGCGCGATCCCCCAAGCCGCGAGCTGCCGCGCGAGCGCCCACTCGACGACGAACAACGCCGGCTGGGTGAGTCGCGTCTCGCCGAGCCGCCCCTCGGCTTCGGCACGCCGCTCCGGGGTCGGATAGAGGACCTCGCGCAGATCGAGCGACAGGTGGGGATTCAGAATCTCGGCGCAACGATCGACCTCGGCGCGGAAGACCCGCTCGTTCCGGTAGAGGTCGGCGAGCATCCCGACGTGCTGCGATCCCTGGCCCGAGAACAGGAACGCGAGCTCCGGCGCTCCGGTCTCACGCCCCGAGACGAGAGGACGCTTGCCGTCGGCGCCCGAGAGCACGGCGATCGCGTCCTCGCGATCTCGGCAGACCAGCGCGCGCCGGAACTCCATCTGACGTCGGCCGAGCGCGAGCGTATAGGTGACGTCGGCGAAGGCCTCGGGCGAGGCCCCGGCCCCCGCCTCCAGGTGCTCCCGGAGCAATTCCGTCCGCCGGTCGAGCGCGCTCTCGGTGCGCGCCGACAGAAGTAATAGCTGCCACGGGCGCGAGGGGCCCGAGGGAGCGGCCAAAGGCGCCTCCTCGACGATCGCGTGCGCGTTCGTGCCGCCGATGCCGAACGCCGAAACCCCCGCGCGGCGCGGGGCGTCGCCGCGGCGCCACGGCGTGAGGCGGTCCTGGACGAAGAACGGGCTCGACTCGAAATCGATCTGCGGGTTGGGCCGCTCGAAGTTGATGCTCGCGGGCAGCTCTTCGCGGTCGAGAGCGAGCAGCGTCTTGATCAGCCCCGCGACCCCCGCGGCCGAAGCCAAATGGCCGATGTTGGTCTTCACCGAGCCGATGCCGCAAAACGCCCGCTTGTCGGTCTTCGCCCGGAACGCGCGGGTGAGCGCGGTGACCTCGATCGGGTCGCCAACGAGAGTTCCCGTTCCGTGCGCCTCGATGTAGCCGATCGTCTCCGGGTCGACGCCGGAAACCGAATGGGCGGCGCGAATCACCCGCTCCTGACCGTCCGCGCCCGGGGCCGTGAAGCCCACCTTCGCCGCGCCGTCGTTCGAGACCGCGGTGCCGCGGATCACCCCCCAGATGCGGTCGCCGTCGGCGAGCGCGTCTTCGAGCCGGCGCAGGACCACCACGCCGAGGCCGCTGCCGAAGATCGTCCCCTTGGCGTTCGCGTCGAAGGCGCGGATCCGGCCGTCGGGCGAGAGGATGTCCCCTTCGCGGTAGAAGTAACCCGCGGTCTGATTCGTGCGCACCGAGACCCCGCCCGCGAGCGCCATGTCGGTCTCGCCCGCGAGCAGCCCCTGGCAGGCGAGATGGACCGCGACCAGCGAGGTGGAACAGGCCGACTGGACATTCATGCTCGGCCCGCCGAGCCCCAGCTTGTAGGAGATGCGGGTCGAGACGTAATCGCGGTCGTTCGCGATCTGGGCGTTGAGCTCCCCCACCGAGGCGAGGAGCGCCGGGTTGCTGTAGATGTTCCAGAGATAGGTCGTGAGCTTGATTCCCGAGTAGACGCCGACCGGGCCGGAGAATCGCTCCGTGTCATACCCCGCATGCTCGAGAGCTTCCCAGGCACATTCGAGGAACATGCGCTGCTGCGGGTCGACCAACTCGGCCTCTCGCGGGCTGTAGGAGAAGAGCGCGGCGTCGAACTGATCGTCGTCTTCGATGGTCCGTCCGACCCGCACGTAAGCGGAGTTCTGGAGCAGGACCTCGGACTCCCCGGCGCGCCGCAGGTCCTCCTCGGAAAAATGGGTGATCGACTCGACCCCGGCGCGCAGGTTCGCCCAGAACTCCTCGACGTTCTTGGCCCCCGGGAATCGGCCTGCCATGCCGATCACCGCCACCTCCATGCCGGTCCAGTCGTCGTCGCGTTCGCTCATCCCTGCTCCCCTTCCGTCTTACGTTGCGCCAACCGCCGCTTCAGCCGATCGCGTCCGGTCGCGAGCTTTTCGGTTCTGTCCTCGATCACCGCCGCCGGCCGCGGCGCCGATTCCCCTTGCGAAAGGAACGCGGCGAGCGCGGCGACGGTCGGGTGGGTGAACAGCTGCACCACCTGTAGCTCAGTGCCGAAAGCCTCCTGAACCCGGGCATGAACTTTCACCATCTGCAGCGAGTTGCCGCCCAGCTCGAAGAAATTGTCGTCCTTGCCTACCTTCTCGACTCCGAGCACGTCGCGCAGAATCGCGGCGAGCGTTCGCTCGATCTCGGTCTGGGGCGCGGCGAACGCGCCGCTCCGGTTGGTATCGTCCGGCTCGGGCAGTGCTGCGCGGTCGACTTTGCCGTTAGGGTTCACCGGTAGTTTCTCCAAGAGGACGAAGGCGGCCGGAACCATGTAGTCCGGTAGCCGGTCTTTGAGGAACGCTCGCAGCTCGGCGACGTTTGGACGGCCGGCGGCCGGCGTTCCCGGTTCCAGGACCACATAAGCCAGAAGGCGCTTCTCGCCTTCGGAGCCCGCGGATCCGGGCGACGGCCGAGCGATCACCACACACTCGCGCACGACCGGATGGCGGCCGAGCAGCGCCTCGATCTCTCCGGGCTCGATGCGATAGCCGCGGATCTTCACCTGCACGTCCGCGCGCCCGGCGAACTCGACCTCGCCGTCCGGCAGGTAGCGCCCGAGGTCGCCGGTGCGGTAGACCCGATCGCCGGAATCCGCGAGCTCGGCGTCGTCCGCCGCCGGGTTCCGAGTAAATCGCGCCGCGGTCGCCGCGGGATCGCCGACATATCCGGCCGCGAGGTGCGGGCTGCGCATCAGGATCTCGCCCACCTCGCCCACCCCGGCGAGGCGCCCGGCCCGGTTCACGACCAGGACCTGGACGTCCTCGATTCCCCGACCGAGCGGCAGACTTTGCTTCTCTCCGCGATCGCGCCCAGGCTCGGGAACCACATGGTATCCCACCGAACGCTGCGTCTCGGTCGAGCCGTAGTAGTTGACGACCGTGACGTTCGGCGCGAGCGTTCGGAGACGCTCCACGTCACGCCGGGTGAGCACGTCGCCGACGAAGAACGCCCAGCGCAGATCGGGGGCGACCGGCGGCGCTTCTCCCGGACCCAGCTCGCACAAGATCTGCCCCATCGCGGGCGTCAGGTGCGCGACGGTGATCCGCTGGTCGCGGAGCCAGGCGGCGAGGCGCCCGGGGACCACGATGTCGCCGGGGGGCGGCGCGACCACCGCCGCGCCGGTCTGAAGCGGCGTGAACAGGTCGCGCTGGAGAGGATCGTGCGCGAGGCCGGAGAGCATCGTGTAGCGGTCTTCCGGGCCAAAGCCGAAGCGCCTCTCCTGCCAGGGTACGAAGTGCGACAGCGGACCGTGTCGCCCGAGGATCCCCTTCGGAACTCCGGTCGAGCCCGAGGTGAATGAGAGATAGGCAAGGTCGTCGGGGCCGATTTCGACGCCCAGCGGCGCCGCGCTCTCCTCCGCCGTGGGATCGGCGAGCACCGAACCGAACGCAGGGAGGGTCAGGCGGCAGGGCACCGCCGTCTCCTCCAGGAACTCCACCACCTGGGCGGGCACCGGCCCCGCCGCCTCGAGGGCCAGGAATCCGGTCGGCCGCGCCAGCCGGAGCGTGTCGACCATCCGCTTCCCGGGGTGGGCGGGATCGAGGATCGTGAACGCGGCCCCCGATTCGAGCACGCCCATCACCGCCGGAACCAGGCGCGCCGAGCGGTGGCCGAGGATGGCGACCGCATCGCCTTTCCGAACCCCTTCCCGCGCGAGCCGTCGGGCGATCCGCCGCGCGCGGTCGAGCAGCTCTCCGTAGGAAAAGCTCTCGGCTGGGTCGGCGACCGCCAGGCGCTCGGGCGTGCACTCGGCCCAGGCGGTGAAGCGTGCCGGGACGGAGCCGACCCACGCGGCCGAAAGCGTCGCCCGGGGGTCGGGAAGGATCTCCGCTCCCATCGCGAGCGAGAGCTCGGCCGCCGGGCGATCGGGCTCCGCCATCGCCTGGCCGAGCAGAGAGCGATACTGATGGAGCATCGCGGCGATTCGAGCCGGATCGAATAGGTCCGCGTTGTAGACCCAGTCGAGATGGATCTCGCGTCCGACCTCGAAAGCGTAGACCGTGAGGTCGAATTTCGCCTGGGCCTCCGGGGCCGCGAGCGGCGCGACGCGGATCCCCTCGACCGCGGCATGTACCTCCGGAAGGTTGACCATGTTGAAGAACGCCTGGAACAGGGGTGTCCGCGCGAGGTCGCGGGCCGGCTGGACCGCGTCGAGCAGTCGCTCGAACGGCACCTCGTCGCCGAACGCCTCCAGGACCCGCCCGCGCGTGCGCTGGATCAGGTCGCGGAAGCTCGGCTCGAGGCTCTCCCGTTCCGACGCCTCGGGTGCGAGATCCAGGCGCAGGACGAGGGTGTTCAGGAACATCCCGATGAGCGGTTCGAGCTCCGGCCGATCTCGCTCGGCGGCCGGCGTGCCGATCGCGAAGTCGCCCTGCCCGGCGAGCCGGCCCAGCTGCAGTGCCCAGCCGGAGAGCAGCGTCATGAACAGCGTCGCCCCCGACGAGCGCGCGAGCGCGCGGACACCATCCGCGAGATCGGCCGGCAGGACCAGCGAGGCCGAGGCTCCGGCGAAGGTCCGCACTGCCGGCCTCTGGCGGTCGAGCGGCAACTCCAGCGCGGGCGGCATCCCGGCGAGCCGCGTTCGCCACCTTTCGAGGCGACGCGCAAGGCGCTCGGCGGAGAGCTCGCCGCGCTGCCAGACGGCGTGGTCGACCACCTGCACCGCGAGCGCCGGGAGCCCGGATGCCCGGCCGGACCGCGCCTCGCCGTAAAGCGCCGCGAGATCGCGCACCAACACGCCGACCGACCAGCCGTCGGCGATGGCATGGTGGAGCGCGAAATGGAGAGCGAAATGGAGTTGAGGACCGGCCGTCTCCCCGAGGTCTCCGACGTCGACGGCCACCAGATGGAAGCGCGCGAGCGGACCGCGCTCGAGGTCGAACGGCGCCGCGGCGAGCCGCTCGTAAAGGCGGACGCGTTCGGACTCCACTCTCCGTCCGTCCAGGGCCGAAAGATCCGCAAGCGGGAGCGCGAGCCCCGCTCGCTCGGCGATCCGCTGCACCGGCGCGTCGCCCGCGAGGGCGAAGGTCGTCCGCAGGCTCTCATGGCGCTCGACCAGGCGATCGAGCGCCGAGCGGAGCGCCGGCACCGAGAGGTCCCCTTCGAGCCGCACCGCCGCCGGAATCGTGTAGGTCGAGCTCCCCGGCTCGAATCGGTCGAGCAGCCAGAGCCGCTCCTGCGCGAAGGAGAGCGGAATCGGGCCTTGCCGATCGGCCCGAGGGATCGTTCGCACTTCGGACCCGTCCGCCGTTTCGCCGATCCATTCGGCGAGCCCGGCGACCGTCGGCCGGTCGAACAGGACGGATAGAGGCAGCTCGACCGAAAACGCTTGGCGCAGGCGCTGCGCCGCGCGCGTTGCGAGAAGCGAGTGGCCTCCGAGGTCGAAGAAGTCGTCCTCGCGGCCGATGTCCGGGCGCTCTAGGAGATCGCTCCAAATCGCCGCGATCTGCCGTTCGACCTCGCCGCGCGGCGCCTCTCCGGCCGCTCCCAGTCCCCCCGCCTCGAAGGCGGCGCTCCGGGCCAGCCGGACGGCACGGAGCAGGGCGCGACGGTCGACCTTGCCGTTCGCGGTGATCGGCAGGGATTCCAGGCGGAGGAAGGTCCGCGGCACCATCGCCTCGGCGAGACGCTCCCTGAGCGCGGCGACCAGGTGTCGATCACCGAGCCCCTCGGCGCCCGGCATCGCGACCACGAAGCCGATCAGGCGGCGCTCCGCGCCGGAAACCTCCCCGTCCTCCACCGCCACCGCGGCGTCGCGCACGCCGGGCACCGCCGCGAGCGCGGCTTCGATCTCCCCCAGCTCGATGCGCTGGCCGCGGATCTTGACCTGCCGGTCGATGCGGCCATGGAACTCGAATTGGCCGTCCGGCCGGAGACGCACTCGGTCGCCGGTCCGGTACATGCGGCTGCCGGCCGGCGCGCCGAACGGATCGGGAACGAAACGCTCCGCCGTCTGGGCAGGGTCGCCGAGATAACCGCGCGCGAGGCCGTCGCCCGCCACCGCGAGCTCGCCCGCCGAGCCGGTGGGGGCAAGCCCTTGGAAGCGATCGAGCAGATAGGCCCGAACGCCGGGGATCGGCTGCCCGATCGGCGGCGCTTCGGTACCATCGCCATCGCGCGCCTCGCCCTGGGTAGAGATGACCGCGTTTTCCGCCGGTCCGTACTGGTTGCAAAGGACATATCGGGCGCCCGGGGGGAGGCCGCGGAGTAGACGGTCGCCCCCGGTCCCGAGCGCCCTTAGCGCGAGGTCGGGAGGTGCCGGCTCGAGCGCCGCGAGATCGAAGATCGGCGTGGGCATCCAGCCGAGGGTCAGGCGCTCCGACGCGAACCAGCGCATCAGGGCCGCCGGCTCGTTTCGGATCGCGGTCGGTGGGATGTGAAGGCTCCCGCCCGAGACGAGGGCGGGCCAAATCTCGATGATCGACGCGTCGAAGCTCGGTCCCGCGGTCTGGCTCCCCCGATCCGCGGCCGTCCAGGCGAATCGGTCGCGATACCAGCCGACGATGTGGAGCGCGCCGCGATGGCTCATCGCGACCGCCTTCGGTCGGCCGGTCGAGCCCGAGGTGAAGATCACGTAGGCGAGGCTTTGGGGATCGCGGCGGCGCGACGGAACCGCCGAGGATCCGGAAACGGCAGCGACCGGCTCGGTGTCCAGAGCGATGACCCGCGCGTCGCCGCACCAGGATCCCGCGAGCTTCGACCGGGTGATCACCGCGGCCGACCGCGAAAGCGCCACCATGTCGCGACGCCGTTCGCTCGGATAGGCGGGGTCGATCGGTGCGAACGCCGCCCCGGCCCGGAGCACGCCAAGCTCGGCCACGATCAGATCGATCGAACGGTCGAGGCAAACCGCGACCGAAGCGTCCTCGGCGATCCCCAGCTCGCGCAGCTTCCAGGCGAGCCGGTTCGCGCGCGCCCCCAGCTCGCCGTACGAGATCGTGCCGTCCAAGTCGGCGACCGCGAGGGCCTCGGGCGTTTGCTCTTCCCACCGGGCGACGAGGTCGTCGAGTTGGGCCGCCACGTCCCCAACTCTCCCTGGCCCCGCGCCGCGGCCCGCGGCGAGCAGCTCCTCCCGCTCGGCGTCGGAGAGCAAGCTCAGCTCCGACAGACGCGCCGTCGGGCGCCGGCCGAGATCGACGAGCACGCGTCCGAGCTGGCCGAGCAGACGCTCGACCGTCGTCCGTTCGAACAGGTCGGCGTCGTACTCGACCCCGGCCGCGCCTCCGCCTTCTGCTCGCGGCTCCACGTAGAGGGTCAGATCCCACTTCGCCGCGACCTCCTCCGGCTCGATCGGCGTGAGGCGCGCCCCGGGAAGCGAGAGGCCGGTCCCGGTGGTCGGCTGCGAGACGAGAGCCACCTGGAACAGCGGCGCGAGCGAACGCGCGCGTGCCGGAGCCAGACGCTCGACCAGCCGCTCGAACGGCACGGGAGAGCGCTCCGCCGCGATCAAGCGCGCCCGGCTCGCTGCGAGCAGGTCGGCGCCGGAAGGATCGCCGGAGAGGCCGGCCCGGGCGACCGCCGTATCGGCGAGCATGCCCACCACCCCCACGGTCTCCGCGGTCCGCCCCGCGACCGGCAGGCCGATCGCGATCGTCTCGCGACCGGACAGGCGCGAGAGGAGAGCACCGAACGCGGCGAACCAGACCTGGAACGGGGTCGCGCCGAAACGGCTGGAGAGCGACGAGAGAGCGGCCGTGATCTCACCTACGGGCACAAAGGGGGAAAGCCGTAGGCTCGCACCGCGGTGGCGGGCAACCGCCGGTCGTGGATGGTCGAACGGCAGCTCTAGGGGCTCGACCGCGACGCCTTCGTTGGCTTCGAGCTCGGCCGCCTTCTCGGCCAAGGCCGCCATCCAGCGCTCTGCCGCCTCGGGCCGGCGCTCGAAGGCCGCGACGTCGGCTTGCTGGAGCCCGACCGGGGGAAGCGGCGTCGCCGGCAGACCGAGCGCCTGGGCGTAAAGTGACGAGAGATCGCGCTCGACCAGGGCGAGCGAGACGCCGTCGGCCACGAGGTGATGGAACACGAGGATCAGATCGCTCGGCTGCCCTCCGCCCCGCAGGACCACGAGATTTCGCCAGAGCGGCCCTCGGGCGAGATCGAACGGTCGATTCGAAGCGGATCGCCGGATGCGCGTGCCTTCCTTCTCCCGTCGCTCATCCACCCTCTCAGGCGAGGCCGACGAGCCGAGACTCCCGAGCCCCGAGAGATCGACCGTCGAGAGGCGCGTGCGTCCGTCGGAGGCGCCAAGCGAAGCGCCCGGGGAATTGAAGGTCTGGACCGGCCCGGCCTCGGACTCGAAGATCCGGGCCCGCAGAGCCTCGTGCCGATCCCAGATCCCGCCGAACGCCGCGTCGAGCGCGGCAACGTCGAGCTTGCCCGCGACCGAAAACGCCGCCGGGATGTGGTAGAGCGAGCTTGCCCCTTCGAGCTGCTCGATGAACCAGAGGCGCTCCTGGGCGTACGAAAGCGGGATCGGCCGGCTCCGGTCGGCGCGAGGGATCTCGCGTCCGGCGCCTTCGGCGAGCGTTTCGTCGGCCGCGGCGCGAAGCTCCTCGATGCGCCTCGCGAGACCGCGCAGCGTGGGCGTCTCGAACAGGAGAGCGACCGGCAGATCCAGACCCAGCTCTCCGCGTAGGCGATAGATCAGCTGGGCGGCGAGCAGCGAATGCCCCCCCAGGGCGAAGAAGTCATCCTCCCCACCGATTTCGCTCCCGATGCCGAGCAGGTCGCGCCAGGCCGATGCGAGGCGCCGCTCGAGGTTTGAGGAGGGTAGAGCCGCTTCGGCCGAAGGCGTGCGGCTCGGTAGCGAGATCCGTTCAAGCGCCCTTCGGTCCACCTTGCCGTTCGCGGTCGTCGGCAACTCACCGAGGCGGACGAAAGCGCGCGGAATCATCGCCTCAGAAAGCCGAGCGCGTAGACCCTCGACGAGATCGGCGTCCAACGGATCGGCGCCCGGCTCCGGCACGACGTAGGCGACGATCCGGCGCGAATTCCCCTCTTCGCGCACCCCGACCGCGACCTCGCGCACGCCGGGCAGCCGTGCGAGCACCGCCTCGATCTCCCCCAGCTCGATCCGTTGGCCGCGGATCTTCACCTGCAGATCGAGGCGGCCCAGGAATTCGAGCTCACCCGCGGCGCGCGCCCCGCGAGCCCTCCGCGCGCGGTCGCCGGTTCGATACATCCGCGCGCCAGGCTCGGCGGCAAATGGATCGGGAACGAATCGCGCCGCCGTCTGGCGCGGATCGTTCAGGTAGCCGCGCGCGAGGCCCGAGCCCGCCACCACCAGCTCGCCCACCGAGCCGGGCGGTACCGGATTGAGCCGCCGGTCGAGCAGATAGGCGCGGACCCCGTCGATCGGGCCGTACTGGTTGCAGAGGAGATAACGCGAGCCCGCGGGGGCTCCATGGCGCAGCCGATCGCCGCCGGTCTGGAGCGCCCGCAGGCGCAACCCCTCGGGATGCCGCTCGCCGGCCATCAAATCCACGAGCGCGGTCGGCGCCCAGGCGATCGTGAGGCGCTCGGCCGCGAACCAGGCGAGCAGGTCGGGGGCCGACAGCCGCACGTCCGCGGTGGGGATGTGCAGGCTCGCCCCCGCCGCGAGCGCCGGCCAGATCTCGATCACCGCCGCGTCGAAGCTCGGTCCCGAGACCTGCGAGCCGCGGTCCTCCGGCGTCCAGTCGAAGCGACCCTGGTGCCAGGCGACGATGTGCACCGCTCCGCGATGGCTCATTCCGACGCACTTCGGCTCCCCCGTCGATCCGGAGGTGAAGATCACGTAGGCGAGCCGATCGGGATCCGACGCGAGCCCACCCGACCGACCGGCGAGCCGATCCGAATCGTTGGAAGACGGCGCCTCGTCGAAGATCACCACCGGGCAATCGAGGGTCCAACCGCCGGCGAGCTCGCCGAGCGTCACCACCGCCGAGGCGCCGGCCGCCCGCACCATCGCCGCGCGGCGGGCGGCCGGATAGGCCGGGTCGATCGGAGCGTAGGCCGCCCCCGCGCGCAGGGCCGCGAGCTCGGCGACGATCAGGGCAGCCGAGCGGTCGAGGCAGACCGCGACGACCGCGTCTTCGGCGATTCCCATCGCGCGCAACCGTTGCGCGAGCCGGTCGGCGCGAGCGAGAAGCTCCGCGTACGAAATCTGCTCGGACGCGTCCGCTACCGCGAGCCCCTCCGGGGTCTCGCGCGCCCACCGTTCGACGAGCCCGTCGATCGTCGCGGGACCGTCGGCGAGCGGCCGCTCCGCCGGCCCGGCCGCCAAGGCGAGCAGCTCGGCGATCTCCGGCTCCGAGAGCAACCGCAGCTCCGACAGTCTGGCACCCGGGCGGGTCGACATCTCCGAAAGCATGCGCGAGAACCAAACCGACCAACGCTCGACGGTCGCGGCGTCGAAGCGGCCGGCGTCATACTCGATCGAGGCGCTCCAATCCTCGCCGGCCAATGAGTCGGCGAACATCGTCAAGTCAAACTTCGCGGTGCCGGTCTCGAGCGGGAACGGCTCGAGGTCGACGCCGAGGAGCGCGAGCCGGTCCGCATCGGTGGGCCGCGCCGCCGCCATCGTCGAAAACCAGGGCGTGCGATCGAGGTCGCGCTCGGGGGCGAGCGCCTCGACCAGCCGCTCGAACGGCGTGCCCGCGTGCGCGAGCGATGCCGCGAGCCCGCCGCGCAGCCGGTCGAGCCATTCATAGCCGGAGGGGTCTCCCGCGGCGTCGGCACGCAACACCACGGTGTTGACGAACAGGCCGACGAGCGGCTCCGCTTCGCGCCGAAGCCGCCCCGCTGCGGGCACCCCCACGCCGAACAGGTCCTGGCCGGTGAGGCGCTGCAGGAGCGCGGCATAGACGCCGAGGAGCGCCACGAACGGCGTCGTGCCCGCGGCTCGCGAAAGCGCGGCGAGCGCCGGGCCGCCGCCGCGCGACTCGAGCGTCCGTCCGCGATGCCGCTCCGTGGCGCGCGGAGGCTCGCGGTCGGCCGGCAGCTCCAGAGCCGGCAGGCCAGCGAGCTCGGCGCGCCAGAACTCGATCTCGCGCGTGTCCGGGGTCTCCAGGCGGCGGCGCTCGAAAAGGGCGTAGTCGGCGTAACGGCAAGGGAGCGGTGCGAGGATCGCAGCGCGCCGCTCGACTTGAGCGGAATACAGCGCGGCGAGCTCGCGCTCGAGAATGCCCAGCGAGACGCCGTCGGCGACGAGGTGGTGGACGACCAGCGCCAGCCGGAAACGCTCGGCGGAGAGCGCGATCGAGAGGACGCGCAGCAGCGGGCCGCGGCCGAGATCGAACGGCCGGCGCGCCGCGAGCCCGAGCAGCCGGTCGCCCTCACGCGTCCCCAGACCCTCGTTCGAGGAACCGAGCGCGAGGAGGTCGACCTCCGGTACCTGGGCCCCTCCCTCCGCGTCGAAAGACTGGAGCGCCTGCCCTTCGATCCGGTGGAAGCGTGCCCGGAGCGCCTCGTGACGCTCCCAGAGATCCGCGAGCGCCGCGCGGAAGGCCGGTACATCGAGCCGGCCGCGCCCCTCGAAACCGGCGGCGATGTGGTAGAGCGCGCTCGGCCCGAGCAACTCCTCGAGGAACCAAATCCTCTCCTGAGCGACCGAGAGGGGCACGGGCACGCCGCGGGGCGCCACCGGGATCGCCGACCGCGCCGAAGCGCCGCCGAAACCTCCGCGCTCTTCGAGCCAGCGGGCGAACCGCTCGACCGTGGGCTCCTTGAGCAGCGCCGAAACGGGCACCTCGAAACCGACCTCGTCGTGCAGCCGGTAGGCGAGCTTCGCCGCGAGCAGCGAGTGGCCGCCGAGGGCGAAGAAATCGTCGTCCGCGCCGACCTCGTCGATCCCGAGCACCTCGGCCCAGATCGCGGCCAAACGCGCCTCCCCCTCGGTGCGCGGCTTACGGCCCCCAGCGACCGCCGCCGGAAGCGGCAGCTCGGCGAGCGCGCGGGCGTCAACCTTCCCGTTCGCGTTCCGCGGCAGCGCGTCGAGCCGGAGGAAGACGCGAGGCACCATCGCGTCGGTCAGTCGATGAGAAAGGGCGTAGACCAGTTGGGCGTCGTCGATTCCCGACCCCGCTTCGGGAGTGGCGCCCACCGTTTCGTCGCCCGGCGTGTGCCCCGCCAAAACGACGTAGGCGACCAGGCGACGGTCCCCCTCGGTCGCCCCCGGTCGAATCCCCACAGCGGCCTCGCGGACGGCGGCGAGCGAGAGGAGGGCCGCTTCGATCTCCCCGAGCTCGATGCGCTGGCCGCGGATCTTCACCTGGGTGTCGAGCCGCGACAGGAACTCGAGCTCGCCGTTCGGCCGGTAGCGGACCCGGTCCCCGGTGCGGTACATCCGGGCGCCCGGCGTCGCCGTGTACGGATCGGGGACGAAGCGCGAGGCCGTGAGCGCCGGGTCGCCCAGATAGCCGCGGGCGAGCCCGCCGCCGGCCGCCACCAGCTCGCCCGGTGTTCCGATCGGCGCGCGCTCGAGCCTCGCGTCGAGCACGTAGACCGCGACGCCGTCGATCTCGTGCGCCCGACCCGCTTTCAGACCGTGTCCGAAATCGCGCTGGGTGGTGATCACGGCATTCTCGGCCGGGCCGTACTGGTTGCTCATGACGAACGACGCCCCGGGGCCGATCTCGCGATGCAGCCGGTCGCCGCCCGTTTGCAGATGGCGAAGCGCGAGGCCTCCGAGCGCCCCCCGGTTCTCGAGCGCTACGACCTCCTCGGCGATCGCGGTCGGCATCCACGCGATCGTCAACCGCTCGCGGGCGAGCCAATCGGCGAGCGTTGAGGCGCCGAGTCGGACGTCCTCCTCTGGCACGTGCAGGCTCGCGCCGGAGGCCAACGCGGGCCAGATCTCGATCACCGCCGCGTCGAACGACGGACCCGAGACCTGCGTCGCGCGATCGGCTGGGGTCCAACCGAAGCGGCCGCGGTGCCAGGCGACCGTGTGCATCGCACCGCGGTGGCTCATGGCGACCGCCTTGGGACGGCCCGACGAGCCCGAGGTGAAGATCGCGTAGGCGAGGCGATCGGGCGCCTGCATCGCCTCGAAAGCCTCGACTGCTTCGGGCTCGGCGCCCTCTCGATCGAGGTCGAGCGCCTCGATTCGGACGACCGCGACGCCGCGCTCCTCGCCGCACCAGCCACCCACGAGATTGTTACGGGTGA
Source organism: Thermoanaerobaculia bacterium (assembly GCA_044226625.1). Lineage (GTDB taxonomy): Bacteria > Acidobacteriota > Thermoanaerobaculia > Multivoradales > UBA5704 > DASYKS01. The sequence continues at coordinate 32,229 of JBGAGQ010000067.1, forward strand.
TCACCACCCGCGCGCCCGAGGCCGCAACCATGTCGGCACGCCGCCCCTCCGGATAGGCAGGGTCGATCGGCGCGTACGCTCCGCCCGCGCGCAGCACCCCGAGCTCCGCCACGATCAAGGAGACCGAGCGGTCGAGGCAGACCGCAACGCGATCCTCTTCCCTCACACCCAGCTCCCGAAGCCGCCGGGCGAGAGCGCCAGCGCGCGAGCCTAGCCGAGCGTAGGAGAGGCTCTCGTCACGATCCCGCACGGCGAGCGCCTCGGGCGTCTCACGCTCCCAGCGGGCGATCCACGCGTCGAGGGCGACCTCCTCCGGCGTGGTCTTGGCCGGCCCTTCGCCCCAGGCGGCGAGCTGAGCGGTCTCCGAGGGCGCGAGCAGCGGCAAAGTGGAGAGCCGCAGGTCGGGCGCCGCGACCGCCGCTTCGAACAGCCGGGCGAACCCGTCGACGATCCGCGCCGCGGTCGCCCGCTCGAAGCGGTCGACCGCGTATTCGAGGGCGGCGCGGAGCGGCGTCTTGCTCTCCCGACGCAATGCGAGCGCGAGATCGAACTTCGCGGTGCCGGTAAACATCGGTTCGAGGCGCGCGTCCAGTCCGGCGAGGCGCGGCGCGGGGGCTCCGTCCTCGATCGTGAGGAACGCCTGGAACGGCGCCGCAGCGATCCCGCCACCGGGCGGGCGCAGAAGATCGATCAGGCGGTCGTAGGGCAGATGCCGATGGGCATAGGCCTCCAGGCAGATCGTCCGCAGCCGCTCGGCCAACGTCGCGAACGTCGGGTCCCCCGCTAGGTCGATCCGGAGCGGCAGGGTGTTGACGAAACAGCCGATCAGCAGCTCGAGCTCCGGCCGCGTACGCACGGAGACCGGTGTCCCGACCAGGAGGTCGGAGGCGTCGCCGAAGCGGCCGAGGACAGCGCCCCAGGCCGCCGCGAGCAGCATGAACGGCGTCGCGCCGAGCTGTCTCGCGAGCGCGTCGAGCGAGGCTCCGGGCACCTCGAGCCCGCGCTCGAGCCGCGCCCCGCGCGCGCTCGGGCTCCCCATCCGCGGGGTGGAATCGAGCGGCAAATCGAGGGGAGCCGGAGGCTCGGCGAGGCGTCCCGCCCAGTAGTCGCGCTCGCGATCCCAAAGACCTTCGAGGAATTGCCGTCGCTCCCAGGCGGCAGCATCCGCCACCTGGACTGGCAGCGCGGACTGGGCGAGCGGCACGCGCGCCAGAGCGCCCGAGTAGGCGGCGCCGATCTCGTCGGCGAGCAGGCCGAGCGACCAGCCGTCGGAGATCAGGTGATGGAGCGTGAGGACCAGCTCGTGGCGATCGCCCTCGAAGAGCATCCGGAGCGCGCGAAGGAGCGGCGGCCGGGCGAGATCGAAGGGCAGCCGCGACGACGCCTCGGCCACCCGGTCCGCCTCCCCGTCCCGCGCGGCCCGGTCCAGGCCCGAGAGGTCGACCGCCGGAAGGGGCAGCCGAACCTTCGAGGCGGCGATCTGCTCGGGCCCCTCCGGCCGCGCGACGAAGCCGGTGCGGAGCGCCTCATGGCGCTCGACCACCGCGCCCAGCGCGGCCTGGAGCGCCGCGGGATCGAGCGCGCCCTCGAGTCGGAGCCGGCCCGGGAGGTGGTAGGTCGGCTGACCCGGGTCGAGACGTTCGAGGATCCAGATCCGCGCTTGCGCGAACGAGGTCGGCAGCGGCCGGCCGCGCTCCGGCTCGGGGATCCGTTCGATCGGCGGCTCGGGAACCGACGCGGCGGCCCCGCCGCGGGCGGCGATCTCTGCGCGGACCCTCTCCGCGAGGCGCGCGATCGTGGGTGACTCGAAAAGGGCCCGGGCGGGAAGTGCGACGCCGGTCGTTCGCGCCACCCGCGCGAGCAGCCGCATCGCCGCGAGCGAGTGGCCCCCCGCGCGGAAGAAGTCCTCGTCCGGGTCGAGCGTCTCGACGCCCAAGACCTCCGCGAACTGCCCCGCCAGGAGCTGGCCGAGCGCGTCGGCGGACGGTCCGGAAAGCCGGCCCGAAAGTCGCCCCGAGGCTTCGCCGCTCGCGCCGAAACGCGGCGCCGGCAGCGACTTACGGTCGACCTTGCCGTTCGCGCTCCGCGGCAGCTTGGGCAACGGCACGAACGCGCTCGGGACCATGTAGCTCGGCAGCTTCGCCCCGAGCCGCGCCGAGAGCG
>JBGAGQ010000068.1:0-33678 GCA_044226625.1 Thermoanaerobaculia bacterium
GAGAAGGATCCGATAGACTCCTGGGACGAAAACCTGCGGGAGGGGACGAAACGTCGGTGCCTCGGGATCGGGGTCCGCGGAGCGTTGGGCGAGGCGCGGGTATCATCCGAAGGGCGGTTTCTCGATGCTCAACTCTCCATTGCGACGCGCGGCGTGGGCGCTGCTGGTGCTCGCCGGTTGTCTGCACGGCACCGGAAACGCGCAGCAGTCCGGAAGCCTCGACGGGTTCGTCCTCTCCGCCGACGGCGATCCCCTGCCCGGAGTGGTGGTGACTCTCTCGGGGCGGAACGCGAACTATCGGCTGGTGAGCGACGGGCGCGGCGCGATCGGGGTGCTCGGGATGGAACCCGGCAATTACTCGCTCCGGGCGGTCCACGACGGATACCAGCCGGCGAACTATCCCACGGTCGAGATCCTGGTCGGCCGGACCACTTCGATTCAGATCAAGATGAGCGCGATTCCCGGCGAAACGCTGGTCGTCACCTCCGAGCCGCCGTTGCTCTCCTCCCGGCCGGAAGCCCAGGGAATCCGCCTCGGGTCCTTTGAGCTCGATTCGATCCCGACCACGCGCGACCCGTGGGCGGTCGTAGCCCAGGCGCCCGGCGTGATCCTGGATACGGTCAACGCCGGCGGTAACAAATCGAACTTTCAGCCGACCTTCGTCGGCGGCGGCGCCGGGCGGGCGCAGAACAACTTCGTGCTCGACGGCGTGCAGGTGACGGACATGGCCGCGGCCGGAACCTCACCGCTCACCTACGACTTCGACCAGATCGAAGAGGCGCGGGTGACGCTCGGCGGACCCGACGCCGCGGCGGCGAGCTCCGGCGTCTTGGTCGACCTGGTGACGAAGCGTGGCACCAGCGTCTGGCGCGGCTCGGCGCGCGATTTTTCGACCGACGAGCGATGGCAGTCGGCGCCTCGCCAACCTTCGATCCTGCGGCCGACCGAGCCGGGACCGATCGATCCGCGCGACGTTCCCCCGCGGCACGCCGGACCCGGGGGCCCGAGAGTCGATTCGTTCTCGACCACGGGTGCTCCCAAGAACCGGGGACAGGAGCCGCCAGGAGCCGCCGGACCGCGCCTCGTGACCGGTTCGGCCACGGGTGGCGGCACCGCTACGCCCGGGGAATCGCTCGCGGCCGGTCGGATCAAAGGGATCGACGACTACGGTTTCGAAACCGGCGGCCCCCTGCTGCCCGAGCGGGTGTTTGGCTGGTTCTCCTACGGCGCCACCAACGCCCGGCAGATCGCCGTCGGCGGGGCACTCGACCGGGCGGAAGCGCACAACTTCGCGTCGAAAGTGAACGCGCAGATCGGATCGGGGAACTCCTTCTCCTTCGCCTACCACCGCTCGAGCAAGATCCGGCACGACCTCGGCGCCGGTCCGGAGCGGGCGCCCGAGACGCTCCAGGACGTCAACGGCCAGACCACGATCTGGAAGGTCGAAGACTCCCTGCTCCGTCACGACCTCTACCTGTCGGCGCTCGCGTCGGACCTCTCCGGCGACGTTCACGCCGAGCCTTTGAGCGGCGACTTCACCGAGCCGGTGCTCGACCCCGACGGCATCTGGCGTGGCGGCTTCTCGTCGTTTTCCGATCGACGCACGGCGCGCCAGATCCAGTTGGATCTGCGCACCTTCCTGGCCGCCCGGCCGGGCAGCCATGAGCCGCGGCTCGGCATGTCGCTTCGCGACTTCGGCTCGGAGAGCGCGGAGCGCTGGGGACCGCGAGATCTGATCCAGATCGCCGGCGAGAACACCGGCACGCTCTACGACGTGGTGCGCGCGTTCCGGCCGGGCCAGATCGGCTCGAAGCAGCGCTATAAGTCGCTCTGGGCGCAGGACGAGATGCGCTCCGACCGGCTCACCTTGACCGCTGGGCTCCGCTTCGACGAGCAGACGGGAACCAGCGAGGCGACCGACATCGGCGCCAGCCCGGCATTCCCCGAGCTGCTGCCGGCGGTCCGCTTCGCGGGCGCCGGACCCGGTTTCCGCTGGCGCAGCGTCTCGCCGCGCCTGGGCGCCTCCTACGCGGTCGACTCCGACCGGCGCGTCACCGTGCGCGCTGGCTACTCGCGATTCGCTTCGCAGCTGCACACGACGCTGGTCGATCGCCTCCATCCGCTCGACGCCTCGTCGGCGACGTTCGGCTTCACCGACCGCGACGGCGACGGGATCTACGATCCGGGCGAGCCGATGTTCCTCCTGTCCACGCAGGGGATCGACCCGAGCAACCCGACCGCGCTCAAGAGCCCGAACCAGACCGACTCCGGGCTCGCCCCGGAGATCACCGACGAGCTGACGCTCGGTTTCGAACGCCTGGTCCGCCCCGATCTCGTGGTCACCGGCCAGCTCACCGCGCGCCGGGTCACCGGCGTACTCGAAGCGCGCCGCCTGGTGCGCGACGCCGCGGGCAACGTCAGGATGGCGACCGCCGCGGACTACACGCTCTGGGACGTGCGGGCCACCAAGCTGCCGAACGGACGGCTCTACCGGGTGCCGATCTACACGCTCGACCCGTCGCTCACCCCCACGGGCGGCCGGCGCCTAGTCAACGGCGACCGGAAGCAGGACTATCGCTCGCTCTCGCTCGGGCTGACGAAGCGCCTGTCGAACGGGTGGATGTTGCGCGGCAACGCGACCTGGAACGACTGGCGCTGGCGCACGGGTCCGGAGTTCCGCCGCTACGACGATCCGACGAACCTCGCTCCCGGAATCGGCTTCGACAGCTTCGACGGCGATTCCGATCACGAGGCGGTGGCCGAGCAGGCGCCCGGCTCAGGCGGCTTCGAGGGGGCGTTCCTGAACAGCCGCTGGGTGTTCAACCTGAACGGTCTGGTCCAGGTGGCGCCGAGCCGCAAATGGGGCTTCCATCTCGCAGGGAACCTCTCGGCGCGCCAGGGCTATCCGGTGGCCTACGCGCTCCGGGTGACGCCGCCCGACGGCATCGCGCGCAACGTCCAGGTCACCGACCTCACCGACGCCGTCCGCTACGACGATCCGGTGGTGCTCGACCTGCGCTGCGAGAAGGAGTGGATCTTCGGTGAGATGAGCGCCGTCCTTTCGATCGACGGCTTCAACGTCCTCAATCGCGATACCGCGCTCGTCCGCGAGCGCTTCGTCAACTCGCCCCAGGCCGGCGCTCTGCGCGAAGGGATCGGCCCGCGGGTTTTTCGGCTGGGAGTACGCCTCCGCTGGCGCTGAGCGCCGTAGGTAAAACCAGGACGTGAACGGGTCGACCACCTTCTCCACGCCGACTTCGGCCGCCAAGCTGCCGGGCAGGAATGCCCCGGCGGCCGCCGGACCGCGCCCGAACGGCGGCGCGCGCGAGCCGAAAAGCGTTCGGCCGATCGCGATCGGCTTCGCGATCATCCTCGCGGTATCGATCGCGCCGTCCTGGATCTATTACGAGCTGCACGGCCAGCCGGTGCCGTGGAGCCGGCTCGCCTCCGAATCGCTCTCCTGGGCGTTGTGGGGCCTGGTCCTGCCCGGCATCATCTGGGCCGCCCGGCGCGTGCCGGTCGATCGCTCGACCTGGGCCTGGGCTCTGCCCGCGCATCTGGGCCTCGGAACGGCCGCCGTGCTCGGGATCACGGCGCTCACCCTGGTCAAGAACCAGCTGGTGATCGCGAGCCAGACCGGCATCTTGGCCCCGGGATTCCTCGCGCGGCTTCCCGAATACCTGGTCACCAACTTCCAGGCCGCGCTGGTGATCTACGGCGGCATCGTGACGGCCGTCCACACGTTCGACGCCTTCCGGCGTCTCAAGGATCGCGAGGTCAAGGCGAGCCAGCTCGAAGCCGATCTCGCGCGCGCGCAGCTTACCGTGCTCAAGATGCAGCTCGAGCCGCATTTCCTGTTCAATACGTTGAACGCGATCTCGGCGCTGGTACGCGGCAATCCCGACGGCGCCGAGCGGATGGTGATCCGCCTGTCCGAGCTGCTTCGGCTCTCGCTCGCGAGCGCCGAGAAGGATGAAGTGCCCCTCGAAGAAGAGCTCCGGTTCCTCGGCGTCTATCTGGACATCCAGAAGACCCGATTCGGCGACCGGCTGCGCGTCCGCCAGGAGATTCCGGACAACACTCGAGCGGCTTCGGTCCCCACGCTGCTGCTCCAGCCCCTGGTCGAGAACTCGATCCGCCACGGCCTCGAGCGGCGTGCCGCGCCGCTTACGATCACCCTGCGCGCGACGAGGTTGGGCAACCGGCTGCGGGTCGAGGTCGAGGACGACGGTCCGGGCCTGCCCGAGGAGGCGGCGCGCCGGAACGGCGTCGGCCTCGCCAACACCCGCGCGCGCCTGGAGCGGCTCTACGGCGCCGAGCAGGAGATGACGCTGGCGAACCTCCCCGACGGGGGGACGCGGGTGACGATGGAGCTGCCGCAACGCTGAGGAAACGAAGCGGGCCGTGGCAGAATCCGTCGCTCGGATGCCGGCTCCCCTCCCGATCTCCCGCGCCGAGGCGCGCGAATACCTGCTCGGCCATCTCGGTCTCAAGGCGGTGATCGACCCACCGGGTGCCGAAGGGGCGCGCGCCCTGCTGCGCCGCATGCGCGCGATCCAGCTCGACCCGCTCGATCCCATCGGCACCAACGCGGACTTGGTCGCGATGGCCCGCGTGGACGGCATCCGGCGCGGCGAGCTCCCGGGGATGCTCATGCCCGGGCATGCCTTCGAGCACTTCGCCAAGGAGCGGTGCATCCTTCCGGCCGCGGCGTTTCCCTACTACCGCGACCGCTTGATGGAATCCACCTGGTGGCATTTTTCGACCCGGATCGAGCGACTGCCGGAAGGGGTGGTCGAGGCGGTGTACGCCGAGATCGAGGCGCACGGTCCGCTCACCGCCGCCGATCTGTCCGACCATGGCGCGGTCGAGCCGATCGACTGGTCGGGCTGGAAAGGCACCCAGAAAGCCGCCTCGATGGCCATCGAGGTCCTCTGGTCGCGCTGCCGGATCGTGGTCGCGGGGAGGACCTCGCGCGGGAAGCTCTGGGACCTTCCCGAACGGGCGCTCGGTCCGATCGCCAAGGCTCCCGGCGGCGACTTCGCGCGATTTTCGATCGCGGAGCGTGCCGAGGCCGCCGGCCTCCTGTCGCGCAACATGGGGCCGTGGTGGGCGATGCTCACGGAGGTCCGCACCTCGCCGCTCGTCGACGAGATGATCGCCGAAGGCTCGGTGGTCGAGGTCGCGGTAGAGGGAATCCCACGCAAGTTTCTGGCGCCCCCCGATTTCCTGGATCGCCGCTTTCCGGAGAACGACGGTCGGCTGCGCATCCTCGCGCCGCTCGACCCGATCCTCTGGGACCGCAAGCTGGTCCAGCACCTTTGGGGATTCGAATACCTCTGGGAGGTCTACAAACCGGCCGACCAACGCCGTTGGGGCTGGTACGTCCATCCCCTTCTCCATCGCGGTGAATTCGTCGGTCGCCTCGAAGGCCGGGTCGAAGGCAAGACCCTGGCGATTCATCGCATTTGGGGCGAGCCCGAGCGGGAGCTCGACCGCGACGCGCTGAAGACCGCCCTGGAGCGCCACGCCGAGCTGTGCGGAGCGAGCCGGATGAAGCTGCCGAAGCGGGTGCTCAAGGGTCGGCGGTAGCTCGCACTCGAAGCGCGAAACGCCGGCCCAGACCCGGCTCGCGATGTCGGGTGGGGCCTACGAAAAAACCGGCTGGGCGAAGCGAGTCCCAGGAGGGAAGGAGAGGCCGAAGCGATCGCTGAGGACCTCTAGCAGGTGCTCCGGATCGCGGATCGTCTCGGTCTCGATGCCGCCCTTCTCGCGCAGAACGAGATCCCGATTCCGCAGGATCCATCGACGCTCGGGCCAGGTTCGCTGCACCGTGAGGTTGTTGACGAACGGCGAGAGCGGAAACGTGCTCGTGAAATGGTTCGCCATCACGTAATCCGCGGACGCCTGCGGCTCGAGGGTGAAGGCGTAGAGGTCCACCCATAACCCCTCGAGGTTCCCCTCGAGCACCCAAACCCGCTCCTCCCGTCGTAGCCGGTGGCCGAACGGACCGACGAACGTCTCCCGCCCTTCGATCATCGGCAAGGGAATCACCGGCCCGTCGCCGCCGAAGCCCACGTCGGCGAGATACTTCTCGCCTTCGACCTCGACCCGCAGCAGCTTGTGGGTCCGTGGCCGGACGGCCAGCGTTCCTACCTGCACCCGAGCGGCCAGCGGCGTCACGGGGAATCCCAAATCGCGGAGCGCGGCCTCGAACAGGGTGTTCTGCTCGAAGCAGTACCCGCCCCGGCGGCCGGCGACCAGCTTCCGCTCGAGAGCCGCGAGATCGAGATCGATCCCGCGCCCGAGCAGAATGTCCAGGTTCTCGAACGGAATCGCCTCCTCGTGCGCGACGTGCAACGCCGTGAGCACCGAAAGCGTCGCCTCGCGGGGGCCGACATAGCCGAGGCGGTCGAGGTAGGCGTCGAGGTCGAGCAGGGGCACCGAGCGATCCGGTCAGGTAGACGCCAAAGCCGTCGACTGGGCGAGCTCTTCGCGGACCCGGTCCGCGAGGTAGGTCTTGAGGAGCGACTGGTAAGGCACGTCTCGTTTGTTGGCCAACAATTTGAGCTCGGCGATCAGAGAGACGGGCAGACGAAGAGAGATCGTCTTGAGCGTTGGCTTCAGCTCCGGCAGCGTCACGACCTCCGCCTTCGACCAATCGATGTGATCCACCGAATCGGCTTGCGACCAGTACCGCCGCTCTTCCTTCTCCGAGGCAAACTTAGGGATGGGTGCCTTTTTCATGGTGTCGGTAAGCCGCGACCTCGCGACGTGTCATGTCCCGGGTCGAGATAACCCGGATCAGAGTCCCGCGTACTGTAAACGCGACGAAGAGACGCCGCCCGGCATCGGTGCGTCCGAGGGCATAGAACCGGGGCTCAGAGCTCGAATGAGCCTCGTCGATTCGAATGACGAAGGGGCGATTGAAAAACGTCTCTTCGGCTTCCCAGAAGGCGACGTCGTGTTTTTCAAGGTTCTTTTCGAGGTCGCCCTCGTCTCAATCGAAGCCTGAAGCCGTGGCCAGTTGCCGCCGGATGTCCACCCCGCAAGTATACGCTCAGCGTATACGCTCGCGTGCAGCCACCTCCGTCCGTTCCACCTCGCTCAGGAACGCCGCATCGAGCGCGTTTTCTTGGAGCCGGCGCAGCTCGGCCTCCGACAGCCCCAAATCCTCCGCCGCGACCCGGTACTCGTGCGCGAGATCGATGCCGCTGATCGAGGGGTCGTCGGTGCTCAAGGTGGCTTTGATGCCGCGGGCGAGGAAGAACGGCAGCGGATGCTCGGCGAGCGAGCGGACGGTGCTCGTCTGGACGTTGCTCGTCGGGCAGATCTCGAGGGCGATGCCGCGCTCGGCGATCAGATCGAGGAGCGATTCGTCTTCGACCGATCGAATGCCATGGCCGATACGCTCCGCCCCCAGCTCTTCGATCGCCTGGCGGACGCTTTCGGCGCCCGCCGCCTCACCCGCGTGGGCGATCGTGCAGAGGCCGGCTTCTCGCGCCTCCCGGAAGTGATCGACGAACAACGCGCCGGGAAAATTCGCCTCGTCCCCCGCGAGGTCGAGCGCCACCACGCCCTTGTCGCGACAGGCAATTGCGGCGGCGAGCTCGATCCGTCCGATCTCCGGCCCGTAATTGCGCGAGATGATGCCGATCAGCTTGGCGCTCACGGCCGGATGCCGAGCGAGCCCCTCGGCCACTCCGTCGCAGACCGCCTCGGCCACGGCGAGCGGATCGAGCTCGTGCCGTTCGGCCATGAAATAGGGGCTGAAGCGGAGCTCGACGTGATCGATCCCTTCGCGAGCGGCGTCCTCGACGTTCTCTCGGGCGATCCGGCGACAGGCGTCGAGGTCGACCATCACCCGGCGCAGGATGTCGAACTTGGCGAGGAAACCGAGGAGATCGGGCTCGGGGCTCATCACCTGGACGTGCGGCCGCAGCGCCGGCTCGGTCGCCGCGGGGAGGTAAACCCCATGCTCGCGGGCCAGGGCGAGGACGGTCGAAAGCCGGACGTTGCCATCGAGATGGCGGTGCAGCTCGACGAGCGGGTAGCCGTTGCGCATGGGCGTGGGATCCCTGGTCGGTGCGGGTCGACTGCATGGTACGCCACCTCCCCCTTCGCAGGTGCCCATTCTTTGTTAGAGTCCCCCCTCGCTCGACGCCAGAACGGCCGATTCCCCGGCGCGGCTCGCGAGAGGAGGCCCGAACCTGAAATGACCGCGCCCACCATGAGTCGCCGCTGGAGCAGCGCCGAATCGCAGGACCTGTACAACATCCGCGGCTGGGGGAACGGATATTTCTCGGTTAACGCCCTGGGGAACGTGGCGGTCCATCCCGGCGGCCCGGGAACGCCGGAGATCGACCTCAAAGAGCTGGTTGACGAGGTCCACGAGCGCGGCATCGGCCTGCCCCTTCTGATTCGCTTTTCCGAGATCATCAAGGCCCGCGTGGTAGAGCTGAACGAAGCGTTTCGACACGCGATCGACGAGTACGGCTACAAGGGCGCCTACCGCGGCGTCTACCCGATCAAGGTGAACCAGGATCGCTACCTGGTGGAGCGCCTCGCCCGCTACGGCCGGCCCTACCACTACGGGCTCGAAGCGGGCTCGAAGCCGGAGCTTCTCGCGGTGATGGCGATGCTCGAGGACGAAGAGGCGCTGATCATCTGCAACGGCTACAAGGACGAGGAGTACGTCGAAACCGCGCTGCTCGCCTCGAAGCTCGGCCGCACCGTGATTCTCGTGGTCGAAAAGCCGTCCGAGCTGCCGCTGATCCGCGAGATCGCGTCGAAGACCGGCATCTCGCCGCGGATCGGCTTCCGCTCGCGCCTGTCGGCCAAGGGCGCGGGCCACTGGGAAGCCTCGGGCGGCGACCGGTCGAAGTTCGGCCTCGGCGGCCGGGACCTGCTCACCGCGGTCGAGTACCTCCGCGAGCACGAGATGCTCGACTGCCTGCAGTTGGTCCACTTTCACCTCGGAAGCCAGATCTCGTCGATCCGCTCGGTCAAGGACGCCCTTCGCGAAGCCGTGCGGGTGTACGTGAACCTCGTCCGTCTGGGCGCTCCGCTCCGCTACCTGGACGTGGGCGGCGGCCTGGGCATCGATTACGACGGCTCGCAGACCAACTTCGCCTCGTCGCTCAACTACACGCTCCAGGAGTACGCCAACGACATCGTCTACGGCGTGATGGAGGTGTGCGACCCGGCCGGCGTGCCGCATCCGATCCTGGTTTCCGAATCCGGCCGCGCGACGGTCGCCCACCACGCGGTGCTGGTGGTCAACGTCCTCGGGGTCTCGGAGTTCGAATACGGCAAGCCGAAACGGCCACCGCAAGATGCGCCCGCTCCTCTGCGCAACCTTTACGACACCTATCGCGAAGTGTCGCGGAAGAACCTGATCGAGACCTACCACGACGCGATCGCCTACCGCGACGATTGCCTGTCGCTGTTCAACCTCGGACACCTCACCCTCGAATACCGGGGTCTCGCCGAGGACCTGTTCTGGGCGGTGAGCCAGAAGGTGCTGCGGATCGCGCGCACCTTGAAGGAGCTGCCCGAGGAGCTCGAAGGGCTCGAGCGCCAGCTCGCCGACACCTACTTCTGCAACTTCTCGGTGTTTCAGTCGCTGCCCGATTCGTGGGCGATCGACCAGCTGTTCCCGATCCTGCCCATCCACCGCCTGCTCGAAGAACCGACCGAGCGCGCGGTGCTCGCCGACATCACTTGCGATTCGGACGGCAAGATCGACCGCTTCATCGACCGGCGCGACGTCAAGAACACGCTCGAGCTGCACCGGCTGAACCACGAGTCCTACTATCTCGGGGCGTTCCTGGTGGGCGCCTACCAGGAGATCTTGGGCGATCTCCACAACCTGTTCGGCGACACCAACACGGTCCACGTCTCGCTCCACCCGGACGACGATTATGAGATCGAAGGGGTGATCAGCGGCGACGCGGTGGCCGACGTCCTGCGCTACGTGCGCTACGACAAAAACCAATTGGTCGCTCGGGTGCGCCAGGCGACGGAGACCGCCGTGCGCGCGAAGCGCATGACGCTCGAAGAGAGCCGCAACCTGCTGCGCAGTTATGAGGAAGGCCTCTCCGGCTACACGTATCTCGAAAAGGATTGAGGAGGAGCGATCGATGCAAGCGACGATGGCCGGCCCTGTCCTCGAACAGAGCGTTCACACCCTGGTGGGCTGCCTCGACGAGGCCGTTCGCCTGCGCCGGGTCGACGAGATCACCGAGAAGGTGAAATGCGAGCTCTGCCGCCTGATCGGGGAGCGGCGCCTCCTCCTGCCCGAGCGCTGCTTGCGGCCGAGCACCGACCGTTACGCGCGCCACCTGCTCCACCGCTCGCAAGAGCTCGGCTATACCGCCGTGGTGATGGTCTGGGGACCCGGCCAGCGGACGGGACTGCACGACCACTCCGGGCTCTGGTGCGTCGAAGGCGTGGTCGAAGGAGAGCTCGAGATCACGCGCTACGAGCGCCTGGGCGACGGCGAGGAGGCGGTCCGCTTCGAGGAGTGCGAACGGATCCACGCGAGCGCCGGCTCTTCGGGGTCGCTGATCCCGCCCCACGAGTATCACGTCCTGGCCAACGACAGCGCGGAGCAGACGGCGATCACGCTCCACATCTATGGGGGCGAGATGACCACCTGTTCGGTGTTCGAACCCCAGAACGACGGTTCGTACGTTCGCCGAGAACGGGCTCTCTCGTACGACGACTAGGAGTCCCGGTTTGAACCGCAAGGGCAAACATCCCGAATTCATCGACCGCAGCGAGAACCCCTGGAACGGCGGACCGCCGCTCGGCGAGCTAGGCGCTTCGCAGCGCACGCCGGTCGATCGCTTCTTCGTCCGCAGCCATGGCGACATCCCGAAGCTCGACGCGACGGCTTGGCGGCTCAAGGTTAGCGGGCTCGTCGATAGGCCTTTGGAGCTTTCCCTGCGCGACCTTTCGAGCAACTTCCGGCGCCATTCGGTCGTCGCGGCGCTCGAGTGCGCCGGCAACCGCCGGAACGAGCTGATCGCCGTAGCTCCCATCCCCGGTGAACTCGAATGGCATGCCGACGCGATCGGCAACGCGGCCTGGAGCGGCTGGTCGCTCGCCCAGGTGCTCGCCACCGCCGGACCGAGGCCGGAGGCGCGGCACGTCGAGCTGATCGGCGTCGACACCACCGAGCGGCTCGGCAGGACTTTCGCGTTCGGTGGCTCGGTGCCGATCGAAAAGGCGCTCGCCCCCGAGGTGCTGCTCGCCGATACGATGAACGGCGAGGAGCTTGCCCCCGAGCACGGCTTTCCGGTACGCGCCGTGATACCCGGCTACCTGGGCGCCCGGAGCGTCAAGTGGCTCGCCGAGATCCGGCTGCGTGAAGAGCCCTCCGAGAACTATTTCCAGGCTCACGCCTATCGTCTCTTTCCCCCCTGGATCGACTCGCGCAACGTGGTCTGGGAGAGCGGGCTGATGCTCGGCGACATGCCGGTGACCTCGGTGCTCACCTCACCCTCGAAGGACTCGGTGGTCTCGGCCGGCGAGGTCAAGGTGCAGGGATATGCCTACGCGGGCGGCGGACGCGGCATCGACCGGGTAGACCTCTCGATGGACGGGGGCCGATCTTGGCGGGCGACCGAGCTCGGCGTCGAAGAAGGACCCTGGAGCTGGCGGCTCTTCTCCGCCCGAGTCGACGTTCCAGCCGGATCCCACGAGCTCGTGGTCCGCGCTTTCGACCGCTCGGCGCAGACCCAGCCGAGCGACGTGGCGGAGGTCTGGAACTTCAAGGGCTACGCCAACAACGCCTGGCACCGGGTGCGGATCGAGGCTCGCTAGAAGACTCTCGCCTATAATTTCGCTCCAATGAGCGATCGCATCACCCAGGGAATCCGGGTGCAGGTCCAGAGCTACTACGACTCCGAGAGGAGCGCGCCGCAGGAGAACTATTACTTCTTCGCATACCGGGTCCGGATTTCGAACCTCGGCGAAGAGACCGCCCAGCTACTATCGCGTCAGTGGATCATCACCGACGCGGACGGCCTGGAACAGCGGGTGAGCGGCTCCGGAGTCGTCGGCGAGCAGCCGATCCTCGCGCCCGGAGAGATGTTCGAGTACACCAGCTTCTGTCCGCTCACCACCCCGGTCGGGGCAATGCACGGCACCTACCGGATGGCGACCGAGACCGGCGCGCAGTTCGACGCCGAGATCGCGCCGTTCTCCCTCGCCGTCCCCCACTCGCTCAACTGAGAGACCGTTTCTGCCCGAGCAGCCGCAAGGCCTCGGGCCGAAACTAGGGCAAGGCGGCGCCGAAAGCGAGCAAAAGCGCTCCAACCGCGAGCGCCAGCGAGAAGGGTCCGGTGATTCGGGCGACGAGGCGCCGGCTACCGAGCACCGCGATCGCTATCCCCTTGAACAGCAGGTTCGAGAGCAGGGCCACCAGGATCACCCGCCATCCGATCTCCGGATCGAGCCCCGAGGTGCGCACGAGTCGTGCGGTCGAGAGCGTGATCGCATCGACGTCGGTCAGACCGGACAGGGCGGAGACGGCGTACAGGCCGCGCAGGCCGAGGGTCTCTCGGGCCGCGGCGGCGGCGAACAGGACCACGCCGTACAACAGGCCGAACAGCAGCGCGGGCTTGAGCTCGCTCGGATTCTCGTGCTCCGCGACCGGCTCCGGATCGCGCCGGCGACGGGACCACAGCAAAGCGGAGACCAGCAGGAAGAGGAGAAGCAACGCGCCGAGAGGCAGCGCCGCGACACCGAGGAAATCCGGCGCCGCCACCGCGATTTCGAGCAGAACCCGGAAGAAGACGACCCCGGCGGAAAGACAGATGATGATCGCGGCAGCCGGCGAAGCATCTGAATTCCCGGCCGTCCGTCGCGCGGCAGCGACCGTCGTGGCCGTGCTCGAGATCACACCGCCGAGCAGGCCCGCCACGATCGTGCCGCCGCGGGCGCCGAGCAGCTTGTAGCCCACGTAGGCCGCAAGCCCGATCCCGACCACCAGCACCACCATCCACCAGATCTGCTGCGGATTGAGGACGGCGTACGGTCCAAACGTCCGGTTCGGCAGAATGGGCAAGATCACGCCGGAGATCAAGACGAACTGCATGATCGCGCGGAAGTCCTGCTCGCCGATGCGGCCCGCCAGGTCGTGCAGCTGCGGCTTCGCCCAGAGGAGAACGGCGGTCCCAGCCCCGACCGCGATGGCGATGGCCGCCGGGCCGACCGCCAAGTACGCGCCGACACCGTAGGTCAATAGCAAAGCGACCTCGGTCGTCTGCCCGGTGTCGGCGCCGGGATCGCGCATCCGGAGCAGGCCTCCCGCCACGATGATCCCGACCAACCCGAGCAGCCCGGCCACGACGATCCAGCCTCCGAGGACTCCCGCGAGTTGAGCCGTGATCGTTCCAAGCACCGCCACCAGCGCGAAGGTCCGGAAGCCGGCGAGCGGCGCGGCGACCCGCTCGCGCTGGAGTCCGATCAGGAGTCCCAGAGCGAGCGAGATGCCGAGCTGTTGGAAAGCGGTTCCGAGATCCGCGGCCGGCGGGTGCATGGGCTCAGTCTACCCCTGCGGCCGATGGCTGCGTCGCTGAGCATCTCTTACGGATCCCCCGCTACGTCGCAGTCGAGGCGCAGGCTGGCAGATTCGACAAGCACGCCGCTCATCCCGTGAGGCGATCGTCGGCCCAGCGCGAGGGTTCGCGGAGTAGGATCGCCGCCATCATGCCGGAAACCGGAGCTCCCTCCCTTTCCCGTACGCTCTCGGCGCGCGACGGTGCGCTGCTCACGGTCGGTTCGATCATCGGCACCGGGATCTTCCTGACCACGGGTTACATGGCCAGCTCCCTACCGCATGCGGGGCTGATCTTGCTGGCCTGGATCGTCGGCGGGCTGCTCACCATCGCGGGCGCCCTCACCTACGGCGAGCTCGGTGCGATGTTCCCTAGCGCCGGCGGTCTCTACGTCTTCCTCAAGGAGGCCTACGGTCCGATCTGGGGATTTCTCTACGGCTGGACGGCTTTCCTGGTGATCATGACCGGGGGGATTGCGGCGATCGCGGCCGCGCTCGGCAACGTCTTCGGAGGATTCTTTCCTTACTTCTCGTCGAGCCATCGGTTGGTGGCCGTCCCTCTGTTCGGCTGGACCTGGACGCTTTCCGGCGCCCAGGTGATCTCGGCCCTCGCAATCCTCCTGCTCACCGCGGTCAACCACCGCGGCCTCAGAGCGGGAGCGGGGCTGCAGAACGCACTCACCTGGATCAAGATCGGTGCGATCTTCTTTCTCGCGGCCTTCGGACTCCTCGCGGCGGCGCCGGCCATGCCGCGCTACCTGGCGCCCCTCCCCACGCATCTGTCCGGCTTCGCGATGATCAGCGCCTTCGGCGTCGCGATGATCGCGGCGCTCTGGACCTTCGACGGCTGGTACGGCCTGACCTTCTCGGCCGGCGAGATGAAGAACCCGGCCCGCGACCTGCCATGGGGGCTCCTGGTCGGGACCTGCGTGGTCACCGGGATCTATCTCCTGGTCAACGTCGCCTATCTCCGAGCGCTGCCGATCGAGCAGATGGCCGGCGTCGAGAAGGTCGGCGAGGCGGCCGCCACCGCACTTTTCGGTTCCATGGGAGGACGCGTGCTAGGCGTCGCGGTCTTCTTCTCCTGTCTCGGCGCCCTCGCTTCGACGATCCTCTACAGCTCGCGGATCTACCAACCGATCGCCGCCGACGGCTTGTTCTTCCGGCGCCTGGCGGCAATCGACCCGAAAACCCAGGTCCCGGCGGCGAGCCTTTGGGCGCAGAGCGGCTGGTCGATCGTGCTCGCGCTCTCCGGGACGTTCGAGCAGCTGTACACCTACGTCATCTTCGCCACGATTCTGTTCCAGATCGGCGTCGGCGCCGCCGTATTCGTCCTCCGCGCGAAGCGACCCGAGCTACCCCGTCCCTACCGGACTTGGGGATATCCGGTGGTTCCGGCGCTCTTTCTGCTCGCTTCGCTCGCGTTGGTGGCGACCACCCTTTCCGAAAAGCCGACGGAATCGCTCTGGGGCCTCGGTCTCGTGGCCCTGGGCCTGCCCGCCTACGCGATCTGGAAAAGGCGGTCGACGGTCTAGAATCGTTCCGTCATGCGGCGGTTCGCTCTCTTCGCCTTCGCGCTTTTCGCCGTTTTTCGACCCACCGAGGCTCGTGCCGAGAACGCGCCGTTCGCCTTCTCCGGCCCCTTGTCTTCGTTGCTGCCCGCCGGCCGCGAGGTTGCTCCTCATGCGGCCGGAATCCCCTTCGCGATCGAGATCTCGGCGGGCGGCCAGCGGATCGAAGCCGGTCCGTTCGCCCTGTTGGTTCCGGGAGCGACGAAGCCGTTCCGCCTGACTCTCACGGGCGCGGCGTTCTCGGACGGGAAGCTCACCGCGAAAGCGACGCTCACGAACGCCTCCGGCGCCGCGCTCGAGGGGCTGCGGCTCGATCTGACGCAGGCTACCGAGACGTTTAACGCGAAGGACGCCCAGGGGAAGCTCCAGAGCTCGAAGCGTCCGCGGACGGTCGTCGCGACACCTCTCCACTTCGGAGACCTCGGTGCCGAAGAGACGAGCGATTCCCTGCCGCTCGAGGCCACCGGTCTCTCGTTCTCTCCCGAAACCGTGCGGATCACGGTGCGCGGCGTCGTGTCCGGCCTTCGCTACGAGAAAACCCTCTCGAACCCTTCCGCTTGCGGGGCCGGGCAGATCGAGGTCGACGAGCGCGGCTCCGTCTATCTCGCGGACGTCTGCGCACGGCGAATCGCGCGTATATCTCCGACCGGGGAAGTGTCCGGCATCGAGCTTCCCGCCAACGCCAAGGGCTTCGCCCGCGATCCCAGGAGCGGGCGGCTCGCCGCGACCTACGGGCACTTTCGCGAAATCCAGCTGATCGGTGCCGAGGAGCAGGTGCTCGGTACGCTCGGCGACGTCCAGGGGCTCGACGCCCTGCCGGATTTCCTCAGGTTCGACTCGCTCGGCAGGCTCTGGGTCGAGGCCGACGGCACGATCCTCCGCTTCGGCACCACCGGCCGGCGGGAGCAGCGCATCCGCACGATCGGCGACTTCGGCCTCGGCGGAGTCCTCTCTTTCGATCTCGCGCCGAGCGGCGCGCTCTGGGTGGTCGCCCGGGGAGCGCTCTACGTCCTGCCGGCCGACGGTCGCCCCGGCTCCCGCGTCGTCGAGCCGGGTCTCCGTCCCGGAGAGCTCACCTCCCCCGAAGCGCCGCGGGCCGCCTCGGATGGAAGCGTCTGGGTGGTCGAAGGAGCCGACCCGACCCATGGTGCGCCGGAGCGGATTTCCGTGTTCGATCGCGCGGGGCGCCTGGTCCGTATCTTCGGGCGCGGTGCCAAGGCGCCGCTTCCGGGATTTCCTGCCGCCTACCACGAGGCGCAGATCTTCCAGGCCAAGGATCTCGCCTTCGGCCCGGAGAATCGCGTCTACGTCGCGGGTCAAAGGCCGGGGAAGGACGGCGAGGTCGTGGTCGTGTTCCGCAGCTTCTAGATCGGACCGATTCGGGCGAGTACCCCTGCCACCACGCGGTCGCAGCGTTCGGCGGCGAAGCTAAAGGCTTCCCGGGCCGCGATCCCCAGACGCCGTTCGAGATCTCCGCGGAGGCGGGTTCGGGCGCGGTGGAGGCGAACCTTCACCGCTTCGGGCGAAAGGTCGAGACTCTCCGCGGTCTCCGCCGTCGACAACCCCTCGACCTCGCGCAGCAGGAAGACCGCGCGATAACGGTAGGGCATCGCACCCACGGCTCGTTCGAGCGCCGCGCGAAGCTCCCGGTTCCAAACGGCTTTTTCGGGGTCGAGGGTCGCCACCTCGGGCTCTTCGGCGTTGGACTTCCAGGCATTCATCCATGGGTCCTCCACGCCGGCGCTCTCCACCCTCGAGAGACCGACGAAGCGGTGCGCGCGCCGCTTTCTCGCGAGCGCCTCGTAGAGCGCGATCTTCGAGAGCCAAGTCGTAAGCTTCGCCTCGCCGCGAAACTCCGCAAGGTGCTCAAAGGCGCGTACCCACGCGTCCTGCAGGACGTCTTCGGCCTCGAGGTCGCTGTCCACCACACCGCGCGCGATGCGGAAGAGGCGCTGGTTGTGGCGGCGCATCAGGAGCTCGAACAGCTCCTTTTCCCCCGCGGTAACTCGGCGCGCCAGGTCCTCGTCGGAGAGCTCGGTGGCGAGCGAGAGAGAAGGAGCTTCGGGAGGAGCCGGCACGGGACGGAGCGCGTTCATCGTTTCTTACAGAGTCCGTCGCCGAAGAAAGGTTACGAAGATCTCCGCAAGCCGGTCTGTAACCGATCGCGGCCCTCCGACTCCGTAGGGATAGGAGGATTCGACATGACTTCGACCGAACAGGGACTCGACCTCGCGCGCCGCCTGCTGCGCGTTGGGTTCGGCCTGATGGCCTTTCTCGCCGGGCTCGACAAGTTCTTCAACCTGCTCGCCAACTGGGACATGTACCTCGCTCCCTGGATGGCCAACCTGCTGCCCCTGCCTGCCGCGACGTTCTTCGGCGTGATCGGCGTCGTCGAGATGGGGGCCGGCGTGCTCGTGCTCAGCCGCTGGACGCGCCTCGGAGCTTACATCGTCTCCGTCTGGCTCCTCGCGATCGCGCTCCAGCTGGTTTCGACGGGCATGTTCTACGACCTTGCCGTTCGCGACACCGTGCTGGCGCTCGGCGCCTTCGCTCTCGGTAAACTGACCGAATGGCGCGCGGCCGTCGCCGCCGCGCGCTCCAACCCGTAACCGAAAGGAGATTCCATGACCTACACCTTCCGCAACGCCCTCCCCGTCACTTTGGCTCTCGCGCTGCTCGCGCTCCCCGCCGCGGCGGCCACCTGGAAGAACGTGTCGCTGATCGATCAGAGCTGCTCGGTCAAAGCCAAGGCGAACCCCGATGCCCACGCCCGGGACTGCGCGCTCCAATGCTCGAAGAGCGGCTACGGCATCTACACCTCTGACGGCAAGTATCTGAAGCTCGACGCGGCCGGTTCGGACAAAGCCCTCGCCGCGCTTAAAGCCTCGACGAAGAAAGACCACTTGCGCGCGGACGTGACCGGCGATGTGAAGGGCGACGTGGTCACGGTGTCGACCCTGGAGCTCCTGCCGTAAGAACACGCGCGGACCCGGCGAAACCTGAACACCCTCCCTTCCGTATCGAGTGCAGCCCGGCCCCCCGCTTCGGCTCTCGCTCCTCGCCCGGGCCTTTCCCAAGGGAGATTCTTCATGTTCCGCCTCCGCCATGCGTTTGCTCTGTCGTTGCTCCTCTCGTCCGCCGCGGCGTTCGGCGCCGGGCTGGAAGTCCGCTTCTATCCCGGCAAAAAGCTCTATGCCTACGAGCTGGAAGCCCGTCGCGGCCTGTCGAGCGCGCTCCTGCAAAACGCCGCGATCGTCAACACGACGGCCGCGGCGGTCACGCTCGAAAAGATCGAAATCGAAATCCTCCGATCGATCGAGCCGGCCGACGCCATTCAGACCCATCGTCTGAACGCCGCGGATCTCGACAAGGCGGCCGCGCGCGGCGCGGCACTCGAGGCGCAGGGGATGCTCGCAGTCCTCGCGTTTCATTTTCGGCCCGACCTGCTGCTCAAGGACGCGAAGCTCGCTCCGTCTCGCGAGCTTCCCGCCGGAGGCGCTCTCTTGATCGGGCAAAAGCCGTTCGTGTTCGCCGGGAAACCGACCGCTCTTCGCCTTCACGTTTTCGGGAGGAACGCCGCCGGAGGCGAAGTCGAGGGCTCGGGCGAGATTCCGATCGACGTCGACGGCTCGAAAGTCGAATATTCCTTTCCGCTCGCCGGCCGCTGGGTCGTCGCCGTAGGCGCGACCTTCCACGGTGGCCATCGTTGGGCGGTGCCGGAGGAGTTCGCGATCGACATCGCGCGATTCGGCGACGGGGGCAAGTCCTTTCGGGGCGACGGCACCCAGCGCGGCGAATATCTCGCTTACGGCCAGGAGATCCGCGCCGCCGCGGCCGGAACCGTCGTCGCCGCGGTAAGCACGATTCCCGAGTCCGACTCCGATTTCCGTCGCCAGGGCGAGGCAATCGAGGCATACCAGCAGCGGGTGCTCGAAAACCAGGCGAAGCTGCTCGAGGCGGGGATCGAGAAAGCCGCCGGCAACTACCTCGTCATCGATCACGGCAATGGAGAGTTTTCCTTCTATGCCCACCTGAAGACCGGTAGCCTCAAAGTCGAGAAGGGAACCAAGGTCGAGCGCGGCCAGCCGATCGCCCAACTGGGCACCTCGGGCAACTCGACCGAACCGCACCTGCACTTCCAAGTGATGGCTGGCGCCGATCCTTTCTGCTCGACCGGTATCCCGATCCGATTCCAGGGCATCGAGATCCCCTGGGCGGACTCGCCGCGGAACCTCCAGTCGGGCGACGTGGTGGTCGCCAACTGACGGTCCGGCCGCGTCCGGCCGCGCCCTGCCGCGCCGTTCCCGTTCGAGCGTCTAGCGGGCGCCCGGGCTCTTCGCCGAGCCCGGGGCCGCCGGTCCAGCCGCCTCCGGGGTCACCATGTAGTCGGTGAACTCGGCGACGCTGTCGGTCTTCGACCAGACACCGATCTTGCCGGAGACCGGCGCTTCGAGGGTCCGTTCGAGGAGTCGCTCGCCGTCATACCAAGCTTCGAGCAGCGTGCCGTGGACGGCGATCTTCATCGTGTGCCACTGGCGCATCGGGATCGGCGCGTTGCGGACGCCCTTCTGGACGAAGCTGCGCTTGCCGTTCTCGAACTTCCAAAGCACGAGGTTGTCCTCCTTGGCGTTCACCCGGACGGCGAGGTAGTCGCCGTTGGGCTTCAAGTTGAACAAAATGCCCGCACACTGGTCGAGCACGCCGCCTAGGAGGCGAAAGCGGATCTCGATCGCGCCGTCGTGAAAGTCCGGGATCTCGTTCGCCACGGCATAGGGGAAGTAGGCGAACGCCTTCACGTTGTCGATGAACTCCTCGTGGCGCGAGCCGTAGATGGCACGCGCCTTGTCGGCGAGGCCGCCCGCCGGCTGGCCGTTCTTCCAGGTCCGGCCGTCGACCAACAGCACGGGCTTACCTTCCTCTTTGGCGATCGACCAGTCGCCGACGATCGCAAGGAAGCGCACCGGATCGCTCCCTTCCTTCTCTTTCGACAAATCGATTCGGATCGGTTGGACCTTCGCCGCGGCCGGCACCTTCGCGGGTTTGGCGGCGGGGGCCTTCTTCGGAGCGGCGGCGAACGCCGCGGGAGTCGAGACGAGGAGCACGGAGAGCGAGCAGGCGACGAGTCGGTTCATGGCGATCTCCAGCGGTCGCGTGTCGAGAACGCGAAGCCCGCGACCAACGGCCACGCGAGGTAGAAGAGGAAAGCCGCGCCGCGCGGCGTGGCGGCGAGTGGATAGCCGGAATACGCCGCGTCCGCGGCATCCGGAGCGGGTGGTTTCACCCCCGCCAGCTCGTAGATCTGCGCGAGCACGACTGGCTCGATAGTCGATCGCAGCATCGCGCGGTTCTCGCCCACCTGGTACCAGACCTCGCCGTACTCGGGCCCTTCGAACAGGCCGGAGCGGCCGGCGGCGGCGAGCTCGACCGAGAAATCGGGAAGCACGCGGCGCAGCTTCGCGAGGACATTTCGCTCGAGATCCGTCAGGCGCGGATCTTCCGCCGCGAGGTTCGCCCGGACGCGCACCGGTCGCGTGATCTCCTCGAGCGCCGCTTCGTCGGCGCGCGAAAACGAGCTGCGGCGATCTTCGGCGAGATCCCAGGCGCCACGGAGATCGGCGACTGCGGCGACGGCACCGGTCGCAATGAGGAGCGCCAGCGCCGCGCGCAGGTGGCGGCGCGCGGGCGCCTCGTAGAGGTCGAGCTCGAAAGCGGCGAACGCGAGCGCGCCCAGGGTGGCGGCGAGGAGCGCCGCGAGCAGGGAGAGCGACAGGTCCCCCTGCTCGAAGCGCCGGAGCGCGGCGGCCGGAGTGAGACGTGCGGCCTTGGCGATCCAACCCGAGCGGCCCGCGGCGACGAAATCGAGCGCCCAGCCCCCGACCGTGAGGCCGAGCGTCGCGATCGCCGCGCTGGCGCTCGACCGGCTGACCGCCGCCGCGGCGAACGCGAGACCGGTCGCGAGCAGGGCATGGAGCAGATGGCCCAGGAGCACGCTGCCGGTCTCGGGGAGGGCGAGGTGGCCTCCATAGCCGCGCCAGAGCGCGAGAGCGACGAAGCCGGGGACCGCGGCGGCGAGGCCGCCCAGCCCGAGCACGAGGAGCTTCGAGGCGAGCCGCGCGGGGAGGCCCGCGTGGGTCTGGCCAAGCAGGAGCGCCGCGCCGCTCTCTCGTTCGGAAGAGAGCATCCGAATCGAGACGAACGGCAGGAGGAAAGTCACCGCGAGATCGTAGGCGCCGAACGTCGGAACGACGATGCCGTCGAGCGGTGAGAGCCCCTGGGCGAGCGCGGCCGGTCCGCCGCCGGCGCCGCTCATTTCCGCATACGACGCGACCGCCGTACGGAAAGCTTGCCCCACCAACGGACCGATCAAGGCGAGAGACAGCCAGAACGAACGGGCGGCGATCAGCTCGCCGAGATCGAGCCGAAGCAGCGTGCGAAAGGTCGGAGCCTCACGTAAGGGCAAGGAAGACCTCCTCGAGCGTCCCCGAGGGGAGGCTCGCCCGCTCCCGCAGCTCGTCGATCGTTCCCTCCCCCACCACCCGGCCGTCGGAGAGCATGATCAGACGGTCGCA
The DNA here is from genome assembly GCA_044226625.1 of Thermoanaerobaculia bacterium. Taxonomy (GTDB): domain Bacteria; phylum Acidobacteriota; class Thermoanaerobaculia; order Multivoradales; family UBA5704; genus DASYKS01. Next base: position 21,708 of record JBGAGQ010000068.1, read on the forward strand.
GACGCGCGCTGCGTCGACCAGCTGGTGGATCGAAAGAAACAGCGTGCGCCCCAGCGCTGCCATCTCGCGCAGAAGCGCCGCCACGTCGCGCGTCTGGCGCAGATCGAGACCGTCGAACGGCTCGTCGAGCAGCAGGAGCGGCTGAGGCGAAAGCAGGGCGAGCGCGAGGAGAAAGCGCTTCCGCTCACCTTTGGACAGCGAGCCGGTCCGAGCGGCGGCGAGCCGCCCGAGGTCGAGCCGCGCGAGTAGGCCCTCGAGCGACGGGCCGCGCGAGAGAGTGGCCCCCCAGAGATCGCGCCAGCCACCGAGAAGACGGCCGACGCCCTGGTCCGGCCAGGGAAGGATGCCGTCGGGAAGAAAGTACAGCTGGTCTCGGCGGCACCTCGGAGCCACAGAGCGACCTCCGCCATCCGCCACGCGGCCGGCATCCGCCGGCAGGAGACCGGCCAAACATCGGAACAGCGTCGTCTTGCCCGCGCCGTTCGGTCCGACCAGGCCGAGCACCTCGCCCGGCCGGACCGAAAAGCCCACGTCGTCGAGCACGCGCCGCCCTCCGAAGCTCTTGCCGAGCCCGGATACCGCGAGCAGGTCGGTCGCGGCTTCCGCCGGAGAGGACGGCGCGGTCATGAGGCTAGAAGCGCAGCCGCGCTCCGAGCTGGAACTGCCGCCCCGGATCGACATTCGCGATCCCGCCGAGCTCCTGGCCGAACGTAGCGAGCGGTACTCCGTTCGTCGCGTTGCCGTAGACCCCGTTCCTTCCCACCACGTTTTCGTGGTCGGTGACGTTGAACACCTCCGCCCGAAGCGTGAGCGTCGCCGCTCCCGACAACCGGAAGGCACGCTCGACGAACAGCGTGAGGTCGTAGAGAGCATCGCCGCGGAACGCGTTCCGGCCCACGACGTGGCCGTCGATCACCGGACGATCGGCGGTCGAACCGTCGCCGTTGTTGTCGGCTCCGGTGGTCGCGTTGTACGGCCGGCCCGTCGCATAGGTACCGACGCCTCCGGCGACGAAGCCAAACGGCAGATGGGCCGCTCCGGAAAGAACGACGCGATGCCGCTGATCGAGCAAGCTGTCGCCGAACTCCGAGCCGAGAAGGCGCGCGTCGCTCGGGTCGCCCCCCGGCGCGTCCGCTTCGAAGTTGTTGCGGGTATGCGACCAGGTGTACGATAGCCGGAGCGTACCCCGCCCCTGCCACTCATGACGCAGGTCCAGCTGCAGCGCGTCGTAACGACTCTCGCCCTGGTTCACCGTGGTCAGAATGCGGCGATAGCCGTTGGCCACCGGAATGATCGGCCGGGTGAGATCGGCCGCGGCAGCGGAACGGGTCTGCCCGGGCGTGGTGCGGAGGAAAGCCGTCGGGGCGTTCAAGTCGATGTTCCGGTCGATGTCGGTGGTGACGGCGTGCACCACGTCGGCGCTCCCGAACCAGCCGCCGCCGAGATCGCGTTCGACCCCGAGCGTCGCCTGCTCGGTCTTCGGGTTCTTCAGCTCGCTCGGGTAGCCCGAAAGGCGCGAGACGTCGAAGAACCGGCTGTAGTAGGAGGTGCGCCCGGGCCGGATGGTGATGTCGCGCGGCGGCAGGACCGCCCCCGGAGGGAAACCCGGGATCGGGTTGAGCGACGTCGGAAAGCCAAGCTGCCCTGGAGCCGCGCTGAAGTTGAAGAACCCTTCGGGTCCGCCGAGCTCCCAACCGGCGACGATGTTGGCGCGGATCTCCGAATAGTAGATACCGTAGCCGCCGCGGTACGTCGTCCGGCGCGACTTGTCCGGAGTCCAGGCGAAGCCAAGGCGCGGCGAGAGGTTGTCGGTCGCGTCGGTCAAGCTCTGCCGGTCGTAACGAAGACCGAGGTTCAGCACCAGATCGGGGCGGATGCGATAGTCGTCCTGGACGAACAGCGACCAGAGCGACTCGCTCACCCGGTAGTCGACGTTGCCGAATCCTTGGGTGAACCGCTGGACGTCGGCGAGGGTGAGGCTCGCGGTCGGGATCGCGGGCGAGATCCCGGTCTTGAACGTGAACTGGCCGAGCACGAACGGCGAGCCGAACTCCTGGCCGTCGCCGCCCGAGCGCGAACGGACATAGTCGCCGCCCGCCTTGATCAGGTGATCCCCCGCGACGACCGCGAAGGTGTCGGCGAGCTGGATCTGGCGGTTCGTGAGCTGAGCCGAGCGCGATTCACCCTCGGTCGAGACGCCCGGCCGGACGAGCTGGACCGACGGATGCGCCGGCTCGAATTCGGTGATCGGGTCGCCGTTCTGCCAGACCAGCCGCGCCTCGTTCGAGGCCGAGCCGGAGAGCACCCAGCTCTCGGCGAGCTGCACGGCTTCCGCCGCCCGCTTGAAATTGCGCGCGGCGCTCGGCAGCGCGATGCCGCCCACGGCGTCGGCCGGATTCGAATCGGTGAAGCGGTCGAGGTTGGCCCGGGCCGCGAGATGGTGAGACGAGGAGAGATCGGCGTCGACCCGGCCGAACAGGAGCGTCTGCCGGTACTGGCCGGTGAAGACGCCCGGCGCGAGCGCCGAGGTGATCACCGAATCGCGGTCCTGCCGGTTGTATTCGCCGCCGACCGAGAAATAAGCCCGGTCGGGCACCAGCTGACCGCCCACGAAAAGGCTTCCCTGCCAGAGCTCGTCCTGGGCGTCCTGCTGGGTGACGGGGGTCTCCGTCTGGAGGCCGCCCGGCCGCGCGACGAGGTTGAAGTCGCCTCGCAGATCGCGGGTGCCGGCGCGCGTGACCAGGTTGATCGCGCCTCCGGTCGTTCGGCCGTATTCTGCCGAGAACGCGTTCGTGAGCACCGAGAACTCTTGGATTGCCGCGAGCGGCACGTTGGTGAAAATCGTCTGGCGGCCCCAGGAGTCGTCGGCGCCGCTGCCGTCGATCACATAGGTCGCCTGGCGCCGGCCGCCCCCTTCGATCACGAACAGGGTGTTGTTCAGGAACAGGTCGCCGGTGCCGCGGGCCGAACGGACCGCCGAGGAGAGAAGCGGCAGGGACGTCACCTTACCGCCGAGGATCGGTGTCTCCGCGATGCGCTCGGCATCCATCCTCGTGCCGATCTGGGGCGAGTCGGTGCGCACGCCCTCGGTGGTTCCGAAGACGGTGATCGCATCCTCGACCGCGAGCGGCTGGAGCACCGCGTCGGCCGTGGCGGTTGCCCCGGCGCGGAGGGTGAGACCTGAGCGGGTTTCGGCGGCGAGACCCTCGTGCGAGAACTTGATCTCGTAACTGCCGGTGAGCGGCAGGCCCGAGAGGGAATAAGCGCCCGAGGCATCAGTCGAGATCGACCGGCTAAAGCCGGTCTCTGTGTTCGTGACCACGATCGAGGCGCCTGCGATCGGCGCGCCCGAAGCATCGGAGACGCTGCCGCGCAGCGCGCCCAGCCCGGGTGTCTCGGCCAGCGCCGGAAGAGTGACGAAGAGCAAAGAAAGGAGGATCAGGCTGGCGGCAGCGTGACGCTTCGCGCCGCCCGACGAGAGGGGGGTTCGCATGGATGGCATCCTTGTCGGCGGCGCGCGGCCGCCAAGAAAGAACATGGCTCTGCGACCCGGAAATCGGGCCGCGGCTTCAGTGTCCGTCGGGCACGACGGATGCCATCAAATGCGCAGGGGGCGGGGCCGCGGGACTCGAGCCAACGGCCTCGGGTTCGCTTCGGAGGGGGTGGCGGCAAGCCGCGGAGGCTCATGCCCCCTCGACGCCGCCGCCGGTCGCCCTAAGCCATCGGGCACCGCGGGATCCGCGAGGATCGACTCGCCCCGGGCGGGATGGTAGGCCGGCTCTTCGGGGGAGCTCTCGAGGCCCGACAGCGGGGGCGGCTCGCCCTCGCTACCAGCGATGGCGCGATCTACCCACCAGAGCTCGCCGCGAACGGTCCGGATCGCGCCTTCGCCTTCCCGTGTCGAGAGCGATGAGCTCTTCGGCGGGGTCTCGATCGAGAACGGCGCGCTCCACCCGACCTCGACCTCTTCCCCTTCGATCTTCCCTCGCAACGCGAGGCGGGCTCCCGCAGCAGGCAGGCGGGGAACGCGCCAGCGGTACGAGGTGGCGTTCCCCTCGAGCTCGTGGGTGAGTCGGACGGGAAAGCTCCGGCCGCCATCGACGGACAGGAGAAGCTCGACCTCCGACGCCGGAGGCGCTCCGGTCCAGCGAATCAAAACGTCGTCGCCGGGCGCGAAGCGGCTCCCGGAAGCGGGCTCGAGAAAACGCACCTCGAGCCCCCGCAGGCCCCCGAAGTTTTCCCCGGCGAGGGCGGGCAGGGCGGCGAGGCCGCAGCAGACCCACATGCAGGTCCGCAAGGGGAGGAGGCGAAACAGCCGATTCATCGCGCGCTAGGGAGCCTAGGGAAAGCGAACCCCACCGTCAAATCAGCGAATACGCGAGGCCGGCTCGGCTTCCTTTATCGCAGCTCGAAAATTTGCGCCTTGATCGCATTACCCGGGCACCAGGATGCCTGCGGCATGCTCCCCTCCCAGGCGAACAGGACGCGGCCCCCGGACAGCGCGGCGCCGAACCCGTGCGCGGGGGTGAAATCGAGATCCGGCCGCGCCGACGCGACATCGACGCGCGAACCTCGACGGACGAGGTCGGCCCCAAGATGGACCGCGAGCAACCGCTCCCCGTCGATCCAAGCGAGGGCGAAGGATCCTCCGCCGTCGCGCAGGAGGACCGGCAGACCGAACGTTCCGACCGGGCCGAGATCGCGCGCTGCGCCCGCGAGCCGCCCTTCGGCGGACAGGCGGCTCGCGTAGAGCCGAAGCGTTCCGTTTTGAGCCTTCTTCACCCACACCACGACCGATTGGCCATCGCCGGTCGAAGCGATCGCCACACCCTCGGCGGCTCTCGTCGCGAGGCGCACCTTCGCCGTTACGGCGTGGCCTGCGGCGTCGAAACGCTGGCTCCAGAGCTGCGCGAGACGAAGCGGGTTCGGGCCTTCGATCGGCTCGAGCCAGGCGACGGTCGCGATTCCCGCGGCATCGAGGGCCACCGCAGGCCGGACCTGCAGCTCGCTCCATCGGGGATTGCCGAGGCGCAGAGGCGCGATCGTCGGCGCACCGGCCACGTCGAACCGCAGCAGGTTGTGACGAACGGTCGGACGCGAGGCGGGAGGGACCGGGCGGGTGATCTCGGGCCAGGCGAGCGCGCTCGCGCCGCCGCCGCCCGCGAGGCTCGGCAGGTCGCCGAAGATTCGGCTCGAGGCGTCGCTCAGCCGGCGCGGCTCGCCCTCGGCCACACCCGCGGCGAACCACTGACCGAAGACGTCCCGCCCGTCGCTACGATCCTGGGCCCAGGCGATTTGGAATCGACCGTCGCCGAGATCGCCGAGCACGGGGCTCGAAAAGCGCCGCAGCCCAGGCACTCCCGGCAGATCGATCAGGAACGAGGTCCCGAAACCACCGGAACGGTCCACGAGCTGGCCCTTGATCTGGTTCATCATGACGTCGGCCGGGCTCGGACCGAAGGACTTTTCGTCCCGCCACGCGACGACGAACCCGTCGCCGACCGCAGCCGCAGCCGGCTGAGATCGGACGACCACCACGTTGGCGGGACCGGGGTCGACCGGCGGCGGGGTGATGATCTCCGGGATGAGGTCGAACACCGCCGTCACCGGCGCGAGATCGGCGTGACCGGCCGAGGCGACGAACAGGCCGACCGCCCCCAAGAAGAACCCATCGAATTTTCGGCTCGTGGCTTTCATCCGCGCTTCTCCATAAGGACCTGCCGCTCCTCGGGCGAGAAGGTGATTACAGCAGACTTCCGCGCGCTCGGCCAACTCGCTCCGACAGGAACCGGCCGGCGCCGTCAGACGAAGATGCGTGGCGGCTCCTGGGTCGAGCGAGCCTTCTCGGACTCGTGGACCTCGCCATCGATCGAGCGATAGGTTCCCTGCCCCAGGTTCAGGAGCACGCGATTCCTGCCGAGGCGCTTCGCCTCGTAGAGAGCCTCGTCGGCGAAAACCATCAGCTCCGCGGGCGCCTTGACGTGAAGCTCGGGAAATGCCGCGACGCCGGCGCTCAGCGTGATCGGTACGCGCTTGCCGTCGATCACCAGCTCGATTTCCTCGACCTTCTCCCGCAAGCGCTCGGCGAGCGACAGCGCGGTTCCACCGTTGGCCGCTTCGAGCAGGATCGCGAACTCCTCCCCGCCGTAGCGTGCACAGAGGTCGTCCTCGCGGCGGTGCGCGTCGAGCATCGCGGCGGCCGAGATCAACGCCCGGTCGCCCACGTCGTGGCCATAGGTATCGTTGATCCTCTTGAAGTGATCGAGATCGCACAGGATCACCGCCATCGGCGACCCGCCGGTAAGGGCGCGAGCATGCGCCTCCTGGAGCCGGCGTTCGAGGATTCGCCGGACGGCCACCCCGGTGAGAGGATCCGCGCGCGCCTCCCGGTCGAGCAGCGCGTGCTCGACCGAGGTCGCCATCTGCGGCAGAAGCCGATCGAGCCGCTCGATCGCCGGCGCGTCGACCCGCCGCGGATCACACCAGAGGCGCAGGTGGACCACCGAGGCGCGCTCGGTCGAAATGCTTCGGTCGACGACTTCCCAGGGGCGCCGTCGATGGAAGCCGAGCAGTGCCGGGGGGTATTCCTCAGGCTCCGGCGCGCCGTCGAAAATGGCGGCGCCGCCGCGCGGAGCCCACCAGCTCCGCTCCGGCGCGCTCAGCGGGGCGATCTCGAGCTGAAACCAGCCGAAGTCGAGCACGCGGCCGCATTCGATGGCGATCTGACGCACCACCATCGACAGCTCTCCGGCGCCGAACATGTTCCGGCCGGCAATGCCGATTCGCTCGAGGTCGTTGGCTCGCTGTTCGTGCCGGTCGGAGGCATGGGCCTGTCGCGCCGCCTCGAGGATCGCGACGGCGAGCAGCAGCAGGATCGCGACCGCCATCGGCCAGCCGATCGCGAGGCCGATCGCGAGGACGACCGCTCCCCCGATCCAACCGATCGCGTCGAGCGCCAAGGGCTCCAGGATCGGCCGCAGCTCGACCGGTCGATCCGGACGCCGCAGCCAGCGATCGAGCGCCTCGAGCGCGAACCAGATCGAGACATAGACGAGAAGACCGGCGAGCACCGCGGCCGCGACCGAGGCCGGGTCGCCCCAGCTCGGCGGCCGCCGAGACGCCGCAAAGCGAAACGCCGCTCCGGCGGCGAGAACGGCGAGGACGATGCGGCCGGCGCTTTCGAGCGACCGGATGGTGCGTCGGCGCTCCACCGTCGTCGACTCCGGACCGGGTGCCCGGCTCGCGAGACGGGCGAGCGATCGGTACGCCCACTCGACCGCGAGGAATGCGGCGACCGCGAGCATCGCGACCGAGACCGAACGAGCGCGCAGCAGCAGGAGCGGCAGGGCGAGCGCCCCGAGCCCGAGCGTCCCCGTGCCCGCGAGCGGCCGGTGCGACGCCGCCAAGGCCAGGGCGAGCGTAGCGAGCAGGAGCTCTCCCCAGCCCGCCGTTCGTGCTCCCCCTCCGGCTATCGCCAGAGCGATCGGCGCGCCGGCGAGCGACAGCAACGCCGCCCAGACGTCGCGAGGAATCGCGATCGACGGTCGCCCGTGGGCGCGCGGGAGGAGCGGCGGCTGGTCCGGCATCGGTTGCGAACGACGAGAGCCGGGCTCGATTCTAGCCCGTGGGGCTGGATATGCTGGCGCCCGGAGGATCCTCGCCATGGAAGTGGTCGATCTCGCCCAGAAGCTCAGCCGGTTCTCGGATCATTGGCGCCCCCGGATCGTCGGCGAGCTCAACGGCCAGGAGGTCAAGCTGGTCAAATTTCAGGGCGAGTTCGTCTGGCACCACCACGACGATGCCGACGAGCTGTTCCTGGTCGTCTCCGGCCGCTTCCGGATGGAGCTGCGCGATCGGACGCTCGATCTCGAAACCGGACAGTTCCTCATCGTGCCGCGCGGCGTCGAGCATCGGCCCGTCGCCGAGAAGGAGGTCGCGATCCTCCTGTTCGAGCCCGCGGGAGTGGTCAATACAGGCTCGGCCACCGGAGCGGCCGAAGCCTCCGATTTGACCGCGCCGGAGCAGCGGGCCTGAGCGACCTGCCGGCCGGTTCGGGCGCTTCCGGACGCGAGAGTTACCACCGACTTCCACTCGCGATGGCGTTTGGTGCGGCGTTCCTCGCGATCGCCGCCGCTTGGCTCCAGGTCTCCGGGTTCAACGGGCCCGCCGAGTGGCGATGGGCCTATCGGTCCCTGGGGCTCGCGCCTTTGCCGGCGTGCGCGGCGCTGCTCGCGGCATCGGTATTGATCCTCCTCCTCCGTTATGGCCCGACGGTGCGCCGAGGCGCCGCGAGCCTCGCGATCGCCGGATATGCCTTCTCGCTTTCGGTCGTGGCCGCGCAGCCAGCCGGGTTCGAGCGCGTGGTTTCCGTGCTTTCCTCTCGCCACAGCTTCAGCTATCTGTACGACGCGGCCCTGGCGCCGCCAGCCCCGCTGCTGCTCGCGGACTTCCCCGCCCAAACGGCGAACCTCTCGATGCACAGCCGGACCCATCCCCCGGGCATCCTGTTGGCGATCCGCGGGCTCGATCGCATCGCGCGGGCGCTCGGTCCGGCAGGTTTGCTCGCCGCCCGGCTCCCCCGCAAAGCCGAAGACGCGATGGACGCCGAGATCGCCCGAGCCCGCGAGCGAGGAAAGCCGGCACCCGCTCGGCCCCCGAGCGCGTTCACGGCCGTCTTGCTCGCCTTCCTCCTGCCGGCCGCGGCCGCGGCAACCGCCCTGCCTCTTCACTCCCTGGCCCTCGTTTGGGGGCTCCGCCCCGACCACGCACGGCTCACCGCTGCTCTCTGGCTCACGCTCCCGGCGGCGACGCTGTTCACCCCCTCGATCGATCAGGCGCTGGCCCTAGTCGGCGTCACGGCGGCCGCGTTCGCCGCCGTCGGCGGGGAAGCGAATCCAAAGAGAGTGGCCGTCTCCTGTCTTGCAGCTGGATTCGTTTCCGCCTTGGGCTGCCTGGTCTCCTATGGCCTGCTCGTCCTGGTGCCGTTCGTCGCCTGGATCGCGTTCTCTACACCGAACGACGACGCCTGGCTTTCGGCTCGGCGGCTGTCGCGGCCGGCGATGGTCGCGGCCGGCTTCGCGCTCCCCTGGCTCGCCCTCATGTTCTTCGGTGCCTACGACCCTTGGAGCGCGTTTCGTACCGCGATCTCGGCCCATCGCGAGATGGCGGTGGCCACCCGTTCGTACGCGACCTGGCTGGCCGCAAACCCGTACGATTTCGCCCTCTTCACCGGACCGGCGGTCGCCGTGCTCGGCGCCTTCGGTCTCGCCGCGCGCGGAGACAAGGCTCTTCGGCGCGGCCTGCTCGGCGGCGCCGCGCTCCTCGGCCTTCTTTGGCTCTCGGGCAGCGTGCGCGGCGAGGTCGGCCGGATCTGGCTGTTCGCGATGCCGTTCGTGGCGCTCGCCGCGGCCGCAGCCGTCCAAGCCCTGTCAGGGGAAAGCACCAGGGCGGAGGCCGACTCCCGACCCGCCCCGATCGCGGGCTTCATCGTCGCGGCCCAGGCGCTCTCGACCCTCGCGTTCGCCGCGAGCATGATCTTCGTCGACTGAAAATCGATCGATAGGGAGGACGCCCGATGATCGCCATCCTTACCTCGACCTTGCTCGCCTCGACCCTGGTCGCCGCCGCACCTCCGAGCCAGCCGCCTACGAGTCCCGCTCATGGGGCCGCCGAGGTCGCACGGCATTTTCGAAGCCGCAACGAGGGGAAGATCGTGCGCGACTTCATCGACCTGTTGTCGATTCCGAACGTGCCGGGCTACCCCGCCGCCCCCGTCGGCCTCGCGAAGAACGCCGATGAGATCGCCCGCCGGATCGAAAAACGAGGAGTCCGGACCCGCCGGCTCGAGGTTCCCGGCGCGCCGCCCGCCGTCTACGGGGAGCGCGCGACGCCAGGCGCCACCTCGACCGTCGTCTTCTACGCCCATTACGACGGCCAACCGGTCGATCCCGCACGCTGGACCAACGGCGACCCGTTCCGTCCCTATCTCACCGATCGGGCGCTCGCGGACGGCGGGAAACCGATCCCTCTTCCTTCCGACGGCGCGCCGTTTCCCCTCGAGGCCCGCCTCTACGCCCGCTCGGCAGGAGACGACAAGGCACCCGTGGTGGCGCTGCTCGCGGCGCTCGACGCCCTCGACGAGGCGGGCATTCGGCCGACCGTGAACCTCAAGTTCTTCTTCGAAGGGGAGGAGGAGCTCGGCTCGCCCCACCTCGCCCGGATGCTGGCGGAGCATCGCGACCTGCTCGCCGCGGACCTTTGGGTCTTCTGCGACGGCCCGGTCCATCAGAGCCGAAGGCCGCAGATCGTCTTCGGCGTGCGCGGGATCACGAGCTTCGAGCTCACCGTGTATGGCGCCCGACGCGAGCTGCACAGCGGTCACTACGGCAACTGGGCGCCGAACCCCGCCTTCGATCTCGCGCGGCTGCTCGCCTCGATGAAGGACGACGACGGCCGCGTCCTGGTCGCCGATTTCGAGCGCGGAATGGAGCCCGTGGGCGATCTCGAACGCCAGGCGATCGCCGAGGCGCCACCGGTCGACGCCGACCTGAAGCGCGAGCTCTGGATCGACCGGGCGGAGCGGTCGCCCGAGAGGCTCGAAGAGGCGATCCTGCATCCGTCCCTGAACGTCCGCGGGCTCGCGAGCGCCGCCGTGGGTGCGGCGGCGCGCAACGTCGTCCCGGACCGAGCGACCGCGGCGATCGACATCCGTCTGGTCAAGGGCTGGATCCGCGGACGATGGTCGATCGAGTGATCGCCCACGTCCGGAAGGAAGGATATTTCGTCACCGAGGACGAGCCGACCGAAAGCGAGCGCCTCGCCCACCCGCGGGTCGCGCGGATCGAGCGCGAGCCGGGAGGCTACCGGGCGATCCGGAACGCCCATGGACCTTCCCGCGGCGCGCCGGGTGGTCGCCGCGCTCGAGGCCGCGCACGGGGATTTGGTCCGATTGCCCACCTTGGGGGAAGCCTGCCGCTCGCCGCGTTCGACGACGTCCTCGGGGTGCCGCTGCTCATCGTGCCGATCGCCAACCATGACGACAATCAGCACACCCACGACGAAAACCTTCGGCTCGAGAACCTCTGGGACGGAATCGAAACCTTCGCCGCGCTCTTTGCGATGTAGGGCGATGAGCTGCCAGAAGAACGGGGCGATGAAAAAGGGCCTCCCGGAGGAGCCCTTCGAGCCGAAGCGCAGCGGCGCGCGAGCTTAGCGGGGCGACACCTTGACCTTCAGGTTCGAGTAGACCCAGCCGAGCGGCGGCGAAGTACGCGCCGTCGGCAATCCCAGTCGTAGAAATCGAGGATCACCCGTTTGCCCTGGCCGAGGTCGCGCAGGTCGCGGTTGTTGATCTCGCCCGCGAGGGTCTGGACCAGCTGACCGTTCTTGAACACGGTGAGCGTCACGCGACGAGCGACCGTGTCGTACCGGAACTTCACGTGGTACTTGTTGCGCTCGCGCCAGGGGCCGGTGTTGCTCTTGATCAGCTCCCCTTCGCCGGTTCGCGGATCCTTGCCAATGTCGAGGATCGATTTGAATCCGCTGCTGCCGCGAATCAGGAACCCGAGGTAGAGGAGCCGCTGTCGCCGGTCGGGGTTCGAGCGTTTGAAGCCCATGAGGCCATGGAACAGCGGCGTCCGCCACTTGGCGATCTCGAGGTCGTATTCGATCTCCGCCTCGCCGTACTCGAGGTTCTCGCGAAGCGGCAGGGTATAGGCCTTGTAGGAGGCGCCCTGCTTGACGCGCAGGAACTCGCCCGGGACCTCCATCGTGAGCGTGCCGTCCGCGGCCACGTCGGCAGGCGCCACCTCGGCCGCCGCGGCGGAGAGCGCCGACTCGTCCGGTTCGGGATAGGCGTCGCCCTGCGGCAGGTCCGCCGGATCGTCGGCCAGGCTGGTGATCGAGGGCGCACGCCCCACGGTCGCCGAAGGAGTGACGACCTCCAGCTCGGCCGTACCGGGCTTCTGGATCC
>JBGAGQ010000069.1:0-33454 GCA_044226625.1 Thermoanaerobaculia bacterium
GATAGGTCGCGGCGGCCAAATCGCGTAGGCTTCGGCCCGTTTCTTGAAGATCCGAGGGAGATGCCGATGCCCAAGCGTCGGGAGCCCAATGTACCGACCCGCCGGGAGCTGCTCCAGGGGGCGGCCGCGCTGAGCTTCACGGGAGCCGGAGCGCTCCGGCTCGCTGGCCGAAAGGAAGAGAGCGCGATGTCCGAGACGCCCGCCGAGCCGCAAGCCGTTCCGCCTACGGCGGCGAAAACAGACCCGAGCCCGGTTCGGCGCCACGCGCTCAAGAAGGTCGCGGTGATCGGCGCCGGCTCGTTCGGCGGTTGGACGGCGCTCTCCCTGCTTCGGCGCGGCGTCTCGGTCACGCTGCTCGACGCCTGGGGCCCCGGCAATCTGCGCGCTTCCTCCGGCGGCGAGACGCGGGTAATCCGCGGCATGTACGGCGCCGACGCGATCTATGTCGATTGGGTGGTCCGTTCGTTCGAGCTCTGGAAGGATGCGGAGATGCGGCTCGGCCGCCGCTTCTACCATCGGACCGGCGTGCTGTGGATGTTCTCGGTCGACGACGCCTACGCGAAGACCTCGATTCCACTCCTGGAGGCCGTCCATCTTCCCGTCGAAGCGCTGTCGCTCGCCGAAGCGAAGCGCCGCTTCCCGCAGGTCCGCTTCGATGGCGTCCGCTCGGTCTATTTCGAGCCCGAAGCGGGATATCTCACGGCGCGCCTCGCCTGCCAGGCGGTGGCCGAAGCGTTCGCGGCCGAGGGGGGCGAGATCCGCCGCGTCTCGGCGCGCCCGGGACCGATCGAACACGGCCACCTCGCCCGGCTCGACCTCGCCGACGGCTCGACGCTCGAAGCGGACGCCTACGTCTTCGCCTGCGGCCCCTGGCTCGGCAAGATCTTTCCGGAGGTGATCGGCGACGGCGTCCGTCCGACGCGTCAGGAGGCGTTCTATTTCGGTCCGCCGGAGGGGGACCGCCGCTTCGACGAGGGGAACCTTCCCATCTGGATCGATTTCGCGGAGCGGATCTACTACGGTCTGCCCGGCAACCTGGAACGCGGCTTCAAGGCGGCCGACGATACCCGTGGCGAGGCGATCGACCCGACCTCCTCCGAACGGAGCGTCACTCCGGCCCGCCTCGCCGAGACGCGTGAGGTGATCGCCCGGCGCTTCCCCGAGATGGCCAAAGCGCCGCTCGTCGGCGCCGAGGTCTGCCAGTACGAAAACAGCCCCGACGGCCATCTGATCGCGGCCACGCACCCGGAAGCGGAAAACCTCTGGATCTTGGGCGGCGGCTCCGGTCACGGCTACAAGCTCGGTCCGGCGCTGGGCGAAAACGCCGCCCGGTGGATCGTGGGCGACGCGGCTCCCCCCGCATTGTTCTCGATCGCACGCCTGGCCGAGATCTCGAAACGGAAGACGCAGTTTTCGAGCTAGATCAATCCGGATCTCGATCTGGTTTCTGGATCTCGGCCGCCCGCCGCGACGTGCGATGATTCCCCTCCCGTAGAAGGGTCGGTCTACCGTCACGACGAGGAAACGCCCCGATTCCGAGAGGGGCGGCCCCCCGTCGAGAGGAGGAAATCCATGTCGCGATCGATCGCGGCCTCCCGCCGCGCGCGAGCTTCGTTCCGCGTTCTCGCGCTGCTCATGCCCCTCGGCGGAGCGGCAGTCGCGGCGTCGCCGCCGGAGACGTTTGCGGTCGCGGGCAGCGTGCTGCCGGTCGCGGGGGCGAGCGCTCCTCCTTCCACCATGGTCGTGGAGCTTCGACCGGCGTTTCCCGATTTCGAAGCGCAGCGGGCAGCCGTCCACGGCGACAGGTCAACCCCCTTGACGGCCGCGCGGGTCGCCGCCGATGGCACGTACCTACTGATCGTGCCAAAGCCCGGCGTGTACCGCCTCGACGCGCGAGCCGACGGGTTTCGCACGCTCACGATTCCACGGACACCGCTGGTCGAGCCGACGCTCCTGCCGCCGCTCACGCCGATCTCCGCTCTACCGTTGGCGCTCCAGGTGCTCGACTCGTCGGGCCGACCCGCCGCCGGCGCCACCGTACGAATCGCGCCGGTCGACGCCGGCGGGAGCGCGGACGATCCCGGCGGCTGGCGCCCAACAGACGAGCCCGCCTTCGCCGATGCCGACGGGCGAGCCGTCGTTCGCCGGCCGGCGAAGGTCAAGGTTCGGGTGGACGCCGAATCGGCGGACGCCGTCGGCTCGGTCGAGGTCGAGCCCGACGCCGGGTGGAGCGTCTTGACGATGGCGGCCCGGCCGGGCCTGATCCTCTCCGTGCGCGACGCCGCGGGGCGGGCCGCCGCGGGCGCCCTGGTCTATTCGGCCGGCCGCGCCGTCGCCGTGGTCGGCGACGACGGCCGCGCGGAGATCGCCGCGCCGGCCCTGGACCGCGGCCCGCTCCTCCTCCTCGCCGAGAACGGCGAGTGGGCCGAGGTCAAGGCACCCCCACGCGGCGGGAAGTCTCCGCTCTCGATCCGGCTCGCTCCGCCGAAGAAAGCCCGCGTCCGGGTGCTCACGTCGGATTCCGGCCAACCGCTCCCCGGGGCCGTGGCCTGGACGAGCGGTAATCCCGGACCCGGGCGCGACGCGACGCCCGACGCCCGCGGCAGCTTCGAGATCCTCGTCGCCGCGGCGCGGCCGGCGGTGTTCGGCGCCGCGGCGAAGGGTTACCTGCCCCGAGAGGCTCCCGCTCCGGCCTCGGGCGCGCCGGTCGATCTTCGCCTCGAACGCGCGGCGGTCTTCCCCGGGGCCGCCGCCGTGTCGGGCGTCGTGGTCGACATCCGTGGCATTCCAATCGCCGGAGCCGAGCTCTACGCCGTCCGTACCGCGCAGACCCGGGTCCAGGGGCATCGGCCCCAGGAGCGGTTCGCGGAAAGCCTGGGAGCGACGAGCCAGACGGGGGGCTTTCTCGGCGAAGGTCTGGTCCCCGGCCGGTTCGACCTGCTCGCGCGCGCCAAGGGGTTCGTACCCGGACGGGTAGGCGACCTCAACCTCCGGCCGGGCCAACGGCTCTTTGGGGTGCGAATCGTGTTGATCGACGGCGTCCGTGTCGAGGGGAAGGTCACCGACCCGGACGGCCACCCGATCGAAGGAGCGGCGATCGAAGCGGGAAAGATCCTTCCTCCCGGCATCCCGGTCGCCGAGGTCGAGCGACCGGGCAACTCCGCCGTCACCGATCGCGACGGCCGCTTCACGCTCCTGGGGCTCGAGACGGGAACCTACCGCGTCTGGGCGGAGAGTCCGCAGGGCGATGCGAGCGGCACCTTCGAAGCGACCAAGGAAGGCGGCCGGATCGACCTCCAGATCGCACCGCCCGCTAAGCGCTGATCGATTCCTCGTTCCCGACCCGGGCACGAGAGCTCGGGCTCGGAATCCGCTTCCGGGCCGTGAGTCCCGTGTAGGAGGCCCGCGGAGTCATCGCCTCATGGGAGCGCGCTTCCCGCGAGCGGCAGCTTCCACAGCTCGTACCCTTCCTGCGGCCGGCCGGCGTTGAAATAGAGGTCGCCCCCGAAGGCTTCGAAGTCCCGCGGGCTCGAGGCCAGGGGTCCGGCGAGGACGTCCGCGGAGAGATGGGTCCCCTCCGGGGTGCCGTCGGTCGTCCAGACCTCCAGGCCATGGACGCCGTCGTCGGCGGCGAAGACGGCGCGGTCTCCCACCCCGCGGATCGCTTGAGGGAACGAGCCGCGCGGTCCGGGATAGATCTCGAGGCGCCGCGTCCCCTCGGACGTGCCGTCACTGATCCACAGCTCGCGGCCGTGGAGCCCGTCGTCGGCCGAGAAGAGCAGCCGCTCGCCCAGCGCCGCGAAATCGCTCGGCGACGACGAGGCCGTGCCCGGAGCGAGGTCGGCCACCCGAAGGGTCCCTTCGGGCGAGCCGTCGCTCACCCAGAGCTCTCGGCCGAGAGAGGCCGACTCGACGCTGAAGAAGAGCCGATCCCCCACGGCGATCAACTCCTCCCCGATCGACAGCCGATCCTCCCCCGGCCCCTCGAGCACCGCGCGGGTCCCCGCGGCCGTTCCGTCGCTGACCCAAAGCGCACCGCGCGGCCCCTGCTCGTCGAATCGAACAAAGGTCTTGCTCCCCGCGGTGACGACCTGACGCACCTCGAACGATCTGGGCGCCGAGATCCGTGCGAGCGGGTGCGTTCCCGAAACCGTGCCGTCGGTTTTCGACAGGGGCAGCAGACGGTCCGGGAAGGAGTCCGGAAACTCCTGCAAGAGGTAGCGAAGGCCCCCTTCCTCGGGCGCGGTCCAAACTCGGAAGGAGCCATGGAGCGGCGGGATTCGGTTCGAGGCCGGGACCACCGCCCGCGTACCCTCCTCCGTGCCGTCGCTGGTGAACACCCAGACCTTGCCGTCTCCCGGGTCCTCGCCCGACGCCCGGGTCGCGAGGAAGATCGAAAGTCCGTCGCCGTTCGTGAATCCAACCGGAAAGCCGATCGAATGGGCCGGCGCGACCTCGTTCGCCGTCCGCCCGTCGGTCCAGCCGAACCAGCCGTCGGGGCCGTATTGGAACACTCCCCCCGCGCCGCGCACGAGCCTCGCCGCGGCGAAGGAGCTCGTGGGAGAACCGGCCAGAGGCTCCGTGCCTTGCGCGCGGCCGTCGGACCGCCAAACCTCCGATCCGCTGGCTTCGGGATCGACCGTGAAGACGAGCCCGTCCTTCGCCGCCGTGAGCTGCCGGGGGTTGGACGAGCGCTCCGGCCGAGCGAGATCGAAGACGCGCGTGCCCGCGACCGTACCGTCGGTGATCCCCAACCCTTCGCCCAAGTCGCCGTCGAGCGTGCCAGAGAAATAGACCCGAGAGCCCACCGGCTGGAGGGCCACGGCGCCGGGGCCGAGATCGCGAAGACGCAGGACGTTCCCGGTTCTCGCCTCGACAGCGAACAGCGTGGCGTGCGACTCACCCGCCAGATAGGCGATGAAGAACAGGCGGCCTCGGTGGAACCGGCCGCCGTAAATGCCGAATCCGGTCGCGGCGCGGCCCGGGGAGAGATCGGCCACCAGGTGGGTCGAGTGCGGGGTCCCGTCCGTTTGCCAAAGCTCGGTGCCGTGCTCGCCGTCGTCCGCGGCGAAATAGAGGCGCGACCCCGCGGCCGCGACGATCTCGGCCTTGCCCAACCCGCGCGCGGCTCCCGCGGCGCGGACCGGTACTGTACCGTGGGTCGTGCCGTCGGTCTTCCACAGCTGTCGCCTCCCGCGCTCGTCGAACGCGGTGAAATAGACCCGATTCCCTGCGGCTACGAATTCCGAAGGGAACGAAGGCTCACTCCCGGGCACGACATCTCGAAGCCGGTGCGTCCCGCGCGGGCTGCCGTCGCTCACCCACGGCTCGCAATTCTGGCGCTCGACCTCACCGCCGTAGACGACCAAACGACCGAGCCGCGCCCAGTCGCCGCAGGGAACGATCGGCGTGCTGCGCGGTCGCGTACCGGCTTCCGTGCCGTCGGTCGACCAGAGCGCTCCGCGCCACGTGAAGGAATGAATTCCCGGATCGTCGTCGACCACCGGCCAGAGGTAGTTGATCGGTAGGTTTCCGCCATCGTAGCGCCCCGGAAGGGGGGCGATCCGGTGCGTACCCGCGCGGGTGCCGTCGGAAAACCAAAGGCCCCACGCCTGCCGATGGCGCTCGTTGACCAGGAAGACGATGCCACCGCGAAACGGTGCCCAATACGAGAGGGGCAGCAGCAGGCCGAAACCCGGGATCTGCATGTCGACGAGCGGATAGGTCCCGTCCGGGGTACCGTCCGAACGCCAAAGCCAGTAGGAATCTCCGCCGAAGGTCGCGTTGCCGGCAACGAAGACGAGGTTGTCGCCGGCCCTTGTCAGCAGAAACGGGTTGCCCGCGCAGCGCCCCGGGCAGAGGTCGGCGAATCGCTTCGTACCGGCGGGCGTTCCGTCGGTCGACCAGAGCTCGTAGCCCTGAAAACCGTCGTCCGCGCCGAAGAAGTCGCGGCTTCCCAGTCGAACCGGCAGGCTGCCGTACGAGCCGGGCGAGAACGCCGGCCCGGTCGCGATGTCCTCGACCAACTGAGCGCCCTGCGCGCGAAGCGGCGGAGAGCCGGCGAGCCAAGCGATCAGGAAGGTCCACGTCGAAAATCGAAGCCCGCTCACGAAAAGCGACCGAGAACTGCGCATTGCGCTCCCTCCCGCAAACTGTGACGAAACACCGGAGGTAGCCAGTGTATCCCCCGCATCTCAGTCGCTGAGAGAGGCTTCCTCCCAGGCCGGCTGACCTGAAAACCTCGAAGGGCGCAGCCCGTCCCAACCCTCGCGCGAGCCATTCCTGCCGGCGCCGTTGGAGTTACTGCAAACGGCGGTTTCCGGTTCTAGGTCTGCTTCTGATACCAGGTCGTGAGCGTCCTCGCCCAGTATCGCGGCACGTCGTGCTCCCCTTGCAGGTGCGCCACGACGTCGTTGGATTTCTTCCCCGTGGCACCGAAGGCGTCGAGGACCTTGCGCCAATGGTCGAGCGCCTTACCGGTCTTTTCGATGACCTGCTCGTCCGTCACATTCCAGTAGTCGGTTTTCATCGGCATCCTCCCGTCGGAGCGGACAGAGAGACGAGGTTCTCGCTGACTCTACATCCGGCCATCAGGCGGAAGGATACGCCGGCGAGATCGAAGACTTACCCGCTACCGAGACCAGTTGCACTCGCTTTAGCGAATTAAGGTACCCTCTCGCAAGAAACTTGTCCTCCCGCCGAAATCCGGGAGGGCATACCGCGGACATCCTTCCGAAAGGGGAACACCATGAAGAAAGTCGCCGCGAAGAAACTGACCCTCAGCAGGGAGACGCTCCTCGCCCTGAAGGACGCGGAGCTCCGAGTCGCCGACGGCGGCTTGACCCTCGGCACCTGCTACAACTCCTGTCCTGGAACCACCTGCGGCACCCGCTACTGCTGAGACCTGGTTCTCGATTCGTCCGCCGGCGGTGCGGAACCGCGAGCCGGCGGACGCCTCAGCCCCCAACGGAGCACGATCTTTCCCACCTCCGACCTTTGAATCCGATGGATCGACCGGTTCTGCTCGATCTCGACGCCTGGGCGGCGGTACCCAGGAGTTTTGGGCCCCGAGCACGCCCGAAAATGTGTGCGGTTGGTTGGGACGTGGGTACGGGGCGCCGGGATTTGGGGAGAAGGCGTTGTGTTTTGGGTAGAGGGCGTTGGGATTTGGGTACGGCCCGCTGGGCTCTGGGTACGGCCCACTGGGCTTTGGGTAGGAGGCGTCGGGAATTGGGTAGGGCGCGTTGGGCTGCGGGTACGGGGCGCCGGGAACCGGGTACAGCGCGTCGGGCTTTGGGTACGGCCCACTGGGCTTTGGGTAGGAGGCGTCGGGAATTGGGTAGGGCGCGTCGGGCTGCGGGTACGGTTCGCCGGGAATCGGGTACGGTTCGCCGGGAATCGGGTACGGTGCGCCGGGAATCGGGTACAGCGCGTTGGGCTTTGGGTACGGCCCGCTGGGCTTTGGGTACAGCGCGTTGGACTTTTGGCAGAGGGCGTCGAGCCTTGGGTCGAGCACGTTGGGAGGCGGGTTCGGCAGATTCGTCTTCTAAGTCACCGCGTTGGGCTTTGGGTACGGTCCGCGCGAAATTGGACAAAGTCCGGCCGGCTCCCTGGCTTCTCCGCCGCTCCGCCCGCCGCGCAAAGCGGGCACTCCTCCGCCTTGAAGGCCGGCAGGTTCAGCTCCAGCAGCGAAGCGAACGGCACCCCGAACGGCTCCGCTCCCGCCGTTCGGTCGATGATGGCGCCGATCGCCACCACCTTCGCTCCGGCGGCTTCAGCCAGCCTTGCAGTTTCCAGAGTCGATTTACCCGTGGTCACGACGTCTTCGACGATCGCGACCCGCTCGCCGGGGCGTAGCGCGAAACCGCGTCGAATCTCGAGCTCGGTCCCTTTTCGTTCCGCGAATCGAAATGGGACGTCCAGCGCGGACGCCACTTCGTGCCCGATGATCACTCCGCCGAGCGCGGGAGACAGGATCGAGTCAAGGCCGTAAGCGCGTAGCTTCTCGCCGAGAGCCGTCCCGACCTCGCGGGCGCGGCGGGGATGCTCCAGCAGTAACGCGCACTGGACGTAGGCCGAGGAGTGGAGGCCCGAGGAGAGCTGGAAGTGGCCGCGCTTGAGCGCGCCGCTCTCTTCGAGGAGTCGGGTGACGTCCGTCGCTTCCGCCGTCTCAGTCATCGTCTTCGTCCGCTCCGGCGTCGGCCGCGTCCGCTTCTCCGGCCGGGGCGGCCGGGGCGCCGTCGCGGCGGATGTCGTATTGCTCCAGCTTCTTGTAGAGGTTCGAGCGGGGCGTGTCGATCGCGACCGCGGTCTGGGTGACGTTCCAACCGTTCTCTTCGAGCTTCTGGACCAGGAACATTCGTTCCGAGAGCTCGCGGAATTCACGCAGCGTCTTCGCGGCGAGCATCGCACCTGAAAGCTCCGGCCGCGCGCCGCCGGTCGCGGCGACCAGATCGTCGCGGGTGATCAGGTCGCGCGGCGCGAGGATCAGCAGGCGCTCCACCAGATTCTTGAGCTCGCGGATGTTGCCTTTCCAAGGGAGCGCCTGGAGATGCCCGATCGCGTCGGCCGAGAAGGTTTTCGGCCGGTAGTTGTTCTGCTCGGCATAGCGGCGGACGAGATAGTCGACCAGGAGCGGGATGTCGTCCAACCTCTCGCGCAGCGGTGGCGTGCGGATCGGGATCACGTTCAGGCGATAGAACAGGTCCTCGCGGAATCGGCCGGCGGCGATCTCCGCTTCGAGGTCGCGATGGGTCGCCGCGATCACCCGGACGTCGACGTGGATCGTCCGTTCGGCGCCGACCGGCTCGACCTCGCCGCTCTGGAGCACGCGGAGGACTTTCGCTTGCGTGCGCGCCGACATGTCGCCGATCTCGTCGAGGAAGATCGTGCCCGAATCGGCGGCGACGAACTTGCCGAGCTGTTTCCTCACCGCGCCGGTGAAGCTCCCCTTCTCGTGGCCGAACAGCTCGGATTCGATCAACTCTTCCGGGATCGCCGCGCAGTTGACCTGGACCAGCGTCCGATCGCGCCGCGGCGAATTGCGGTGGAGCGCGCGGGCGACCAGCTCTTTGCCGGTGCCGCTCTCCCCCGTCACCAGCACGGTCGCCGGGGTCGGGCCCGCCTTTTCGATCGTCTCGCGCAGCCGTTTGATCGCCGGCGAGGCACCGATCAGCTCTTCGGCGGGCCGGCCGTCGCGCCGGGCCTCGGTCTGCAGGCGATAGGCCTCGATCGCGTTGCGTAACGCGAGCAAAACCCGCTCGCGCTGGAGCGGCTTCTCGAAGAAGTCGTAAGCGCCGCGGCGCGTCGCTTCGACCGCGGTCGCCACGTCGGCGTGGCCGCTGATCATCAGGACCGGCATGTCGTAGCCGCGCTCGCGGAGGCGCTTGAGCAGCTCCAGGCCGTCCATCTCCGGCATCTTGATGTCGAGGACCACCGCGTCCGGAAGACGGTCCCCCACCTTGGCGAGCGCCTGGGCACCGCCCCCCGCCTCGTCCACCCGGTACCCCTCGAACTCGAGGATCATGCGAAGGCTCTCGCGGATCGCCGCTTCGTCGTCGACGATCAGGATCGAAGCCTTCACGCTGGCGTCGTCTCTGGCCATGGTTCGAGCATAACAAGAAAGGGGCCGGCCCCTTCGCGGGAGGCCGGCCCCGGGTGCTGCACCTGCTAGGAGACTTTCGTTACGGCACGCGGATCACGGCGAAGAACGGCTGGCCGTCGTCGCTCTGACCGCTGAAGCGCAGGACGTAGAGGCGGATGAACGTGCCCGACTTGGCGCCGGATACGATGCTTTCGAACTCCTTGGAGTCCTTCACCGGACGACCGTTCACCTCGGTGATCACATCGCCGGGGCGGACGAACTTCTCGTACAGCGGCGAGGAGGCGCCGACGTCGGTCACCCACACCCCCTCCGTCCCCTTCGGGATGCCGTGCTCGTTGCGCAGGCCGGCGGTCAGGTCCTGGTACTGGATGCCGAGCCAGTCGATGCCGCTGCGTCCTTTCGGCTTCTCCGATTCGGCCTGCTGGTTCTGGGCCGGGCGCTCGCTCAGCTTGACCACCTTGTCGATCTTCTTGCCGTCGCGCAGGACCACCAGGTTCACCTTGGTATTCGGGCCCTTGTTCGCGACGTAGTCGATGAGGTCGCGGGTCGTCTTGATCTTCCGGCCGTCGACCGTGAGGATCACGTCGCCGTGCTTCAAGTCGGCCTCGGCCGCCGGGGTGTCCGCTTCGACCCGGCCCACGAGGGCGCCGTCGGTCGAATCGAGCCCGAACGACTGCGCGGTCTCGAAGTTCAAGTTCTGGATCTGGACTCCCAGGTACCCGCGGATGACCTTGCCCTTGTCGCGCAGCTGCGGCAGGACCTCTTCGAGCGTCGAGACCGGAACGGCGAAGCCGATGTTCTCGGCCCCGGCGTTGATCGCGGTCGCGATGCCGATCACCCGGCCGTCCATGTCGACCACCGGACCACCCGAGTTGCCGAAGTTGATCGCGGCGTCGGTCTGGATGAAGTTCTCGAACGCCGAGTCGGGGTTGATACCGATCGAACGGCCTTTGGCGCTGACCACTCCCGTGGTCACCGTCTTGTCCAGGTTGAGCGGGTTGCCGATCACCATCACCCAGTCGCCGACGCGGGTCTTGTCGCTGTCGCCCAGCTCGAGATAGCGCAGGCTGCGGCCGGCGTCGATCTTCAACAGCGCGAGATCGGTCGACGGATCGGCCCCTTTGATCTCGGCGGGATAGTCGCGGTCTCCGAGGTGGACGCGGACGCTGGTGGCGCCTTCGATCACGTGGTTGTTCGTGACGATCAGGCCGTCGGGCGAGACGACGAAGCCGCTACCGCCGGCATCCTGACGCCGCTCCGGGCCGTCGCCCTGGGGTCCGCGCCGGTTGCGGTCGCGCGGGCCGTTCGGCCCGGGGAAGAAGAACTCGAACGGATCGATGCCGCCGCCGCGCGGGTTCTCGTCGGAGGCCTTACTGATGGTGGACGCCTGGATCGAGACCACCGCCGGATCGACCGCTTCGGCAAGGTCGGCGAAGCTCGGCAGAGAATGCGTCGCGGCGATCGCCCCCTCGACCTGCGAGGCGGCGAGCGGCGCAGCGGCCGACTGGCTCGAGGGGGTCATTTTGAGGCCCCCGGCCAGGACCATGCCGAAGGCCACCGCTCCGACCACGAGCGAGGCGGTGGTGAACTGTCGTACGGGGTTACGGGATGGCTGGGCGTTCATGGGGTTCCTTGGGTCTCCTTTCAAAATCCAAAGACCGACTCGCAGCGCTTTGACAGCAAGGCCCTTGCCAAGTTTCCCCACGGCGCTTTTCTGCCAAATTGGCGCGTATTTTCGATTCCCCTCCGGCTCACCACGAAAGGCCGTTGGAGCCCCGGGAAGCATGCCTTCGACGGTGGGACGCCGGCCGCGGGCGGCCGGCTTGGCGCGGAGTACCCTTCCGTGTTACATTCCGACAGCCAGCCGGCCCTCGACGAGAGGGAAAAGGAGTGGGCAGCATGCCCACTTTTTTTGTTGGGGCCAATTTCTTGGAACCGCCCGCTGGACCGAACCGTGAAAGAAATGGAGAACGACCACGAAGCATCGCGCACTCTTCCGCGACCGACGCGAGGCGGACGGAATCCGAAGGCCGCGACGGGCAGCCCGGGCGGGATCTCCCGCGCCGAGAAGCCTCGAGCGGTTCGCCGCCCCAAATCGGAAATCGGGGTCGGGAGCGCGGAGGTCGACGTCCGAACCGATCTCCTGGCCGAGCTGGACGGCATCGCCCGCCAGGCCGGTTGCGAGCTGGTTCACGCGGAGTGGAAGGGCGGCACGCTCCAGATCCTCATCGACCGGACCGACCGCGAGGGCGGCGTCAGTCATTCGGACTGCGAGGAGGTCTCGAAGCGGACCTCGGCCCTCTTGGACGTCCTCGATTTCGGCCGGGCTCGTTACGTTCTCGAAGTTTCGTCGCCCGGCCTCGACCGGCAGCTCTATCGCCCAGCCGACTACCGCCGGTTCGTCGGCAGCAAGGCGCGGGTTACGTACTCGGGTCCGACGGTACGAAAGCGGACCGTCGTGGCGCGGATCGAGGCCTTCTCCGAGCCGGGAACCGAAGCGGAGCCCACTGCTTCGGATCAATACGGCCAAGTGACTCTCCATGACGAAGCGAGCGGCGAGCGCCTGACGCTCCGGCTCGACCAAATCCAGATGGCACGTTTAGAGATCGAACTCTAGGAATGACGGCGATGGCCCAGGCACAAACGGCAGACATCAACGTAAACGAGATCCTGCGCCAGGTGGCGCGAGAGAAGGACATCGACCTCGAGCGCTGGATCGGCGCTCTGGAGGACGCGATGGCCTCGGCGGCGAAGAAGCAGCATCGGATCAAAGAGCCGGTGCGCGCCCACCTCGACCGCGAGACGGGAAAATTCGAGGCGTTCATCGTCAAGCAGGTGGTCGAGACCGTCGAGGATCCGCTCGCCGAGTGGACCGTCGAAGAGGCGCGCGACCACAAGCCGAAAGCCGAAGTGGGCGACGAGATCCGCCTACCGATCTCGACCGAGGGGCTCGGGCGCATCGCCGCCCAGTCGGCCAAGCAGGTGCTCTACCAGCGCGTTCGCGAAGCCGAGCGCGAGAACGTCTACAACGAGTTCATCGACCGCGTGGGCGAGGTGCTGAACGGCACGGTCAAGCGCTTCGAGCGCGGCGACATCGTGGTCGACCTCGGCCGCACCGAGGCGGTGGTGCCGCGCCACGAGCAGGCGCGCCACGAGCGCTACAGCCAGGGCGAGCGGATCCGCGCCGTGATCGTCGACGTCCACAAGCAGCCGAAAGGACCGCAGATCGTCCTGTCGCGCACCGATCCGCGCCTCCTGGTCAAGCTGTTCGAGACCGAGGTGCCCGAGATCTACGACGGCACGGTGGTGATCAAGGCCGCCGTCCGCGCGCCGGGTGAGCGCGCGAAAGTCGCCGTCTTCTCTCGCGAACGGGACGTCGATCCGGTGGGCGCCTGCGTCGGCATGAAGGGCTCCCGCGTGCAGTCGATCATCCGCGAGCTGCGCGGCGAAAAGATCGACATCATCGAGTACAGCGACGACCTGGTGACCTTCGCTCAGAGCGCTCTCGCGCCGGCCAAGATCACCCGCGTCTCGATCACCCACCAGGGCGAGGTGCCGCACCTCGACGTCATCGTCGAGGACGAGCAGCTGTCGCTCGCGATCGGCAAGCGCGGCCAAAACGTCCGCCTAGCCTCCGAGCTGATCGGCGCGCGAATCGACATCAAGAGCGAATCGGACGTCAAGGACGAGGTGGCCGACGCGCTCGCCCGCATGCTCCAGACGGCGTTCGGCGACATGCAGGCGAGCCAGGAAGCCGCCGAGCGTGAAGTCGACGCGGCTCCGGACATGGACGGCGAGCTCGCCCAAGCGCTCGACGACGCGGGCTTCGGTGCGATCGACGACCTCGCCGAGGCCGACATCGACACGCTCGCGGCGGTGCCCGGAATGACGCTCGAGCGCGCGAAGGAGCTGCAGGCGTGGGCGGTCGAGCGGGCGGAAGAGCGAACCAGCGCCGCGGCGGCCGAGTTCACCGCCGGATTCGAAGAGCCGGCGACGGCGGCGACGATGGCGGATTCCGACTTCATGGCGGCCCTTTCCAAGGCGTTCCAGGAGAGCGAGCGCCAGCGCTCCTCGACCTCGCTCGACGACGATCCGCTGCCGTTGCACGGACTGTCGGACGACGGCGAGCCCGTCACGAGCGGCGGCGAGAGCAACGAGGGGTGAGCGGGGCGCGCCGCACCTAGAAGCCGGACACGAAGAGAACTGACGAAGAGCGGGCCGGACGAGTGAGTCGCAACGGCACCTACTAGCGAAGTCGGCGGGACGCGCGGCCCCAACGGCCGGTCGCGGAAGGGGTTTCAAGGAGTTCGAGGGGATTATGGGAAAGATTCGAGTCCAGGACCTGGCGCGGATGATGAGCATCTCGAACCAGGACCTCGTCTTCAAGATGAAATCGATCGGCGTGCGGGTCGAAGGCGATGACGCCCACATCGACTCCGAGACGCTGCAGGCGATCATCCAGGGCAAGAAACTGCCCCACCCCCGCGAGGTGATCCTGCGAGACGAGCCCGCCGCCGCGGACGCGCAGCGCAAGCGTACCGCCACGCCGGCGCCCGCCCCGACGAACATCCGGCCGCCCGCGAACCCCCTGCGTCCGGGTCGCCCGCGCACGCTGATCCAGAAGGTCGAGCCGCGGATCCAAACCCTCCCGGCCTCCGAGCGCCCCGAGCGCGCGCTCGCCGAGGCGCACGAGGCGAGCGAGGCGCTCGCCGCGTCCGCGGCGGGGGCTCCCGCGCCGGCGCACGCCGAGGCCGAAGCCCGGCTCGAGCCGCAGGTCGAGGCGAAGGCCGAGGCGACGACGGCCGCTCAGTCCGAGGCGAAACCGGAGGCGCAGGCGGCAGCCGCCGCCGAGCCCAAGGCCGCCACGGAGGCTCCGGCCGAGGCCGCTGCCCCCGCGGCCGCCCCGCCCGCTCCGCCGACTCCGTCGACGCCGCCGGTTCCCACGGCCCGGCCCTCGTCGCCTCCGCATTCCGGCCCTTCGATGCGCCCACCTTCCCCCGGCGGTCCGTATCGCCCCGCGGGTGGACCGGGCTCGGGCCGTCCTTCGGGACCGCCGTATCCGCGTCCGGGACAAGGTCGTACCGATCGTCCGCCGATGCGTCCCGGGGGACCGGGCGGCCCGTCCGGTGGCCCCGGCTCGATGTCGCAAGGTCGTCCGGTCGGTCCCCGTCCGGTCTCGCCGGGACGGCCGCCGCACCTGCCGCCCCCGCGTCCCTCCGGGCCGGGCGGTCCGTCGGCCCCGTACCCGGGTGGCCGCGGGCGGCCGCCGGGCCCTGGAGGTCCTTCCGGTCCGCGCCCGCCGTTCGGCGGCGGTCCGGGCGGCTCGATGGCGCGCCCGCCCGCGCCCTCGCTCGATCGGCCGACGATCGGTCGTAGCGACCGGCCCGGCGGAGGCGGCGGCGACCGCGACAAGCGCGGCGTCGGCCCGAACAAGAAACCGAAGAAGGGCGCCCCGACCCGTCCGGCCGCGCCGCAAGCCGACCTCACGGTGTTCAAGGGTTCGTTGCGCGGGCTGGACGTCGACGAGGATGTCTCCAACCCGAGCGCGCGGCGGCGCCGGCGCGCCCAGCAGCGCGACGCCGACCGCCAGGACGGAGGCGATCGCGGCAAGCTCCTGACCTTCAAGGGCGCGCCGCCGTCCGGCCCGGTGACAATCTCCGAGGGGATGACGCTGCGCGAGTTCGCCGACAAGCTGGGCGTCAAGGTCAAGGACCTGATCAAGGCCCTGTTCGACCGCGGCATCCTCGCCAACATCAACTTCGTGGTCGAGCCGCAGCTGGCCCAGTCGCTCGCCGCCTCGCTCGGCGTCGAGACGACCGTGGTCTCGTTCGAGCAAGAGGTGCAGATGAAGGCCGAGCAGAAGCGGGTGGAGTCCGAGCCCGGCTCCGCCAACGGCGCGACCGAGCCGCGCGGCCCGGTGGTGACGATCATGGGTCACGTCGACCACGGCAAGACCTCGCTGCTCGACTCGATCCGCTCCTCCAAGGTGGCCGAGGGCGAGTCGGGCGGCATCACCCAGCACATCGGCGCCTACCACGTCGACGTGCGCGACCGGAAGATCGTCTTCCTCGACACGCCGGGCCACGAGGCGTTCACCATGATGCGCTCGCGCGGCGCCAAGGTGACGGACATCGTCGTCCTGGTGGTGGCGGCCGATGACGGCGTGATGCCGCAGACGATCGAGGCGATCGACCACGCGCGCGCGGCCAAGGTGCCGATCGTCGTGGCGATCAACAAGATCGACAAGCCGAACGCCAACCCCGACCGGGTCAAGCGCGAGCTCGCCGAGCGCGGGCTCCAGCCCGAGGAGTGGGGCGGCGACACGGTCATGGTCGGCGTCTCGGCGCTCAAGAAGGAAGGGATCGACGCCCTGCTCGAGATGATCCTGCTCACCGCAGACCTCCTCGAGCTGCGGGCGAGCCCCGCGCTCCGCGCCCAGGGCGCCGTGCTCGAAGCGCGCAAAGAGGTCGGCCGCGGCATCATCGCGACGGTGCTGGTCCAGAACGGCACGCTCCGTCCGGGCGATCTCTACGTCACCGGGGCGACCTGGGGACGCGTCCGCTCGATGACCGACGACCGGGGCCAGCGCATCCAGGTGGCCGGGCCTTCGACGCCGGTCGAGGTCTCCGGCTTCACCGATCTGCCGAACGCGGGCGACCTGTTCCAGGTGGTCGAGGACGAAGTCAAGGCGCGCGGCATCGCCGAGTACCGCCAGCAGGAGGAGCGCACGCGCGGCCTCCAGCCGGTCCAACGCGCCCTGTCGCTCGAGCAACTGTTCGGCAAGATTCAGGCGGGCGACGTCAAGGACCTGCCGGTCGTGCTCAAGGCCGACGTCCAGGGCTCGCTCGAGGTATTGCGCGACACGCTCGCGAAAGCGAGCACGGACAAGGTCAAGGTGCAGGTCATCCTCTCCGGCCTCGGAGCGATCACCACCAACGACGTCCTGCTCGCCGCGGCCTCCAAGGCGATCATCATCGGCTTCAACGTCCGCCCCGAGCGGACCGCGGCCGACCTCGCCGAGAAGGAAGGGGTGGACGTCCGCCTGCACACGGTGATCTACGAGCTGCTCGACGAGCTCAAGAAGGCGATGGTCGGCCTGCTCGAGCCCACCTTCCGCGAGGTCTCCGCCGGCCGCGCCGAAGTGCGCGACACCTTCAAGGTGCCGAAGGTCGGCACCATCGCCGGCTGCCACGTGATCGAGGGGGCGATTCCGCGCAACGCCTCGATCCGCCTGGTGCGCGACGGCCGCGTGATCTTCGAAGGCAAGATCAGCTCGCTGCGCCGGTTCAAGGACGACGTCTCGGAGGTGCGCGCCGGATTCGACTGCGGCATCGGCATCGAGCGGTTCCAGGACGTCAAGCCGGGCGACGTGATCGAGGCGTACGGACGCGAAGAGGTGGCGGCGACGCTCTGATCCGGAGCGGCCGCCCCTCCTTCAAGCGACGGGCCCGGAACGAGGCGATTCCGGGGCTCGCCGCGAGGGGCGCGTCGCTCCGACCTCGCCGCTCCGGAAGGGTTCCATGGTCGTCGGGATCTGCATCTTCGAGCTCCACTTCCCCACCAGCCGGGGCCTCAAAGAGAAACGGCGGGTGCTCAAGCCGCTGATCGAACGGATCCATCAGCGCTATCGAGTCTCGATCGCCGAAACCGACCACCAGGATCTGCTGCAGCGGGCCGAGATCTCGCTCGCGATCGTCGCCCGCAACCACTTGGAGGCGGAGCGGATGCTCGACGAGATCCGTAATCTGATCGACGACGAGGGGGAGGCCTACCTGACGGTATGGAATCCCCAGGTCCTGGAGGGTTTGAAGTGAGTCGACGTACCGATCGAATCGGCGATCAGCTGCGCGCCGAGCTCTCCGATCTGTTGCTGCGCGAGGTCAAGGACCCCCGGGTCAGGCTGGCCTCCGTGCTCGAAGTCGAGGTCAGCGGCGACCTGCGCCACGCCATGGTCCACGTCTCCGTGCTCGGCGAGGACGCCGACCGGCAGGCCGCTATCGAGGCGCTCCAGCACGCGCGCGGGTTCCTTCGTTCCGAGATCGCCCGGCGCCTGCGGCATCTCCGAGTTTCTCCCGAGCTTAACTTCAAGCTCGATCGCGGCGCCGAATACAGCCAGAACATTTCGAACCTCCTGGAGACTCTCCATGTCAACGACGACGAAAGCGCCTGAAGAGCTGCTGCGCCGGCTGCGGCAAGGCAACCGCTTTCTGCTGACCAGCCACATGAACCCGGACGGCGACGCGATCGGCTCGGCGCTCGGGCTCGCGCGCATCCTGCGCAAGTTGGGCAAGAGCGCGGTGGTTTGGCTCCGCGACGCGACGCCGTCGATCTACCGCCCGCTGCCCGGCAGCGAGCGGATCCATACCGGCGCGGAGCCGCCGGCCGGATTTCCTGACGTCTTCGACGCGGCGATCGTGCTCGAGTGCCCGAGCCTCGATCGGACCGGCCTCGAGGCGATGCTTCCCGCCGTCGACCTGCTGAACGTCGACCACCATCTCGGCAACCAGCACTACGGCGCGATCAACTGGGTCGACACCGCGGCGCCAGCCGTGGGCGAGCTGGTCTATCGCCTCGCGCAGGGCCTCCACGTCCAGCTCGACCCGGAGACGGCGACCTGCCTGTACCTCACCCTGGTGACCGACACCGGCGGCTTCCGTTTCTCGAACGCCACTCCGCAGGCCTTCGAGGCGGCGGCGGCCCTCGTACGCGAGGGAGCGCACCCCGAGCAGGTCTCCCTTTGGCTCTACGAGAGCCAGCCGCTCGCTTCGATCCGGCTGCTCGGAGAGATGCTCCGTACGCTCACGCTCCACGCGGGCGGCCGGATCGCGACCGTCGAGCTCGATCCGGAGATGTTCGCCCGCGCCGAAGCCGGTCCGGGCGACGCCGAAGGGCTGATCGACCATCCTCGGTCGATCGCCGGGGTCGACGCGGTCGCGATGATCAAACGGCGCGAGGACGGCTCGGCCAAGGTCTCGCTGCGTAGCCGCGGCAACGTCGACATCGAGAAGATCGCCCGCCAGCACGGCGGCGGCGGACACAAGAACGCCGCCGGCTTCACGCTCGCGCCGACCGAGGAGACCGAGACGGGCGCCGCCGACCCCATGGCGCGAATCCTCTCCGAGATCGAGGCGGCGCTCGCCGCGGGGGATGCCGCGGGAGACTCCGGCGAGGTTGCCCCGGCATGAAGGACGGTCTGCTGCTGATCGACAAGCAGTCCGGCTGCACGTCGCACGACGTCGTCCAGAAAGCGCGGCGCATCCTCAAGGAGAAGAGGATCGGCCACTGTGGCACCCTCGATCCGGACGCGACCGGTCTGCTGCTGCTGACCGTGGGGACCGCGACCCGGCTCACCCGTTTCCTGATCCGGGCGCCGAAGGTCTATACCGGGACGATCCGCTTCGGCGCCGCGACCGACACCTACGACGCGACCGGCCAGGTGACCTCCGAAGGCTCGACCGAAGGCCTGACGCTCCCGGCGGTGATCTCCGCGATGGAGCGTTTCGTCGGCACGTTCGAGCAGACTACGCCGCCGTACTCGGCCAAGAAGGTCGGCGGGGTCAAGCTCTACGAGTTGGCCCGGCGAGGTGAAGAGGTACCGGTCGAGACCAAAGAAGTGACGGTCTTCGAATTCCGACCGACCGGCGAGCTCGTGGACGGCTCGATCGACTTCCGCCTCGCCTGCACCTCGGGGACCTACGCCCGCTCGCTTGCCCACGATCTCGGGCAGGCACTCGGCTGCGGCGCCCATCTGTCGGCCCTCCGCCGGGAGAAGATCGGCTCGTTCGAGGTCGGGTCGGCGTTGACCCTTCCGGCGCTCGCCGATCGGCTCGCGGCGGGCGATGCGGCGCTCGCGGGCGGCTGGGTGCCGTTCGACCAGATCCCCCTGCCGTTCGGCGCGGTCGTCGCCGACAGCCAGCAGGAGCAGCGGATCCGGCACGGACAGACCGTCCTGGTCCGCGAGCTCGCCGGCGACGAGGGGGATTGGGTCGAGCTGCGCAACCGCCGACAGCAGCTGGTGGCGGTCGGCACGATCATCGAGCGGATCGGCAGCGCCGGGGCAGGCATCGTTCAGCCGAAGGTCGTCTTCTGACCGGGGCCTTCCGGCCGAGGAGCGCCGCGGGACGCCCGGGGCGATGGACCGCCCTCCGGTCCAGCGCCCGCGCCCTATGTCGCCCCGGGAGACAGGGCTACTAAACCCAGCCCTCACAAGAGGTTGGGCGGCGAGAGCCGGCGGCTGCGGCCGGCTCGCCCCGTCTTCTGTGCTATCATTCCCCAGAACCGAAAGAGACGATCGCTAGAAGCGACGCATGGAGGAGTTGGCTTTGGCCCAGAATCAGATGACGACGGAACGCATCATCGCGGAGAACCGACTGCATGAGAAGGACAATGGCTCGACCGAAGTTCAGGTCGCCCTTCTCACCCATCGGATCACCGACCTGACCGAGCATTTCAGGATCCACAAGAAGGACCACCACGGACGTCGCGGCCTGCTGAAGATGGTCGGACGCCGTCGTCGCCTTCTCGATTACCTGAAGTCGCGCGACATCGAGCGGTATCGCAGCACGATCGAGCGCCTCGGCATCCGCAAGTAACTTTGCCTCCGTCAGCGGGCGGCGACGAGCGCCAGCCCGCAGGTCCGGACCGGCTCCAAGTCGACCGTTCGACCCACCTACCCGGTCCCTCACCGGCCCCGAGCGCCCCCTCGTGAAAGGGAGGCCCGGGGTCCGCGCCGTGGCACATCCAGGAATCCGCCGTCGTGAGATCTCCGATCTCGAACGCGCGAGGACCCGACCGCCGGGCGCCCTGAACATGATCGCTTCGATGTGATCGAAAGAACGAAGACCTATGACCCTGCGTAGAGAGATATCGATCGGCGGCGGCACGCTCGTGATCGAGAGCGGCAAGCTCGCCAAGCAAGCCGACGGTTCCTGCACCGTCCGCTTCGGCGACACGATGGTCCTCGCGACCGCCTGCGCCGACCTCAAAGGCGGAATCGCCCGCGACTTCCTGCCGCTGACCGTCGATTACAAGGAATACACGTACGCCGCCGGACGCATCCCGGGCGGCTTCTTCAAGCGCGAAGGACGCCCGACCGAGAAGGAGATCATCACCTCTCGCCAGATCGACCGCCCGCTGCGCCCGCTCTTCCCCGACGGCTACACCTTCGACACCCAGATCATCGCCTTCTGCGTCTCGGCCGACGGCGAGAACGATCCCGACGTCCTCGCGATCAACGGCGCCTCGACCGCCCTCGTCCTCTCCGAGATCCCGTTCTACCATCCGGTGGGCGCCGTCCGCGTCGGGATGATCGACGGCGAGCTGCTGTTCAACCCGACCAACAGCCAGCGCGACGTCTCCGATCTCGACCTCGTGGTGGTCGGCACCGAAGAAGCCGTCGTGATGGTCGAAGCGGGCGCCAACCAGCTGTCCGAGGCGCAGGTGCTCGACGCGATCTTCCGCGCGCACGAGGAAATCCAGAAGATCATCGCGGCGCAGAAGGAGCTCTACCACGAGAGCTCGAAGCAGAAGCCCTCGTGGACCGCGCCGGTCCACTACCCGGCCGAGCTGTACGATCAGGTCCGGTCCGACATCTGGAACGACCTCAAGAACGCCCTCTTCACCAAGGCGAAGTTCGAGCGCAAGAAGAACGCCTCGGCGGTCACCAAGGCGTACCTCGAGCGCTTCGCCGAGGAAGACGAAGCGAAGCGCCTCCAGGTCAAGAAGGTCCTCGGCCAGCTCGAGGAGGACATCCTGCGCCACGTCGTGCTCGAGGACCGGATCCGCTTCGACAACCGCAAGCTCGACGAGGTGCGCGACATCTCGATCGAGGCGGGGATCCTGCCGCGCACCCACGGCTCCGCCCTGTTCACCCGCGGCGAGACGCAGGGGCTGGTCTCCTCCACCCTCGGCACCAGCCGCGACGCCCAGATCATCGAGGAGTACGAGGGCGAGAACCGGCAGCGCTTCATGCTCCATTACAACTTCCCGCCGTTCTCGGTCGGCGAGGTGAAGTTCCTGCGCGGCCCGGGCCGGCGCGAGATCGGTCACGGCGTGCTCGCGCGCCGCGCGATGATGCCGGTGCTGCCGAGCGAGGACGACTTCCCGTACACGATCCGCGTCGTCTCCGACATCCTGGAGTCGAACGGCTCGTCGTCGATGGCGACGGTCTGCGGCGCCTCGCTCTCGATGTTCGACGCGGGCGTGCCGTTGCTCGCCCCGGTCGCGGGCGTCGCGATGGGCCTGATCAAGGGGGACGAGAAGTTCGCCGTCCTCACCGACATCGCGGGTCAGGAAGACCACTACGGCGACATGGACTTCAAGGTCGCCGGAACCCGCGAGGGCATCACCGCCCTCCAGATGGACATCAAGATCACCGGCGTCACGCGCGAGATCATGAAGGTGGCTCTCGAGCAGGCGCTCGCCGGCCGGCTCCACATCCTGGGCGAGATGGACAAGGCGCTCGCCAACCCGCGCGGCGAGATCTCTCGCTTCGCGCCGCGGCTGCACACGATCCAGATCTCCAAGGAGAAGATCCGCGACATCATCGGACCCGGGGGCAAGACGATCCGCTCGATCATCGAGCAGACCGGCTGCGAGATCGAGGTGGGCGACGACGGAAAGGTCATCATCGCCTCGCCCGACGGCGCCGCCGCGAAGCGCGCGATCCAGATGGTCGAGCGGCTCACCGAAGTGCCGGAGATCGGCAAGCTCTACACCGGCCAGGTGCGCCGCGTGGAGGCCTACGGCTGCTTCGTCGAGATCATGCCGGGGACCGACGGTCTGGTCCACATCAGCGAGCTCGCCCCGTACCGGGTGGCGAACGTCTCCGACCTGGTCAAGGAAGGCGACGAGATGACGGTCAAGGTGATCTCGATCGACGAGACCGGCCGCGTCCGCCTCTCGAGGAAGGCCGTGATCATGGAGTCGCCCGACTACGATCCCGCGCAGTACGAAGGAATGGAGATGTCGGCGGCGTCTTCCGATCGCCCCGAGCGTTCGGATCGCGGCAGCCGCGGCGGCGACCGTGGTGGCCGAGGCGGCGACCGCGGCGGACGTGGCGACCGCGGCGGGCGCCGGTAGGGACTTCTGAAATCCGGGGTGATCGGCTCCGGATCGCGGTGACTCGGAAAGGGCGCGGTTTTGCCGCGCCCTTTTGCTATTCCCGCATTGCGCTTGCGCCAACAGCCTCGAAAGTCCATGGTGTACGATTCGCGCATGCTGACCCGCCTCTTCGCCGACAACTTTCGCGCTCTGGTCAATTTCGAGCTGCGACCGGGCACTTTAAGCCTCTTTCTCGGGGAAAACGGCAGTGGAAAGACCAGCGTTTTCAACGCGCTCGGAAGCCTGCGCGATCTAGTGGTCCTAGGGTTACCTGCCTCCGACCTCTTTCAGTTCACCCGTACCTCGTGGGACAAGAGAGACGTTCAGCGGTTCGAACTGGATTTCCGTAGCGAAGGCAATACCCTTCGCTACGCACTTGACGTTCAGCACTCTCCCGACAAGCCCCCCTTCCTGCGCTCGGAGTCTGTGGAGCTCGATGGTGAACCGCTTTTTCGTTTCGCCAACGGCGAAGTGCGCCTCTATTACGACGATGGTTCTCGGGGACCCTCATTTCCTTTCCGCTCCGACCAGTCGTACCTGGTCAACTTACGGGACTCCAAGCCTGGACGTATGGGGAGGTTGGGGCGATTCCTCGAGCTCATCGCGGGAATTCAGATTTTTCAGCCCAACCCTTTCGCTATGACGCCCGCCTCAGAACGCGACCAGGATTTTCTGGTTCGAAATGGGTCTAATTTCCCTGCATTCTTCGATCACATCAATGACGTCGATCCAACGGCACGTCAGGCACTGGAGGAAGACCTCCGGCAAGCGTTGCCCGGGTTCCGAAGCTTTCGTTTCGATCGCTTTGGAGCCATACATTCAAAGGTACTCCTTGCGGTGTTCGACGATCCGCAGCAGGGCGAATATGTGTTGCCTCAACTGTCTGAAGGGCAGAGGGTCCTTGCGGTCCTCTATGCGGCTCTTCGCGGTCTCGTTCGAAAAGACTCCCTAATCTGTTTCGACGAACCGGACAATTTCGTCGCCCTAACTGAGATTCAACCTTGGCTCCAGGCGCTCCGCGACGCTCTCGCCGAAGTTGGTGCACAGTCGATGATCATCTCGCACCATCCGGAGGTCATCGACTATCTCGCGCTTGACTCCCTCTGGCGCTTCGAGCGGCCTCAAGGAGCGGTCATCGCCCGTCCGTACGAGCAACCCACCGGCGAGCCCGAGCTTCGACTTTCCGAGCTCCTCGCCCGCGGCGCCTGACCCTGTATGCCGGTCAAGTTCCGTTGCGAGTTGCTCTGCGAGGACTCGGCCCAGGAGCAATTCTTCCGTCCGATCCTGGAACGGCTCTTCCGTCGCGTCCGCGTTTCGCCACGGAGGACCACCGGCGGATTCACCTTCGTGCTCGAGCAAGCCGTGCGATCGGCGGCATACATCAGCCGGTACCGGCAGGAAGCCGTCGGTCTATTGATCGTTATCGATGGGGATCCACATGGTCAGGCTCAAAGGCGTCAACAGATCGTCGAACGGCTAGCCGCAAAAGGCCTCGATTTCAAACTTCTTCGCGAGAACCTGGGAATCTGCGTTCCCACAAGGAACGTCGAAACGTGGATGCTCTGGTTCCAAGGTCGTCGAGACCTCGATGAGGTGACGGACTACAAACACAGGGTCGATCGGGCGATCCGACCCAGCGAGATCTTCAAATGGTGGCTCGGCGAGCTTTCGGCGGAGGAGCAAGAGGTGGAGAGAAAGCGCCTACCGGCGCTCGCCGATGGCCGAAAGGAGATCGATCGGTTGGCTCAGAAGGCGCACCGGTCTTCGTAGTCGTTCCGAGCTACACTCCGTCCCATGAACCCGCTCACCCGCCGCGATTTCGTCGGGGCGACGGCCGTTTCGGCGGCGGCGCTCGCCTTCCCCAGACTCTCGTTCTCCTCGGAAACCCCGGACGGCATCGCCGCCGAGATCGCACGGCGGCATGGCGAAGGAGTCGCTCGGCTCCAGGAGTGGATTCGCCTTCCCTCGATCGCCGCCGAGAACCGCAACGTCGAAGAGGGGTGCGCGCACATGATGCGCATCGCCCGTGAGGCCGGGTTCGATCAGGTCGCTCGCGTCGCGACCGACGGCAAGCCCGGGGTGTTCGCGACGCTCGACGCCGGGGCGCCGAAAACGGTCGGCCTCTATTTCATGTACGACGTCAAACAGGCCGATCCCGCCGAATGGTCGTCACCTCCGTTCGAGGCGGCGCTCGTCGACAAGGCCGGTTTCGGCAAGGTCGTGATGGGGCGCGGCGCGGTGAACCAGAAAGGGCCGGAGGCGGCGTTTCTCGCGGCGCTCCACGCGATCCGCGGCGCCGGCAAGAAGCCGCCGGTGAACCTGGTGCTCGTCGCCGAGGGCGAGGAGGAGATCGGTTCGCCGCACTTTTCGCAGGTGGTTCGCCGCCCGGAGGTACGCGCCGCGCTCGAAAAGACGGTCGGCGTCTTCATGCCTTCGGCGGCCCAAGACCCGGACGGCACCGTGACCGTCTCGCTCGGCGCCAAAGGGGTCGTCGAGCTGGAGCTGGTCGCGAGCGGCGAGCGCTGGGGGCGCGGCCCCAAGAAGGACGTGCATTCGAGCAACCGCGCGCGCCTCGACAGCCCGGCCTTCCATCTCGTCCAGGCGCTCAACACCTTGGTGAACGCCGACGGCGATCCGGCGATCGACGGATTCGCCGACGCCGCTCGAGCCGCCTCGGCGGAGCAGAAGGCGATCCTCGACGCCGCCGCCGCGCGGCTCAACGAGGAGACCGCCAAGCGCCTGCTCTCGGCCGACCGCTGGGCGCACGATCTCGCGTGGCGCCCCTCGCTCGAACGTTTCCTGTTCACACCGACGGTGAACATCGAGGGGCTCGTCGCGGGCTACACCGGCCCAGGCGGCAAGACCGTCCTCCCCCACCGCGCGGTGGCGAAGCTCGACCTCCGCCTGGTCCCCGACATGACGTTCGACGGCGCGGTCGCCGCGCTCAAGGCGCACCTCGCGAAACGGGGCTTCGGCGACATCGAAGTGAACCCGAGCGGCGGCTACGACCCGACCAGCACCTCGGCCGACGCCGGGGTGATCCGCGCCCAGCTCGCGGTCTACCGCCGCGCGGGATTCGATCCGATCCTCTGGCCGAGGAACGCCGGCTCTTACCCGGGCTACGTCTTCACTGCCGAGCCGCTCAAGCTTCCCGCCGGCCATTTCGGCCTGGGACACGGTAGTGGCGCCCATGCGCCGGACGAATATTTCGTCATCGAGTCGACGAACCCCAAGGTGACGGGCTGGGATGGCGCCGTCCGCTCCTACGTCGACTACCTCTACGAGCTCGCCGCGACGGCTTGAGGCCATAACTCCCATGACGACGCCCACGATCGACCGCGACCACCTGATCGCCTATCTCGACGAATACCTCGACGCGAAGCGCGGGCGCGACTACGGCCCGAACGGACTCCAGGTGGAGGGGCGGCGAGAGATCCGGAAGATCGTCACCGGCGTCTCTGGCTGCCTAGAGCTGTTCGAGCGGGCGCGGGCGGCGGGGGCGGACGCGATCCTGGTCCATCACGGGATCTTCTGGGACTGGATGCCGCGCGAGCTCACCGGTTTCCACTTCGCCCGCGTAGCCGAGCTGATCCGGCACGACGTCAACCTGATCGCCTACCACCTGCCGCTCGACCGCCACGGCAAAGTCGGCAACAACGCCGTCGCCGCGCGCGCGTTCGGCCTGGTCGACCTCGAGCCGTTCGCCCCCCACAACGGCCTGCCGACCGGCTTCAAAGGGCGCTTCCCAGAACCGATCTCGGCCGACGAGCTGGTCGCCCGCTGCACCAAGATCTACGGCCAGGCGCCACTCTCCTTCCTCGGCGGTCCAGACCCCGTGCCCACCCTAGGCATCGTCTCCGGCGGCGCGCAGAAAGAGGTCTATGTGGCGCTTGCAGAGGGGCTTGCCGCTTACATCACGGGAGAGGTTTCGGAGTGGGTGATGAACGTCGCCCGCGAGGCCGGCATCCACTACCTCTCGGCCGGGCACTACGCGACCGAGCGGCTGGGGGTGATCGCGCTCGGCGAGCACCTGCGGGAACGATTCGGGTTGGAGGTCGAGTTCATCGACGTTCCGAACCCGGTGTGAGGGATCAATCCTCTTCGCTCAGTCGCTCCTCGACTTCACGCCAATACGTCTCGAGATCGAGCCGAATCTCCGGAAGGTTCGCGGATTGATAGATCGGCCCCTCGGGAAGCACGACCCGGTAATACCCGTCGTGCAGGTCGAGGAACTCGATCTGTCGTCCGGCGATGTCCACGACCCAATACTCCTGTACCCCCGCTTCGGCGTAGAGACGAAGCTTTTGAACCCGGTCGGTTCGCGCCGATCCCGGGGAGACCACTTCGACGACTAGATCCGGCGGGCCTTCGGCCCGGGCGCGGACGAGCCTCCTGCGGGCTGCGGAGAAATAAAGCACGTCCGGCTGCACGACGGAGTGGTCGAACAGCGCAACGTCGAAGGGCGCCGCCACCGCGAGAGCCCGGGTCGGGCGCGCTAGGCCATCCAGGGCACGCCAGAGCACCAGCGCAGCGATCTGGTGGAGAAGCGAGGGGCTTGGCGACACGTAGAACCTCCCGAAGATCAACTCGCATCGAGGCGTCTCCGGCAGCTCCTCGTACTCGGCCAATCGATGAGGTCCGAGATCGAACAGCGGAAAGGCCGGCGGGTCGTCGAACAGCGCCAGACTCATGATTTAAGTATACCCCCCGCCGCGAGTGGGGTCCCTACCCCCGCGCCTTCCCGAACAGCCGGAAGAAGTTCTCCCCCGTACGGCGGCAGGTTTCCTCGTAGGTCTCGCCGGACTCCTGAGCGAGGCGCTCGGCGATCTCGACTACGAAGGCGGGCCGGTTCGGCTTGCCGCGATAGGGGATCGGCGCGAGGTAGGGCGTATCCGTCTCCACCAAGGCGCGGTCTTTGGGGAGGAACGGCAGCACCTCGCGGACGTTGTCGGCTTTCGGAAAGGTGATCATGCCCGAGAGGCCGAGCGAAAAGCCGTGGTCGATCAGCTCGCGGGCCATCTCCGCTCCTCCCGCGTACGAGTGGAAATCGGCGCGGAGCGCGGCAAACTCGGGATCGCGGACGACGTCGAGCATCGCGTCGTTGCTGTCGCGGTTGTGGACCACGACGGGCAGGTCGAGCTCGCAGGCGAGGCGCCACTGGGCTCGCATCACGCGGTCCTGTACGTCGCGCGGCGCGTGGTCGTAGTAGAAGTCGAGCCCGCACTCCCCCACGGCCACCGCTTTCGGATCGGCGAGGAGCGACCGGAGCCGCTCCTGGTCCCCCTCCTGCCAGGACGCCGCGTCGTGCGGGTGGACGCCGAGGGCGCACCAGACGTCCGGATGCCGATGGCAGAGGGCGAGGATCTCGTCCGCCTGGTCGAGTCGGATCGCGGGTACCAGAAAACCGCGGACGCCGCGCTCGCGCGCCTGATCCAACGCGCGCTTGGCCTCGCCCTCACCCTTGAGCGATTGGAGATGGCAGTGCGAATCGATCAGCACGACGGGTCCGGCCTCATTTCACCCTCGTACCCGCCGGAACCGGCTGGATCGGCCGCAGGACCACGGGCTTACCGTCGATCGAGGCGGCGAGCACCATCCCCTGCGATTCGATCCCCATCAGCTTTGCGGCCTGGAGGTTCGCCACCACGACGACCTGGCCGCCGACCAGATCCTCCGGCGCGTACGCCTCGGCGATTCCGGCGACCACCGTGCGCTGCCTCTCTTCGCCGACGTCGAGGGTGAGCTTCAGGAGCTTCTTCGACTTCGGGACCGCCTCGGCGGCGACGACGTTCGCCACCTTGAGCTCGGTCTCGAAGAATTGATCGATCGTGATCATCTTCCGTTCTTCCTTCGTCTCGGCCGCCTCGGTCTTCGGGACCTCGGCGAAATAAGTGGCTTTGTCGATGCGCGGGAACAGGGGCGGAATCTCGGCGAGCGGCGCCCCGGTCGGCGTGCCGCCCCAGGCGAGCGCGTCGAGGCTCGTCGCCGGAACGTCCGTTCCCACCGCGGCGAGCACGCGCGCCGCCGCCTTCGGCATGAACGGCAGCAGACCGGTCGCGACGATGCGCACCGCCTCGAGGCCATTCC
The DNA here is from genome assembly GCA_044226625.1 of Thermoanaerobaculia bacterium. Classification (GTDB taxonomy): domain Bacteria; phylum Acidobacteriota; class Thermoanaerobaculia; order Multivoradales; family UBA5704; genus DASYKS01. Next base: position 28,793 of record JBGAGQ010000069.1, read on the forward strand.
AGAGCACGCGCGAGAGGCTCGCTCGCGCCTCCTCCTGCTTGATCAGCTTCCACGGCTCGCGCGCCACGATGTACTGGTTCGCCTCCGCGAGCAGGCGCGCGAGCGCCTCGAGAGCGCGCGAGAACGCGAAGTCGTCCATCGCCGCGCGATAGTCGGCGGCGACCTGCGCCGCGACCGCGATCAACGGGTTGTCGGTACACGACTCGGGCGGCGTCCGGTTGTCGAACGCCCGGCGCGACAGCGTCACGACGCGGCTCGCCGTGTTGCCGAGGTCGTTGGCGAGGTCGCTGTTGTACCGGTCGATGAACGCCTCGTCGGAGAACGAGGCGTCCTGGCCGAACACCATCTCGCGCAGCAGGAAGTAGCGGAGCGCGTCGGCGCCGAAGCGATCGACCAGCTCGTCGGGGCGGATCGCGTTGCCCGACGATTTCGAGATCTTCTTGCCGTCGCGCTGCCACCAACCGTGCGCCCAAACCGTCGTCGGCAGCGGCAAACCGGCCGACATCAAGAACGCGGGCCAGAAGACGGCGTGGAAGCGCAGGATGTCCTTACCCACCAGGTTGATCCGCGTGCCGGAGGGATTGCCCCAGAATCGCTCGTAGAGCGCCGGATCGGCGCTGCCGAAGCCGAGCGCGGTGACGTAGTTGGTGAGCGCGTCGAGCCAGACGTAGACGGTGTGCCCCGGATGGTCGGGGAACGGAATGCCCCACGAGACCGAGGTGCGCGAGACCGATAGATCTTTCAAGCCGGAGGCGACGAACGACCGGACCTCGTTCAAGCGGCTCTCCGGCCGGACGAACTCGGGATGCCGTTCGTAGAGGTCGAGCAGCGGCTTCTCGAACCGGGAGAGCCGGAAGAACAGGTTCTCCTCCGACTTCCACTCGACGACCTCCTCGTGGACCGGGCAGCGGTTGCCGGCGAGGAGCTCCTTCTCCGTGTAGAACAGCTCGCACGCCGGGCAGTACCACCCTTCGTGCTTCGCGGTATAGAGGTCGCCGGCCGCCTCGATGCGGCGGATGAGCTCGAACACCCCCGCCTTGTGGCGCGCCTCCGAGGTCCGGATGAAGTCGTCGTAGGAAAACTCCATCCGGTCCTTGAGCTCGAAATAGCGCTTCACCACCCGGTCGGCGAGCGCGATCGGGGCGACCCCCTCCTTCGCCGCCGCCCGCTCGATCTTTTGCCCGTGCTCGTCGGTGCCGGTGAGGAAGCGAACGTCGTTTCCCGCGAGCCGGCGGTAGCGCGCGATCACGTCGGCGACGATGGTCGTATAGAGATGCCCGATATGAGGCAGATCGTTGACGTAGTAGATCGGGGTCGTGACGTAGAACGGTTTCATGGCGTGGCGGCTCCTCAGGGGGCCGGAATCCTACCAGGCTTGGGGCGGGCTCATCCGCCGGCCGTCGCTCGCTCGTAGACCCGCCGGAGCAGGAGTCCCGCGTTGCACGCCTGTCACATCCGCGTCGTCGCAACGCCCGCACCCGCTTCTATCGTCTTGCCACCTCGCCAGGAGCGTTCGCGGAGGCCTCGCGCGGCCGGCGCCCGGCGACGTCTCGATCTGCAACTCTGTGTTTCGGAAAGAAACGCTACGAAAAGGAGAGTCGGAATGCGCAGGAAATCTCTGTTCCGGGCCGCCGTGCTCGCGCTCGTCGCGATCTCGGCCGCCGGCGCGGTCTCGGCCCAGGTCACGGGCCTGTTCTACAAAGAGGTCGAGCGGGACGGCAGGATCTATGTCTTCAACACGCCCGAGAGGCTCAAGTCCTTCGAGGACTCGGGTGGCGACATCGGCACGGCGATCACCCTCCTCGGGCGCGGCGAGCACGGCGAAACGCTGGTCGGCGAGAACGAGACCGCGATCGACCTCTATCTCTTCCGGCACAACCTGGAAGCCTACGAGCGTCCGACGCCGAAACCGGCGGCGCCCGCCGCCTATCCCTCCTCGAAATTCGGCATCCGGGTCTACGCCGACGTCTCGTCGAAAGAAAACAAGGACGAGGGGACGGGGATCAAGAGCAACGACAGCGGCGTCGGCGTCGACGTGAAGCGCACCTACTTCACCTTCTCCCACGACTTCGACGCCAAGTGGAGCGCCGTCTTCCAGTCCGACATCGGCGACCAGGGCGCGCGCCGTTACGACGTCTTCGTCAAGAAGGCGTACGTGCAGTACAAGGTCAACCCGAACGCCCTCTTCCGCCTCGGCGCGGCCGACACGCCGTGGATTCCGTTCGTCGAAGGGATCTACGGCCTGCGCTACGTCGAGCAGACGATCACCGACCGCCTGAGCTTCGGCGCCTCGGGCGACTGGGGCCTCCACTTTGCCGGCAAGGCCCTGGGCGATTCGTTGAACGTCGCCCTGTCGGCGCAGAACGGCCGCGGCTTCTCGAACCCGTCGCGCAGCAAGAACGTCGATTTCGAAGGGCGCATTTCGTACGCTCCCGTCAAGGGCCTGACGCTCGCCCTCGGCGGCTACAGCGGCAAGCGCGGCCTCGAGACCGACGCGGCGCCGGCCAAGCACACGGCCACCCGCACCGACGCCCTGGTCGCCTACGGCAACGATAAGTTCAAGATCGGCGGCGAGTGGTTCGAGGCGACGAACTGGAACACCGTGACCAGCGCCACGAAAGACAAGTCGGACGGCTACTCGGTGTGGGGCTCGTTCGCCGCCACCTCGGCGATCACCGTCTTCGGCAAGTTCGAGGAGGCGAAGCCGAGCAAGGACCTGAAGCCGCTGCTCAAGGAGAACTACTACAACCTCGGCGTCCAGTACCGCTACAACAAGGCGTTCGCCGGAGCGCTGGTCTACAAGTACGACGAGGTGAAGGGCGGTACGGTGAGCACCGGCAACGGCGGCACCGTCGGTTCGACCCGCGCGGGCGCCAAGGGCAAGTTCAACGAGATCGGCATCTACACGGTGTACGACTTCTAAGACAGGGAAAGCCAGTGCAGGGCGCAAGGGGGAGGCCGGCCGGCCTCCCCTCTTTCTTTGCGGCGAGAAAAGGGGATCCCCCGAACCAGATCAGTGGTGTTCTGTACCAGCCCACCGGTGATTCGGGCCGGCTCAGTGGTGTTCTGGTCCAGACCAGTGGTGATCCGGCCCAGACCAGGGGAGATCGGCACCAGACCAAGGGTGATCCGAGCCAGTCCACTGGTGTTCTGGTCCAGTCGAGCGGTGATCTGGTCCAACCCAGTGGTGTTCTGGTCCAGCCCAGTGGTGATCTGGTCCAGCCCAGTGGTGATGGGGTCCAGCCCAGTGGTGATGGGGTCCAGCCCAGTGGTGTTCTGTGCCAGCCCACTGGTGAGCGGGCATCGGCGAGAGATGATCGCGACCGGAGCACCGCTTGGGTACGCTACTCCAGCACTCTCCGAGAAAACGATAGTTTTTGCCCGACGATTTTTCGAGGCGCCCTCCGAAGTCCGCCGGGGCGTCTTCCTTAGGGCGACGCCGAGCCGAAAAGCGGGCGGCTTCCCTCCGGACGTGGAGCCCAATGTCGCCGCGGTAGGGGTTATTTCCCCCTCCGGCGGCTCTAAGGATCTCCTCAGCCCAACCTCCCCGGCGGCGGCGTGGCGTGCCAGGTGAGCGCGGCCGCCAGCTCAGCGAGGGCGGCATCCGCCCTTCGGCGGGCCAGCTCGCCGAGCGCCGTGGCGCGATCCGCGATCGGCTGGCCCTGGCGGTCGGCCGCGCGGGGCGGGAGGCCAGAGGCCGCGACGGCTTCCGGTCCCGCAGCGTCGAGCAGGCGGGAGAGGGTCTGCGGGCGCGGGGTCCGCCGGCCCGATTCGTAGTCCGAGATCTGCTTGGGATGGACGTCCGCCTCGTGCGCGAGGCGCTCCTGTGTCCAGCCGAGCGCCGCGCGGAGCCGGCGCAGCCGGGCGGCGAGGGAGTCCACGCCCTCCGTGCCTCCGCGTTTCGAAGAGGTCTCCCGCCGAGAAGTGCCGTGCGTCATGATCCCTCCACCGGATTAATCAGGCGCCGCCCGTCGCGGCGCCCCCTCGGAGGCCGGCCCCCCGGTCTCCCGGACCCGAACAGGAGGATCGCCGTGTACCCCAAGCCACGCCGCCTCGCCGTCCCTTTCGCGCTCGCCGCCGTCCTTTTCCTCTTTCTCGGTTTCGCCGCCACGCCGGCCGCCCACGCCGCGCCGGGCGGAGCGCCCTTCGGGCTCGGCGACTGGCTCGGTGTCCTGCTCCGCATCTGGGCGCCGGAAGGGTGCGGCCTCGATCCGGTCGGCCGGTGCGGTCCGGCTGGGCCGCCCCCTAACTCCGGCTGCACGATCGACCCGAGCGGCCACTGCCGCGAGACCTCGGCGTTCCTTCCGGAAGGCTGCGGCATCGATCCGCACGGCCGGTGCACGCCAGCCGCGGCACCCCAGAAGGACGAGGGTTGCGGCCTCGATCCGCACGGCAAGTGCGTTCCATAGCACGTGCCCACTGTCTAGAAGAATGCATTCAAGCTTCCGCTCCGCCGCGCGGACGTGCCGTGGCGAGGGCCTGGGCAGCCCGCTGTGCGAGCGCGACGGTCGCCCGCTCCTCCTCTACTGCCGCGAGGAACAGGCGCACTGTGGCTAGTTCTTCACGCTCTATTCCTAGAGCGCGGATGAGGGCGGCCGACTGCCGTGCGAGTGTTCGCGTTTCGGCGGATCGGCCGTCCGCGAGATAGACCACCGCGAGGTC
>JBGAGQ010000070.1:0-31561 GCA_044226625.1 Thermoanaerobaculia bacterium
CTCGGCCGGGCGATTCGCTCCCCATGTTAGGCTCCCCGACGATGACCGTTCAGGATCTCCGTGAGCTTGCTCCGAGCGCCCTGCGCCGGGAGGAACCGCATTTCGAGAGGAATCCGGGCACCGACCTCGATCTCGCCTGGGTGCGCGACGTCCGGGTGAACACGAGCGCGGTCGAGCGCCGGGCGGCGACCCTGCCGAAGCGCCGAACGGTCAAGAAAGAGTGGCAGGCCGCCTGGTACCTGCGCGCGGTCACCGTGATGGACCTGACCACCCTCCAGGGCGACGACACGCCGGGGCGGGTCGAGAGGTTGTGCGCGAAGGCGCGACGGCCGATCCGCACCGACCTTCTCGAGGCGCTCGGGGTCGAGCACCTCGATCTGCGGGTCGCCTCGGTCTGCGTCTATCACCAACTGATCGCCCCGGCGCGCAAGGCGCTCGCCGGATCGGGCATCCCGGTGTGCGCGGTCTCCGCGGGCTTCCCGGCCGGGCAGAACCCGCTCCCCCTCCGGCTCGCCGAGATCCGCGCTTCGGTCGACGCGGGCGCCGAAGAGATCGACATCGTGATCAGCCGCGCCCACGTCCTTACCGGCGATTGGACCGCCCTTTACGACGAGGTCCGCGCCTTCCGTGAAGCGTGCGGCCCGGCGCACATGAAGGCGATCCTCGCGACCGGCGAGCTCGGCACGCTGCGCAACGTGGCGCGGGCGAGCCGGGTGGCACTCATGGCCGGCGCCGACTTCATCAATACGACGAGGTCCGCGCCTTCCGTGAAGCGTGCGGCCCGGCGCACATGAAGGCGATCCTCGCGACCGGCGAGCTCGGCACGCTGCGCAACGTGGCGCGGGCGAGCCGGGTGGCACTCATGGCCGGCGCCGACTTCATCAAGACCTCGACGGGCAAGGAAAAGGCGAACGCCACGCTGCCGGTTTCGCTGGTGATGGCGCGGGCGATCCGCGATTACCGCGAGCGGACGGGGCACAAGGCGGGATTCAAGCCCGCGGGCGGCATCTCGACCGCCAAGCAGTCGGCCGACTGGCTCGCGCTGATGAAAGAGGAGCTCGGCCGCGAATGGCTCTCGCGGGAGCTGTTCCGGATCGGCGCTTCGAGCCTGCTCGGCGACATCGAGCGCCAGCTCGAGCACCACACGACCGGCCGCTACTCCGCCTCCTTCCGCCACCCGCTCGCTTGAGAGCCGAAACCGGACGATCCCCATCGTGATGAGCGTCGCCGAAATCTTCGAAACCATGGACTACGGCCCGGCCCCGGAGAGCGCCGATCCCGCGAACGCCTGGCTCGCGGCGCGCGATCGAGAGATCCTCCCCTTCATCGACGGCGCGTTCCGCCGCCCCGCGGTCGAGGAGTTCTTCACCACCCTCTCCCCCGCCGACGGCAAGCCGTTGGCCCGCGTGGCGCAGGGAGGGACCGTCGAGGTCGACGCCGCCGTCGCGGCCGCGCGCGCCGCGCAGCCCGGTTGGTGGGCGCTCGGCGGCCACGGCCGGGCGCGGCACCTCTACGCGCTCGCCCGCCACGTGCAGAAGAACGCGCGCCTGCTCGCGGTGCTCGAAACGATGGACAACGGCAAACCGATCCGCGAGACCCGCGACCTCGACGTGCCGCTGGTCGCCCGCCACTTCTACCACCACGCCGGCTGGGCGCAGTTGATGGAGCGCGAGCTGCCGGGCTACGTACCGGTTGGGGTCGCGGGGCAAATCATCCCATGGAACTTCCCGCTGCTGATGCTGGCCTGGAAGATCGCTCCGGCGCTCGCGATGGGCAACACGGTGGTCTTGAAGCCGGCCGAGTTCACGCCGCTCTCGGCCGCCGCCTTCGCCGAGATCTGCAAGGACGCGGGCCTGCCGCGTGGCGTGGTCAACATCGTCCAGGGCGACGGCCGGACCGGCGAGCTGATGGTCCGCCACCCCGGCATCGACAAGATCGCGTTCACCGGCTCGACCGAGGTCGGACGCCTGATCCGCGAGGCGACCGCCGGCACGGGCAAGCGGCTGTCGCTGGAGCTCGGCGGCAAATCGCCGTTCCTGGTCTTCGACGACGCCGATCTGGACGGCGCGGTCGAAGGGGTGGTCGACGCCATCTGGTTCAACCAGGGAGAGGTCTGCTGCGCCGGTTCCCGCCTGCTCGTCCACGAGGGGGTCGCGGAAACCTTCTACGCCAAGCTGCGCGAGCGGATGGAGACGCTGCGCGTCGGCGATCCGCGCGACAAAGCGATCGACATCGGCGCGATCATCGCGCCGGTCCAGCTCGAGCGAATCGAGCGCCTCGTGGCTCAAGGCGTCCAGGAGGGGGCGAAGCTCTGGCAGCCCAGTTGGAGCTGCCCACGCGAGGGGTGGTTTTACCCGCCGACGCTGTTCACCGGCGTGGCGCCCGCGGCGACCATCGCCCAGGTGGAGATCTTCGGTCCGGTCCTGGTCGCAATGACGTTCCGCACGCCGGAAGAGGCGATCGACCTCGCGAACAACACGCGCTTCGGCCTCGCGGCGAGCGTCTGGACCGAGAACGTCAACCTCGCTCTCGAGCTCGCCTCGAAGATCAAGGCCGGCACGGTCTGGATCAACTCGACCAACCTGTTCGACGCGGCGGCCGGCTTCGGCGGCTATCGGGAGAGCGGTTTCGGCCGCGAAGGGGGCAAGGAAGGTCTGTGGGAGTACGCCCGCCCCGCCTGGGAGGCCCGCGAGCCCACTGCCAGTGAAACCGCCGAGACACCGCGGCACGACGTCCACGCCGAGACGACCGAGACGGACGAGGTCGAGGCGGAGAGAGAAACTGGGCTCTCCGGCCTGCCTTCGATCGACCGTACCGCGAAGCTCTACATCGGCGGCAAGCAGTCGCGACCGGACGGCGAGCTTTCGTTGCAGGTCCGCTCCCCCGGCGGCCGGCTGCTCGGCGAGGTCGGCGCGGGCAACCGCAAAGACGTGCGGAATGCCGTCGAGGCCGCGCGCAAGACGCAGCCCGGCTGGGCGAAATCGACCGCGCACCTGCGGGCGCAGATCCTCTACTACACCGCCGAGAACCTCGCCGCCCGCGCCGACGACTTCGCGCGTCGCATCGAAGCGATGACAGGCAGGGGTGACGAAGCCGCCGGTCGCGAGGTCGAGCGTTCGATCGAGCGGCTGTTCACCTACGCGGCCTGGGCCGACAAGTACGCCGGCCGAGTCCAGGCGGTGCCGCAGCGTAATTTCACCTTCGCGGTCCACGAGCCGCTCGGCACGCTCGGCCTGGTCTGCCCGGACGAAGCGCCGCTGCTCGGCTTCGTCTCGCTCGTCGCCCCGGCGATCGCCTTGGGCAACACCGTCGTCGCCGTCCCCTCGGAGCGCTCGCCGCTCGCGGCGACCGACCTCTATCAGGTGCTCGACACCTCCGACGTACCGGGCGGCGTGGTGAACATCGTGACCGGCTCGCGCGACGCGCTCGCCCCGGTCCTCGCCGCCCACGACGACCTCGACGGGATCTGGTACTTCGGCGGAGCCGAGGGAAGCGCCGCGGTCGAGCGCGCCTCGACCGGCAACCTCAAGCGCACCTGGGTGAGCCACGGCCACCGGCGCGATTGGTTCGACGCCGAGCAGGGCGAGGGCGAGGAGTTCCTGCGCGAGGCGCTGCAAGTCAAGAACATCTGGACCCCCTTCGGGGAGTAAACCGTCCCGAGCACCCCGCGAGGGAAATCTTGGAGGACCTTTCCATGCGCCGCACCTTGCCCGGCCGTACGACGCGCGCCTTCGCGCATGGGAGCCTCGTCCCAACCCTCGGCCTCGGTCTCGTCCTTGGGCTCGCCGGCTGCGGTGGCGGCGGACGGCAGGAGCCGCCCCCCTCCAATCCCGTACCGCCGACGGAGGTGTCGATCGCCCCGACCCCCGGCAAGACCGTCGAGGAGGTGCTGGCCGCCTATGAGGCCGCGCGCGGCGGCCGGGACAAGATCGCCGCCATCGCCTCGCTGCGGATGAAGGGCACCTACCGGCGGAACGACGAAGGCGAGACGCCGGTGACCGTCGAGCGCAAGAACCCGGACAAGTTCCGGCGCGACCTCGAGGACCCGAACGCACCGGTCACGGTCGGCTTCGACGGCACGACCGCCTGGCAACGGGGCGGCCCAGGAGGGGCCACTCAAGTCAGCCAACTGCCGCCGGAAACGGCCGAGCGCCTCAAGAAGAGCGCCGACATCGGCGGGCCGCTGGTCGACGCTGTCGCCAAGGGGGCGACCGCCACGCTCTTGGGAACGGCCACCGTCGACGGCGCCGCGACCTGGGCGGTGGAGCTGGTCTCGGGCGGCGAGAAGGCGACCTACTTCATCGATCAGAAGAGCGGCCTCCTGATCCGCAGCCACGAGCCGATCCCGTCGTCCGACGGCCCGACGACAGCCGAGATCACCTACGGCGACTATCGGGACGAGGGTGGCATCCAGTGGCCGACCCACATCGTCTTCACCACTCCCGCGAACGGCCAGGTCCAGACGTTCACCTGGAAGCAGATCGAAGTCGGGGCGCCAATCGACGACTCCCGGTTCGCGATGCCTCCGAGCTGACTCGTCTCGCGCTAGCTGGTTTCGCCGAGCTCAGATTCTTTCGACGATCACCTCGCGAGCGTACCGAGCGAGGGCGCCCAGATCTCCGGGATCCGAGGTCAACACCGTCCCGCCTGGTTCGGCCAGGGCGACGACTAGCGCGTCGACCGCGGATCCTCGCCGTGCCGTCCGCCGCAGGAGCGCGGCGCGCCGGGCCAGCGGCTCGCCGATCTCCTCCACGATGTCGCACATCTTGAGAAATCGATTGGTGAGGGCATCGCGGCCCGGATGGCCTTGCAGGCACTCGACGAGGACGACCGAGGGGACGAGCGGGGGCCACAGATCCACTTCGCGAAGAGCCATGATCAGCGACGCCGCCTGCCGAGAACGCTCGGCCAAGCGGCTGACGCCGCCCGAGTCGAGAACCAGCACTTCAGCCGGCTTGCCGGATCGGCCGGCGGCTCAGACGCCGCGCGACAGCGTCCGCACGCGCACGATCCGCGGAGGTAGGCGGACCGACCTCCGCGATCAGATGATCGAGATAACGGTCGGCCTCGGCCAGCAACTCCAAGCGGCGCAACTCCGCCCGCACGGCCCTCTGAAGCAGCTCCGAAGCGGGCAACCCGCGAGCCTTCACCTGCTCGTGGAGCTCGTCGGGGAGATATACCTGCATGCGGGCCATACGCCTAAGTATACACACACCCTCACGGAACGAATGAACGGTCAGGACCAGACGTTCACCTGGAAGCAGATCGAAGTCGGGGCGCCAATCGACGACTCCCGGTTCGCGATGCCTCCGAGCTGACTCGACGATCGGCGATCCCTTTTCGTTACCGGGGTGACGCGGCTCAGGCGATCACGATCTCTACCGAGTGTTTGATGTCGGTGCAGATCCCCGAGGATGCGACCACCGTGATTTTGTCGCCCGGTCGGGCTCGGAGGATCTTGAGCTCGAGCGCCGGGCTGTCCATCTCGCTCGGCACCGTGATCTTGGTCGTGCTCAAGGTCGCGATCGCCCCCTGAGGCGTGCGAACTTCCAAGGGGAAGGTGTCTTCCTTCACGTCGGTCAGCGTCTTCGTCGTCTCGTTGCGCAGGGTGATCATCACGCTCCTCGGCTGATCGGCGGCCGGGGCCGGTACCTGGGTGCGCGAGGCCCGGAGCCTCGGACCGATCACGACCACGTACGGATCGCTCGCGTTGGTGAAGTCGTTTGGATCGACGATCTGGTTCGGATCGAAGGAGTACGAGCGAAACTCGATCTTCTGCGGTCCGGCTGTGAGGTTGGTGGCGAGCACGCCGGTCTTCCACGGCCGATAGAGAAGATACGGGGTGTTCTTCTTTCGGCTCACCTCGGTCGAAGGATCGTCGTAGGCGTAGAGGTTCTTTTCGGCGTCGCCGACGGAGAACCGCTTCAAGCGGATCTCTTCGATCGGGCTCAAGGTGGTCTTGAAGTCGAGGCCGTACGGCACGAGCCTCTCGCCGGGGCCCGGCGTCGTCTGGGTTCCGCTCGGATCGATCGTCTGCACGATCACGTTGACGGTGCCCTTGAGGCCGGTGGAGCGCACGTTGGCGCCGGAGAGGTAACGGTCGCTCCGCAGGTAGACCGCGGAGATCGTCGGCTTGGCACCCTGGGGCCGATTCCACTCCTCGAAAGGCAGCCGTAGCGGGTTGAGGAACGTCATCTGCTCTTCGGCCGCGAAATCGAAATGCAGGTGGGGCCCTTCGTTCGGGATGCCGACCTTCGAAGCCTGGCCCAGATACGCCCCTTGGTTGACGAAGGTCCCCACCGGGAACCGCTTGGTGTTCTTCATGTGTAGACAGTTGGTCTCGCGAGCGATGCTCCGGCCGTCTTCGCTGTCGCAGTTCGGATGCCGCAGCCGGATCGCCGCCTCCTTTTTGAGAATGGCGAAGTGGGAATCTCCCGGCACGTCGAGCGTCAGGACCTCTCCGCTCCGGGTCGCGTACACCGGGGTTCCGTTGCCCTGAAAATCGACCCCGCCGTGCAGACGGGTCATCCGGTACCCGCCGTGGAAGTACCCTTCCATGAAGTTTCCGTTCACCCGCACTTCCGGGTTCTCGATTGGAAACAGCCACGATTCGCCGAAGGCCGAAACCGGGCGATCGATCTTGAACTTCTCGGCAGCGCTCCACTCGGCGTTTTTCTCCGAATATCGCGCGCGCCAGAGGTACTCGCCGGCCGGAAGAGAGGGTCCGGTCAGGTTGACGACCACGACGGGTCGTTCCGCCGTGGCGCCCGCGACCGTCCCCGAACGCTTGAGCCCGTTGGCGAAGCCGTTCGTGTCGGCCAGCTGGTATTCGATCGACACGCCAGGCTTCCGGCTCACCGCGTTCAGATACGGCAGCGAGACGCGGACTCGTTCGTTGCCCACCGGGTGGACCAACGTCGGGATCTGGGCGGCGGCGACGTCGACCGCGGCTTCGGCAGCCGCGACGAGCGGGGAGTCTCCACGATCCGCGAAGCTTTGGTACGCGAGATCGAGCACGGAGAGGGGAAGGATTCCGCGGTTCGGGCCGCGGGTCGGCACGAGCGCCTGGACCTTCGCCATGCCGGGGACCGTACCGATCACCCGCCATTCGCTCGCGAGCGGCTGAGCGTCGACGAGCTGCGTCGCGATCAGCAGGCGGGAGGGGTCGTCCGGCCGGAACAGGACCTCGTTCGCCGGGATCTCGCGTTCCGGACCGAGCGGCACGCCGTCGCGATCGACCGGAAGCTCGAAGGCGCGGACGGTGCGGCTTTCCCCGGGAGCGAGCTCGAACGCCTCGGGCTCGATGCGAATCTGGAACAGGCGATCAGCCGGCTCGATCGTGACGCACAGGTTGGGTTGGAACGACAGCCGCTCGACCGGCGGCGGTGCCTCGCCAGCAAAGCCGCGGGCGAGCGAGATCTCGAACGACCAGGGGAGGCAGGCGGTGCCCGGCGAGGTGGCGAAGAAGATGCCGCGGACGCCGAGCGGATCGGCGACCGGCGACGGTAGGAGCGTGGCACGGCCGATCGATCCGTCGAGCGGTCGGATCGAGTCGACCGAGGCCCGGATCGTCACGCCGGAGTCGAGAACCAACAAACCGCCAGTCGACTGGGCGGAAATCCCTTCGGCGACCAGGATCTGATAACCGCCGCCTGGGAGCAGGAGCGATTCGAGGAACGAGATCTCGACCGACACCGAGACGTCGACCACGACGTCGTAGAGGATCGCGCCCGGATATCCGGAGAGCGGTGGCGGAAGCTCCGAACCGAAGTCGTTGAACGGCTCGCCGAAGTCGGCGTCCCGGAAGGGATCGAAGACCGGAATCAACGCGAGCGAGACCTCGATCCGAATCACGACCCGCAGGACCAACAAGACCGCGAGGCCGGTCAAGCTGAAGAACTTGCCTTCCTCGTAGACGCCCGACGCCTCGGTGAGAGGATCGCGGCCGCGGCCGAACGCCGGCAGCACGACCGCCTCGTCGAGCAGCGGCAGGTCGATCCCCGTCGAGACCAATTGGAGCGGAACCGAAACGCCCGGCTTGAGCTGCGGGCTCGAGGTCATCGGCTGGCCGATCGCGAGCGGCCGCCCGTCTTGGACGCGGACCGCCTGGCCTCGTCCGTTGGTGCCGACCAGCGTCTGGCCGGGAACCGCGGCGAGGTCGAGGCTGGGCGCCTCCTCGGGGTCGGAGGAAGGGGGCGACACCAGCGTCAGCGGGAAAGTTCCGAGATTCCGGCTTCCGTCGCGCAGGCGCATCTGGAACGTCCCGGTGGCGTCGGCCTCGATCGCGAGCACGCCGGCGACCGAGCGGTCGTTGGCTCCTTGCGAGAGGTCGACCGGTTGGCCGTCACGCAGCACTTCCATCGTGGAGGTCGCGAGGTTGCGCCCGGTCACCACGACGAGATTCGGGCCGCCGCGCACCAGTTGGGTCGAGACGCCGACCGGCGAAGGGAGCGTGCGGCTTACGACCGTGATCACGCTCGACGTCTCGGCGAGGAGGTCGTCCGCCGCGCCCGGTCGTACGCTCGCCGTCACCTGGAGCGGCAAACGCTCCGCGAAGCCTAGGCCCCCCGGCCGGAGCACGCGCGGCGTCAATGAGAACGTCACGACGTCCTCCCCGCTCGCTCCCGCCGGCGTCGCGGCAGCGTTCGTGATCTTGATCTCGACCGCGTCACTCGCCGGGCCGCGGACGACGAAGAGACCTTCTCGAAACGCGCGCTCGAGATTGCGGCCGGTGACCGTCACGTCGTTGGCGATTCCTTCGAGCACGAGGTTCGGCGTCACTTTGGAGATCCGGGCGCGCCCCTGCTGCCGTGGCCCGAGGTACGTGAAGCCCTGTGCGATCGACGCTTTCTGGCCATCCGGATTGGCCACCTCGACCTTGACCGGGCCGCGCGCGTCGCCGGCGGGAACCTCCGCGTCGATCCGTGTGCCGTCCTCTCCGACCAGAGTCACGTTCGGCGAGGACTTGCCGCCGAAGCGAACCTCCGCGCCGGGGAGGAACCCTTGCCCCCGGAGAGAGACCACCTGAGGAGGCGCCTGCTGCTGAGGACCGGCGTTCGGCGAGACCTCGACGAGCATGAGTGGCGGATCGAAACGGAACGCGCCGGGGACGCTCGCCGAGAGCCCGTCCGGCGTGACGACTTTCACGTCGGCGAGACCGGCCATGGCGCCGATTGGAGTGTCGACGCGCAGCTCCCCGGAGCTCCGAAGCTCGACCCGCGGCGAGGCGATACCGTCGAAGCGCACGACGCAGCCGGGCACGAAGTTGGCGCCGAACAGGGAGATCGTGATCGTCCGGTCGACGGGACCGCGCGCCGGCTCGAGCCGGTCGATCCGCGGCGGCGGCTGGTTCGCTACGTGCTGAATCGTGAACGCGGGGCTGTTGCCGGAGCCGAGCGTATTGCCCTGGGCATTCTGTGCCGCCACGCGCAGAACCGCCTGCACCGTCGTGGCGGGGTTCGGGAGGACCACCGAAAACGAGCGCGCGGACGCCGAGGCGTTGCCCACGTTGGTAAACGTCGCCCCGTTGTCGAGCGAAAGGCGAATCGCATGACCCGTCACCGGGCCGGTCGTCGTCCACTGGACGTTCACCGTCTGCCCGCCCGTGAACGTCCCGCCGAGAGGCGCCGTCACCGTCACGGTCGTCTGCTGCGGCGCGCCCTGGATCGTGAACGGCAGGCTGTTGCCCGAGCCGAGCGTGTTGCCTTGGGCATCCTGCGCGGCGACGCGGAGCACGGCCTGCACCGTCGCGGCGGGGCTCGGTAGGGTCACCGTAAACGACCGAGCGGAGGCCGAGGCGTTCCCCACGTTCGTGAACGTCGCCCCGTTGTCGAGCGACAGGCGGATCGCGTGGCCCGTCACCGGACCGGTCGTCGTCCACTGGACGTTCACGGTCTGTCCGCCCGTGAACGTTCCGCCCAGAGGAGCCGTCACCGTCACGACCGTCTGCTGCGACGCCGTTTGGAGCTTGAACGGTGGGCTGTCCCCACGGGCGAGCTGGTTGCCGAACGGGTCACGGGCGGCGACGCGGACGATCGCCTGATTCACCGTCGACGCCGGGGAAGGGAGATTGAAAGTGAAACTGCGCGCGGTTCCGGGCAGATCGCCCGATACGCCCACGAAGCTCGCACCACCATCGAGTGATAGCCGCACGATTTGAGTGGTTGGCGCATCGGTCGTGTTCCATTCGACCGTGATCGATTGGCCTGCGAGAAACGTCTCGCCGCCGCGTGGAAATGTAACGTTCAAAGACACGGGTCCCCCTCTCCGCGCGCTCCAAGGCGTCGCGGTTGTCGAAGAATGCTTGGACGGATTCGAGCAACGGGCTCGAGCTACTGGCTCGAGCTACAGGGGACCTCTACGACGGCCTCTCCAATTCGGATGGCGGCTCGGATGAATGGAGCCGCAAGATCTGCCGACCGGATCGAAGATCCTGCAGGCTCCAAGACGTCTCGCCCCGAGGAAGGCATGGCCGCACCTTTGCAATATCGGGGCGCGACGCCGCGATGGTGCGTCGTCCTTCTAACGAAAGAGCCAGGCCATGAGCAAAGAGCACGAGCCGGTTGGAAATACTTTCGATTCGAACCGAGATCCGATCACGGGTGAGCCGGGCTCCCATCCGGTGGGTACCGGTCTGGGCGCCGTCGGCGGCGCGGCCGCCGGGGCGGCGGTGGGATCGATGGCCGGACCGGTCGGCACGGTCGTCGGCGGAGTGGTCGGCGCGGTCGCCGGGGGCGCCGTGGGACACGCCGCGGGCGAGGCGGTCAACCCGACGGTCGAGAACGCCTACTGGCAGGAAAACTACCGCGACCGCCCGTACGTCGATCGCGATCGTCCCTACTCGGAGTACGAGCCCGCGTACCGTTACGGCTGGGAGTCTCGCTCCCGCGCCGGCAACAGTACCTGGGATCAATCCGAACAGAACCTGGAGCGCGGCTGGGATCAGGCGAAGGGCCAGTCACGGCTCGCCTGGAACGAGGCCAAACAGGCTACGAAGGATGCGTGGCACCGCGTTGAGAACGCGCTGCCGGGCGACGCCGACGGCGACGGCCGATAGAGGTCATCCACGCTCGAACCGAGAGCGAGACGCCTGGGAAACCATCCTCCCAGGCGTTCGCTCGCTCGGAATCTCAAAGCGCCAGGCCGTGAACTGCGGGCGCCAGGAGCTAACTCTTGTCCGGCAACGTGCCGCAGGCGGCCTTGTACTTCTCCGGATGGTCGAGCAGGTCGTTGATCTCGTTCATGAAATCGAGCTCGGACATCGGCTGGGTCGGCAGGTGGGGCGGATACTTCGTGAGCGTGCAGAAAATCCGCTGCATCTCGGCCGAGAACAGATGCTGCGCCCAGAGGTGGCGGATCGCGATGTTGTCGCTCTCCTGGGGATCCTGCTGGATGTTGAACATCAGCATGTAGGACACCGGCAGGTCGACGCCAGAGAATCCTCCCGGATATCCCTGCCGCGTCGCGATGTCCTCGGTGATCTTCTTGTACGCCTTGAACTCGTCCATCCGCACGCCGGAGAAATTGGTGAGGTACCAATTCTGGACGCTTCGGCGGTTCGACGCCCCGTCCTTCGCGAGCAGGAACGAGGCCTGTTCGATGCCGTCGAGATAGCGTCCTTCGATCGTCTTGACCAGCTCGGGCTCGGTCCGCAGGACCGGATCGAGATCGGGATGGGCGTAATCGATTCCGGCGAGCTCGAGGACCGTCGGGTAGACGTCCGCGAGATCGAACAGGCCGTCCGAGACGCGGCCGGGCTCGATCATCCCCTTCCAGACCGCGATGCCGGGAACACGCACTCCTCCTTCCCAGGTGTCGCCTTTGCCCCCGCGGAACGGCGTATGGCCGTGCGGCGGAATCTCGTTCTCCGGTCCGTTGTCGGAAGTGAGGAAGATCAGCGTGTCGTCGGCTTGGCCGGTGCGGTCGAGCGCGGCGCGGATCTCGCCGAGGATCTGGTCCATCTCCACGGTGCAATCGGAGTAGATGCTGCGCGCGTAGGAGATCCGCCGGTTCGCGTCGGTCGGATAGTTGTCGAAGTGGCAGCCGCGCGTCGCATGGTAGAGATACCAGGGCTTGCCGCTGTCCTTCTGTTTCTCGATGAAATCGACCGAGTAGTTCACCCACAGGGTGTCGAGATCGGCAATCGAGATTCGCTTCTTCTCGTTCTCCGGCGCCACCCAGCAGTGGTTCGACGTGCCCTGATTCTTGGGCGCGTTCGGATCGGCGTTGAGCGCAGCGGCCTCCCAAGGGATCGTAATCTCTGCGAGCGCCTCGCAACCGAGCGACGTGTTCGTGTCGTGGTCGAATTTCGCCTTCAAGGCGTCGGGAACGTTCGGCCTCGTCGTCGCATGGATCAGATAGTGGCTGAACTTGTTGTCGTACATGTAGTCGGTGCGCTCTTTGTCGCGCACGACTTCGGGGTTGTAGTACTGGTCGCGCCACTCGGTGTACATGTCGGAGACCGACAGGAAGCCGTAGTAGTCGTCGTAACCGACGTTCTGCGGCAGGTTCGGGATGTTCTCCCCGACATGCCATTTGCCGACGCCTTGCGTCGTGTAGCCGGCCCGTTTGAGCAGCAGCGGCAAGGGCACCGATTTCGCCGTGATGCCGCCCGGATCGCCGTACATGGGCGGATAGAGCACGCCATGGTGGACCGGCAGCTGGCCGGTGTGGATCGTGGCGCGGGTGGGCGAGCACGAAGGCTGAGCGTACGTCGAGGTGAGCAGCAGGCCGTCCTGGGCGAGCTTCGTCACCGCGGGAGTCGCCGCGCCGAACGCGACGCCGCCGCCGTACGGCTGGAAGTCGCTCCAGCCCATGTCGTCCACCAGGAAGACGAGGATGTTGGGCCGCCTGCAGCTCTTTTCCTTCGCCGCGTCCAACCGGCATCTCGGACAGACTCCGAGCAGCGGCGCGGCGCAGAATCCTTTCGATTGCAGCTTCGCGATGGTCGCCTGGATCTGTTCCGGGTGAACCATACGCGGCTCCATGTTCGGAGCCTGGGTGACCATGTCGGACGCCTTGACCAGGTAGCGGTTCTGGTCGGCGGCGAGGCGGTACGACCCTTCCTGGCCGATCGGGTCCTGGGCCAAACCGGGCGCGGCGACGGCCGCGAACCACGCGGCGAGCGACACGATTGATAGGGCGGGCCGAATCGGCCGGCGGCAAACGGCACGACGGGTGTTCATGGGATTCTCCTCTCCCCGCGAGGGGCGTCGTTCATCGGGTTAGGGCCACCGGTCGAGCGGTCGAGCGGAAAGCCGCTCGGGCGACTCTTCCGGCGAAGGATTTCGGCAAGGTTGAGGCGCGCGGCGAGGAACCCGGGATCCAGTTGGACCGCGCGGCGGAATGCCCTCTCGGCGGATTCGAGATCGCCGAGCTGCGCTGCGAGCCAGCCGAGATTGAGAGGCGATTCCGGGCGTTCGGCGTTGGCGCGGTGGGCGGCGCGGAAGTCCTCGGCGGCGGCTTCGAAGATCCGTCGGTCCTCGATCGTGAGCAGACCGCTCCGGGTCCGCTCGAGCACCAGAGGGGCGATCACGCGGACCGCCTCGATCCGCACGCCGGTCACCTCGTCGGAGAGGAGAGGCGAGACGAGGCGCCAGAGCGTCTCCCCGTCGAGAGCCTCGGCCGCCGTCGCCGCCGCCCGCCGGAGCAGCGGATCGGCCTCCCCGACGGCCACGGCGACGCGCCGCTCGATCTCCGAAGGGTCCGCGCCCGCCTGGCGCGCAAGCAGACCGAGCGCGGTCGCGCGGGCGATGCCGGGGACGGCGGGGTCGTCGATCGCCCGGGCGAGCCGAACCGGTGCATCGGCCGCACCGCGCCGCCCGGCGGCGATCGCTTCGCCCCAATGCGCGCCAGGGGTACGCCCGGTCCAGCTCTCGATCGCGCGGGCGGCCCAACGAGCGGGTTTTGCTTCGTGGCAGCCGGCGCAGGGATTGGGTACGCCGAGCTTCGTCGAGAGATCGGGGCGCGGAATCCGCAGCGAGTGATCGCGCCGGACGTCGACCTTCATATAAGTCTTGGCCGGCATGTGGCATTCGACGCAGCGCGCGCCTTCTGATCCCGGATCGTGGTGGTGATGGCTCGTCTGCGCGAAGCGGCCGGCGTCGTGGCAGCGGGTGCAGAGCGCGTCGCCCGTCGCGCGCAGCGCTCCTGCGTGTGGCTCGTGGCAGTCGGAGCAGACGACGCCGTGGCGGTACATCTTGCTTTCCAGGAACGAGCCGACCTCGAACACCTCGTCGGCGACCTGCCCGTCCGGGTGATAAAGGTTTTCGTCCAACAGCGCGAGATCGTGGCCGGCGAGCAGCGGCCGGCCGTACTCGTATCGCTCCGTAATCGGCGTCCGCCGCGAATGGCACCGGCCACAGGCGTCGATCTGCGTCGCGCGCCGGAGCGTGGAAGGATCGCTGCCGCCGCGCGCGGTGCCGGTCGCGGGGTCGAGCGTCGGATCGAACGAGCCGGCGCGTGCAAGGGCGACGACGAGACCTTTCCCCTCGACCGGCCGTAGATCCCCGCGCGCCCAAGCGACGTGCCGCGATCCCGGACCGTGGCAGGCCTCGCACGAGACGTCGATCTCACCGAATCCGGTTTCGAACGTGTCGGTGTCCGGCCGATAGCGCTTCTCGAGATCGGTCGAATGGCACTCGGCGCACATCGTGTTCCAGTTGAGCCGCGCGCCGGTCCAATGGAGCGGGTCGCCGGGCGTAACCAGTTCGCCCTCGGGATCGAGCGAGAACCAACGCCGCCCGCCCTCGGACGCGGGCCGCGAATCCCAAGCCACGGTGAGCGCTTGAAACCTCCCCCCGCGCGCTGCGACCAGGTACTGTTGTAGCGGCTCGACGCCGAACGTGTAGGCGACCGGGAGGTCGTGCGAAGCGCCATCGGCCCCTTCCGTTCGAACCACGAACTTCCCGTTGCGCCGATCGAAGCTGGAGACGGTCGCCTCGTGGTCGAGCTTCGCGTCGGAGAAATTGCCAAGCACGGACGCCTCGGACGGCTCCTCCATCGCCCGGTCGTGGTGCGATCCCTGCCAGAGGCGCAATTCCTTCGCGTGGCATTCGCCGCACACCGCACGGCCGACGGGGCGCGCGGGAGCCGCGATCTCAGCAGAGGCGGTGGTCGCCGCGGATGCCGACGGCGACGGGCCGCAACCGGAAGCGAGCAAGGCGACGGCCGGGACCATCGCGGCCGCCGCAATGGAGGCGAACGGAGCGAAACCCGCGATCTCCCGGACAAGGCGTCGGAAAAGGCACATGGAACCTCCCGGGCGGGAGGCCCCCTGGCCTCCGCCGTTTCGAAGCGCTTGGAGCGGCTTTCAGGAGGTGTGTGGGACGAGAGGGAGAAATCTCGCACCGCCCGTGGCGGTGCCTTGGGAAGGAGCGCCGGAGGGCTATCGAACCACTTCGAACCGGTACCGCTCGATCTCTTCGAGGCTACCGTCCGCCCGCCGCCCTTCGAGGCGAAGGCGATACTCCCCGGCCGTGAAGAAATCGCGCGGGAAGGTGAGGAGGATCACCTCGAGCGCGTTCGGTTGCAGGGCTTCGCCGACGTAGACCTGCTGTCCCCTGGCGTCGACGAGCGTCGCGCGGTAGCTCGAAAAACCGGTGGCCGCGCCCGCGTCGAGGGCGATCTGAGCGATGCCTTCGGCCCGGCGCAGGTCGAGACGGTTCGCCGTCGCGCTCGGCTCGCCGCCGCGGAGATGAGCGAGCAGAAGGAGGGGCGCTTCGCCGAGCGGCCGGCTCAGGGGCTCCGCGGCTCGCGGCGGCAGAGCTTCGGCGATCCGGGTTTCCATTCGGACTACCCCCTCGGCGTTCTCTTGGGCCTTTGGGCCTCTCTGGGCTTCTTGAGCGAGCCGCTCGCTCTGGGCCAAACGGACGGCCAGCGCCTTTCGCTCGGCCTCGCCACGCTGCGCCCTCTCGCGCCAAACGGAGGCTTCCCGTTCGAGCGTGGCGCGGCTTTGCCAGAGCCAGGCGAAGAGAGCGAGCGGCGCGATCAAGAGCGCTGCCGCGAGCGCGTAGCGGACGAGCGGCCGGGAGGGGAAGCGGAGGAGCTTTCCGCCCCCGGCGACAGGTGTCGCCTCACGCTCCGATGCGGCCGTCGGTTTCGATCCTGTCGCCCCTGCGTCCTCCGCCGCCATCGCCTGGAGACCCAGCTCCAACCGGCGTTGGAACTCGAGCTCGTCCTGGCAGGCGGCGCAGGCAAAGAAGTGCTCTTCAAAGCGCTGCTCCTCGTCCGGTTCGAGCCGGCCGCTCCGATAGCGTGCGACCAGCCCGTGCTCTACCGCGGTCCCGTGATCCATGCGATTACGCTCCTCCCCGCGATGCGGAAAGGCCGGCGACGTGGCCCAGCAAGAGCCCGAGCCAGAACAGCAGAACCCGCCCGAGGGCGTCCGGCTCCCCGTGCGCGAGCCGGGCGAGGTACAGCTCCTTATAACGCTGCCGGGCACGATAGAGGACGCGGTCGAATTGGGCGCTCGAAAGGTCGAGGTCCCGGCAGACGACGTCGCGATCTTCGTCCCGCAGGTAGAAGCGGTGCAGCACCTCCCGATCGCGCGCGACCGTGAGCTCGTCGAGCACCGCGCGGGCGAGGGCCGCGTTTTCCGCGGCGAGCAGGTCGTCGAGGACGCGAGCCGCGGTCGGCCGGTCGAGGCGATCCTCCGGGAGGAGATCGGTCTTCCGGCGCGCGGTCTTCCGGTAGTGCTCGGTCGCGAGGTTCCGCGCGAGCTGGCCGACGTATCCGGGAAGCTTGTCCGGCTCGCGCACCTCACCGCGCCGTAGCTTCTCGATCAGCAGGCGGAAGGTCTCCTGGAACAGATCCTCCCGTTCGTCGCGGTTGCGCGCGTGGCGGTCGAGCAGGAGCGCCACCGGACGGCCGAAGCGGGCGTACAGACGCTCCTCGGCCCGCGGATCGCCCGCGCGGATCGCCGCGAGCAAAGGGCCGAAGTCGTCCGCTTCGTGCCCGCTCGGGTTTGCATTTCGCTCGGCTTCGATGGGCGGGATGCTACCACCCTCCCTCGGGGTCGCCCCGTCAGTTGCCGACGCCGTCCGCCCCCCAGACCGAGACCTGGTCCGGGTCGCCGTAGGTCGTCGAGCCGTAGAGTGAAGCATAGGTGGTCTCCCCCGCGGCGTCCTCGGTCGACGAGTACGAGATGTAGATCCGCAACGCTTGGCCTTCGTACCAGCCGCTCCAACGCAAGGTGTCGCCGGTGAAGAGCAGGACGAGCGGCTGATGGGATTCGTCCTGGTCGTTCGAAGAGAGCACGACCTTCTCGCCGTCGAACACGGAGAAGCCGACGCAGATCTGATAAGCCCCATCGAGAAAGGGGGCCGTGTCGCCCAACGTCTCGTCGCCGGTGCCGATCGAGATCGTCCATCCCTCCTGGAGCCACGGGTTCTCTCCGGTGACCCATCGCACGATCCAGGTGCCCACGAAATCCTTGACGGTCGCTGCCATTTTCCCCTCCTCGGTTTCGCCCGCGTTCCAGCTCCGCGGATCGATCTGTCGTTCGCTCTCTGCCCTTCGATCGTCGGTCCCTCTTTACCCGTTCAGTGGGGCCGGCACCCGTTTTCTCGCACCGGAACGGGATCTCAGCCCGCATCCCCCAAGAGCACCCACCCGGCCCAGAACACGGGATCGCGGGTGCGCCGTTCGGCGGCGACCGCGCGCTGGGCCGCGGCGAGCGCCGCTCCCGGCGCCAGGCGGTCGATCCAGAGCGCGCGGTAGAACCGCTCCATGAACGCTGCCGCGGCCCGATCGTCGACCGCCCAGAGGCTCGCGACCACCCGCGATGCGCCAGCGTAGAGGAAGCCGCGCGCGAGGCCCACCAGACCTTCGCCCTGGACCTCTCCGCCGAGGGCCGTCTCGCAACCCGACAGGACGACCAGATCGGCGCCGAGGTTCAAGCGATAGACGTCGCCCAGGTGGAGGAACCCCTCGACCGATTCGCCCGCCGGGGTGAAGCGCGAGAGCGCGAGCCCGGACAGGGAGGGCGAGGCGGCGTCGATCACGCCGTGGGTCGCGAAGTGGAGCGTGCGGAAATCGGCGAGCCCGGCCGCCCCGGCCGCCGGCTCGAGCGCCGAGCGCGCGGCGTCGAAGCCCACGAGCACCGAGCGCGGCTCGCCCGCGCTCTCGGGCGGGGCGAGCGCGAGGATGCGCTCGACCTCGACGGCGCTCGCCGGCAGGCGCTCGAACGGCTCGTCCCTTCGAGCTCCGGCCGCGGCCCGCGCCGCGGATCCTTGAAGGCGCGGGTCGCTCGCGGCGAAGACCGGATCGGCGAACGCCGCGATCAGACCGCGCGCGGGGGCGCGCCGCACCGCCCGGTCGCGCACCGCGGCGAGTACGGAGAGGGAGGGCACGAAGGAGATCTGGTGGTCGTCGACCAAAGAACGGTCGCTCCCCGGAACCGGGAGAGCCGCCCAAGGGAGGTAGGCCAGCGCGCAGTCGGTCTCGATCACGACCCGGCGCCGTCTGAGCTCGGGAGCGACCGGCCCGAGCAGGCGGCGCCCGAGCGCGCCGAGCCCCTCGGCCTCCGCCACCCGCTCGGCGGGATCGAAACGGCGAAGCGATCGGAACAGGTCGAGCGCCGCCCGCTCGATCTCCGCGCGTGGGCCGAGGTCGTGGCTCTCGACCTTTCCACCCGCCTCGCCGCGAGAGAGGCTCCAGACCCGGCTCTGCTCGGCTCCGAGTCGGAAGACGAGGACCACCGTGTCCGGATCGAGCGCCGCGGCGAACGTCTGAGGATCGAGTTCCGGAGGGTCGATCCAGTCGCGCGCGACCGGCGTTTGGGCGCGCGCTTCCGCCTCGACCAGATCGAGCTCGATCGCGATTTCGGCCGCCTCCCGCCGCAGCTGGTCGCGCAACGCCGGGTTCGTGCTCGTCGCCGCCCGTTCCGCCTTCGCCGCCAGACGCCGTGATAGATCGGCGCGACGCGCGGCGCTCGACGGGTCGATCGCCGCCGCGGGGTCGATCCCTTCCTGGGAGAGCCGCTCGACCAACGCCCGGCCGCGCGAGCGCTCGACCCGGGCGAGCGCCCGGAGGCTCCAGCCGGCGCCGGGGTGGATGCGATCGAGCGCGAGCGCGGTCTCGATCGCCGCCCCGGACGCGCTCGCGGCGAGTGTCGAGAAGCTGGTCTGCGCCTCGGCTCCGGGTAGATGCGCCCGCTCGCTCTCGAGCATCCGGAGCGATTCGTCGAACAGTCCCACCGCGGCCTCGAGGCGCCCTTCGGCACGGGCCAGCCGGCCGAGCGCAGCGAGCGCCTCGGCCTCGCGACGCGGCTGCTCCAACGTGCGAGCCAGGGCGAGCGCTCGCTCGAACGGCGGCCGCGCTTCCGCGAGCCGATGGGCCGCCAGCTCGAGCTCGCCGAGCGCCCGTTCGGCATCCCCGAGCTGCGCGAGGTCGCCGACCGCCTCGAGGCGCGCGAGCGCTTCGCCGAACGTGGTACGCGCGTTCTCCGTCTCGCCGCGTGCGGCCTCCGCTTTCGCTCGCGCCGCGAGCGCCATGCCCTCGCCGCGCGGGTCGCTCACGGCGCGAAACTTCGCGAGCGCGTTCTCGATCCGCGGCCGAGCGGCGTCCGGCCGCCCCTGGTCGAGCGCGGCCAGCGCCAGATTGAGCGAGGTCGTGGCCTCTCCCCCGGCGTCTCCCGCTTCCCGCCAGAGAGGTAAAGCGGCCTGCCACTGCACCTCGGCCTCCTCCTGCCGCCCCATCCGCCGGTAGGCGAGACCGAGGTTGTTCTTCACCCGCGCCTGCCAGCGACGATCGCCGAGCGCCGAGAACTTCGCCGACGCCTCGGCATAGGCGGCGATCGCCTCACCGAACCGCCCCAGCTCCTGCTCGAGCAGGCCGAGATTGTTGAGCGTTCGCGCGCGCCCGACCTCGTCCCCCACCTTGTCCTCCAGGATGAGCGTCTGCCGGTAGAGCGAGAGAGCGGCCTCCGGTTCGCCGAGGAGGTCTTCGACCCGGCCGGCGGAGATCGCCGCCGACGCCTCGAGCGCAGGGGCTTGGGCTCGAGCGAGAGCCGCGCGCGCGAGGACGTAACACGAACGCGCCGCGGACAGGTTCCCCGCGACCGCATCCATGCGGCAGAGGTTGCTCGCCGCGACCGCTTTGACGAAAGGATCCGAGGCTCGGTCGGCGAGCTCGGCCGCCTCTTCGAACGAGGCGCGCGCCGCCTCGTTTTCCCCTAGCAACTGATGATCGAGACCGATCTCGTTGGCGAGAGCTGCTGCAAGCCGACCGTCTAGCGCCGCGACCGGAGCGCGCGCTTCGGTCCCCCAGGAGAGCCCGTCCTTCGGCGAGTCCGTCAATCGCGCCACGACCGCGAGCGCGTAGAGAGCGCGCGCTTCGCCTCGTGCCTCTCCCGCGGCGCGAAATCCCGCGAGCGCCTCGGAATAGACGGCGAGGGCCTCGCGCCAGGAGGCGCGGTCGCCCAGCGCGTAGAGCTCGCTCGCCCGATCGAGCGCCTTCCAGGCCGGCACGAGGTCCGCGGCGGAAACGTCCAAGGAGAGGCAGACCTCCCCGGCCGGTGCGCCTCTCTCGCGCGCGCGGAGGGCGACCGGTTGCCCGGCGTCGCCGAGGAGAGCCGATTCCTCTCCCTGGCGATCCTGAGGGCTGTCGAGCCGGTGAGCTTCGGTTGGTGTGGAACCGGGTCGAGCGCCGATCTCGATCTCGACGTCGATCCCACGCTGTTCGACCACCAGCCGAAGGGGACCCGTCGACGACGCATCGATCCCGACCGAGATCGAACCGCCCGCTGCAACCTCGCGGCAGGCGCGCTCGCCCGACCGGAGCGAAAGCTCCTGGCTCCGAAGGGGCGCGGCCGCCGACCAGGGCAGCGCGCACAGGGCGGCGAGCAAGGCGAGTGCCACCCCGCGCGGCAAGAGACCTCTCCACGCGCAAGGCGTCACGGCATCGTCGGCGGGATCCGATGTCATGGCGGAACCCGGAAAGCATAAACCGCCGCCGAAAAAGTCGCCTCCGAGGTTCGATCGGTGCTCCCATCGAGCCGCCGCATCGCTCCCGGAGGCACCAAGATTCCGATTTTAAACTATGCTTATTCGTCTTAACCGTCGCGGATTTCGCGTCCGCGGCACTCAGGAGGCCCCATGAACAAGCGAGCGAAGAAGTTGCAGCTGAACAGGGAATCTCTGACTCGTATGGATCTCGGCCACGCCGTCGGCGCGAAGACCGCGGAAGAGACGAACTGCATCGCCTGCAACACCATCGACCGGACCGCCTGCATCACCAACTGCGCCACCTGCGGCAACACCAACTACATCACCTGTCTCTGCTAGAAATCCTCGAGGGCAGCTCCCGCGGGAACGCATGGCGGGAGCTGCCCGACCTCTTCGGAAGGCGGCGAGGCTCTGCGAACGGAACGGACGCCCGTTCCGGCGGTCGGTCCTACTGCTCGTAGCCCTGGTAATTAGAATTCGAGCAGTTCACGACTACAGTCGAGCCGTTCAGGCTGAGCGACCAGGTCCAGGTCGCCGGATTGTCGTTGTCGTTCGTCCGCCAGTTGCAGGCAGGCATGACGGCGGACTGGCCGGAGCAAACGGAACCGTCGGTATTGTTCGCTTTGCAGTTCGCCTCTCCCGAGGCGAGCAGGCTCTGGCAGGAAGAAGAGATCGAGTAGAGAAGATTGGCTGGAAGACAGAGGTAGTTGCCTACGTTCTTCGGCGGAAACGTGGCGCCCGCGCAAGCGGAGCAGCTCGATTTGCTGCCGGTATTGCAGGAATGAAACGAAGCGCCCACGTCGGTGACGCGGTAGCCGGCCACGATGCTGCTGTTGTTGAACCCGGTCAGGCTGAGGTTGGCGCAGATGTTCTGGCCGGCCCTGGCGGTGCCGGCGACGAAAATAAAAGAGACGATCGAGACGACCACCGAAAGACCTACCCGCCGCACGCCATTCATATTTGTTCCTTTCTCGCGAGCGCCGCGCCATTGCAGCGCCGTGACATGCCGTTCGCTTGAGGTAGTGGGACGAGGGCGACCGATCTCGCATCTCGGCCTAAACCCCAGGCCGGTACCGTCCGTCCGTAGAATCTAGACGGAGAGGACGGAGCTAAATCCCCTCGACGAGGAGACCCAATGGCACGAATCGGGGCGCCCCATGGGCTTTGGGCCTGCGTCGTCGCGACGTTCACACTCTTCGCACCATCCGCCGCCGGAGGCGCGAGCGGAGCCGACAGTCAGAGACGGATGACCCGCGATCTTGCCGAGGGACGGCCGATCGTCGTTCATGTGATCGTTGCGCTCTGCGACAACCTGCACCAGGGAATCGTTCCCGTGCCGAAGCATCTGGGTAACGGCCAGGATCCCGCGTCGAATCTCTATTGGGGCGCCACGTTCGGCGTGCGTTCCTATCTCGCGCGTCAGGCCCGATGGTCGCGGAGGCAGGCATCAATCCCCGGCTACGGCAGCGTCCTCGATCGAGCAGTTTTCTTCGGCATGATTTCCCGCAACGGAAAGCCGGCGCCTACTTACCTCATCGCCGACGCCTGGGACGGCGCGGCCATCCGGGCCGCGACCGAGAGGTTCTTGAAAATGGCGAGCGGCGGCTCGCCCGAGCAGGTTTCGTTCCGAAAGGGCACGGAAACGGTGCGGCTCGCCGCGGGCGGCGCGGCCCATCTGGTCGCTTACGTCGGACATGACGGGCTGATGGATTTCTCCCTGCCGCCGACGCCGGCCCTTTCCGAGCGAAAGGCCGGGAGCAGCCTCGTGTTGGCCTGCGCGAGCAAGCCCTATTTCCTCGATCGGCTGCGCACCGGCGGCTCGCATCCGCTCCTGCTCACCACCGGCCTGATGGCTCCCGAGGCGTACACCCTCGACGCGGCCGTCCGCGCCTGGGCGGCAGGGAGCTCCGTGGCCGCGGTACGAGAGGCCGCGGCTCAGGCGTATCAGAAGTTCCAGAAGACGGGGATCGGCGGCGCGCGCAAGCTGTTCTGGGGTGAGTAGGGAGCGGAGCCGCCCGCCGAGGTTCTAGATGCGCGAGATTCCGGCCCCCGGTAGATCATCTAACCATTGAAATCGGTCTCGTTATACAAATTGATTTGCACTACTCTTAATCGAGGTCCTTCCCTGCCGCCTTTTCACCGCTGAGGTGAACTCGGCGGCGTTCCGCGAAAGGAGAACCGATGAAGAGAAAGATCGGCGTTCTGAAGCTTCACCGCGAGACCCTGAAGGCGCTCGAAACCCTCGAGCTCGAACCGGCGGTCGGCGCCTATACGACGCCGCGTCAATGCCCCTGGAGCGGCTACCAAACCTGTGGAACCTGTGTTCTGACTTGCGGCACCAACCTCTGCTGACTCGTAGGCGATCTTAGAGACCGCCCGCCGGGATGTTTCCGGCGGGCGTTGCTGTCGCAGGTCCCCTTGAGCCCCGCCCGCGCACGGCGGCTCCTCTTGCTCGTACCCCACCTTCAATGCGCCTTCTGTCGGGACGCGGCATTTCGCCATCCGTTCCAAGGTGTGGAAGGCGAGTCACGCCCCGGACAACGACGAACCTAGGCACCGCTCGTTATTAAAACTTTTGTTGCTACCCAAATTAACGGCGCGCAATTAATTACCTCTCCCTACAGTGTGAAGACGGCAGGTCCCGACCGGTTCGGCCGGCACACTCGCCGCCGATCCACTCAACAGGGAGACGCTCAATGAAACTCCAAAGTCTCATTCCAAGTGCTCCTCGTGGAAACTCCTGCAGAAGCCGATGTTTCTCATTCCCCTTCTTGGAAGTCTCGGTGGCCTTGAAGCCGCTCATGCTTGTACCAAGCCATCTCGCCCGGAGGACCCCCCTCGGGCGTGGGTTCTGGTCCGTGGCAACGACGTGACGATCATGGTCCGTCCGTACACGACCTTCCAGGCGACCGGTGCCGTATGTGCCTGCGGGATGAAGAATATTCCTTCGATCGGTCAGACGACGGGGCTCTCGGTGCGCACCATGGACACCCAGCAAAGCCTCTTCTCGTTCTCCACCAACGGCAACACATCGACGGGGTTTGCCGGTGTCGCCGGCGGCCAGTGGGCGGGATTCTCCTCGGCTGCGACCCCGCAACCGATCGGCGCTGGGCAACAGGTGGAGCTCGTGTTCACCGGTAAGTTGGCCGCGGGCGCAAGTTTTCAGACCGTCATGAGCGATCTTCTCGCCAGCGGAAACTTCGGGACCGACCAAGGGACTTCGACAGGCGCCCTCAGCGGTGTGCACACCCACATCACCCCTCCACCTCGTCTCGTCGACCCGGCGCTGGCCGGACCGGTGGGAAAGCTGAACGAAATGCATCTAGAGGCGCGATCCTCGATCGGCGTCCGCATTCAAGACCCGGATGATGGACTCGCGGAAATCCGCATGATCGGCGCTTCGAACATGGTCGAGACCGTTTCATCGTTCGCGCCGGGTACGCGGGAACCCGTCGAGGTGATCGTCGAGCGCTCGGACGACCGACTCCCCTCCTCGGCGACCATCGAAGCTTGTAACCTGCGGGGCGAATGCAACGTTTTCGAGCCTCGCCTCCAACGCGTATTGCTCGGAGAGGCCGGACGCGCCGAGGTGATCTGGTCAAGGCTGACGTCGCGGTTGGGATTGATCCGAATCCGAAATCTCGAGGAGGGGTTCGCTCGAGCCAGCGTCTTCTCGAACGGCAGCCGCTTCTCACTTCGTCCACTCGAACGTGGCCAAGCAGTCGATCTGGACCTTCTCCTCGAGCCCGATGGGAACCGAAGCAGCACCGTACGTACCGAATTTTCCGGGCCGGCCCTCGATGAGGCCGAGATCGGTTTCCTTGGCCTGCCTTAGTGGCGTTGGTCCCTATCGGCCGTTCTCCTGTCGTTGGCAGCGGATCTAGAGAATGGAAGCACCCGGACGGCCGAGTCGTCCGGGCGCCCTTTCGCACGTCGCCTCAACCCGCCACGGCCGCGTCCCGCTCGAACTCGGTGAGGGCGGCGAGCGATTCAATCGCGGCGGCGAGGTTTCGTCCGGCGAGGTCGCGCGCCAGGCTCCGCAGGAACGGCGAGCGGTCCAACCGAGATTCGAGCCTTCGCGCGAGGTAGAGACCGGCCGGGATGGCCGCGAGACCGAACAGCGCGTTGGCGGCGAGATAGAGCGGCGGAAAGACAGCCCAGGCGTCGACGCCCCAGAGGCCTTCGAGGCCGACGATCAGGAGCGGCGTCCAGAGGAGCGGCGCGAGGATCAGGGTCCATTTCGTCGCGCGCAGCCGCTCGACCCGCAACGCTTCCAGCCGCTTCTGCGCGGCGACCACTGGCTCGGCGTCGTCGCGGCGTCGGGCGGCGACCAGGTGACGGACGCCGATCGCGAGCTGGAAGATCGCCGCGAGATCGAGCAGCAACGCCGGCAGGAAGAAGCGGGGCTCCCCCACGTGGCTCGCGAGAAACGAGCCGAGCAGCACGGTCGCGACCGCGCTCACGACCACCTCGATCGCGAGGCCGCGCAACAGGCGCCTCGCCGTGGAGTCGCTTCGACGGAGGGTCGCCGCATACCGTCCGAGCGGCCGCCAGCGGAGATTGGAATCCAGAGCCCGGTCTTCCACCTGCCAGCTCTTCTTGAGGTCGTCGAGTTCCATCTTCAGATCCTTTCCTTGTCGGCCGAAGCCGCGGCCTGACGCCGGAGCCGCTGCTTGATCCGGCCGATCTTGGTTCCCACGTTGGTTTCCGAGATGCCTAAGACTTGGGCGATGGTGTCGTACGGGTTGCCGTCGAGATAAAGGAGAACGAGCGCGCGGTCGAGCGGCTCGAGCTCGGCGATGAAGCGGTGCAGCGTTTCGAGGTCGGGATCGACCGATGCGGGTGGATCGGCCGCGATTTCGAGCAGCGACTCCTCGGCCGGCACCGTATGCCGGGCGCGCCGTGCTTCACTCCGGTGAAACGAGATCGCGACGTTCAGGGCGATCCGGTACGTCCAGGTCGAAAATCGCAGGCGCTCGTCGTAGCGGGGAAACGACCGCCAGAGCTGCACCGCGATCTCCTGCACCAGATCCGGCCGGTCGGCGACGCTCTTACAGTAGGCGTTCGCCACCTTCCAGAGGATTTTCTTGTGCTGCGAGAGCAGGGCTTCGAACCGCTCTTGCGCTTCGGGTCGGGACATCGGATTGGCTCCCCACGAGGTGTCCGCCTTCCCGCTCGGGCCTTCGGAGCGAGGCGGCCTCGTCTACGACCCTATGATTCGCTCCCTGCCGAGGAAAATCACAGGGGGCCGCCCCCGCGACGCCGCACGCGGGATGCCAAGCACCGGAGATCCACCTTCTCTTCGACCCCGCGCGAGAGCGCCGAGCGGGCCGATTCGGCGCTGCCCGATCACGCGCCCGGGGTACGCCCGTCTCCGATCTCGCCGGTCCTGCCGCCCTTTTTCTCCCCTCGCAGATAGGCGACCCAGTAGACTCCCGCGACCAGCAAAGTGCCCCCGATGAGGTTTCCGGCGGTCGCCGCGACGAGGTTTCTGGCGGCTCCGACAGAAGTGACGGCACCTTCCGTGTCCAGCGCCAGACCGAAGGGAAGAAAGAACCAGTTGGCGATTGAGTGCTCGAAGCCGAGGGTCACGAACGCGGTGATGGGAGGGAGGATCGCCAGAATCTTGTCCGCGACGCTGCGACCGCCCATCGCAAGCCAGACGGCGAGGCAGACGAGCGAGTTGCACAAGACGCCTCGGGCGAAAACCACCCCGAACGAAAGCCCGGCCTTCGTCGTGGCGATCTGGAGCGCCGTTTCGCCGACCGCGCCCTCTCCGAGCCGGCCAACGTCGGCCCAGAGGACGAACAGGACGGTTCCCAGGCAACCGAGAACATTTCCGAAATAGACGAGGATCCAATTGCGCAGGACCTGCCGCGTACTGATCAGCCGGCTCGCCCAAGCCATCGCGAGCAGGTTGTTGCCGGTGAACAGCTCGGCTCCGGCCACGACGACCAGAATCAACCCGAGGCTGAAGCTCATCCCCCCCAGCAGGCGGGTCACGCCGAAGCCGAAGCCGGACTTCGTCACCACCACGATGAAGAAAAGCGCGCCGAGCGAGATGAACGCACCGGCAAGCAGCGCAAGCACGAACAGCGAAACGGCGGAAGTGTGCGCTTTGGCGACCCCGAGCCGTTCGACCCGCCGGGCGATCTCGCGCGGCGGATGGGCATCAATCGGATCGAGTGAATTCTCCGTCATTCCGAGGGGCTGCCGACCGGATCATAACGTCTAGGTCGGTTGCGGGAATGCGGGCGTTGCGTCCGCTCACCGAAGCAGCCCGAAGCCGCGCAACTGCCCGAGCAGGGACTTGGCCACCAACTCGTTCGCCAGGGGGCTGAAATGCCCCGGGATGAGCTCGTCGACCGAGCGCTCGCCGCCGACACCCTCGAGGACCGTCATCGCATCGACCACCCGGTACCCTTTGGCGGCAAGGAAGTCGAAGAGCGGCGCATCGCGTCGGGTGTGGGCGCTACGCCAGCGCTCCAGATCGCCACGTTCGGGAAAGATCAGGATGACGGGCTGCCCTCCGTCGCGCAGCACCATCTCGTAGAACGCCGTGAACAGGTCGGTCGTGACGCGAAACGCTTCACCGTCGGGGTTGTAGTGCCCGTCGCTCACGATCTCCGAGTCCGGCACGAACCGCTCTTTCGCCAGCTTCAAGAGACGAACCGTGGCGCTCGCATCGAGCTCTCCTCCGCGAAGCCGCCGCTGGTAGAAGTGGTCGTGCCGCCCCAGCCGTTCGAGTGTTTCGGCGGGATGCGCCAATAGCCGGCGGTAGTCCTCCAATCGCGGCAGCGGATTTTCGATCAGGGTGGGCCGAGGCCTGCCCGGCAGGTAACGCGGCTTCGCGAGCGGCAGCTGACTCTGCGCGTTGTAGAACGGCCGGAAGACGCTGACGTTGCGAAAGATGTTCTCCGCCAAGAAACCGATCACGACGATCTGCGGAGGGGTCCGCCGGCCGTCTCGTTGATAGCGCAGGAACGCCTGGTCGAGGCCGTATCCGGGAACGCCGAAATTCTCGATCGCGAGCCACGGTTCCATCCGCGCCAACACCTCCGGATAGGCGTGGCGGTCGGCGACGTCACCGCCGAAGGTGAAGGAATCTCCGAAGGCGGCCAGCCGCACCGCGGATGCCCTCGGTTCCGGACGCTCGGGATCGCGGCGCCGTCCGTCGAGACCGACGGTGGCAAGCTCCGAGCGGAAGCCGGGGCGCAGCGTCCAGCCGAGCATCGCGTCGTGCTGAAAAAGCGAAGGCCGGCCGGCCAGCAAGTCTTCGAGCAGCTCGCGATGCTTCTCACTCAACCGATCGGCGATTAGAGGCTGGTAGGAGATCCCGCGCCGCTCGAGGAAAGCCAGGCCGGCGCTCGAAGCGAGCTCGATCGCCGCGACGGTCGCCGCGAGGAAGAGCGCCACCATCCAGGGGCGACGGGAAGGTCTCGCGATCATCGGGATCCAGGAGACTAGCCCACCTTCAAGCCCCCCGGACCCGCAGCGCCTACACCCCCTGCCCACCCGAAGACGAGCAGGGGGCCAGCGTGGCTACTCGCACCACCAACAGCGGAACTTGACGTAGCCATCCACCTGGAACTGTCCGGTGTAGCCATCCCAGTGGCAGCCGGCGGTCAGAACGTTCTGACGGCCGCAGGTCGAAGGGATGTCTTCGCAGACGATGTAGGCGGAGGCCTGCGCCCAGAGGTTCGATTCGGCCTCGGAGCAGCTGGAGCCGTAGGCCCAATCTTGGGGGGTCTGCTCCCAACCTCCGCAGACGCAGCCCGGAGGGGCCGCGGCAGCGGGCGCGGAAACCAGACTCAACGCTGAAACGAGGACCGCGAACAGAAAAAGGCCGGACGGGCGTAGCTTCACGGGGACCTCCTTCTTGGGACATGCGGGAGCGGTCTGTCGCTCCGCAACCGTGGGTCGAATCGAAGGTACTCCCATCACAGCATGATTGTAAATCCGTAACTTTTATTGTCATGCCCCGATGACATAGCCCGCTGCAGCCGCGAAACCCGAGGGGCTTCGGCGGCTGCGGCGGGCGGGGAAAGCGATCAGCCCGAGCGCCGCCTCATCGAAGGGCGACGCCGGGAGCCAGTCCGTGGCTGGATGCCTACTCCCGGCAAACACCCCCCGCGTCGTCGAGCTTGATCACCTGCGCCTCGCCCGTGTTGGCGTCGACTTCGACCTGCTCCTGCCCCGACTTGGTGACGATGTCGACGAGGTAATAGGGGTGGTCTCCGTCTCGGCCGTGCAAGTTGATCGAGACGACGTCGCCCGAAACGTGGCCGGTCGCCACGTTGCCCGCCTCGGCCGGGCCGAGTCGAGCGGGTCTCGCCATGACGAGTGGTAGGTGCCCGTGCACGCAGGCGCGGCAGCGGTACTTCCAGCGCGAGAAGCCCGGCATGCCGGTCGCGGGGGCGGTGTAGATGATCGAAACCGGGCCGGAGAAGGCGTAGTTCGAGGCGAAGTTGTCCCAGCTGGTCTGGCACTTCTGCGCCGCGTATTCACTGGCCTGGGTCACCGTGGGGGTGTCGACGTCGTCGCACTGGAAGACGTACGGCGTCTGACCCCAGGCGTACGTCCAGATGTGCTCGTTCTCGCCGTTGCACCACTGGTCGGCGCGGGCGGCGAGGGGAGAGAGCAACAACGCGAGAACGAGCGACTTCGGCAGGAATTTCATCGCGACCTCCTTCAAGGAAGGCCTCCGCCGCGGAGGCCCTCCCGGAGTGGCGGACCGCGCGGCTCGGCTTTCTCCTCATTGCGGAGGGGGCGCCGGTTGTCCCTCAAGTTGTCCCTCATGCCTCTCGCTCGTACCACCTTTAGAACGGTCGGACGCGCCGCACAAGACGGTTTGAGGGAGTCGGAAGCGGGTTTACGCAGAGGCTTTTCAAGGTCGGTGTCGCCGCGTCGAAGCGGCGGGAGGAGCTGAGATGAAACGGACGATGAACGGTCGTGCCAAGGCCTCGCGAAACGGGCGGGCTCGAACCTGGCGAACCTGGACACTCGCGGCGCTTTGCCTAATCGCGAGCCTCGGAGGGGCGCAGGCGGCGGAGCTCGCGTTTCCGGCCGGAAGCCAGACCGGCGGCGACGGCACCCTGGCCATCGGCGATTCGCTGCGGGTGGGAGCCACCGGGCTTCGTCCGGGCGCCGCGGCGGACCTGCTCCTCCGGAATCCCCAGGGGGAGGTCGTCACGCGGCTCGAAGGGCGCGCCGACGCGAACGGAAACCTCCCCCTCGCAGTGCTCTGGCTCCACACCGGCGTGGTCGGGTGCGACTGCACGAAAAAGCCCGGGCTCTCGCGTTACGAGTTCCTCACCCACGAGATGGCGGAGCAGGCGCTCGGCGGCTCGCGGTGGTCGGTCGACCTCATCGGCGAAGACGGCGCGCTCGTGGTGGCGGAGCGATCGTTCGTGCTCGAGCCCACGCTCGGATATCAGGCCTATTTGAGCGACGCCGCGGGATGCCCGCGCAACCAGATCTCGCCGGACGAAGATCTCTATCTCACTTTCCGTGGACCGCTCGCGCCGAAATCGGCCCGCGTCTTCCTGGTGGCGGACCGGCCGAGCTGGAACGATTCCCTTCCCCTGCTCGAGGCGCGGGAAGAGATCGGTCCGAACGGCCAACTGCTTTCGGCGGGCGGCGGCTCGCTCGGCACCCTGCTGCTCTGGCCGGCCGATCCGAAAGGAACGCGATCCGGGTATTACGCGCTGGTCGTCCGAACCGACCTGGCGGACGATCGTCCGCTCCTCGCCACGACCGATCGATTGCTGTCCCACCTGCCGCCTGGTGGCTGGCGCTCGACCGAAGAGGGGGTACGGATCAACGATTGGGACTGCGGTCCGCCGCAGCACTGAGCACTCCGGCGAGCGCCTCGCGCGCCTCGTCGATCCGGCGATGGCCGGCGGGAAGCGCCGCCTGCCGGATCGCGAGCGCGCGGCGCAGCAGGGTCTCCGCCTCGGCGTAACGTCTTTCCTCCGCGAGCAGCCAGCCGAGCGGCAGGAGGGTGAAGGAAAGGGCCGGGTCGGCAGCTCCCAGCGTCTCCTCCTGGATCGCGAGCGCCTCGCGCAGAAACCGCTCGGCTTCGCGGGTGGCGCCCCGCTCGGTCACGACCGCGGCAAGTTGTAAGAGGGTCCGGGCGACCTCGACGTCGCGGGGGCCGAGCACGCGCCGCTGGATGGCGAGCGCGCGCCGACCGAGCTCTTCGGCCAGCGGCAGTCGCCCCGCGGACAGCTCCACCTTCGCAAGCAGCGACAGCGCCTCGGCGGAGCGCGCGTGCTCGTCGCCGAACGCCTTGCGGACGATCGTGAGCCCCCGCTCGGCGGCGTTTCGCGCGCGCGCCAGATCGCCGGTCTGGCGCGCCACGGTCGCGAGGTTCAGGAGCGCGGTCGCGACGTACGGATGGTCGGCGCCGAGCACCTTGGCGCGCAGGGCGACCGTTCGGTCGAAGAGCGCGAGCGCCTCCGCCGCATCGCCCCGGTCGAACTTCACCGAGGCGAGGTCGTTGAGCGCGGTGAGCGATGCCGGATGGTCCTCGCCCAACAGGCCGCGAGGGAGGTCGAGAACCTCGAAAAGCTCCCGCTCCGCCTCCTCGAGGCGGCCGGTTCGGTACCAGACCT